>CAYSPL010000001.1:0-156573 GCA_964432915.1 uncultured Maribacter sp.
CCCCGCCTTTTCCCCAAATCTTACCATGAACTTAACCTACTTATGCTATGGTTCTCCAAATGTATGCCGAGAAAGTAGATTGATTCAATTTCTTTGTCCAACTTCACATTAATTGGTCAAAATACCATTTGAGTTGAAATTGGCTAGGAACAATCATACTCAATTATTCTGAGTGACGAATTCGAATAAAAATCAAGTAAAATAAAAAAGGTGGAGTAGCCTCCACCTTTTTTGCCCCAAATCTTACCATGAACTTAACCTACTTATGCTATGGTAGGCCTAAATTAGAGGTGGCCTTAGTAATTGTGGTATAAATCCGCTGAAATGCATTAATGATCGTTGAAATACAATGAAGGGGTTAGAAAGGCAAATCTAGCTTAATAGGCACGTTGATTTTTACCCTCATAAAAGTTGATGAAGGCTCTATTGACCACTCTGTTTCCACCGGCCGTAGGGTAGTTGCCCGTGAAGTACCAATCTCCCAAATTCTTTGGGCATGCCTTGTGCAAATTTTCAATGGTCTGATATATGATTTGAACCTCTGCTTTCATACCCGAAGGGCTCAATAATTGTCCGATTTTATTGGAAATTTCATCAGGACTGAACGGTGCATAGAACTCTTTGACATAATTGACCACATCAGTATCATTGCTGTCAACCTGGGCCAAACATTTTTTGTAAATGTCATCAACTACATTCATGGTGCCACTTTCTTTGTGTAATGCCAATGAGGCCCTGAAGGCAACGAAGTCCTCCAATTTAGCCATGTCAATGCCATAACAATCAGGGTATCTGATTTGTGGTGCAGAAGATACCACGATTATTTTCTTCGGCGCCAATCGATCAAGAATGCGTAAGATACTTTTCCTTAAGGTTGTACCTCTGACGATACTGTCATCTATAATGACGAGGTTGTCACCTTTATCAACTGACCCGTAAGAAATATCATAAACATGGGCCACCAAATCATCTCTGCTGCTATCTTGTGTAATGAAGGTTCTAAGCTTTGCATCTTTTATGGCCACTTTTTCTATTCGCGGCCTTACATCCAATATTTCATGAAGCTCTTCGCTGGTGATTTTTGAACCTAATTTGAGAATCTGCTCTTCTTTTTTCTTGTTCAAATAGTTCTGAGCTTCTCTAACCATTCCTAAAAACGAAGTTTCAGCAGTATTCGGAATATATGAAAAGACTGTTTTCTTGATATTGTTATCAATTGCCTTTAAGATTTTCGGAAAAATCAATTTCCCCAGTTCTTTTCGCTCCTCGTATATTTCTTTATCGCTTCCGCGGGAAAAATAAATACGTTCAAATGAGCAAGCTCTTCGCTCTGTGGGTTCCAGCACTTTTTTCAATGAGGTGCTTCCATCTTTTTTGATAATGAAAGCATGCCCTGGTTCAAGTTCATGTACATCATCGTAGGAAACATTGAATACCGTTTGAATGGCAGGTCTTTCCGAGGCAACCACCGCAATCTCCTCATCTTGATAGTAGTAGGCCGGGCGAATACCTGCTGGATCTCTTAAAACAAATGCATCTCCATGCCCCAATAGGCCGGCCATGGCATAACCTCCATCAAAATTTTTGGCCGCCCGTTTTAATATTTTGGCAATCTTGAGGCGTTCTGCAATCAAGGGGGAAGCCTCTTGTTTGTTAAAACCTTCTTTTTTGATTTGTTTGTACAGCTTGGCTACGGCATCATCTAAAAAATGACCGATTTTCTCCATCACAGTTACGGTATCGGCCATTTCCTTTGGGTGTTGGCCTAATTGAACCAAATTGTCAAAAAGCTCATGTACGTTGGTCAAGTTGAAATTACCAGCCATGATCAGGTTACGGTGCATCCAATTATTTTGGCGAAGAAACGGATGAACACTTTCAATACTGTTCTTGCCAAAAGTACCATAGCGTACGTGTCCTAACAGAAGTTCTCCTATGTATGGAATATGTTTTTTCTGCAATGCGACATCATCAGCATATTCTTGATTTTGCTCCAACTCGGTATTGATGCGGTCATTGATTTGGGCAAAAATATCTTGAATGGGCTGGGGCTTGCTTGAACGAACACGGCTCATGAATCTTTCGCCGGGGGCCATATCTAATTTGATGCTTGCGAAACCTGCCCCGTCTTGCCCACGGTTATGCTGTTTCTCCATCATCAGGTACATCTTGTTCACACCATAAAATGCAGACCCATACTTTTCTTTATAGTATTCCAATGGCTTCAATAATCGTATTACTGAAATTCCACATTCATGTTTAATAGCGTCACTCATTACCTGTATCTATTAAAAAAGCCCCGAATCAACAGGGCGAGTATTTATGATAGTTCAATATTGAATTGTGTCAATGATTTGAATTGATGTAATCTTTTGTTGACCTCGCTTCTTTTTAGATCCTCCATTCTGCTGGTCCCAAATTTTTCAACAGAGAAAGAAGCAAGATTCGATCCATGAATAACCGCGTTCTTCATGTTTTCAAATGATTGGTTGTTCGTAGCCGCCAAATACCCAGCAAAACCACCAGCAAATGTATCACCTGCACCTGTCGGATCAAAAACCTCTTTTAGAGGTAAGGCCGGTGCAAAGAATATATGTTCATTATGAAATAAAAGAGCACCATGTTCTCCTTTTTTGATGACTACGTACTTCGGCCCCATTTCATGTATTCTGGCAGCGGCACTGACCAGTGAATACTCACCAGTGAGTTGGCGCGCTTCTTCATCATTAATGGTGATCACATCAATTTGGCCAATGACTTCCTTCAATTCTGAAAGTGTATTATCCATCCAAAAATTCATGGTGTCGAGTATGATCATTTTTGGTCGTTGGGTCATCTGATTGATTACACTCATCTGTATATTCGGATGAAGGTTACCCAACATGACCACATCAGCATCTTTGAAATGCTCTGGCACTACGGGGTTGAAATCGGCCAAAACATTGAGTTCTGTTACCAGCGTGTCCCTTGAATTGAGGTCGTTGTGATATTTGCCTTTCCAATAAAAGGTCTTTCCGCCTTCAACGATTTCAACACCTGAAATATCAATATTTTTTTCAGTCAGAAGATTCAAATATTCTTTAGGCAGGTCATCACCCACAACCGAAACTATACCTGCTTCTACATTAAATTGTGAAGCCGCAAGGCCTATGAAAGTGGCGGCACCACCTAAGATTTTATCGGTTTTACCAAACGGAGTCTCAATTTCATCAAAAGCAACGGTGCCAACTATTAAAAGCTTACCCATATTTGTTTCGTGGAGTGAAAATTAAGCCGCAAATATAGTATTTTGTACAGGTATTTGGTAGCAGTGTTTATAGGAAATGATAAAATATTCATGACGAAATTCAAAGGGGTTACTTTCTGCCAAAATCTGCCGGTATTTCGCCCCATGCTTTCGTTTCCCATTTGACAATTGGGGTGTTGTATGAATTTTTGTTCAGCCAATCAATCGCCCTTCGTATCAAATCAAACAATTCTTTGTTTTTTTTCGATTCCACCAATTTGGTATTGCACGTTTTCTTTCGCACCCAACTCATTGCGGTTCTTGAATCAGTATAGATGATACGGTCGCTTTTTTTCTCTTTCAAAAAAGCCAGACCGTGAACAAGTGCCAGAAATTCTCCAATATTATTGGTGCCTTGTTGAAACGGCCCTTGTTTGAAGAGTTTTTTCTTGGTTTTTGTATCCACCCCTTGATATTCCATCACACCGGGGTTTCCACTTGAGGCAGCATCAACCGCAATGGAATGATAGTTTGGTTCACCTATTTTTAATAAAACTTCAGGAGAAAGTTCAGACTCCCCTTTCTTTTTCCCTTTATAGAATTCGTAGTTGCTATTGAATGCTTTTTTAGCCTCGTCAAAAGAGACGAAAGATTTGTATTGAGCTCCTTTTTGACCGGTTATTTGCGACTTGCAATCATCCCATGACTCATATATTCCCGGTTGTTTACCTTTCCAAACTACGTAGAATTTTGCTTTTTTCGCCATACAGGGTCTACTGATTAATTAGGGTTTTACCCGTTCTTTGGAGGGGTCGATTTTACTTTTGGCGATATCGGGGGAGGCCAGCAATTTTTCAATGACCTTCGGAAAGTGCTCGTATTCCAATTGATGTACCTTTTGGGCAATGTCTTTTGGCGAGTCATCACTTGAAATCAGGGTTTTGGCCTGATGTATTATGGCGCCTTCGTCATAATTTTCATTCACGTAATGTATGGTAATTCCGGTTTCAGTTTCTTTATTTTCTTTGACCGCTTCATGCACGCGCATTCCGTACATTCCTTTTCCACCAAATTTTGGCAATAACGCAGGATGTATATTCACAATTTTATTCGGATATTTCGCTACCATTTTTTGTGGGATCTTCAGTAAGAATCCGGCCAGAACAATAAGATCTGGTTGCATTGAATCAAGTAGGTTCAAAACACAATCGGTTTTGAAAAAAGCGTGCCTATTAAAATACAAAGCACTGACATTCAATTTATTGCACCTATCCAAAACTTTGGCACTCCTTTTGTTGGTCAACACACTGGCAATAGTAACGTTTGGATTGTCTTGAAAAAACTGTACGATGTTTTCAACATTAGAACCAGAACCGGAGGCAAATAGGACAATCTTTTTCATTTAAAATTCAGAAGTTACCACTATGCATTTAATGCTGCGAAAATAGTATTACCGTGTTTAAATTTCATAAATTACAGTACATTTTAACGGTAAATCGCGTATTTAGTCCAAAGTTTTTTATTTTTGCCAACAATTTAAATTTTTAAAACCAAAATTATTATGTCAGACATTGCATCAAGAGTTAAAGCTATCATTGTTGATAAGTTAGGAGTAGATGAGAATGAAGTAGTATCAGAAGCTAGCTTTACCAATGACCTAGGCGCAGATTCACTTGACACGGTTGAGTTGATTATGGAATTCGAAAAAGAATTTGATATTCAAATTCCGGATGATCAAGCAGAAAACATCGCTACTGTAGGTCAAGCTATCAGTTATATAGAAGAAGCGAAGTAATCTTTATGATTTCAAAATAAGATTTGTCAATTATCCATGTGATAGCTTTATATCGCATGGATAATTTTTTTAATTTACATAGTAATAAGTGTTGAAAAATTAAAATTCGATGCAATTAAAGCGAGTTGTTGTCACTGGAATGGGTGCGTTGACACCTATAGGAAATACCCTTGATGAATATTGGAACGGATTGGTTAATGGTAAGAGTGGCTCGGCACCTGTGACCTATTACGACACTGAAAAATTCAAAGTTAAGTTTGCCTGTGAACTCAAAAATTTCGATTCCTCCGAATTTTTTGATCGTAAAGAAGCAAGAAAATTAGACCGTTTTGCGCAGTATGCTTTAGTATCTTCTGATGAGGCCATAAAAGATTCAGGATTGAATTTAGATATGCTCGATAAGTTTCGAGTTGGGGTTATTTGGGGCGCCGGTATTGGCGGACTTGAGACTTTTCAAAACGAAGTACTGAATTTTGCAGCTGGCGACGGCTCACCAAGATTCAATCCTTTTTTCATACCGAAAATGATTGCTGATATTGCACCTGGCCATATTTCGATCAAGCATGGTTTTATGGGGCCTAATTACACTACGGTCTCGGCTTGTGCTTCTTCAGCAAACGCTCTTATAGATGCCATGAATTACATCCGACTGGGCTATTGCGATGTTATTGTTTCCGGGGGTAGCGAAGCCGCAGTCACAATTGCGGGCATGGGTGGTTTTGGTGCAATGCATGCACTTTCCAAGAGAAATGATAGTCCTGAAACCGCATCTCGACCATTTGATGCCACCAGAGATGGTTTTGTGTTGGGAGAAGGTGCCGGAGCATTGATTTTAGAGGAGTACGAACATGCCAAAGCTCGAGGAGCAAAGATTTACGCTGAGTTGGCAGGAGGAGGTCTTTCGAGTGACGCACATCACATGACAGCACCACACCCAGAGGGTATTGGCGTGGTGAGGGTAATGCAGAATTGCTTGAAAGATGCTGGTTTGAAACCAGAAGATGTTGATGCCATCAACACCCATGGCACATCCACACCTTTAGGTGATGTTGCTGAGTTAAAAGCGATTTCAGAAGTTTTTGGCAATCATGCCAAGAACATCAACATCAATTCCACCAAGTCAATGACGGGTCACTTATTAGGTGCTGCCGGAGCCATTGAAGCCATAGCTTCCATTATGGCCATGAAGCACGGCATTGTACCTCCCACAATAAACCATACCACGGTTGATGAGAACATTGATCCGAATTTAAACCTGACTTTGAACAAGGCCCAAAAGAGAGAAGTCAATGTGGCTGTAAGCAACACCTTTGGTTTTGGTGGTCATAATGCCTGTGTTGTATTTAAAAAAATCAGTTAAAACCAAAGATGAGTTTTCCCTCCAATATATTTAATTCCCACTCTAAGCAAGATGGGAATTTTTTTTTAGGGATTACCAAAATCATCGGCTTCAAGCCGAAAGATATTAAAATCTTCAAAAAAGCCTTCTTACATCGTTCAGCAAATAAAAGGGATGAACAAGGAAATCCGATGAACTATGAAAGACTCGAGTTTTTAGGTGATTCCATGTTGGGGACCATCATTTCTAAACATTTATATAATGAGGTACCTCTAGGCGATGAAGGCTATTTGACCAAAATGCGCTCTAAAATTGTTAGCCGTGAACATTTGAATGAATTGGGTAAAGATTTGAATCTGATTCAATACGTTGAAAGTAGAATACCAAAATCACATTTTGGTGAAAATATTCATGGCAATGTTTTTGAGGCGCTGATCGGGGCTATTTATTTGGATCGAGGGTATAAATATTGCGAGAAGTTCATTACCAAAAGAGTTATTGAGCCTTATATTGATATTGAACAATTGGAAGGAAAGGTAATTAGTTATAAAAGTTTGATGATTGAATGGTGCCAGAAACAGAAAAAAACATTCAATTACAACGTTTATGAAGATACTGGCAATGACAGTCATAAGCATTTCGCGGTAAAACTTTCAATTGGAAACAATGTGGTTGCCAAAGCAAGAGCGACCTCAAAGAAAAAGGCTGAAGAACGGGCTTCAAAAAGAGCTTTTTTCGCGCTACAGGATAAAATGAGCAATTCTTAGAATTTCTAAAGAAGTGGAACACAAATGGTCATTATATAATTGTGGCCTAGGCTATTCTTGTTTTTAGTTTTATATTTGAAGTTCGCACTTACATGATGGCTATACATAAAATCACAAATGATTTTAGTGAAGACTCCTATACGTTGATCGCTTTGAGGAGCAGTATGGAGGGGTATGCCATGGCATATGAGCTCAATAGGTGCTTGAAATCAAAATTTAAAAGATGTTCCAAAGATTTGAAATTGTCGCAAGATTTATCATTTGCCGCTTTTGAGTGGAAAGACAATGATAACTATGTTTATTGGACGTTGATTGTTAACAACACTTTCAAACAAGAAGAATCTCGGTCTTTGGATCTGTTTGAAAATGAACCTTCTTTTAAGAAGATTCAGGTTATTCCAGAACATAAAGATGCAGATTATCTTTTAAAGATAGAACATGACGGAGAATTGGAGATTGATGTTGTAAAATCTTTGCAAAAGATACCAAAGGTAATTACAGCCTATCCTATTGAAACTGAAAATTTGAAGTCTAAGACCAACTTAATAATTTATTAGATGCCAAGTAAAAAAAAGACAAAGATAGTAGCTACCCTTGGACCAGCAACGAGTAGTAAAGACACTATAAGAAAAATGATCGACGCAGGAGTCGATGTCTTTAGAATCAACTTTTCGCATGCAAACCATGATGACGTGATCGAGCGTATCAACATGATACGTGAACTCAATGAAGAAATGCAGATTTATACCTCTATTCTTGCTGATTTGCAAGGCCCGAAATTAAGAGTAGGGGTAATGTCAGGTGAAGTTGTGGTGGCACCAGGTGATGAGATTGATTTTGTTACCGGAAAACCTTTTGAAGGAGATGAGGAAAAGGTTTATATGAATTATGAAAACTTCCCTAGGGATGTTAAGCCTGGCGAGCGCATTTTATTGGATGATGGCAAATTGATTTTTGAGGTTCTTTCAACCAATGGAAAAGACAAAGCCAGAACAAAGGTTATTCAAGGGGGCCCTTTGAAATCAAAAAAAGGGGTAAATCTGCCAAACACGAATATTTCTCTTCCGGCCCTGACGGAAAAAGATGTGAAGGATGCCATTTTTGCCATTTCGCAAAAAGTAGATTGGATCGCCCTTTCATTTGTTAGGTTCAGTCAAGACTTGATAGATCTGCAGAAAATCATTAACGAACATTCTGAACATAAGATTCCGATAATAGCCAAAATAGAAAAGCCGGAAGCCGTAAAGAATATTGATAAAATCGTGGCCTATTGTGATGGTCTGATGGTAGCTCGTGGTGATTTGGGCGTCGAGGTACCCGCCCATGAAGTTCCGTTAATTCAAAAACAGTTGGTACTTCGTGCCAAAAGGGCACGTATTCCAGTCATTATCGCCACCCAAATGATGGAGACCATGATCACAAGCCTTACCCCTACCAGAGCCGAGGTCAATGATGTTGCCAATTCGGTTATGGATGGTGCTGATGCTGTCATGCTTTCTGGGGAGACATCGGTTGGTAATTACCCGGTTCAGGTAATTGAAAGAATGACAAGTATTCTGAAAAGTGTCGAAAACTCTGATTTGATTCGCGTACCTCATGACCCCCCACATATTCGTACCAAACGATATATCACCAAGTCAGTTTGTTATCATGCTGCGATTATGGCCAATGAAATAAAAGCCAAGGCAATTTCAACACTGACCAACAGTGGTTATACAGCCTTTCAAATATCGGCTTGGCGACCCAGTGCCCATATTTTGGTTTTTACATCGAACAAGAGAATATTAAGCCAGTTAAACCTGCTTTGGGGTGTGAAGGCCTTTTATTATGACAAATACGTGTCTACCGATGAAACCATTGAAGATGTCAATCAAATTGCTTGTAAAAAAGGCTTTTTAGATGTGGGTGATATGCTCATCAGTTTGGCGGCAATGCCCATTAAGGATAAAGGCATGGTTAACACGCTAAGGGTAACCGAGATAGAAACTTGTAATTTTTGAGTTCGAAGTTGGGTATGTTTTACCTTACTACAGTTTCTTAAATGATTTAAAGGTAAAAAAAGAACGTTTTTTTGTAAGTTCTGGGTTATTAATAAGTCCTGATTCAGTATGAGCAGGATTTTTTGTGCCCTCTACCAATTTAAAAAAATAGGCTTCTTTGATTTCTAGGCTATCAATAGTCTTTATATAGTGTTCTAATCGCTGACTTTGATATGTTTCAGAGTTGGGCTCTAAATTAACATTGGGCCCTCCAAATTCCGAGACGATTATCGGCTTTTCGACCATGGCCTCAAAATTTTCAAAATATTTTTTCCAATTCTCTGAATCATCATATAGATGTATATCTACCAGGTCATAAAGAGCGTTTTGTAGAACATATTCAATTCTAGATTTTATGGTTTGAATTTCTACACTACTACAATTTTCATTTAAATACTCTCTATCATATAGGTTTCCTTCATCATCATAGAATTCATCAACTACCCCATTGCACCCCGCCAAAAACCTCAAAGAAATAGAAGTAAAACCACCCAATACAAATTGTGTTTGAGGTGAAAAACGTTTTATCGCATGATAAACTATATTGTTGGCCATTACAAATTCTTGTTCGCTGCCTATATACCAAAAGTCAGATTGCCACTCGTTACCGAATTGTACCTTATCAATTTTATTGGGGTATCGTTGAAGAAGTTGCTCAATATAATTTTTGAACTTTTGATTATCGCGAAAAACGCATGAATTAGTATTTTGCTGCCCACCACAAGCCCAATCAGGGCCATTTGATTGAATGGTAAGTAGTATGTTGAGACCATTTTTTTCGGCCCAATTTATTCTCTCATCCAAAGGCGACCAATTAAAAAAGCCCTCAGATGCTTCTCTAAAACTCCAATCTTCTCCTATTCGTATAATATCAACATTCAATTCTTTCAACAAAGGCTCGGTAAATAATCGCTGTTCCTCATCTGCCACCGGAGGAAAAGATATACCTAATTTAAAACCTATATCCTTATCGAATTCAGAGACCTTGTTGTTGATGGTATTATCTGCGGCACAACCAAAGAGCAATGATAAAATAATTATTTTGAAGATCAAATTTACTGGTTGCATGAGCATCATTTTCTACGTTTGAATGTACTTTTTCATAAATTATGAAAGCCATACATCTTTATTCTTTGAGATTAGGTGTTTGGGACCAAGCACCTATATTTTATGTCAATCAAAAAATAAAGGTAAATTAAATATTAAAAGTCCAAGTCTTTACAGATTTTGACTTTTTTCATTCGTAAGGTTGTATGCCATTAAATGACTAAACCCAATATTGTAAATATCGTATCTCAAACGAATATATATGAATTTCGATTTTCATAATGCCAAACTAGGGTCTATTTTCGGGTTTACCGATGACATCAAAGAAAACGGCGATCGGTTTACTGCCTACCCAAACATAATCCATATTTTATGGAATAGAAATGAAACCCCGGTGGAGTTGAAGGTAGATGGTTTGAACATAGAGTTGGGGGCGAATCAATTGCTGACCACCACCTATTTGCATAAGGTTGCATTCGACAACACCCAATTGCCCTTGACGGCTTTCTTTTTCAATAGGGAATTCTACTGTATTTCAGATCATGATGAAGAGATTTCTTGTAATGGCATTCTTTTTTTTGGCACACAAGACCTTCCTATTATTAGTATTCCAAAAAATCAAGAACGAAAGTTCAATACATTATATGAGGTTTTTGAAGATGAGTTTTCAACGCCTGATAAAATTCAAGGCGATATGTTGCAGATGCTTTTAAAGCGTCTAATCATTATTTGTACCAGACTCGCAAAAGAACAACATATTGTGCAAGAGTTGAACAACGATCAAATTGATGTTGTCCGAAAATTCAATGTTTTGGTAGACACTCATTACAAGACAAAACGTAAGGTGGCTGACTATGCTGAGATGATGTTCAAAAGCCCCAAGACCTTATCAAATTTGTTTGCGCTTTACAATCAAAAATCACCTCAACAGATCATTCTTGAACGCCTTACATTAGAGGCGAAACGTCTTCTCAGCTTTACCCAAAAACAAAATCAAGAAATTGCCTATGAATTGGGGTTTAATGACCCAGCACATTTCAGTAGGTTTTTTAAGAAAATGACCGATTCTTCACCTTCCCAGTACCGTGCAAAAGGGCTGATTTCAGGATAAAGGGAAATTTCTACAAGCCTTCGGGCAACCCATCATAACACCCACCTTATTTTGTACCGCATCTTTGCCTTGTAATTAAAAACAATACAAGATGGAGACAAAAATAAAATCAATTTTCAATCTCATTGAAATATTTAGACAGGGCAAAAGACCAGTGGAGAATTCTATGAATTCAAACCTGCACTGCCAACAAAAATATCATCACGATTTTTATTGTGGTGCCGAGAAACCTATCATATCATTTTAGAACAATAAATTAAAAAAAGTCAATTATGAGCACATTTAATGTACCAAAAAGAGAAGAAGTAAGCGCAAACAACCAAGCGATTTTCGATAACCTTGAAAGGGCTTTGGGCTTTGTTCCGAATTTGTTTGCAACCTATGCACATTCAGAAAATGCTTTAGAGAACTATTTGAATCTTAGTAATGCAAAAACTTCATTGAACGCCAAACAAAAAGAGGTTGTGAACCTTGCGGTAAGTCAAGTCAATAATTGCACGTACTGTCTTTCAGCGCATACCGCTATCGGAAAAATGAACGGTTTTACTGATAACGAGATACTTGAATTGAGAAGTGGCCGCGCTTCTTTTGACTCAAAATTGAATGCACTTGCCACCTTGGCCAAGAACTTGACAGAAAACAGAGGTGCTGCAGACAATACCGTAGTCACAGATTTTTTCAATGAAGGATGGACAAAGGAGAATCTTATCGACACCATAGTTTTAGTCGGAGACAAAACCATCTCAAATTACTTACATAAAACAACAAAGGTGCCGGTTGACTTTCCTGAAGCGATTGCCCTTGAAACAGTTGACGCATAAGCCAAAATTGACGAGTATAACTTGATGAATTTGGTCAAAAATAATTAATAATAGAAATGTAAAATTTTTCGCAAAGCGGAAGTAAAAGTTAAAAATCATGAAAAAAGTAATTGCTGTAGTAGCATTGGTATTTAGTGTGGCATTTTCAATGAATGCCCAAGACAAGATGATGAAAGAAACATCAAAAACAATCTCATTGGAACAAATCTCTGGTGAGTTTGTCCAGAAAAAAATTACCGTTAATGAAGGTACTTATGTCTTTGAGATTTCAAACAATGCCGTTGGGCATGATGTTGGTTTTGTTTTGGTTGAAAAAGGAAAAGATATCAGCAAACCAGAAAACCACATTCAAACTGCTTATGTAACAGAGGTTGTTGGTACAGGAAAGCGTCAAACCTCAAAGCCTACAACGCTTACAAAAGGAGAGTATGTATATTTCTGTCCGATGAACCCAACGGCAACAGATAATACCTTAACCGTTGAGTAAGATGTAACTATTTAAAAAAAGGTATAAAAAAAAGGAGCTCGTAAAACAAGCTCCTTTTTTATTGAGGAAGAATTGATTACTCAACTACTTGCTCAGTTTTAGCATTGGTTTCTTCTTCCAATTCTTCAGCTAAATCTTCTAATTCACCTTTGATGCTGCAAGAAACAGCGAAAAGAGAAACAAAAAGAAGTGCGAATAATCTTGGTTTTAAGTTGGAGACTTTCATAATTCGTTTGGTTTTAAAGGTTTTTATTTTGTTTAGAAATAATAGAATTAAAAAA
Source organism: uncultured Maribacter sp. (assembly GCA_964432915.1). Taxonomy (GTDB): domain Bacteria; phylum Bacteroidota; class Bacteroidia; order Flavobacteriales; family Flavobacteriaceae; genus Maribacter_C. The sequence goes on from CAYSPL010000001.1 coordinate 12,914, forward strand.
CAATTAGTATTAAATATTTCATTTTTCGATGAAATGCATCACAATGAAATGCTTTGACTTACAGCTATTTACTTAAAATTCGAACTTCAATTGCACTAAAACCTCTTGTTTCTCTTTGGCCGGTTTTTTTTCCTCAGTATTCAAATTTGCAAGTGAAATGCCAAGCAATCGCACTGAGTTTTCCATTTTTTCTTGATACAATAGTTCTTTGGCAATTTCAATTATCATAGCCTTATCAGAAACAAAATAGGGTTGGGTTTTACTTCTGGTCTGCAGCGTGAAATCACTGTATTTTATTTTCAGAGTTACCGTTTTGCCAGCAACTTTTGACTTTTTCAAACGCCGCTCAAGCTCCTCGGCAATCTGTTCAAGTCGTTCTAACATGAAAACCTCGCTGCTGAGGTTTTCGCTGAACGTACGCTCAGCACCGAGTGATTTTGGAGTACGATGGGGCTTTACTTCGCTCTTATGAATACCACGCACTACATGGTAGTAATGATGGCCACTTTTACCAAAATTTTCTACAAGAAACTCCAATGTTTTTTGTTTTAAATCGTTCCCGGTGAAAATACCAAGTTTATACATCTTCTCTGCTGTTACTTTGCCCACACCATAGAACTTTCTGATTTCAAGTTTTTCCAAAAAAGGAATCACCTCTTCTGGGTTCACGGTCTTTTGACCATTGGGTTTATTGATGTCACTAGCCACTTTTGCGATGAACTTGTTTACTGAAATGCCTGCTGAGGCTGCGAGACCTAGTTCATCAAAAATGCGTTGGCGAATTTCTTGAGCAATAAGTGTCGCTGATGGGTTACCTTTTTTGTTAACAGTAACATCCAAATAGGCCTCATCCAAAGAAAGTGGCTCTACCAAATCAGTATATTCATGAAAAATGCTTCTAATCTGTTTTGAAATTTCACGATAGCGGGCAAATCTTGGTTTTACAAAAATGATATGTGGGCATTTCTTTTGGGCCAAATAACCACTCATTGCACTGCGCACACCATACTTTCTGGCCTCATAATTCGCTGCTGAAACAACGCCTCTTTTTTCACTTCCACCAACAGCCACGGGTTTACCTTTTAATTGAGGGTTATCAAGTTCCTCTACAGAAGCATAATAGGCGTCCATATCTACATGAATGATTTTTCGCAAAGGCAAATCCGATTGCATAATGTAAATTTATACAACAATTAAATGTCATCTCAATAGTGATAGAAATAGAGCGCAAATTCTTGGTTACTTCTGAAATCTTTAAAAAAGCAGCAACATCAGAGCAGCTTATTAAGCAAGGCTTTTTGAATACTGATAAACAGCGCACGGTTCGCGTTCGTCTGTACGGCAACAAAGGTTTTTTAACGGTTAAAGGGAAGTCAAATGAGTCTGGCGCTTCACGTTTTGAATGGGAAATCGAGATTTTGAGTAGCGAGGCCAATGCCCTATTGAACATTTGTGAGGAGGGTACCATAGTCAAAACAAGATATGTCATTCCAGTGGGGAAGCATCTTTTTGAAGTCGATGAATTTCATGGTGACAATCAAGGCTTGATTTTGGCTGAGGTTGAACTTAACTCGGAAGAAGAGCACTTTGAAAAACCAGATTGGCTCGGAAAAGAGGTCACGGGTGAAATCAATTATTACAATTCACAACTGAGTAAAAATCCTTTTAAAACATGGAAAAAATAAGACTTGTAATCATAGTGTTTTTGTTGACCCTTATATCATGTAAGGAAACCAAAAAGACATCAAAACTCTTGAAGGAAGAACTTAAAAGTAAGGGCTATGAGATTTTCGATTATGTTGATCAACAGACGAAAGACACGGTCATCATGCAGCAATATTTCATTGCGTTTTTAAAGAGAGGGCCAAACCGGACTCAGAACAAAAAAGAAGCCGATAGTCTGCAAGCTTTGCATATGGCACATTTGGGAAAAATGTATGAAGAGGGTCATGCTGATATTTCCGGCCCATTTGGCGATGACGGTGAAATCAGGGGAATTACAATTTACAATACGCCCACTTTTGAGATGGCCGATAGTTTGGCCAATTTAGACCCCATGGTAAAAGCCGGAAGATTGGTGATCGAAATCCACCCGTGGTGGGCGGCAAAGGGCTTCCATTTACGATAGCTTAAGATTTTAAAGTGCACTTTTGAATTGTTCTAAAAAGCGAACATCGTTTTCACTCAATAACCGAATATCAGAAATTTGATGCAGTAGCAGCGCTATACGATCGATGCCCATACCAAAGGCAAAACCTGAATATTCTTCAGGATCGATACCGCAGTTGGTCAGAACATTTGGATCTACCATTCCGCAGCCCATGATTTCCAACCACCCGGTTCCTTTGGTCATGCGATAATCGGTCTCGGTTTCAAGTCCCCAATACACATCAACCTCAGCACTGGGCTCTGTAAAAGGAAAATATGAAGGTCTTAGTCTGATTTTTGACTTCCCAAAAAGTTCGGTGGTGAAAAACTGTAGTGTTTGCTTCAAATCTGCAAACGATACCTCTTTATCAATGTACAAACCTTCCACTTGATGGAAAAAGCAGTGTGAGCGTGCTGAAATGGCCTCGTTTCGATAAACCCTTCCCGGAGAAATCGTACGGATGGGAGGTTTATTGTTTTCCATATAACGCACCTGAACTGATGAGGTATGCGTTCGCAATAGGATATCAGGGTCTGTTTGTACGAAAAAAGTATCTTGCATATCACGTGCCGGATGATATTCTGGAAGATTCAATGCGGTAAAATTATGCCAATCATCTTCGATTTCAGGTCCTTCAGAAACATTGAAACCTATTCTTGAAAAAATTTCGATGATTTGATTTTTGACAATTGATATAGGATGTCTTGCCCCCAATGCCATGGGTTCCCCAGGACGTGTCAAATCGCCATAAATACCTTCTTCGGTCGTATTGCTTTCCAAAGCAGTATTCAATTCATTGACTTTTTCCGTAGCTTTTTGCTTGAGCGTATTTATGGTCTGACCAAATTCTTTTTTCTGATCATTGGCCACATTTTTGAACTCCGCAAAAAAATCATTCAGCAGTCCTTTTTTACCAAGATATTTAATTCGGAAAGCTTCAATAGCTTCCTTTGAATCAGTAGAGAATTTTTCTACTTCGGCAATATGTTCTTTTATTTTGTCGATCATGTAAATACACTAAGACAACAAATTTAAAACTTTATGCTCAGTATGGCATGTGGCCATGAAAAAACTGAACTCCCTTGTTTTGAATATGAACATTGCAATGTATTTGTAATCACGAAATATTCGAGACGTTCTCTCTGATCCATTTCATGCAGCTCTCAAAATCTTCATAAATACGTTCTTCGGCAACGAGGTCGGGTATGATATCAATTCGCTCCATCATGTATCTGGGTTGTTCAGATAAGTCCACGAAGAGAATTTCAATGTTTTTGGCTTTCAAATCGTACAGAATATCCTCCATGGCATACAAACCTGATTGATCTATATATTCCATGCGATCCAAACGTAAAACTACTGTGGTTGCCGTATTGGGAATTTGTTGTGCCAAAGCTTGAAAATCACTGGTATACCCAAAAAACAAAGGCCCTTTGATGTGTTTGATAAAAACCTCTTCTTTCAGATGAGCAGGAAAATCACCTTCATCTTCCCAAGCCTCTTCTTTCAATGACTTGACATCAGAACGTTTTGCGGTAAGGTCTCCTATCTTTTTCATGAACATCAGTGATGCTATTACCAAACCTATTCCGACGGCATACACCAAATCCCAAAAAGAAGAGAGCACCAGTACCACAAGCATTATCATCACTTCTGAACTCAATTTCAGAGGTCCGAGTTTGATGTCTTTTGGCATATTCGGAATGGCACGTAGCCCTTTATAGTCCATCACACCTATTCCCACGGTAATCAAAATACCAGCTAAGACAGCAGCCGGAATTTGCGACGCGAGATTAGGCAGGCCTGGCACCATTAAAATACTGAAAAGCAATACTCCTGCTATGATACCCGATAATTTGGTTTTGCCTCCTGCATTGATGTTCACCACTGTTCGAATGGTTGCGCCGGCACCAGGTATGCCGCCGAATATAGCGGCAATACTATTACCTATACCCTGACCAACCAATTCTCTATTGGGGTTATGTTTGGTTTTGGTCATATTATCCGCAATAATACTGGTCAACAAAGAATCTATCGCACCTAAAAGAGAGAGCGCGAAAGCAGTGAAGATGTACGGTGTTATGGTTTGCAAATTGAATTGCGTTAAGATATCTAAATTGGGCATAGGCAAACCCTCAGGTATTTCAGGAATGGATTTATACTTCAAATCAGCAAGGATGGCTATTGCCGAAACCACGACCAAAGCCACTAAGGTGCTCGGAATTTTCTTAGTGATTTTTTTGAAACCATAAATAATGAAGATGGTACTCAATGCCAGGATCAGCTCGATCCAATTCACATTTTTGATGGCCTTTGGCATTACTTTCAAGGCACCCAATACACCTGAGGCTTGTTTGGCGGCAAGTGTCTGTGATTCTTTCAAAATAGCTGCTTGGGTAATATTTTCAGCCTTAAGAATGGTTTCTTTAAAATCTTCCAAAACCAATACTCCATCTTCGGCTTCCGCCTTAAGTATGTTTTCCAAAATAACCTCTTCTGCCTGTACTTTGAATTGGCTGACGTACGCCTGGTCTTCTTTAGGATAGTACCCTAAAGCAGGCAATAGCTGCGTAATCAGTATTATTACACCAATTGCGGTCATAAAACCAGATACCACAGGGTAAGGTATGTATCGTATGTATTTTCCGAGACCTGCCGCCCCAAGTACCATTTGCATTAACCCGGCCAAAAGAAAAACGGTCAAAATTGAGGGTAATGCTTTGGTCACATCGCCATCATTGGTCGCAATTATGCCAGCAATGACCACCATACTGACCGCTGTCATTGGTGCAGTAGGACCTGAGATCTGTGTGTTTGTACCGCCGAAAATGGCTGCAAAGAAACCGATGAAAATCGCCCCGTAAAGTCCGGCGCTAGGGCCAAGCCCAGAGGAAACACCGAACGCCAATGCCAAGGGTAAAGCAACTATGCCGGCGGTTATTCCACCAAAAACATCTCCTTTGATATTTGTAAATAGGTTTTTCATATAGTGTTGCTAAATGGATTAAGATTTTTTTAATTTATAAAAAAAGCCAACGTTGCGCAAAACGTTGGCTTTCTTATTTTACTTTATAATTTTAACTGAAAAAGCTGACCTTACCATTTTCAATGTGGTACATGGCACCGACAATGGCTATTTTTCCGTTATCTTCCATTTCTTTTAAAACCGGACTTTCTTTACGGATATTTTCAATGGTCAACTCAACATTTTTTACGGCCACGTTGTTCACAAATTCCAGATTTTTCGAATTGCGCAGACTTGAATCTGCTGGTTCTGCAACCGCATCGACCGCTGGTTTGATCTTGCTCAACAAGGCTGTCAAATTACCTAATTTAGCATCATCACAAGCACCTTTGACCGCACCACAACTGGTATGCCCCAGAACCACGATAATTCTCGTTCCTGCCAGTTTGCAGGCAAATTCCATACTTCCCAAAATATCTTCATTGACGAAATTACCTGCTACTCTTGCGCTGAAAATATCGCCCACACCCTGATCAAAAATCAATTCTGCCGATACCCTTGAATCGATACAACTTAAAATTGTTGCGAAAGGGTATTGCCCAGAAACGGTATCATTTACCTGATCCAGTAAATCTCTTTGAACAGGTGAATTTGAAGTAAATCTTTTGTTTCCTTCGATTAGTTGTTGCAATGCCGAATTGGACGTCATCGCAGCTTGTGTTTCCTTTGTATGTGCTTTCATATTATTTTTTTGATAATTAATCTGTAAGTTTTCTTAACTTAAAAAATTCGATATAACTCGGGGGGTTCTCAACGATGCCTCTTTCCGAAATTAATTTGATATCAATATTACGCTGTTTGGCCTTATCGGCGAAATCTTCCAATATTTCAATGATGTCTTGATCTAAATAACGTGTTTTGCGCACGTCCAATTCTAAGTGTGAATTCTCAGGAAGTGCATCAAGCTCTTTTAAAATGGCGCCTTTATTAAAGAAAGTCACTTCTTCTGCGAGTGTCATTTTAATTTTTCCATCATCAACGTCTTCTCCTTCCTTATTCAAGAAATGTGAATTTTTGTAGCTTTTGAAAAGTACAACTATGATTCCCACGGCCAAACCTAAGGCAAGCCCTATGAGAAGATCCACAAAAACAATACCGAGTACTGTTACGATAAAAGGAACGAACTGTGTCCATCCGCCATCATACATTGCCTTGAATGTTGAGGGTTTTGCCAGTTTATATCCAACGATAAAAAGTACGGCCGCTAAAACCGATAGGGGTATCATTTGCAGTAAAAACGGAATAGCCGCCACTGAGGCAATTAGAAAGAAGCCATGAATAATAGCTGACATTTTGGTCTTACCACCTGATTGTATGTTGGCGGATGACCTAACTATAACCTGGGTAATGGGCAAACCGCCAATAAAACCGGAAACCATGTTTCCTGCACCCTGAGCCAGCAATTCCCGGTTGGTAGGGGTAACCCTTTTTTCTGGATCCAGTTTATCTGTGGCCTCAACGCATAAAAGGGTTTCAAGACTAGCCACCAACGCTATGGTAAATGCCGTGATCAAGACGGGTGAAGTGAATACCTGACTCCAATCGGGTGTCACAAATTGCGTCAAAAGGCCTTCTGTACTTCTATCTTCACTCAAAGACACCAGATGCTGTTCTGATATACCAAAATCCGTGCCTTTGGTCACAACGTAGTACACAATTCCGAGAACAACAGCAACCAAAGGACCTTGAACCAACTCAAAGAACCTCCCTTTTTTTGAGAGTATATTGCTCCATAGAAGCAATATGGCCAGCGCAATAAAACCAATGATTGTGGGGCCGAGACTTGGATCTCCGATAGAATTTACGATTTCTGTAAATGTGTTTTCTCCATCGATTTGGAAAAACGCAAAATCACCTTCCGGATCATTGTCGTTTCCTAAAAAGTGTGGAATTTGCTTTAAAATAATGATAATACCAATACCGGTAAGCATACCGCGTATCACTGAACTTGGAAAGTAGTAACCGATGATTCCCAAGCGGGCAATTCCAAAGATGATTTGAATAACACCTGCAATAACGACTGCTGAAAGAAAAATTTGAAAGCCAAGCTGGTCTATGGCGGCTAAAACAATAGCAGCGAGACCTGCAGCGGGGCCACTAACCCCTATTTGAGAACCACTTATGGCCCCTACGACAATACCCCCAACAATACCTGCAATTAAACCGGAGAATAGAGGCGCCCCACTGGCCAGCGCAATGCCCAAACAGAGTGGCAGCGCTACAAAAAATACAACAATACTTGATGGTAAATCGTTTTTTAAATACTTGAACATAATAAATGAATTTTGATCAAAACCCGATATGGTTTCGATTTGTTAGAAAAAAACCTTGAACTAACAGTAGCGTTCTGGGGGTGGATTGATTTCATAAAAAGACTGTGAGGAAGAAATTTCAATGTAGAAATTAATACATGAACTATCAGCTTTCACAAGAGGTACTTTTGAATTCAAAATTGAATGAAAAAAAAATTCATTCTCACCTAATTCTTTCTTCTCATCTTGATTGTTTTCCTCTTCAGATAATTCTAAGGTAATCTGTGTTCCATCATTCAAAGAACTAAAGAAAGAGACCATTGGGTGTAGAAGGACTCCTGTAATAATAAAAGAGAGAATAATCAGTGTTTTTTTTTGCACTATTGGTTGGTTTCAAGACTGGTAAAGATACAATTCCGAGGGTAATATCTTGTTAAATAAATTTTAAAAATCTTTCAACAGTTTTATTTGCTCTGAATTCAACCAACCAGTTTGACCATCCGCAATTTGAATTTTTGTCCAGTCGTTCAATTCCTCAGATACCTGTAGCTTGGTGCCTTCATGTAGTCTAAACACTTCTTGACTGCGCTTATTGGGTTCTGATTTCACAATGACCTCATCAGCAAAGACTATTGCAGGTTGATCGGCTTTATAATCATTAAAAGCCATGAAACCGAAAACTATTGAAATCAAAGAAATCAGTAAGGCCAATATTGAGGAAATCAGGGCAATACGTTTTCTACGCGCATAGTTGAAATAATAAAATGCGATATAGAGAAGAACGAACAAACACATGAAAACTATAGCCAAATATCCCCACTGATTGAAAGAGAAAAGTCCAATTAATTTGTTGTAGAACTCAGTAATTGTATTCTCAGGGAGCGTTTCAATCGCGTCAATGGTCATGTTTCTAGCATAGGAAAGATTGTTTAAAATCTCAGAATCATTGTTTTTTAACAATAGTGCTTTTTCATAATAATAGATGCTTGGGGCTATTTGGTTGAGTTTGTAATGTGAGTTGCCCAAGTTAAAATAGAGTGCTGCGGAATGTTGGCCATTTTCAAGAATTTCGGAATAATTTTCAATGGCCTTATCATATTCTCCGGCATTGTATGCAGCAGTTGCCTGCTTAAAAAGAGCATCATTCTGCGCGAACCCAGAAATTGAAATAAATAGAATGAGAATTGATACAAGCTGTTTCATTGTTACAATTGTTTGTCTAAGTATGATATTACCTCACTTGCCTTATTGTAATCTTGCTGCATCTGCACTTGCGAAAACGGACTATATCGAGCTTGTTCACAATTTTTCAATAGGCCAATAAAACCATCTTTAGTCGTAGGTTCAACTTCTTTTTCATTTAAGAGAACCGCGATTTTGTCTTTGCTGAATTCAGCAGTTTCAATTTTTAGTTTCGCCTTCAGATAGTTGTGCAAACCCTTTTCAAGTGCTACGTAGAAGGAATCTTTATCACCCATAGCTTTTTTTGCAGTGGATAAATACTTGCGAGCCAATCTATTTGCCCTTCTGATCTTGTTACCTGATACATCATCAGCGATGGCTTCCCGTTTTTTTCGAACCAGTATCGCAATGGGAATCAGCAATAACGGTAGCAAGAGCCACAACCAAAAACGCCTTGAACCGATGAAATGATTTGTACCAATTGTGGTCAGGTCAGGCGTCAATTTTATGAAATTGAATTGATCCCCAGTTCCTACTACGGATTGCCTATTGGTTGCTGAGGGTAAATTTCCAACGGCATTATTGGTAGGGCCATCAACTACGTTAATGATTATTTCCTCTGACGAAAGGGACTCGTATTTTTCCGTTTTTGGGTTGAAATAGCTAAAGACAATCGGCGGTATGGGGTATTTGCCCCTGAACTCAGGTACAATGGTATAACTGTTACTTACTTTTCCTGTTGTGCCTGAGAGATTGGTTCTTACTTTTTCATCAAATTCAGGGTCATACACCTCTAAAGAACTGGGTAAACTTGGTTCAGGCAATTGAAATAATTTTAAATTTCCTTTTCCGCTGACCTCGACTTTGGCTTGCAATGATTCTGAGGCATTCAAACTTGTTTTACTGGTAGTGACCTCAAAGTCAAAGTTACCCACCGCGCCACTAAAACTGGCAGGTTTACCCTCTTCAGGCAAGGGTTTTACATTAATGGTGCGCCGTCCTGCAGAGACTGTTTTATTGGTTTGTGAGTATAATTTCCGTCCAAAAAAATCACGTTTATTGGTGGGCACATCAACAGTAACCTCTAAAGACAAGGGCTCAATTTCGAGTGTGCCCGATTTTTGAGGGTACAATACCACTCGTTTTAGCACCACGTATCGAAAAGGTTTTCCTTTAAAAGTGCCGTTTTTGACGTTTCTGGTGGTAACCGGTATGTCTTGGCTCCAAAAATTGTTGTATTTGGGGTTGTCTAACGGGGTATAATTTGAAACGTTTATTGTCGGGGCAACGTACAATTTGTAAACCACACTCAGACCTTCATTCAGATAGGGCTTGGATTTGGAAACTTCAGCGACCAAATACAGACTTTCATCAGCAACATCATCAACGGTCATTTGATCATTGGGTTTATCCACAGCAACCGTAACTTCAACTTGTTTGGCCAATGATTTATAGGTTTTGCCCTTGATTTCAATGGTTGCCTGGCCAATGGTGAATTTGCCACGAGCTGTTGGCGCCAAGGTGTAAGAATAGGTTTTGGAATAACTTCGAACACCATTGACCCATGATTGACTTATTGACTGAAGTGGCCCCATGAGTACTTTGAAACCTTTGAATTCAGGGGGTGTAAAATGATCTCCGTCTTGATTCATGACAAATTCTACACGAAGACGTTCGTTGATACCCAGCTTCTTTTTACTTAGCTTCATTTCAAAAGACACTGCTTTTTCGTCTTGTGCCTGAAGTGATAAGGCAAAGAACAAGAGGGTCAATATGAGTAAAACTTTTCTTAGCATTATTACTTTACCAGTCTTTTTCGTTTTTGATTTTCACACCTTTCACTTTTTTGGCATCTATTTTTTGTTGAACCTTTTTCTCTTCATTCTGCATGGCCTCCAAAAGATTCTGAATTTGCTGTTTTGAGAGTTGATTGGGTCGGGGCTGCTTTTGCTCTTTTTTGTTCTCTCCTTTTTCTGGTTGCTTTTGTTCCTCTTCCTTTTTATCGCCTTTTCCGTTCTCGTCTTTATCTTTCTTTTCGTCTCCTTTATCGCCCTCTTTTTGACTGTCTTTATTCTCGTCTTTGTTGTCGCCTTCTTTATTGTCCTTTTTTTCGTCTTTCTTATCCTTGTCTTTATCGTCTTTATTCTGGTCTTTTTTTTGTTGCTCCTGTTGTTTTTTCAACATTTCCTTCGCCAGGGCCAAATTGTAACGGGTTTCTTCATCTGTTGGGTTATTTCTCAAAGCTTCTTTATAGGCCTCAACCGCCTTTTCATATTCTTTTCGTTTCATGAAAACATTACCCATGTTATGATAGGCCTTGTGCTTATCATTCTTTTTCGTGGCCAATTCACCAGCTTCTTTGTAACGGCCAAAGGCCTCAGCGTAGGTTTCATTGTTATAATAGGCATTGCCAAGATTATATGGTGCTGCTGCATTTTCGCCACTCTTTGAAATCGCTTTTCGGTATTCTACCTCGGCTTCAATGAAATCATTGTTTGCAAGGTTTTTGTTTCCTTCCCAAGTCATGTTTTTAGACTCGGCCAATTCCTTTTTCTTTACTTTTTCTTCTTGGGCAAAGGTGATTGTACCCATCAACAAAAAGAGGATTGCTAAAAATTTCATTTAATCACTATTTTTTTCGTTAAACAAATTGAGTTTTTTCAACCATTTTGTTTTTCTATCCAAAACGAAAACATCTAAAAATAAAAAGAATAAGCCGGCACCCAAAAACCATTGAAATTGGTCTTTGTATTCTGCAAATTGTTTGGCTTCGAATTCTTTTTTATCCATCTGATTTAATTGTTCCTTTATGAAAGTGACGGCCTCCTCGGTATTTGAGCCATCAATATATTCTCCATCCCCCTCACTGGCTATATCGATTAAGATATTCGCATTTAATTTTGTGATAACCACTTCTCCTTTTGAATCTTTTTTCAGACGTTCAACCACGCCTTTGTTTTTTATGGGAATGGGTGCCCCCTTGTTTTTGCCAACACCAATGGTAAAAATACGGATACCTTGTTCAGTCGCCTTTTCCACTGCGGGAAGTTTATTGCTTTCAGAATGATCTTCACCGTCAGATATGATGAATAGTACCCGATTGGTCTGATCTTCATCATCATAATATGTGGTGGCCAGTTCAATGGCATCATTGATCGCCGTGCCTTGTGAACTCAGCATATTGGTGTTCATACTCTGCAAAAACATTTTTGCAGCACCGTAATCTGTGGTTATGGGTAATTGCGGAAACGCTTGTCCAGCGTATGCTATGATTCCGATGCGATCACTGGCCAATTGACTGATGATTTCAGAAACCAATCTTTTGGCTTTCTCCATTCGGTTGGGCGCGATGTCTTCAGCCAACATGCTTTTTGATACGTCTACGGCAAAAACGATATCAACACCTTCCCTTTTTACGGTCTCGAGTTTGGTGCCGATTTTAGGATTGACCAATCCTATGGTCAAAAACCCAATTCCTAAAATGAATAGAATCAATTTGAGTGTTGCCTTGAATTCAGAACGACTCGGGGTCAGTCTTTTGAGCAGTGTAGCCTCAGCGAATTTTTTCTGTTTCCTTTTCTTCCAAATATGAAGCAATATGAAAAGGATGATGACCACCGGAATGATGAACAACAGATAAAAATATATTTTCTCTTCTAAACGCATCCTTTAAATAAAACTTCTAAAAATGGTGTTTCTTAAAATCCACTCAAACAATAATAAGATCCCTGCCAGAAAGACCCATGGCCTATACTTTTCATCGTATGTTGTATATCGAAATTCCTCTATTTCTGTCTTCTCCAATTTGTTGATCTCATCATAGATTGAAGCCAATTTCTTATTGTTGGTGGCTCTGAAGTATTTTCCCCCGGTTACTTTGGCGATATCTTTTAAAAGCTTTTCATCTATTTCAACTTTTCGCATACCATACCTAAATGAACCATCAACATTGTAAGCTATTGGTGTTAGTGCATTGCCGTTCGTGCCTAAACCTATGGTGTACGTTTTTATATCAAATTCCAGAGCGAGGTCAGCCGCCGTTTGAGGTTCAATAAAACCTGAATTATTCACCCCATCGGTCAATAAAATGATGATTTTACTAACGGCTTTACTTTCTTTCAGCCGATTGACCGAAGTGGCCAAGCCCATACCTATAGCCGTACCGTCATTCAACTGACCATAAGTGATTTCACGTAGGGCACTCAGTACAATTGATTTATCACTTGTAATGGGGGTCTTGGTATAACTCTCGCCAGCATAGGCTACAAGACCAATGCGGTCATTTGGACGCTCTTTGATAAAATTCGCAGCTACTTTTTTCAAGGCGCTCAATCGATTTGGCTTTAGATCACGAGCCAACATACTCGATGAAACATCAATAGCCATGACTATATCAATACCTTGTGTGGTCTTGGTTTTGGTCGATACCTCTTTGGTTTGCGGTCTTGCCATGGCTATAATTATCGCGGTCAGGCCCAACAAGCGTAAAACGAATAACAAGGGTTTTAGCTTTGGAAGGATACTTACTTTACCAAAACCTTTGATACTTGAAATTTTCAATGAGGCCGTTTGTTCTTTTCGCTTGAAAATGTACCACAGAATGGCCATAGGAAGCAATAATAGCAACCAAAACAGTCCTGGATTCGCAAATTCAACACCTTTGAACATCATACAGACGATTTTACCTCTAAGGTTGATAATATTCTTTCAACAATGTCTTCAGCATAGGTGTCGCCGTCTTTCCAAGTGACAAGAAAATATTGTTGAAAACCTTTACCCCCGAATAGTAGTAGCGTATACTTTCCTCGAATGAGTTCTTCTGACTCTGGAACTTTGAATTTTCCACTACCGTAAATTTTTGCACCAGTGACCCCTGATACCGTTTTGAATTCATCTTGTTTGCGAATGATATTTTTGGCACCCCCAGCTTCAAAAATGGTCATTATTTGCTCCGCGGTTTGTTCAAAAGGGGGTTCTTCAAGCTTTGTCAATCTAGTGATACCTGTTTCCATAGTGAACAAATCAATGACGCTTCTATAAGCGAAAACCTGAACATCTTCGATATGCTCTTTTGCCTCAGCAGGAATTTTGATTTCTTGTCTTTTCAGCACCTTTGGGGTTTCTAAAATCACTGGAGGATAACCATAAGAACTCGATACCCATTCATTTTCCAAAAGTTCTTTGGTCGGATGCCCCAAAACCGAGTCTTTGGCATAACTCCAGCCATAATAGCCTATTGCCGAAACAGCCGAAACTAAAAGCAATCCAACCAGACTTAGGGTGGCAATGATGAGTCTTTTCTGTTGCTTTTTGCGCTCCAATTCTTCTTGATATTCTGCCTGCTGCATCAATTCCTCTATCGTTGGTTCAGGTAAGGCCTCGTGCGTTTTTATGACAATTTGCTCAATTGACTTGCGATCTTCTTCTGCCGTACCCGCTTCAGGCTTTGATTTCGCGAATTTTACCAAGTCAGCAGTTTTGAGAATTCGCTCGAACTGGTTGATCGTGTCTTTGTCAAGATCCAATTCGCCGGCATCAGACATTAGTTGCAATTTGTCAATCAACTGGTCTGTGGTGCTCTCCAAAGCGTACACATGAACATCCTCTTCCAAATAAGAACGAACAATCTCAGTAAGCTCAGAATAATATTCTTTATACTCGTCTTTTATCAAATATTGTGAATTCTCTAATTTTTTCAATTCGATCATAGCACGATCGTAAGGAGGCAACAAGGCCACTTTCTCTTTTTCAGTCAGTGGCTTTTTCCGAAAAACAAACCAATAAAATAATCCCCCAATAATAAGTAGCCCGCCTATAATGCCAAGTAAAATTTTCCACCAAGAAGAGTTGCTTTTCTCAACTTCAAGAATATTTTTGATGTCAAACATTTTTTGGGCCATGGTATCAACTTTCACATTGGCGACCTCTATTCGTAATGAATCGGTGTAAAACCCTTGTCCGTTAATATCAATGAACTGTGTGGGGAGTTTATATGAACCTGAATCAAACTGTGTCAGGGCATACGATTTTTCAAGAAGCAATCGATCTTTCTTTCTTGTGGTGTCAGCAAACATTGATTCCACCATTTCCAATGGCGAAAATGTTTGACCGTCAGGAAAAATGACCCTGTCGGTTGAATCTACTTCAACCTTGACCGTCCAAATTATTTGTTCGCCAATTTTGATTGATGTGGTATCGACAGAAGTAGAGATTTTGGGCGTTTTTTGGGCATATCCGAAGAAAGAAAAACAAAGAAGAAGGCATAAAAAGAGACCCCACTTCAGCAGCGAAGTGCGGTTTTCAATCTTCCATTTTCCATTCGTAACTACCATTTACCCTCTTTTCTTAAAATAACCCAATAATTTTTTCACATAGCTCTCATCAACACGGCAATTCAGTACACCACAACCTGATTTGGTAAAATTATCATTGAAATAGGCCACCCGCTCAAGATGATGCTTTGCATAATTGTTTCTGATGTTTTTTGATTGCGTGTTCACCAATTGAATGGCACCGGTTTCAGCATCTTCCATTTGAACCATACCCAAATTCGGTATCGCTTCTTCACGTTTGTCATAAACCCGTATACCAGTCACATCATGTTTGTTTCCTGTAATTTTCAGGGTTCTTTCATAGTCTTCAGCGATAAAATCAGAGAGTACGAACACAATTGCTTTTTTCTTCATGACGCTTGACATGAACCTCAAAGCCTCGGAAATATTGGTGCTGTTACTTTTGGGCTTGAATTCCAATAGTTCCCGAATAATTCTAAGTACATGGCTTTTTCCTTTTTTTGGAGGAATAAAAAGCTCTACCTCATCTGAAAACAAGATCAAACCAGCCTTATCATTGTTTTGTAATGCAGAAAATGCCAAAGTCGCTGAAATTTCAGTGATGATTTCTTTTTTGAATTGATTTGCGGTTCCGAATAGTTCAGAACCACTGACATCAACCATCAACATCATGGTCAGTTCACGTTCTTCTTCAAAAACTTTTACAAAAGGTTCATTGTATCGCGCCGTGACATTCCAGTCAATACTTCTTACATCATCACCGAACTGGTACTGGCGCACTTCACTGAAGGTCATACCCCGCCCTTTGAATGTCGAATGGTATTCGCCACCAAAAATATGATCAGATAAACGACGTGTCTTTATCTCAATCTTTCTAACTTTTTTGAGTAACTCTTTGGTATCCATCTTTAGTGGGTAGTATTCAGTTGCAACCTACAGTTGTCATCAATATAATTTACTTTCTGCTACTGCATACTGAGAGCTTTGCTCTAAGGAACCTCAATCTCGTTAACAATCTTATTAATGATTTCTTTTGAAGTTATGTTCTCTGCCTCTGCCTCATAAGTTATACCAATTCTGTGACGCAAAACATCATGCACCACGGCACGAACATCTTCGGGTACTACATAGCCTCTTCTTTTTATGAAAGCATAGCATTTGGCGGCCACACCTAGGTTGATACTACCTCGAGGAGAAGCCCCGAAACTGATCAGTGGCTTTAATTCTTCCAAATTATATTTTTCAGGATATCTGGTCGCGAATACAAGGTCCAAAATGTATTTTTCAATCTTCTCATCCATATACACTTGACGCACGGCCTGTTGGGCATTTAATATTTGCTTGAGGGTAACCACAGGTTTCACATCGTCATAGGCACCTTTGAGATTTTGCCTCATTATCAATTGTTCCTCATTCATTTTGGGGTAGTCAATGACCGTTTTGAGCATGAAACGGTCCACTTGGGCTTCGGGCAATGGGTAGGTTCCTTCCTGTTCCACCGGATTCTGTGTTGCCATGACCAAAAAAGGTTTGTCCAAAACAAAAGTTTCATCACCAATGGTCACCTGCTTTTCTTGCATTGCTTCCAAAAGTGCTGATTGCACTTTCGCCGGAGCACGATTTATTTCATCTGCCAAAACAAAATTGGCGAAAATAGGACCTTTCTTGATCGTGAAGTCATTCTCCTTTATATTGTAGATCATTGTTCCAACAACATCAGCGGGCAGTAGGTCCGGTGTGAATTGAATACGACTGAAGTTGCCCTTTACGGCCTTTGACAGGGTATTGATCGCAAGGGTCTTCGCCAATCCGGGCACACCCTCTAGAAGAATATGGCCTTGACCCAATAAACCTATAAGTAATCTTTCAACCATATGTTTCTGGCCAACGATCACTTTATTCATTTCAAGCATCAGTAAGTCAATAAAAGCACTTTCTTGGGTAATTTTTTCATTTACCGCACTAATATCGACGGGGGTATTTTCTTCCATGGATTACATTAAATTTTTGCTAATGGACGGTTATTTTTTTTTCAAGAATGCAAATTGGAAATTTATTCAATGTTTTGCTGTTAACGATTGGTTAAAAAATGGGCTAAACCCATAGTTTTATAACGTTTTTAAGGCTTGCGAAAAAAAACTGTCCGCATTCCAAGAAATCTCCATTTCTATTCCAAATTCATGGCAGGTGATATTGTTGGAGACAATGCCTCAAAAACCGAATATTCGTGAAACCAATTAGCCAATTATTTTATAATTTCGATGACCTATGGAAAAGGAACAAATATACTCTAGGGTTATTGCCGGAACCATGACTTGGGGTCGGTGGGGGAAGCAATTCAATCAAGCTGAAATAAGTGGGTTGGTCAAGTACTGTTATGAGTTGGGCATTACCACTTTTGACCATGCTGACATTTATGGTGATTATACCACTGAAGAGGATTTTGGTAGGGGATTTAAAGGTAGCGGAGTCGATCGTAGCAGCGTTCAATTTATCAGCAAGTGCGGCATTCAGTTTAAAACCGATACCCGACCAAACCGTGTAAAACATTACGATTATTCTAAAAACCATATCATTGCTTCGGTCGAAAGATCATTGAAAAATCTGAAAACTGATTATTTGGATATGTTGCTCTTGCATAGGCCGAGCCCTCTTTTACATCCTGAGGAAGTTGCTGAAGCAGTGACAAAATTATCACGTCAAGGAAAGATAAAGCAGTTTGGTGTTTCAAACTTTAAACCCTCGCAAATCAAGGTTCTTGAAACCGCTATACCGGTCAAATCAAATCAGGTGGAATACTCACTTACTTCAAACGAAATGATGTATAAAGGGGTATTGGATGACTGTTTGGCCCACGATAGATGCGCTATGTCATGGAGTCCGTTGGGGTCTTACTTTAGGGTTGACGACGACCAAGTTTTGCGAATAAAAAAGTTGATGACCAACTTGACTGAAAAATATAATGCAACTGCGGATCAGTTGTTGTTGGCATGGGTTATGAAACATCCTTCGAAAGTATATCCTGTTGTTGGTACAACTACCAAAGAGCGTTTAAAGGCTGCTATTGAAGCCATTAAAATAGAATTGGAATTACAAGATTGGTTTCTCTTGTTGGAAGCGAGTAAGGGTAATGAAGTGCCATAATATGAATTTCATAAAAATGAGAAAATGAATAAAACAGCTTTGATTACTGGTGCTACGAGTGGAATTGGTAGGGCAATTGCAGAATTGTTTGCTGAAAAAAACATGAAGCTGATTCTTTGCGGAAGAAGACAAGAAAGACTTGATGGGCTTGAAAAAACCCTAGGCCAAAAAACCGAGGTTCATACCTTGAATTTTGATGTGCGTCAAAAAGAAAAGGCACAGGAAAGTATAGCTGCATTGCCTGCTGAATTTCAACGGATTGATATTCTCGTGAATAATGCTGGCAACGCCCACGGATTGGACTTCATCAATGAGGGAAGCACTGATGATTGGGATGCCATGCTCGACATCAACGTTAAAGGGCTGCTCTATGTCAGTAAGGTTGTCATACCGCAAATGGTATCAAGAAAATCAGGCCACATCATAAATATTGGATCTACAGCAGGAAAAGAGGTATACCCGAGAGGCAATGTGTATTGTGCAAGTAAGTTTGCTGTTGATGCCATAAATCAAGGCATGCGAATTGATTTGAATGAACATGGCATTCGGGTGGGAGCGGTCAACCCTGGTCTCGTTGAAACCGAATTCAGTGACGTTAGGTTCAAAGGAGATTTGGATAGGGCCAAAAAAGTATATCAAGGATATGAGGTGCTAAAACCCAAAGATGTGGCTGAAATAGTTCATTTTGTGGTCACGCGCCCTGCTCATGTAAACATCGCCGATCTTATGGTCATGTGCACAGCTCAGGCATCTTCAACTATTGTCAAAAAGAATTTATGATCAATAAACGGCTTTTGATCAAAAACTTGCTCGCCCATAATGACGAGAATAGTTTTTATGACAAAAAGCGTTTCATTGCGATAGGCGAAAAAGAAGGGAAAGCCAAATTTTTAAAGCATGTTTGTGCCTTGGCAAACAGTAATCCCAAAAACAATTCATTCATTGTAATTGGTGTAGAAGATGACGACAATAAGATAGTTGGCGTTGATTTTTTCGATGATAGTAAAATTCAAAATTTGGTCAATGCCTATCTTGAAAACCCTCCGTTGATTTCGTATGAAAACATTCCATTTCCGCATCTTGAAGAAGGTAAGGTGGTGGGTTTGGTAACCATAAAATCAAGTGCCAAAGTTTGCGCACTAAGAAAAAACATTTGGAAATATTATGGTGGCATGGTCTTCTTTCGAGAAGGTAGTATCAGTATGCCAAAGGCCTATGATATCGAGTTGAAAGATATCAATTCAAAGGCCGTATCAACTATAGAGTCACATGCGCGAAACAATATAGAGCTTACCTTGGATGGCGTCATGGATTTCATCAATAACCGTCATAAAAATCTCGAGAGCCATTACAAGGTTTTTAAAGAGCAGTTTGTGGTCTGTTGGGCTGGAAATTTGAAAAAAGTCAAAGATCAAGAATATTATTCTAGAGTGGATATTGAACTTATCAATGAACAGGTAAAATTGTTTTACTCCGCTCTTGATGAGATTACGATATCTTTTGATGAAGATTCATTCACCATGATTGAATATGTGCAGTTGGGTCTTGGTTCCAAACAAAAATATTTCCCGCTGGAAAAGGTGGTCATAACATTTTCTGACAACGGCACCTATCAAATACAAAGCGATTTGATTTTTGAACCACCAAAATTTGATCGTAAAACACTACATCATATTTTCAATGCCAACAACGCTCTCTTGCAAAAAATAAAAAGTGGGGTAACATTGAATGCCCATGAAAAGAAAGATGTAATGCAATTGCCTGACACCTATTTGATATGTTATTTCAACGGATTTGAAGAGGCCAAAAACAGTTTGGAACAGGCGCGTCATCTCGTCAAAAAAAAGAACAAAAAAGTATATAAAGCACTCAAAGAGTCTTTGCGAATCTTACGAAAGGTAAAGTATAATTAAGCTTAACTATTGAGTTCGATCAAAAATCAAATCAGACGTAGGTAGTGAAGAAATAGCTCCAAAACCTGTTGTGGTGTAAGCCCCTGCTTTATTCGATTTTTCCACCATTTTTTGAAGAAGCTCAAAATCACTGAGAATCTCATGGGGGTCTTTTAAAAGGGAAATCTGATATAAAAGGCAACCAATAAATGCATCGCCGGCACCTGTCGTGTCAACGGGTTCAACCTGAATGCTGGGTATGATGACTTTTTCTTGGTGGGTGCTTAAAAAAGTTCCTTTATTGCCTAGGGTTACCGCAATTACCTTGACACCGATTTCATGAAGAATTTTACAAGCGTCATCAACATCTTGCTGCCCTGAAAGTAGTTGTGCTTCCTCTAAACTAAACTTACACAAATCTGATTTTTCAATAAAGGGCATGCATTTTTTAATGAAAACGGACTCTTCATCCCGCCAAAGGTCACTTCTGAAATTTGGGTCAAAACTGATGAATGTATTTTGAGTCAGTGCGTCAAAAAAGTAATGTCCGTAGGCTTTTTCAAGACTGCCCCCAAGCAAGGCTGTTGCCGCCCCAAGATGTAAAATGTTATTTTTAAAGTTCTTTTTGACCTGCGGGTCATAGGTCAAGTTTTTATCAGCACCTCGACTGAAGACGAAATCACGTTCGCCATCTTCCGCCAAAGAGACAAAAGCCAAAGTGGTAAAGGTTCTCACTCTTTGGGCCAATGAAATATCAACATTATTTTCTTTCAAGGTGTTTAGTAAAAACGTTCCGAAAGGGTCATTGCCTACACTACCAATAAATTTACTTTTACCGCCCAATTTGGCGATGGCACAGGCCACGTTGGCGGGCGCTCCACCGGGTTTTTTAGTGAACTCGTTTGCTTTTGAAAGTTCTTTTCCTTGATTTTCAGCAATAAAATCAATCAGCAGTTCACCAATACAATACACATCTTTCATAGGACGGAAACGTTGACTTGAGCCCAAGATACTCACAATTTCCGCTTAGCTCATAATTTTGGAAAAAATAATGTCCTCAAAACGGAAATTCCAAAATGATTTTGTCATACCCCAAAGAAAAGAGTATCTTTTGTTTACTAATAAAATACTTTAGAAATGAACATATTCGATGAGATAAAAAAGAAATTAAGTCATGAATTCATTGATATTGTCGAATGGTTGGATACCAATGATGACACCATTGTTCATCGTTTTGAACGATATCAAAATGAAATCAAGAACAATGCAAAGCTAATTGTACGAGAAGGGCAGGCAGCTGTTTTTGTCAATGAGGGGCAACTGGCAGATGTATTTACCGCTGGAACATATACTTTAAACACCAAGAACCTACCCATCTTGACCACCTTGAAAGGATGGAAATACGGTTTTGACAGTCCGTTTAAAGCTGAGGTATATTTCGTGAACACACGTCTTTTCACCGATGAGAAATGGGGAACCAAAAACCCATTCATGCTGAGCGATGAGCGCTTTGGACTTGTCGAAATAAGGGCATTCGGCACCTATAGCTTTCGAATAGATGATCCAGGAAAATTCGTGGTTGACGTAGTTGGCACAGATGGCAATTTCACCAATTTTGAGGTAAATGAGCACTTAAAAAGTTTGATAGTAACCCGATTCACTGATACCATAGGCGAAGCCAACCTTCCTATTGAACTGTACGCTGCAAATACCTCTGAGCTCTCTGAAACTTGCCAAGAAGTCATGCAACCAGAATTTGGCAGGGTAGGTATTGAACTTGAAAAGTTTTATATCGAAAATGTCTCAATGCCCGAAGAGTTGAAAAAGGAAATTTTCGAGTACAGTAGATTAAATAAACTTGACATGACCAAGTTAGCGCAATTCAAAGCTGCCAAAGCTATGGAATTGGCTGCCGCTAATGAAGGCGGCACTGCAGGTGCTGGCATGGGCATGGGCATGGGTTTTGTATTGGCTCAACAAATGGGCGGTATGATGAACCCGCAAGCTGGCCAACAGCCTTTTGGAGCTGTGCAACCGCAGATGGCCCCACCACCAGTGCCTAACCAGGTATTGTTTCACTACGCTGTAAATGGCCAACAAATGGGGCCGGTGTCTATTGACAAATTAAAAGAATTGTTCGCTGCCAGAACAATCAATAGAGATTCGTTGATCTGGAAACAGGGCATGCAAAATTGGGCCGCTTTGAAAGATGTTGAAGAATTAAAATCTTTCTTAGGCGGAAACACACCACCACCTTTGCCCACAGCATAATCAATGCAAGAAAAGGATACCATTAATTCTGAACACAAAAAGCCCTGCGCCAATTGTGGCGCAGAGCTCAAATTCAAGCCGGGCTCGCATCAATTGAAATGTGAGTACTGCGGTTATGAAGAATTCATTGAGCAAGCCAAAAGTAGTTTTGAAGAACTTGAACTGCAGCACTATTTAAAAGTAGTGGGCGAAAATGCCTATACCAATTCAATAGACCTTCTGAATTGCAAGCACTGTGGTGCCAACCAACATGTAGAAGAGAATTATAAATCATTGAGTTGTGTCTATTGTGGCGAACCCTTGATTCGCGAGGATATTGAAAAAGAAGGGTGGATTCTACCTGGGGCTTTAGTGCCTTTTCAGTTGGATACCAATAAGGCTAGAGGTATTTTTAAGAATTGGGTAGACGGTATCTGGTTTGCCCCCAATAAATTGAAACGCGCGGCTTTGGATCCTGAAGGGTTACACGGACTCTATGTGCCCTATTGGACATTTGACACCAATCTTTTTGCGGCCTATCAAGGTCAAAGAGGCGATTATTACTATGAAACAAAGCAAGTAAGAACTAAAAATGGAGTTCGTACGAAGCAAGTGCGAAGAACACGTTGGTCTCCTGCATCGGGAAACGTCAAAGGCTTCATAGATGATATTCTCATCAATGCTTCGCAAAAAAAACGAAGAAATATTCCTCCGAATGTGGCTTTGTGGAATATGAAAGAGTTAACGGTATTCAATTCTAAATATCTTTCTGGTTTTGTGACCGAGAAATATTCGGTTTCTTTAAAAGAGGGGCATCATCAATCTTTTCAAGAAGCTAAGCAAATGGCGTATAATTGGATACGTAGGGATATTGGTGGCGACACGCAACGCATTCACCATACAGATATCAAATTATCTGATGAAACCTTCAAACACGTTTTACTGCCATTGTACATCAGTTCCTATCGGTTTAACGCAAAGGAATATCATTTCTACATCAATGGTCAGACAGGTGCACTGAGTGGTACACGACCCTATTCTTTCTGGAAAATATTCTTTTTGATTCTGTTTATTGTACTTGTTATTGCAATAATTGTCATTTTTGCAAAATGAATTCGAAAAGAACTCTAGTAATTGGTGATATCCATTCCGGTTTCAAAGGCTTGAAACAGGTTTTGGATCGAGCAAAAATCACAAAAGATGACCTACTCATCTTTCTTGGTGATTATGTTGACGGATGGAGCGAGGCCGTTGAAACCGTTGATTTCTTGATAAAACTCAATAAAACCCACAATTGTATATTCTTGAAAGGCAACCATGATGAGTTGTGCTTCAATTGGTTGCTCGGTGATGATGATAATCCGATGTGGATGGAGCACGGTGGAAAAGCCACGATGGACTCTTACGACAAGGCAACCAAAAAGAAAATAGAAAGTCACATGACTTTTTACAGCGGATTGAAAAAATATTATATAGATGACAAAAACAGGCTGTTCTTACATGCGGGCTTTACCAGTTTAAAAGGGGTTCAACATGAATATGTATCCAAAACTTTTTATTGGGATAGAACCCTTTGGGAACTAGCGGTTTCTTTGAATCCAAACCTTTCTCCAAAAGATGGTAAGTATCCTAGCCGATTGAAGTTGTACGATGAAATCTATATTGGTCACACTCCTGTTTCCCGTTTAGGAAAATGTATGCCCCTCAAAGCAGCCAATGTATGGAACATAGATACGGGTGCAGCTTTCAAAGGTGTCTTGTCTGCCATGGATATTGACACCAAAGAGGTCTGGCAAAGTGAACCCCTGCAAACGCTATACCCAAATGAAAGGGGCAGAAATTGAAAAAGATTTCTGAATAGTTCGCAGACCAGTAATAAATTCAGAACTTCGCAAAAATTATATCATGGTTCAAAAGAACATTAGGCTTGAGGTAATGCAAGCCATCGAGCACAAGGTTGAAGGCTATATGAAAGACTTCCTGATACCCATTGAAGACATATGGCAACCAACTGACTTCTTACCTGATTCTCAAGCTGATAATTTCTTGGATGCCGTTGAAGAACTAAGAGGCCAGTCTAAAGAACTTGGCTATGATTTTTGGGTTACTATGGTGGCTGATACAATTACCGAAGAAGCATTGCCCACCTATGAATCGTGGCTGATGGATGTTGAGGGGATCAACCAACATGATGGTAAACCCAACGGATGGTCAAAATGGGTGCGAGCTTGGACCGGTGAGGAAAACCGTCATGGTGATGTGCTGAACAAATACCTATACCTCTCAGGCCGGGTAAATATGCGGGAAATTGAAATTACCACACAACATTTGATAAGTGATGGTTTTGATATTGGTACGGACCGTGATCCCTACAAGAATTTTGTGTATACCACCTTTCAAGAATTGGCGACTAACATTTCTCACAAAAGGGTGGGTCAAATGGCGAAGAAGAAAGGAAATGCCCTTTTGGGTAAAATGTGTACTATAATTGCTGGGGATGAAATGCGTCATCATTTGGCATATCGAGAGTTCGTAAAGACCATTTTTGGGGAAGACCCTTCAGGTATGATGTTGGCCTTTACCGATATGATGAAAAAGAAAATAGTTATGCCAGCCCATTTTCTTCGGGAGTCAGGGGGAAGTATAGGCGAGGCATTTGAGAATTTTTCAAATTGCGCCCAACGCCTTGGGGTTTATACGGCACAAGATTATATTGACATACTGAAAAAATTGAATATGTATTGGGAAATAGATGCGATTCGTGGGTTATCGGATGAAGCTGAAAAGGCTAGGGATTATCTAATGAGGTTACCTGCAAGATTGCAGCGGATTGCAGAACGAATGAAGTTTCCTGAAGACCAATACCGTTTTAAATGGGTCGAAGCAAACGGCATGGTATAATTTAAGAAAGAACAATAAAAAACCCGATTCAAGCATTGCTTGAATCGGGTTTTGATTTTTCTGATAAATTTTTACAATCTACCGTGATCGTGCTCATCTTGCCATTTGACAAGCTCGGCCCATTTACCTTCGTAAGCCATTTTGGCTTGAAGCGGCCATGAACCTGGATTGTGAACTCTGTAACGTTCTCCACCTCCATCAAGAATTTTTTGACAATCAGCAACAGAGGCCTCTGATAAAGCTCTCCATGTACCTATGCCACCAGCTTTGAACATACTTTCGATTTTTGGTCCAATACCTTCCACAACTTTCAAGTCATCTAATTTGATTTTTTTGCCAAAAGCAGCTTTGGCAGCATCAGCATCAAATGATGCACTCGGCGCAGCGGCTTTAGCCTTTGGTTTAGAGGGGGCCATTGAAGCAACCGCAGCGGCTCCTGTAGCAGCAGCACCAACTTTTAATTTATTATTGCAAGCATCCAAATCAGCCTGTAGTTTGGCATTTTTATCTTTCCAGATTTTAAGGTCTGCAGAATTGTCTATAGAGGTGCTAGATCCTTTACCAATTAGGTATCCTAAAATTCCAGAGATAATACCTACTAAAGCGGGAATCAACCAGCACCAAATGTTCATATTTTCAAAATCCATGTTTTATTATTTATAAGTTAATTAATTGTTTAGTGTTACTACGGTTCTTCTGTTTTTGGCTCTACCAGCAGCGACCATATTGTCTGCAATGGGCTGGCTTTCACCTTTTGAAGTGGCATTGATTTTAGAAGCAGCAATACCATTGCTGATAAGATAACTTTTTGCGAAATCAGCTCTTTCTTGACCAAGAATTTGGTTTGTTGCAGCCGGGCCTTGACTATCTGTGTGACCGGTAGCGGTACAAGTGGCACCAGCAACCTTGTCTAAATAGCGTGAAATATCAGCTACTTTTTGACGTTGAGCGGCCGTAAGATTGATTTCAGCTTGGTTGGTCTGAAAATTCAGAACCAAAGGATCTGCATTGATTTTCTCGAATAGGGCTTTCATCTCATCATCATTGTTCATCAAATCGCCTAGACCATATTCGACCGGACCCATATAGATACCGTCTTTAGCCAACATCTCATCCATTAGTTTACCCATGGTGTTGATCTGTCTTGAATCGACACCACTGTCGACTAAATGGTTTTTGACAGCATTGGCACGGGCAAGGCCTAGATTGGGATACGCCGTGCTGTTGGTTTCATCGCCTTTGTAATAGCCTGTGATGTTAATTGCCTTTCCGGTATTCGCGGCAAGGTAATCTTTCAACTTTGCCACACCACCAGTCAGTGTTTCAGATAAAGGTGTTAAAAATGATGATGACGACACATTGAAATTATAATTGTCGTTTTCGTTCACAGCAAAATCCCCATCGCTGAAAGAGAAAGGATAAGAAGTTGCTTCTGGAGTCACTGGTGCCACTACCGCATCCTTGACTGGTTCTTCTTCCACAGTGCCAGTGCCACAACTACTGCAGCATGTGATGTAAAAGTAAGTACCTGCCAAAATGGTAATAAGCATAAGCAACAGGTTCGTTGTTGTTTTTGTCATTGTATAATAATATTTAGTGTTTCACCCACAATGTATTAAAAAAATACTAAAAATGTTAAATTTCCCCTATTAATTATGAATATGAAGAAGTACATCACCTGATTTGATTGACTTTGTTTCGACCATTTACACAAAAAGGCATACCATTTATAAAGAATCAGCTTTACGAATTGAAAAGAGCTACTATTTTCAACGAAATAAATGGCGACCCTATGGCTCCCGACGAAGTTCCGGCATTGCCCTAGGGTTTTTTCTTTTTTTTAAGGAATGAATTTTATTCGAATTGATGTAGTGGAAAAAAGAATTGATTATTTACCATTTATACAGAAATTCATACCAACAGTACAATGCCCCAAAATTCAAGAAGGCGGTCTGTTAATTTTGAAGCTATAATTAGACAACTTTACCAAGTTTGTTTTTTAAAATTTAGTGTTTGAGTTAGTTTGGTAAATTTCGCTGTGATGTCAAAACTATCAATCGGGGGAATGGTAAGTATTTGAGAAACAGCGAATTTCGATAACAAGAAAGGCCTCGTTTTAACGAGGCCTTTCCATTTTATTAAAGGTTTAAAATCACAGGTCAAATTTAATGCCTTGTGCCAATGGCAATTCGGTGGTGTAGTTTATGGTATTGGTTTGACGGCGCATATATATTTTCCATGCATCGGAGCCACTTTCACGACCACCACCAGTTTCTTTTTCTCCACCGAAAGCTCCCCCAATCTCTGCACCAGAAGTTCCTATATTTACATTGGCTATGCCACAATCACTGCCGCTATGACTTAAAAATTGCTCTGCTTCTCGCAAATTATTGGTCATAATCGCTGATGACAGTCCCTGAACAACTCCGTTTTGAAGTGCTATGGCATTGGCCACGTCGCCTGAATATTTTAATAAATAGAGCACGGGAGCAAAAGTTTCATGTTGTACAATTTCATAATCATTGTTAGCTTCAGCGATGGCCGGTTTCACGTAGCATCCGCTTTCATAGCCTACACCTTCTAGAACACTGCCTTCAACAATAATATTTCCTCCTTCAGAAACA
Organism: uncultured Maribacter sp.; assembly: GCA_964432915.1. Taxonomy (GTDB): domain Bacteria; phylum Bacteroidota; class Bacteroidia; order Flavobacteriales; family Flavobacteriaceae; genus Maribacter_C. The sequence goes on from CAYSPL010000001.1 coordinate 40,626, forward strand.
ACTTTTTCAAGCGCATTTTGATAGCCGCTCACGGCATCTTTATCTATTAATGGCCCTACATGGTTACCTTCATCCAAAGGGTTGCCAATACGAAGTTGTTTATAGGCGTCAACAATCGCACCTTTTACTTTGTCATATATTGAATCATGGATTATTAGTCTTCTAGTTGATGTGCAACGTTGGCCAGCGGTGCCCACAGCACCAAAGACAGCACCTATGACGGTCATTTTAATATCCGCATCAGGGGTAACGATGATAGCATTGTTACCTCCTAATTCCAATAAAGATTTACCCAGTCTCGCAGCAACGGCTTGGGCAACAATTTTGCCCATTCGTATAGAACCGGTTGCTGAAACCAAAGGAATACGATTATCTTGGGTCATCATTTCACCAACTTTATAATCCCCATTGATGAGACATGAAATACCCTCTGGCAGGCCATTGACTTTAAAAACGGCTGCAGCAATATTTTGGCAAGCGACACCACAAAGCGGTGTTTTTTCTGAAGGTTTCCAAACACAGACATCGCCGCAGACCCATGCCAATGCAGTGTTCCATGCCCATACGGCAACCGGAAAGTTGAAAGCAGAAATAATACCCACCACGCCCAAAGGATGGTACTGTTCATACATTCTATGACCGGGTCTTTCTGAATGCATGGTCAAACCGTGTAGTTGTCTCGAAAGTCCGACGGCAAAATCGCAGATATCGATCATTTCTTGAACCTCGCCTAAACCCTCTTGGTAACTTTTACCCATTTCATAGGACACCAATTTACCTAGTGGCTCTTTCAGTTCTCTCAGCTTTTCTCCAAATTGACGCACTATTTCCCCTCTTTGAGGAGCAGGCTTTTGACGCCATACCTTGAAGGCTGAAGTAGCCACCTTCATTACTTTTTCATAATCTGCTTTTGAAGTGGCTTTTACTTTTCCAATGAGGGCACCATCAACAGGAGAAAAAGATTCGAAAATATCTCCAGAGGAGAAAAATTTAGAACCCGTTGATGTACCTTCATTAACTTCCGTTAAGCCGAGGGTCTTCAGGGCCTCATTTATTCCAAATTTTGCAGCAATATTTGACATTTTATAACTTTTAACGAGTATAATGTTATGTTTACGACAAAGCTACGAATAATGCTCTGATATGTTTGGTCAAGAATCGAATTTCAATGAGAGTCCTTCTTCTTTATTTCAAAACTATAAGCAGAATGGCTAGGAATGCCGGAAGTCCTTGAACAATAAAAATCTTCATACTTACACTTATGGCGCCGTAAATACCAGCTACCAATACACAGCAAAGAAAAAACAGGGCAACATGTGTACTCCAATAAATATCCTCAATAAAAAATGACCAAATTAACCCTGCGGCCAAAAACCCATTGTACAGACCTTGATTGGCGGCCATGGCTTTGGTTGGTTCAAACAATTCTGAAGGAAAATTTCGAAATACTTTTCTTCCAAGAGTCGTCCAAGCGAACATCTCAAAATACAAAAAGTAGAGGTGTAGGGCAATAACCAGCCCTATCAAAAAATTAATAGCAATTTCCATAAAGAATAGATTATCAGTTTTAAAACTTTAAATCTATCCAACCTGTTTCGCATTTTGATGGATTTTCCCGATTATTTTCCCTAACCTAAATGTAGGATTGGAAAAATCTTTATTCCATCCTTCATGATTTGAGGAAAAGAATGAAGATTTGGTTGAAAAGTACATTTCAAAGAATACGTTTGAAAAACAGAAGCGTATTTCCTTTTTTATCTAAAGAATATTTGGGTAAAGAACAGCTTGTCGTTCTTATCTTTTTTTACGCTGATCGCAGAATGGGTATAGTTACCTTCTAAATTTTCTTTGTGCCCAGAACTATTTAACCAAGCTTTAAATGCTTCGTCAATGGTTTTGAAATTATCACCAACATTTTCTGCAACAAATTTCACTGGTTTTTTGGCAGAAATATTTTTTGCTCTTTCATTGAAGTTTGCATGACCATTATGACCTGTTTTGATCATATACTCGGTATGATCACTGGCTTCAATATAGGCATCGCCATCAAAAACAAGAGTATTGAGATTTTTCGATTCCCTATGCGTGTTGATCATGTCAAAAAGTTCTGCTTCTTGCGCCGTCATATTTACAACAACTTCATCTTGAATGCTTTCTTCTAAAGTGGGTGTTTGCGCTTCTTCGGTAGTGCATGAGAAGCATGAAAAAAGTAAGGCTGTTAAGACAACTGATAATCGTAGGTACATTTTTAAAGATTTGGGCAAAACAATTTGGGGAATTGCCTATTAATTTGATTCAAATGTATGGCAACGAACTTGTGAGGAGAGGAGAAAGTCTTTCAAGTATTTAAAATTCTCGATAAGCTGTCAGATATTGTGTTTATTGGGCATACACGATGAAACACTTCATTTATTTGGTCGGAAAAAGCGTGCATTTCATATAGATTTTGACCTTACGACTGCCTAATTATTCACTATACCGATTAATAATTTTTAGACTTCAGTTGAAACGCAAAAAAGTTGGCTCAAAAACACCACAACCTTAATTGAAAGGCAAGTTGAAGCTTTGATTTTTAGAATTACTTTCTGAAGAAAATCTGGGTAAAATATAATTTCCCGTCATTGTTCTTTTTGACACTAACAGCTGTATGCGTGAAGTCTCCTTCCATGGTTGTTTTATGACTTGAGCTATTCAACCATCCTTGAAAGGCGCCTGTGGCATTATCATAATTTCTGGCCACGTTCTCAGCCACGAATTCGGCACTGACTTGCAAAGAAATTTTTGAAGCTCTTGAACTGAAATTATCATGACTAATGTTTCCTACTGCAATCATATAATCATTATGCTGGTTCGCATATTCATAAGCCACTTCGCTAAATTGCAATGCAGACTCATTCAACGACAACCTATGGTCGTTTACAATCAATAACAATTCTTGCTCGATTTCCAATGCGTTCTCTGTCTCGCCTATATTTGTAAAGCCATCTTTACCTTTTGTACAAGAAGCCAAAATACCTACAAATAAAACGAGAGCAACTAGGTGCTTTCTCATTTTCATACAATGTTCTATTTGTATAAGTAGGAGTTCTAGAGCAGTAGGATAGTAAGAAAGGGGTCTGTGTTCTCTTTAGCTAACTTGGGAAATTAGCTTGGGTAATATTAGTAAAAATGGACGCGAAATCAAGAGAAACCTAAATATTTTCGATAAAGAGTTAAAAACACCGAAGTCCATCCACTTTATTCGAATCGTATCTATTAAACATGGAATTAATTTTACCCCAAATCATTAAAATTCCTTGTTTGTATTATTGAATGCATCGTATTTAGGTAAGTACTATTTGCCAGGCGTTCAAGTCGAGGCGATGTATGACACTGATTATATGGTCAGAACCAAAGGCCAATGGATTGAGGTGGTGCAGTAGGCAGTCAAATTTTCAATAAAGCTGGTGGCTAGATATGGCAAACGATTAAGCTTTTTAAATTTTCCATATTTTTAGAATATGGAACAGGCTCCTCAAATTTCAGATGACTTCATCAATAACAATACTGATTTTGAGGAATTGATTACCGCCCTGAAGTCTGGCTTTTCTTCAAAAGATTTCATTGTTCCTCAACGTCATCACCATGATTTTCCTAATTCAGCAACCGGGGTTGATTCTACTCTTTTACTTATGCCAGCTTGGCAATCTGGTAAGCATGCAGGGGTCAAAATTGCAACGGTCAGTCCTGAAAATGATAGGTTCGGTCTGCCCTCTATTCAAGCAATTTATATTTTTATGGATGCGAAAACAGGAGTGGTCAAGGCAACGCTTCAAGCAAAAAGTCTAACAGCAAAAAGAACCGCAGCAGCTTCGGCCTTGGCATCCAATTATTTGTCAAGACCAGATTCAAATTCATTATTGATGATTGGTACTGGTGCCCTTTCCTCCAATTTGATTCGCGCACATGCCAGCGTGAGGCCTATTCAAAAGGTTTTTGTCTGGGGAAGAAATCCTGAAAAAGCAAAAGCAATTTGCGACACCTTGAAAGAAGAACCTTTTGATTGCCATTTCATAGAATCCATAGAAGATAAAATTTCGACGGTGGACATTATTTCCTGTGCCACACTTTCCAAAACATCTTTGGTTCTGGGTAAAAACCTAAAAGAAGGGCAACATATTGACTTGGTCGGGGCTTACAAAAAAGATATGCGCGAGGCTGACGATGAGGTCATAAAAAAAGCATCAATTTTTGTGGACACCCCTGCAGGTATTGAAGAAAGTGGCGATATTTTCATCCCGCTTCAAAAAGGTGTACTTCAAAAAGAAGACATCAAGGGCGATTTGTTTTCACTCTGTGCCGGAAAAAGCACAGGAAGAACTAGTGAAAATCAAATCACATTATTTAAATCGGTAGGCCACGCACTAGAAGATTTAGTGGCGGCATCCTATTTTTACGATAAATACACGAATGGCTGATACCTATCAAAAAATATTGGAGAACATGGTTTTTGACCCACCACATGATTGGCTTCAAATCAAGACCATTGATATGCATACCGGTGGCGAGCCACTGCGCGTCATTATTTCGGGTTTTCCTGAGTTAAAAGGAAATTCAGTTTTGGAGTATCGCCGCTACTGCAAAGAGAATTATGATTATTTGAGAACAGTTTTGATGTTTGAACCAAGAGGCCACGCTGATATGTATGGTTGTCTTTTGGTGCCGCCCGATGACGAAGATGGCAATTTCGGAATTCTTTTTTTGCACAATGAAGGGTATAGCACCATGTGTGGTCATGCCATTATTGCCATTGCCACCTTGGCTGTTGAGATGAAATGGATTAACGTATCTGAGGGAGACAACTGCCTCAAAATCGATGCTCCTTGCGGGCGAATAACCGCTTACGCAAATGTTCAAAACAGTAAGGTACGGGGGGTGCGATTTCACTGCGTGCCAAGTTTTGTGGTTGGTTTGGATCGCACTGTTGAGGTAAACGGTATTGGCAAGGTTACTTATGATTTGGCTTACGGAGGGGCTTTTTATTCTTATGTTGATTTAAGGAAAAACAATTTTGATTTTGATCTCTCCTCCGATTCGTACCAAGAATTGATTTCGGTAGGAATGGATATCAAAAGAGCGGTAATGAAAAATGACAATGAACTTGTTCATCCCTTTGAAAAGGATTTGAGTTTTTTATATGGAACCATTTTTATTGGGGATTCTTCGGTGGAAGGAATTGACAGCAAGAACGTTTGCATTTTCGCAGAGGGGGAGGTCGACCGCTGCCCAACCGGCTCTGGGGTATCAGGAAGAATGGCAATTCACTGGGCACGAAATGAAATAAAAGTAGGCGAAACCATGGCCATTGAGAGTATAACGGGATCTATTTTCAAAGGTTCTGTGATTTCTGAAGAAAAATTTGGTAATTATCATGCCGTGATTCCACAGGTTGAGGGTACAGCTTATATCACTGGCATGCATACTTTTTGCATTGACCCCAACGACCCTATGAAAGATGGATTTATTTTAAGATGAATTTATTCTTCTTCCGATTCTTCCCCACCTTTCAAAACCGCATTGAAAACAAAGGCCCCTATTTCCTTGACTGGTTCATAGAGTATTGAATTTTGCATGAAGTCACTTTTGACCACTCCAACGGATGTATTGACCCGTTCGAAAAAAATCAAAATAGCCCCCAGAATAATAGCCACTTTCAAAGCCCCGAAAAGAGCACCAGTGATTTTGTTCACAAGCCCGAGCATGGCGAAATCGGCTATTTTGGTCAATAATTTTCCTGCAAAATGAACCGCAACCACAATGACAATGAATGTGATGATGAAGGAGGTTAATTTAATGAAGCGGTCATCCCATTGCATGTGCTCAGAAAGATAATCCCCAACAATGTAAGAGAAATGTATGGCCCCGAAAATACCTGCTATCAAAGCAACAATTGATGCAATTTCAACGAATAATCCGTTTTTCAACCCTTTGTATAATCCATAGAGAAGAAGTAATCCTAAGATGATATCAACAAAGCTCATGCAACAAATATAGAACTTTGATTTGTACCTTTGATTTGTTGACTTATTGGGTATGGTAAAGACCTCGATTTAAGAACTGTGAACTAAAAAACATGTCAAGAGACGAACAATTAAAAGAGCGCTGGCAAGAATTGGTCAAAAGATTATCGACCCAATTTGCGGATGGCGATGAATTGGAACTCGATGCCATCATCTATTTAGTGGGAGTTCAAGAATTGGGGCAATACCATAGAAAATTCAAAAAAGACCACAAGGTTGATTTGATGCATATCGCCATTTGCAGACTTTTGGAACCCTATGGATACTATGAATTCTCGCATTTTGATGAAGATGGTTGGCCACATTACACCGTAAAGGAAGAATTGCCAACTTTGAAGGCAGGTGAGCAATCGGTGTTGATGAAAGAGGCGATTGTGTCTTATTTTTTGGAGAAGGAATACATCATTTAATCCACAAATAGATGAAGGCCAAGTTGCCTTATTACGCTGTGATTTTTACCTCATCCCAAACAGAGAAAATTGAGGGCTATTCAGAGATGGCGCAACAAATGGAAGAGTTGGCCAAAAAGCAGCCTGGTTATTTGGGTTTTGAAAGTGCCAAGGAAGAAATAGGCATATCCATAAGTTATTGGGAAAGTTTAGAGGCTATAGCTAATTGGAAAGCGAATGCAGACCATTTATTCGCTCAGAAAAGAGGAATTAAGGATTGGTACTCATGGTACAAAGTACGTGTTTGTTTGGTGGAAAGGGAGTATGAGTTCAGCAAATAAGCTCCTTCGCTTGATAAGCGAAGGTGTCCTGAGAATTCAGGACGGAAGGGTAGACCTATCTTCTCAGAGGAATCCACAATTTGACAAATTTGAATGAATTACTTTCGAAGAATCTTCAAGAAGCACCCCAAAAAACTTATTTTTTTTAGTTTACTGCTCATCGCGTATTACTTCTGTCTTCCAAAAGTTCTTTTTAAAACTCCCACGGCCACTGTGATAGAAAGTAGACAGGGAAACTTACTGGGTGCAAAAATTGCAGATGACGGGCAATGGCGATTTCCGGTAATCGATAGTGTACCCAAAAAGTTCGAAATCTGCTTGTTGCAATTTGAAGATGCCTATTTTTATAAGCACTTTGGGTTCAATCCTGTTTCAATGGCGAAGGCGGTTAGAGAAAACATTGTCGCGAGCAAAACGGTTCGTGGAGGTAGTGCGTTAACGAAACAAGTTATTCGATTATCAATCAACAAAAGAACCCTTATATTTAGAAATAATACCTATGCTACTATAGGCTACTTTTTACATATATTAGCATATCAAAATCTGCAGCTATGTCGTACATAATTTCCTTAGATCAAGGCACAACGAGTTCAAGAGCCTTATTGGTTGATCAAGATGGTTCCATTCAAGGAATGGTTCAAAAGGAGTTCAAACAAATTTTTCCGAAATCAGGATGGGTCGAACATGACCCCAAAGAAATTCTTGAATCGCAATTAGGTGTTTTAAAGCAATTGATCAAAGAACAAAACATAAGTGCTTCAGATATCAAGGCAATAGGAATCACCAACCAACGCGAAACCACTGTTGTATGGGATAAAAACACAGGCAAACCCGTATATAATGCCATTGTGTGGCAAGACAAGCGTACGGCTGATATCTGCGAGAATATGAAGAACAATGGGCTGAACGAACATGTGAGAACTACAACGGGATTGGTAATTGATTCTTATTTTTCGGGCACTAAAGTCAAATGGATTTTAGATAATGTTGATGGGGCAAGGGAAAAAGCAGATCGGGGTGATTTGTTGATGGGCACGGTTGATACGTGGTTGGTTTGGAATATGACCAACGGAAAGAGCCATGTTACCGATTACACCAATGCATCAAGAACCCTGATTTATGATATCGTAAATCTGAAATGGGATGATAAATTGACAGATGCCTTGGGCATTCCGAAAAGTATGTTGCCTGATGTGCAACCCTCTGCATATCATTTTGGCGATTTTGAATTGGACGGAGTTAATATTCCCATTGCTGGTATAGCTGGGGATCAGCAGGCCGCATTATTTGGTCAGGCTTGCTTTCAAAAAGGCACGGCAAAGAACACCTATGGTACAGGCTGCTTCATGTTGATGAATACTGGCGAAAAACCCATGTTTTCCAAAAACGGACTTTTGACCACTATCGGATATGGCCTTGATGGAAAAGTGACCTATGCATTAGAAGGAAGTATTTTTATTGCCGGTGCTGCCGTACAATGGTTACGTGACGGCTTACAATTGATAAAAGATGCTAGCGAAACTGAGGCTTTGGCTGATTCGATTGAAGGCGAAAATCCTGTTTATGTTGTACCTGCTTTTGCAGGTTTAGGTGCGCCCTATTGGGATATGTATGCCCGAGGTGCCGTCTTCGGATTGACCAGAGATACAGGTAAGGCCCATTTGGCCAAAGCAACCTTGGAATCATTGGCCTATCAAACCAAAGATATTTTGAAGGCCATGGAAGATGATTCCGGAATTGAATTGGCAAACCTTCGGGTTGATGGTGGGGCCTGTGCCAATAATCATCTCATGCAGTTTCAAGCAGATATTTTAGATACCGAGGTGCATCGCCCAGAAGTCATTGAATCAACGGCTATGGGCGCAGCTTTTTTGGCAGGTATTCAAGTAGGTCTTTGGAAACAAGAAGATCTAGATAAAAACCGACCCATGAACCGTGTGTTCAAACCTAGTTTCGATCGTGTAAAGCGTAAGCGATTATATGACAAATGGCAAAAGGCCGTTGAACGCACTAAAGGCTGGGAGGAAGCATAAATACTAGTCCAACCGATTGGTCAATTCTTTGAAAACCTTTTTTGCATTTCCTCCTGTATAAAGAACCTTATATACAGCATCGATTATGGGTGTGCGAACTTTTTTACTGAATTTTGCCTTTTGTTCAAAGGCGGTTTTGGCTGCATAATAACCTTCGGCAACCATTTTCATTTCCATTTGGGCACTTTTGACCGTATAGCCTTTGCCAATCATGTTTCCGAACATTCTATTTCGGCTAAAAGTGGAGTATCCTGTGACCAACAAATCCCCTAGATATGCTGAATTATTGATGTTGCGCTTCATTTTATGCACCCTTTTGATGTAACGTTTCATTTCACGTATGGCATTGCTCATCAACACGCTCTGAAAATTATCGCCATAACCAAGTCCGTGATAAATACCGGCGGCAAGGGCGTAGATATTCTTTAGCATGGCAGCATATTCGGTGCCGATGATATCATCAGAAATTTTAGTCTTAATATAATGGCTTTGTAAATTTTCGGCAACAAGTTCAGCTTTCTTTGGGTCAGCACAAGCAATGGTTAAATACGATAGGCGTTCAAGGGCAACTTCCTCTGCATGACACGGACCAGTGACAACCCCTATATTCTCAAAAGGAATGTCATACTTTTCATGAAAATGTTCACCCACGATTAATCCGCTTTCTGGAACGATCCCTTTTATGGCAGAAAAGATAATTTTATCTTTTAATGGTGCTGTTGCCTTTTGCAATTCACTTTCCAAAAAGGCAGAAGGGATTGCGAAAATCAGAACATCCGAAGATGTAATAAGCTCATCAATGGTATCGGTCAATTGCAATTGTTCAGTTTGAAATTCAACCGAGCTCAAATAATTCGGATTGTGTTTTTCTGACTCGATATATGTTACTGCATCTGAGTTTCGCATATACCAACCAACCACATCTTGGTTTTCGACCAACATTTTTACTATGGCGGTCGCCCAACTACCTCCTCCTAAAACTCCAAATTTCAAATCACTTTGCATTGAATTGGATTAATGCAACAAAACTAAGGAATTTTAAAAATGGAACCTTGAACCTAGAATCGATTAAACCTCAAATTTAGACCGGGCAGAAATTCGACGATTGCGGTTGAACCCAAAAAATCAGATGAACGACAAATAAAACGATGAAATGCTCAAAATTTTAACAATTGGTAACACCCTAATGGGCAATGAATGTTTTCAATCATGCGTTATTATCTTATATACTTTTCATAAAAATTGAGAAGGATATTTCAAGCGCTTACCACCAACCAAAAGCGCTATAAAAAATTAAAAATACAACTAGACTGTTGAACCAATCACAGTCGATGTAAACAATTTTTTGGTTGGTTATTTAGTTAGGAATCGCTGCAGTCACCATGTCTGTGGCGGTTCTTTTTTTGTGGGGTTCATTCAATGAGCAAAATGCCTCTTTTTGAATTCGGAAGGATTTTCTTCTGTGACTTTTTTAAAAGTTCGATTGAAATAAGACAAGCTTTCAAATCCACATTCGTAGCAGGTTTCACTTATGTTTCTCCCCATCAACAACAAGCGTTTGGCTTGGCTAATGCGATACTGATTTAAAAAATTAATGAAAGTATTGCCTGTGGCCTTTTTGAAATACCTACAAAATGCGGGTTTAGTCAAATTACAAAGTTTCGCCACTTCGTCAACTGTAATTTTATTTTGATAGCGCTCATCAATTAGGGCATGGATTTGGCGAATACGGTCTTGCTCTTTTTTTCGATAACGGTTTACATATGGTTTTGAATGAAGCAACTCGAATTCGTTGCTCTGCGATAATTTTTGAAGAATGTTCAATGATTGCATGAAAAAATCAAAAGGTTCTAAAAGATAGAGTCTCTTGAGCATTGTTCCAATTTCATCTTTTATGGTGCCAGAAAATGCCAGTCCGTATTTCGATAATTCCAAAAGTCGATCCACGCTTTGCATTTCCGGGAATTCGGCCATTACATCCTCCTTAAAAGAACGTTTTATATGCAGCACCTCTTTTCTATAACTTGTATTGACACCATGGTCAAAATTGAGATGCGGAATATTTGAACCTATGAGAACCAGATCGCTGTTGGTAAACTGTGAAATATGATCACCAACATGACGTGTTGCACTTGCACCTTCTACATAGACCAGTTCATACTCCGGATGAAAATGCCAATAGAAAAGATGATTCAACTTCGGATCATGTAAAAGTCGAAACGGACTTTTAGAAGAAGGACTGATTGATTCAAGTTGTACTTTCATGAGAATAACAACAAAATTGCCTCTAAAATACAAGTATAACACAAAAAATATCAATATTGTTCAAATTATTATCAATATCAAGGTGGATAGGATTGTATTTCGTCTTTAGTTTTATCCTATCGCTTTGAAGAAAATATTAAAACTTTTTTACCATGGATTCAAAATATAATACGGAAATGGCCAATAAGGCCCATGAGGATATTCCTGGAAATCCATCCACGGCAACAACCAGTAAGCTCAAATTGAACGATCGTTCGAATGGGAAACCGTTGCGGGTTTTGACCGAAGAAGACTGGAACTTTTGGGTTGAGAATGGGTACATCGTCATAAAGAATGCGATTCCGAAAGAACAGGCCAAAGCCACTGCTGATTTCATTTGGGAATTTGATGAAAAAGACCCTCATGATTCCAATACATGGTATGCCCCGCCACGTGCTGAAATGAAAATGAAAGAGTTGGAAGGCACAGGGATGGTCGAAGTTTACAACCATCAATATTTATGGAACAACCGCCAAATGCCCAAGGTTTATGACGCTTTTGTTGATGTTTGGGGAACAGAAAAATTATGGGTTACCATTGATCGGGCCAATCTCAACTTTCCGTTACAACCGGGAATGGATAAAAAGGGATTCATTCATTGGGATTATGACCCCGAAACCAAACCGCAAAACGTACAGGGAGTATTGGCATTGGCTGATCAAACCGATGAGAATATGGGGGGCTTTCAGTGCATTCCGTGGTTGTATAGAAATTATGATACTTGGAAATTGAACCAACCCGAAGATCGCGATCGCTTTCAACCTGATATTTCTGAACTGGAAGATAAAATTGTGAAAGTAAAAATGGAAGCAGGCGATCTGTTGATTTTCAACAGTACCGAACCCCATGGTATACGGCCCAATAAATCAGGAGATAAAGTGCGTATCGCCCAATATATTTCGATGATGCCTGCTGAAGAAGACAATGAAGAACTTCGCAATTGGCGTGTCAATTCATGGAAAAACCGTATTGCCCCAGAAGGCTATGCTTTTCCTGGAGACCCTAGAAATTGGGAACAGACCAAATATGAAACTGCAGAACTAACTGATTTAGGAAAAAAACTCCTAGGTTTGAACAATTGGTAATCAATCACATATTTAAAATAACCAATCTATGCTTTCAAACTTGAGTTTTTGGGATATTGCCATTATCCTAGTTTATTTCGGAATCATATTATGGATCGCCCAATGGGCTTCAAAAAGCAAGTCCGATTCCGGAGGAGCGGTTGATTATTTTTTGGCGGGCAAAAATTCAGGTTGGCTGGTAATCGGCGCTTCACTTTTTGCCTCGAACATTGGTTCTGAAATCATCTTGGGTGTTTCAGGCGCAGGGGCCCGGGGCAGTATGCCTATGGCTAATTTTGAAATAATCGCCTCTCTGGTATTGATACTTCTCGGGTGGGTATTTGTACCCTTTTATTTGCGCTCGGGGGTATATACCATGCCTGAATTTCTTGAAAAAAGATATTCGAAAGCATGTCGCAGTTATCTCTCCGTAATATCGATTTTGGCTTATGTCATCACTAAAATTTCACTCATCATTTTTGCGGGAGCCTTGGTATTTGAGACTATTGGCATTCCTTTTTGGACCGGGGCCATTGTGACGGTAATTGCCACAGGATTCTATACTGTTTTGGGCGGATTAAAAGCTGTGATTTATACAGACATGGTGCAGGCATTTATCTTGCTATTGGGCACCATTGCGGTTACTGTATTTGGTTTATATGCTCTAGGTGGATGGGATCAAATGATAGACGTGATTACAGTAGCTTCCACACAAGAGGGTAATCCGCCCGCTAAAGATTTTTTCAACCTATGGCGGCCTATGGCGGATACGGAATACCCATGGACAGGCATGCTTTTTGGCGCCCCTATTTTAGGGGTCTGGTATTGGTGTACGGATCAATATATTGTGCAGCGCACCCTTTCTGCCAAAGATGTTGGCAACGCTCGAAAAGGAGCGTTATTTGCAGGATATTTGAAATTACTCCCAGTGTTCATCTTTTTTATTCCTGGGGTTATCGCCTATGCCTTATTACAAGAAGGTACTATTGAATTTTCAATGGAAAATGCCGATCAGGCTTTACCCGCTATGATTACTGAATTTTTGCCCACTGGCCTGAAAGGTTTGGCCATTGCCGGATTATTGGCTGCATTGATGAGTTCACTTTCATCCGCATTCAATTCAAGTTCAACGCTATTGACCATTGATTTTTATCAGAAGTACAAACCAAAAGCCACTCAAAAAGACTTGGTTCGTTTTGGGCGATTGGCAACTGTGGTTCTGGTCCTAGTCAGTTTAGGATGGATTCCTTTTATGAAGGCCCTGATGGGAGGAGGGATTTTTCATTATTTACAAAGTATACAAGCCTATATATCGCCACCTATTGCGGCTGTTTTTCTTTTCGGATTGTTTTATAAATGGATAAATGCCAAAGGTGCCATTGTTTCACTTTGGGTAGGTTTTGTGATTGGCATATTTAGGTTGGTCGCCGAGTTTTTGAGAAACGAAGGAAGCATAACGGTAGGTCAAGATTCTCTTTTAGGATTGTTCTTGGAGATCAACTTCTTGCATTTCGCGCTCTTCTTGTTTTTATTCTGTGCCGCGATTTTGATGGTGGTCAGTAAAATGGGTCAACCCCAACCCGCTGAAATGTTGGCACTGGTCACTTTTCAAAAACAAACCGAACCGCGTAAGATTAAATGGTCTTCAGATATTATTCTTACGGTATTTTTAATAGTTATGGTATTACTACTGTGGTGGTTGTTTAGTCCTTGGGGAATAGCAAGATAATGGATTTGGTAAAAGAAAAGGGTTTGGTCTAGATGTCATCCTGAGCTTGTCGAAGGATTTGTCAACTGCTAAAAAAGGAGACACTTTATAAAAAGAAATGGATTTAAAACTACAAGGAAAAACGGCGTTGATTACAGGATCGACCTCAGGAATTGGGTTTGCCACGGCAAAAAGCCTAGCCCGTGAAGGAGCTAATGTTGTGCTCAACGGAAGAACTGCGGCCAAATTGAATAAGTCGGTCTCTCAATTACAGCATGAATTTCCCAGTATTTTTATTTCCGGTATCAAGGCAGATTTCAGCAAAGCCGAAGAAGTAGATGTTTTATTGAAAAAACTACCCAGAGTTGACATTTTGATCAACAATGTGGGTATTTACACCTCCAAATCTTTTTATGATACCACTGATGAAGATTGGTTTCAGCAATTTGAGGTCAATGTGATGAGTGGGGTACGCTTGTCAAAAAAGTTGCTCCCAAAAATGTTGGATGACAATTGGGGGCGTATACTCTTTGTTTCAAGTGAATGTGCCACCTTGGTGCCCGAAGATATGATCGCCTATAGTATGACCAAGGCTGCTTTGTTGGCCATTTCAAGGGGCTTGGCACAAATAACCAAAGGCTCAAATGTAACAGTAAATACAGTGGTGCCCGGTTCAACTTTGACCGAAGGAGCCGATCGGTTTTTGCAAGAGGTGGCCGATAAAGAAGGCAAGACCAAGATTCAAGTTGAAGAGGAATTCTTCACTCAAGTTCGCACCTCATCATTACTGCAACGCTTTGCCAAAGTTGAGGAAGTGGCTCATACGATTACGTATCTGGCAAGTCCACACTCTTCTGCCACCAATGGTTCGGCCATCAAAGTTGATGGGGGTAGTATAGGGGGTATTGTTTAACAATATTCCTTTCAAATGTATTTTTTCCTGTAAGTCATTCGTTAAGAAGGGAATAAGCTGTATTTTTGCCGGCTTAATTAGGTATGGATACTGAAATAAATTCGGCATAAATGAAAAAATTTCTTCATCTTTTTGATTTTAAGCAGAAAGTAGACTACAAAACTGAAATCCTTTCAGGTTTGACCGTTGCCCTCGCTCTGGTACCTGAAGCCATTGCCTTTGCCCTGATTCCGGGGTTTTCTCCCTTGACAGGCTTATACGCGGCCTTTGTTCTGGCATTGGTCACTTCAATTCTTGGGGGTCGTCCGGGCATGATTTCAGGGGCCACAGGAGCTGTTGCCGTCATATTTGTCGGTTTGATTTTAGAATTGAAACGAAACTTTCCAGGTATTGAACCTGAGGCCATCTTGAATTATGTTTTTGCGACGGTAATCATAGCCGGTGTATTGCAAATTGGAGCAGGACTTTTGCGTTTAGGCAAATTCATTCGATTGGTACCCCACCCTGTGATGTTCGGGTTTGTGAACGGACTGGCCATTATCATTTTCATGGCGCAGTTTCCCAATTTCAATGAAAAAGGCACCGAAACTCTGTTGAGCACGGGTCCCTTGCTGACCATGTTGGGCTTGACGGTATTGACCATGCTCATTATTTGGGGACTTCCCAAATTGACCAAAACAGTTCCATCTTCCTTAGTGGCGATTGTGGTGGTTTCGGCAATAGTGATCGGTTTCGGAATTGATACGTTGACAGTAGCTGATACCATGGCTGAAGGCGAAACCATAAAAGGGGGTTTTCCACCAGTTTCAATTCCTGATATTCCCATTACCTGGCAATCTTTTTGGATTATTTTGCCGTATGCAGCTATTGTTGCAGGTGTAGGATTAATTGAGAGCCTATTGACCCTAAATATTATTGACGAAATTACTGAGACTAGAGGTAGCGGTAATAAAGAATGTGTGGCCCAGGGTACGGCGAATATCCTCTCGGGCTTTCTTTCTGGCATGGGTGGTTGTGCAATGATCGGTCAGAGTTTGATCAACACCTCTTCAGGGGCTAGAGCAAGACTTTCGGGCATCACGGCTGCAGTAATGTTATTGGTCTTTATTATGTTCGGATCAAGTTTAATTGAGCGTTTGCCAATGGCCGCTTTGGTCGGACTCATGTTCATGGTGGCTATTGGCACTTTTGAATGGGCAAGCTTTAAAACTTTTCGAAAAATGCCACATTCAGATGTCATTGTAATGGTATTGGTTACCCTGATTACGGCGATTACCCACAATCTCGCGGTTGCTGTTTTATTAGGAGTAATTATTTCAGCCTTGGCGTATTCTTGGGAAAACGCAAAGCGTATTCGTGCAAGAAAACATACTGATGAAGACGGAGTGAAGCATTATGAAATTTATGGTCCTTTGTTCTTTGGTTCAACCACTGCTTTTGCCGAAAAATTTGATGTTCAAAATGACCCAGAAGAGGTCATTATTGATTTTCAAGAAAGTCGTGTTGCTGATATGTCAGGCATTGAGGCTTTGAATAAAATAACAGAACGCTATTCAAAAGCAGGAAAGAAAGTCCATCTAAAACATTTGAGCAAAGATTGTATTCGATTACTAGAAAATGCGGAAGAAATCATTGATGTCAATGTTTTGGAAGATCCTACCTATAAAGTGGTTTCCGATAGCGTTGGAAAAGATAATGAAATAACACGCCCGTTCAATATTTGGGAAATGTAAGGGATGGCATGAAGCCAAAAAAAATCCGTTTTCAAATTTTGAAAACGGATTTTTATTTTTAGAACCAGTCTAAAGCGTTCTCAAATACTCTGCAACTGCCCTGGTTTCCTCGTCAGTCAAATTTTGGTTGAGCATGATGGCATTGTTATACTCTTTCAAAAGAGCCTTGGCAATGGGATCTTCTTTGAGCATACCATCAGGGTTTTTGATCATGTTCATTACCCAAGCCGGACTCCTTTTTTCATAAACACCTTTTAAGGCAGGGCCGATCATTCGTTGTTCAGCCATGTGGCAGGCCGTGCAAATAGCACTGTATTTGGCTTCACCAGCGGCCGCTAATTCCGTATCGATATCCTTTGAAAAAGTTATGTTTTTAAATGGTCCAACACCATCATTATCAAGATCAACAGGCACGCCCTCACTTGAGGTCGTGGCTTTTACCTCTTTTTTGGTGCGGTTCATTTCAAAACCATCTTTCTTTTCTTCTTTCTTCTCGCCGCAACTAAATAGTAGGGCGCCCACAACAATCAGGCTAACAATATTTTTCATTTATGACGAATTTATTTCAGTATCCTTTTTTTGATACTCATTTTATTGAATGGCTAATATAAGCAATAGCTAAAATTAAAGTACTTCATCAAAGAATTTTGTGACTCTTTTCTCATTATAGGTTATATTTTTTGAGCCATGATACCCGACATGTCCCCCATAATTTGTAACCTCCAAAAAAAGTTTTGAATTGTTTTTGGCTTCTTCATAGGGATAGCATTCAGGGCCTAGAAAGGAGTCATTTTTTGCGTTCAGCAGTAAAGTCGGAATTTGAATGTTGGGCAAGAATTGAAGACTGCTGCATTGCTCATAATAATCAAGTGCATCTTTAAAGCCATGAGCGCGACTGGTATAGACATCATCAAAATCTTTCAAGGTAACCACTTTATTGATATCGTCATCACTTATTTTTTCAGGAAACAATTTTTGCTTTTCCTTCAATTTGTCCTTTAAGTTTTTTTTGAAACGAATGGCATACGGAATATTGTTTGGCTTCAATAATTGCTTGCAAGAGCTGTGCAAACTGCAAGGCACTGAAACGGCCATTGCTGCCTTGATCTCTTTTGGTATTTCGCGTTTCTCGCCCAAGTATTTCAACGTTAGATTTCCGCCCAGACTAAATCCTTTGATAAAGAGTTGATTGTATTTTTTGTGGGTCAAGATATTTTTGATGACCGCATCAAGATCCTCAGTTGCCCCCGAATGATACGATCTGAACAATCGGTTTTGTTCGCCACTACAGGTGCGCAAATTGATGGCACAAACATCATAACCATTTTCGTTGAGTTGTTTTGCACTACCAAGAATATAGGGTCGTTGTGCATTGCCTTCAAGTCCGTGAATCAAGATGATCACCTTTTGTGATTTTGATGGGGAAAAACTCCAGTCAAGATCTAAAAAGTCGCCATCGGGCAAATCAATTCTTTCACGTTTTTGCTCAAAATCAACGATTTTTCGCCAAATTCCGGCATAAATCGTCGAAAAATGACCGTTTTTGAACAAAAAAGGCGGATTATAAGTCGAGGCAATAATTGGCATTTTTCTAAATGCTAGGTCATCTTGAACTGATCTTGCCTTTGAAAGGCAGGGTCAAAAAGGTTAGTTACATGAAAGTGCTTCGATGCTGTTTGGTTTGACAGATAATCTATTTTGGATATGTTTCCAAAACTTTGATTTGATCCTCAATAGCGGATTTGAATTCAGATTTCAAAGTGTCAACCAGCTCAGAAACTGGAACCGAATCATCAATCATTGCCGATCCCTGACCAGCAGACCAAATGGTTTTCCAGGCTTTGGCCTCGGTGTCCAATTCTTTTCCGAAATCAATTTTACGGTCTCTTTTCAAATCCTCCTCGGTTAATCCGGCAGCTTTTAAACTCGCTCCCAAAAAATTGGCGTGCACTCCAGAAATCGCGGCTGTATAGGTGACATCACTGGCACCTGCATCAATGATCATTTCTTTGTATTCTTTAGGTGCTTTGGCTTCATCGGTATTGATAAAGCGAGTGCCCATATAAGCTAGATCGGCCCCCATTTGCATAGCTGACGCGATGTCGCGACCGGTACTGATGCATCCGGAAAGCAAGATGGTTTTTTTGAAGAACTTTTTGACCTCAGCCACCAAAGTCATGGGGTTGATAGTACCGGCATGACCTCCAGCGCCGGCAGCCACCAAAATGAGTCCGTCTACACCCGCCTCCTGAGCTTTTATGGCATGTCTCTTTTTGATCACATCATGAAAAACCAACCCTCCGTACGAATGAATGGCATCAACCACCATCGAAACCGCACCCAATGAGGTAATGATAAGGGGTACTTGATGTTTTACACACATTTTAATATCCGCTTCTAGACGTGGGTTCGTGGGGTGCACGATTAGGTTCACACCAAACGGAGCAGCTTTTTTACCCGTTTCTTCCTCAAATTTTTGAAGTGCTGTTTTGATTTCAATTAGCCATTCTTCAAAACCTTCAGTAGTACGCTGATTCAAGGCCGGAAAAGTACCCACTATTCCTTTTTTACAGCATTCAATGACCATATTCGGGCCTGAAATCAGAAACATGGGTGCTGCAACAGCCGGTAATGAGAGGTCTTTGATAAAGGAAGGTTTATTGCTCATCGATATAAATTTTGGTTTCTTAAAAATAGAAATAAAAAGTCAGCCGTTTTATGCTGAATTCAAAGCTACTGATTTTTAATTTACTATGCATGCATAGTAAATTAAAATGAGGGTCTTTTTCTGAAGAAACCTCCGTTAAATTTAGCTTGCCGCTTTCTTTGGCTTCCTACTCGCCAAATAAACCCCCAACAAAACCAGACTTGCCGCTAAAACCTTGACCGTGGTCAAATTATCTTTTCCCATGGCAACTGCGAACAATATGGCCATAAGGGGTTGCACATAAACGAAGGCACTGACCGTTGAAGCTCTAAGTTGCGTCAAAGCAAAAATATTGAATAGGTAGGTACAGAAGGTAGTGCCTAAAATCACGAAAGCTATTCTCCAGATAATTTCGAAAGGCAGGTTTTGCCAATCCACCTCCACCAATTCTCCGTAACCGAATGGTAAGCAAATCAGAATGCCCAATAAGAACATCCATTTCATGAATGTAAAGGGATGGTATTTTTCGATGAGTATTTTCGCAAGCACCAAATAGGTGCCATAGAATAGGGAATTCAATATCACATAGAAGTTGCCCAACGGTATGTTCGGGGAATCTTGACGTATTTCATCTGCAAAAAAGATAAGACCCAAAGCACCTGCGAATCCAACAAAAATTCCAACGACTTTTCTTAGTGATAATTTTTCCTTGATCAGCAACACCGATAAAATGAGAACGAAAATCGGAGTTAGGGTAACTATTACCGAACTATTTATAGGGGTGGTCAGTGATAGTCCTTTGAAAAAAAACAACATGTTCAGGCCCATGCCAAATAGGGCACAGAGCAAAATGCGGCGAAAATCTTTTTTAGCGATATTTTCCTTAGGGCCTAAAAAAGAAATAAGCCAAAAGAGGGCAGATGCACCAATAACCCGAAGCATGACCAAGCCATAAGGTTTTACGTAGTCGGGCATGATTCCCTTGGCGATGGTGTGGTTCAAGGCGTAGATCGTGGTCGCCCCAATGGCGGCTAATATGGCTAGGGTTCTTTTGCTCAAGAATGTATGGCTTGCTTGGCGGCTTCAACAACTTTCTTGCTGTTACCCACAAAGATTTGGTCATCGACAAAGATCACCGGTCGTTTTAAAAAGGTGTAATGCTCTAAAATCAGCCTTCTGAAATCACTTTCAGAAAGTTGCTTTTCATGCCAACCTTGTTGTCTAAAAAGACGGGCCCTTTTGCTGAATAGTGCTTCAAAACTACCTGCCAAGTTTTTCATTTCGTCAATTTGACCTTCTGTCATGGCTTCCGTTTTGATGTCTTGAAATTCAAAGTCTTTTAAAGGCTGAAGCTCTTTGATAATGCGCTGGCAGGTATCGCATGTACTTAGGTGGTATATTTTTTTCATGGTTGTTTTTGTGCTGACAAATAGACTACAAAGAAACCCATTTCCGATCAATTGTGCTATTTTTGGTCTTTGCGTTAAATAATATGTGAATGAGAAATATTTTAGACCAAACTTTACAGACACGTAAGGCCCTTTATGTGATTCTTAAGAATACACCCAGAGAAGAATTATTGAAAATTCCTGAAGGATTCAATAACAATATTTGGTGGAACATCGCCCATATTGTCGCCACTCAGCAATCTTTGATGTATCGATTATCTGGTGTTCAAACCAAAATGGACAACGACCTTATCAATAAATTCAAAAAAGGTACCGTACCTGATGGAACAGCCACAGATGAAGAAATCGATAGGGTCAAAAAGTTGATTTTCACTACTGTTGAAGATGCCATTGTGGATTATGAAAATGGTGTTTTCGCCCAATTCAAAGAATACACCACCAGTGCTAGTGTAACTTTAAAGAATATTGATGATGCCATTTCATTCAATTTATATCATGAAGGGCTTCATTTAGGAAGTATTCTCGCCCTGATGAGGGCCATAAGACGTTAGATTTTATTGGTTTTTGACCAAGTATTTTTTGACCTCTTTATGCGGAACATTCAATTCAATGACCCCGTCGGCAAAAGAAGCCACTTCATAGGGGTTGTAAAGCAATTTCAATCCCTTTTCGGTAAACCCAATGTTTTCAGGAAGATAAAAAGAATCGCGTTCAAACATAAAACCTGTATAGTTAATGGGTTTGTCTAGTGGTATTCCCTCTTTTTTTCGAAATAAATCTTCGGCATATGCTGAAAATTCAAGCGTATTTTCAAAAAGTTCTTCAGCATCCAATTCAATACCTTTTATTTTATCGAAATTCAAAAAACGTATAGAGGTATAGCCATGCGCCCCGCCGGTGTAGAGATAAGATTCCAACATGATTGTTGCAAAGGTTTCATCTTCATACGTAAATGATCCTTTGATTTTTGCCTCCCAACCAGTGGGTTCATCATCGTATAGTTTTTGCAGGTGTTGGTATCCGTTATTAAATGAGGTAATGGCCTCTTTTATTGAAGTTGCCTGCATTCCATCATCAAAAGAAAGTATCGATATCAATTCTTCTTTCAATGCCCTTTTTATGGCTTTTGAAATGGTGGTTTCTTCCAAAACCTTGGGAATTTCAATCGAAACCAAAGGGCAATCGCTGCAAGGGTCATTTTCGATAGTTTGGGTTTCAAAAGTAAGTTTGTTTTCATTTTGACAACCAATGAGGAACAAAAGCAACAAGAAACTCCAAAAAATACTTTTCATGGTGGTTAAGGTAAAAAAGGGCTTGATTGTATACTACCAAAGATAACTATACATTTGTATTGACAATTAGATCTTATGAGTGAAAAAAAGTTAAAATTCAATAGCAAGACCATACATGGCGGTCAAAAACCAGATGCGGCCTACGGTGCTGTAATGCCACCCATTTATCAGACATCAACCTATGTGCAAAGCACACCGGGAGGGCATAAGGGGTACGAATATTCTCGATCTGCAAACCCCACAAGAACAGCTTTGGAAAACTCTTTGGCAAGTATTGAAAACGGCAAATATGGTTTGGCTTTTGCTAGCGGATTGGCAGCCATTGATGCCGTAATTAAATTACTAAACCCTGGCGACGAGGTAGTCTCAACTAATGATCTATACGGTGGAAGTTACCGTCTTTTCAAACAAGTATTCGAAAAATTCGGTCTGAAATTCACATTTGTGGGTATGCAGAATGCTGATAAAATAGGCGAACATATTACTGAGAAGACCAAATTGATTTGGATTGAAACACCCACTAACCCCATGATGAACGTCATTGATATCAAGGCGGTTTCTGCTTTGGCAAAAAGGCACAACATTCTCTTGGCGGTTGACAATACATTTGCAACACCCTATATTCAGGTGCCTTTGGATTTAGGAGCTGACATAGTCATGCACTCTGCGACCAAATATTTGGGTGGCCATAGTGATGTGGTAGTCGGAGCCCTGGTCGTAAAGGACAAAGAATTGGCTGACCAACTTTATTTCATTCAGAATGCCAGTGGTGCCGTTTGTGGGCCTATGGATAGCTTTTTGACACTTCGCGGAATAAAGACACTTCATGTACGCATGCAACGCCATTGTGAAAATGGCGAACAGGTAGCAAAATATCTTGCAAATCATCCGAAGATAGAAAAGGTATATTGGCCCGGTTTTGAAGATCATCCAAACCATGATGTTGCCAAAAGTCAAATGAACGGTTTTGGAGGTATGATTTCATTTATTCCAAAAGGAAGCGATTATGATGCGGCCATAAAAATTGTTGAAAAACTGAGGGTCTTTACTTTGGCCGAGTCTTTAGGAGGTGTTGAAAGTTTATCAGGACACCCTGCCAGTATGACCCATGCAAGCATTCCGAAAGAAGAACGCGAAAAGAGTGGTGTGGTCGATTCACTTATTCGATTGAGCGTTGGTATTGAAGATGCCGATGATTTGATAGCAGACCTTAAACAGGCGATCGGATAATTTTTATCAAATATTTAAAAAAATAGGGTCTAAATTATAGGAATAGCATAATTTTGCCGTTATATTTAAAATTCAATAAATCTGCCCTAATTAAAACCGAAGGGTTAACACAATTATCCTAGACTTTATGGACGCAAAAATGCAAGCAAAAATTGACGGATTCATGGAGGAAGTCAAGACCAGAAATGGTCATGAACCTGAATTTATTCAAGCGGTTCAAGAGGTGGCCGAAACGGTCATACCTTATATCGCTCGTAAAAAAATCTACAGTGGTAAAAATATTTTACTGCGTATGGTTGAACCTGAAAGATTGATTTCTTTTAGAGTTTCTTGGATTGATGACAAAGGCGAAATTCATGTGAATCGTGGGTATCGTATTCAAATGAATTCAGCGATTGGACCTTATAAAGGGGGACTTAGGTTTCATCCATCAGTGAATGCAAGTATTTTGAAATTTTTGGCTTTCGAGCAGGTGTTCAAAAATAGTTTGACCACCCTACCTATGGGCGGTGGTAAAGGGGGATCTGATTTTGACCCAAAAGGAAAATCAGATGATGAGGTCATGCGTTTTTGTCATGCTTTCATGAGTGAATTGAATCGTCATATTGGTCCGAATACTGATGTGCCTGCAGGCGATATCGGAGTGGGCGCCCGTGAAATAGGGTTCTTGTTCGGAATGTATAAAAAGATACGCAACGAATTTACCGGGGTGTTGACTGGTAAAGGTCTTTCATGGGGAGGCTCCTTAATACGTCCTGAAGCAACAGGTTACGGCACAGTTTATTTTGCCCAAAGTATGTTGCAAACCAAAGGCACTTCTTTTGAAGGTAAAAATGTGATTATTTCAGGTTCGGGTAACGTGGCGCAATTTGCCGCGGAAAAAGCATTGCAATTAGGGGCTAAAGTATTGACACTTTCAGATTCTCAAGGCTATGTGTATGATTCTGAAGGAATTGACAAAAAGAAATTGGCCTATGTGATGGATCTCAAAAATAACAAGAGAGGTCGTATTTCTGAGTATGCCAAGAAATATAAGTCAGCCAAGTTCTTTAAAGGAAAGACACCTTGGGAAGTCAAATGTGATATTGCATTGCCCTGCGCCACACAAAATGAATTGAAAGGGGCCGATGCGAAAAAACTATTGAAAAACAAATGTATCTGTGTCGCAGAAGGGGCAAATATGCCTTCTACCCCAGAAGCAATTCACGCCTTTGAGAAAGCAAAAATTTTATTTGCTCCAGGTAAGGCTTCCAATGCCGGTGGTGTTGCCACCTCTGGATTGGAAATGTCTCAGAACTCGTTACGTATCAGTTGGACGCGTGAGGAAGTTGATGAAAAGCTGAAGAACATCATGGAAGATATTCATGATTCGTGTATTGAATACGGTAAAGAAAAAGATGGGTATTGCAATTACGTAAAAGGAGCCAATATAGCTGGTTTTGTAAAAGTGGCCGATGCCATGTTGGCCCAGGGGGTCATCTAAAATGAAAAGTAGTTAGTTGTTGTAAGCAGTTATCTGTTTGCAAAAACCTTAATCGAGAAGTGGAAATTAAAAAGTCCATTTCTCGATTTTTTGCTTTTACCATAAACTGATTCCACCAACGTAATACTATGGTTTACCATATCTTTGCAGCAGCCAATCTAGTGAAATGCAAATAACAACCAAAGCCATCGTTTTAAAAACGCTGAAATACGGTGACACAAGTTTGATTGTTAAGGCATTCACAGCATCAGGCGGACTCAAATCATATTTATTAAAAGGTGTTTTAGCTTCTAAAAAAGGGAGGCTCAAAGCCGCTTATTTTCAGCCTTTGACACAACTTGAAATTGTGGCAAACCACAAGAACAAGGGCACTTTAGAACATATACGCGAGGCCAAAGTAGGGTATCATTACCGAACATTGCATACTGATATTTCAAAAAATGCAATGACCTTGTTTCTTGCTGAAATTTTATCAAATAGTATTCATGAGGAAGAACAAAATGAGGGCCTGTTTGAATTTTTGGAAGCGGCTTTTCAATGGCTTGATGCCAACGATGATATTTCCAATTTCCACTTGTTGTTTCTGCTCAAATTCACGCGGTATTTAGGCTTTTATCCAGATACTAAAGACAGTGATGCCAAATGTTTTGATCTTCTTGAAGGAGAGTTCACGAACACCCCTTCGATCAACCCGATTTTGACCGATGGGAATCTTATTTTTTTTAAAACCTTCTTGGGCACAAATTTTGATGCAATTCATAGCATCAAAATGAGCAAAAAGAACCGACAAGAATTATTGCAATCCCTGGTAATGTATTTTGAACTTCATTTACAAGGGTTTAGAAAGCCCAAATCACTTGCCGTTCTGAATGAAGTTTTCAACTGATATGAGTAGAGCAGCGCTTTTCTTTTTTTTCTTGTTTGCCACAGGTGTTCTCGCCCAAGAAATCTCTGTTTTGGATTTTGACACCAAAGAGCCCATACCCAATGTGGCGATTTTCAACGCCGATAAATCAAAGACCGTTCTCACTGATTTTGATGGCAATTGCGACCTCTCGATTTTTGATAAGAACGAGCGTTTGAGCTTTAAACATATTAGCTATGAAGTAAGAAAATCAACCAAGAATCAAATTGCCAAGCAAAAACAGCGCATCTATCTTATTTTAAAAGCCGAGCAATTGGATGAGGTGGTCATGTCGGTTTCAAAATGGGAACAGCAGAAAAAAGACATTCCCAATAAAATAACCTCGATTGATGCGCGGCAAATAGCATTTACAAATCCGCAAACATCGGCCGATCTTCTGCAGAATAGTGGCAAGGTTTTCGTTCAAAAAAGCCAACTGGGTGGCGGTAGTCCTATGATTCGTGGTTTTGCGACCAACAGACTTTTACTTTCGGTTGATGGAGTACGCATGAACAATGCCATTTTTAGAGGGGGCAACATTCAAAATGTGATTTCAATTGACCCCTACGCCATCAAAAACACTGAGGTCATATTTGGCCCTGGATCAGTAATTTACGGTAGTGATGCCATCGGTGGTGTTTTGAATTTTTACACAAAACAGGCCGCACTTGCAGCTTCTGATAGTCTTATCGTAGACGGCAATGTGAACTATCGCTTTGCCACTGCCAATACCGAAAATACTGTTCACTTTGATTTGAATCTAGGAAAAGAGAAATGGGCTTTTTTGACCAGCCTTACTTACAATGATTTTGATGATTTGCGAATGGGTCAAAACGGACCTGATTCGTATTTGCGGAACATTTTCGCCGCTCGTGAAAATAATCGAGATGTACTCATGCAAAATGAAAACCAAAAAAAGCAGGTGTCCACAGGTTACAATCAGTTCAATCTATCTCAAAAAGTGCTTTTTAAACCCAATAATAATTGGAAATATGATTTGGGAGTGCATTACTCAGAAACCTCAGATTATTCAAGATATGACCGATTGATTAGACCAAATTCAACCGGAAACGGTCTTCGTTCTGCCGAGTGGTTCTACGGCCCGCAAAAGTGGTTCATGGGCAATTTGCAGGTCAATAAAAAGGGCAAAGGAATTTTCTACAATGGATTGAAGATAACAACAGCCTACCAACACTTTGAAGAAAGTAGAAATGACCGAAATTTTCAAGATTTGATTCGAACAACCACCCAAGAAAATGTAGATGTCTTTTCAACCAACATTGATTTGGAAAACAAGAAAATCGGTAATCTTGGATTGTATTATGGAGCCGAATATATTTTCAACAGAATAGGATCCAAAGGAAGTCAAAAGAACATTGAAACCAATGAAGTTTCGCTGGCGGCCTCAAGATATCCCGATGGCTCAAAATGGCAAACGCTTGCTGGGTATTTGCATGGTGAGTACAAAGTGAAACCTAACCTTACCATGCTAGCAGGTCTGCGGTATAGCCATGTCTGGGTAGATGCTGTTTTTGATAAGACCTTTTATCCTTTTCCCTTCGATGATGCAAATTTGGACAATGGTGCTTTGACAGGAAGTTTGGGCCTGAGTTGGTTTCCGAAAGCCGATTTACAGATTACGTTCAACGGATCCTCTGGTTTTCGTTCTCCCAACATAGATGATATCGGTAAGGTTTTTGATTCAGAACCCGGGTCCGTAGTGGTGCCCAACCTTGATTTAGAACCTGAGTATGCCTACAATGCAGATTTTGGCGTTCAGAAGAATTTCAAAGATAAGATGGTATTGAAAGGAGCCACTTTTTATACCTATTTGGTTGATGCATTGGTACGACGTGATTTTCAATTCAACGGGCAATCGCAAATCGAATACAACGGTGAATTGAGCAATGTACAGGCTATTCAAAACGCCGCTAAAGCATATGTGTATGGTTTTGAATTTGGTCTCGAAGCATTTCTATCAGAGAATATTTCCTTAGCCTCGAACCTTACTTTGACCGAAGGGGTTGAAGAAGATGCCCAGGGCAATGATACCCCGGCAAGGCATGTGTCACCTGCGTTTGGCGATTTTCATTTCATTTGGCGGAATCAAAAGCTCAAAACAGATTTTTTCATGAACTTCAATGGCAAGATTTCTTTTGAGGATCTGGCCGCCTCAGAGCGAAGTAAAGGGTATATCTACGCTACCGATGCTAACGGCAACCCATTTTCACCTTCTTGGTATACCTTGAACCTGAGGTCACAATACGCCATATCCGATGTCATGAAAATCACTTTAGGATTGGAAAATATCACGAATCAACGCTACCGCTCATATTCTTCAGGTATCGTGGCCCCGGGCACCAATTTGATAATGGGGCTTGGGTATCGATTTTAAACACAAAAAACCCCGACAATAAGCCAGGGTTTTATTTCGTAAGGTAAAGGAATTTAGTTCTTTACTCCGTCTTTTACATCTTTAGCAACTTCTTTTGCTTTGTCAACCGCATTACCCGCAGCATCTTTTACGTCTCCGGCCGCATCTTTGGCCTTATCCATGGCATTACCGGCCGCATCTTTAACGTCTCCGGCTGCATCTTTAGCTTTGTCCATGGCGTTACCAGCGGCATCTTTGGCAGAGTCCATTGCATCCCCTGCCGCATCTTTTGCGTCTCCAGCGGCATCCTTCGCAGCATCAACTGCATCTCCCGCAGCTTCCCCTGCAGCATCAACAGCATCCCCTGCCGCATCGGCAGCCGCCTCAGTGGCTTCTTTTGCCTTATCTGCAGCTTCTCTGCATGATACAAATGAAACAGAGAAAGCAAGCATTAAAATTGAACTTAAAATTAATTTTTTCATGATATATGTTTTAGTGTTTGTTAATAACACAAATATATACGGTTTTATAATGGTTTTGGATGCTATTTATTAACAAATACATGCAATGAGTGAACAAAATCATATGAACAAAATTCTTTTTAATGAAAACATAGAAGGTCAATACCCCCTTGTTATAAGGCTTATTTGAATCAAAATCACTAATTTTGCAGCCTTAATTTACAGCGCCTAGAGAACACGATGAAATTTGCAGAATACAAAGGGTTGAACTTACCGAAAGTGGCAGAAGAAATTCTGGACTATTGGAAAAAGCATGCCATTTTCGAAAAAAGTGTCTCCTCAAGAGAGGGGGCTGAAAGTTATGTTTTCTACGAAGGGCCGCCATCAGCAAACGGAATGCCGGGCATTCATCATGTGATGGCAAGGACCATCAAAGATATCTTTCCGCGCTATAAAACCATGAAGGGCTTTCAAGTAAAGCGAAAAGCGGGTTGGGATACGCACGGATTACCCATTGAATTGGGAGTTGAAAAAGAGCTCGGCATCACCAAAGAGGATATCGGCAAGAAAATATCTATTGAAGAATACAACGCAGCATGTAAGAAAGCTGTGATGCGTTATACTGATGTTTGGAACAAAATGACCGAACAGGTGGGGTATTGGGTTGATATGAATGACCCTTACATTACCTACAAACCCAAGTATATTGAAACGGTCTGGTGGTTGCTGAAGCAGATTTATGACAAGGGCCTGATTTATAAAGGGTATACCATTCAACCGTATTCCCCGAAGGCAGGTACAGGTTTGAGCTCTCATGAGTTGAATCAACCGGGCACCTATCAAGATGTCACTGATACCACCGTAACTGCGCAGTTCAAAACAATCGAAAGTACACTTCCTGATTTTCTTCAAAATGAAGGAGACGTATATATTCTCGCTTGGACCACTACACCTTGGACCTTGCCGTCGAACACAGCACTCACTGTGGGCGCGAAAATTGATTATGTCTTGGTGGAAACCTATAATCAGTACACTTTTCAACCCATGAATGTGATACTGGCCAAAAAACTGGTTTCAAAACTGTTCTCAGGAAAGTTCAATGAGGTGGAGACAAAACCAGAGCTTTTACAGTA
Source organism: uncultured Maribacter sp. (assembly GCA_964432915.1). Taxonomy (GTDB): domain Bacteria; phylum Bacteroidota; class Bacteroidia; order Flavobacteriales; family Flavobacteriaceae; genus Maribacter_C. The sequence continues at coordinate 70,103 of CAYSPL010000001.1, forward strand.
TAAATCGGGTGATAAGAAAATCCCGTTTTACATTGTCAAAGACTTTAAAGGGAAGGATTTGGTCGGAATCAAATACGAGCAATTGATTGATTACACAAAGCCCTACCAAAATGCTGAAAACGCGTTTCGTGTGATTTCCGGTGATTTTGTGACCACTGAAGATGGTACGGGTATTGTACATACGGCACCTACTTTTGGTGCAGATGATGCCTTGGTCGCGAAACAAGCGATACCTGAAATTCCGCCAATGTTGGTGTTGGATGAAAACGATAACCCCGTTCCGTTGGTCGATTTACAAGGAAAGTTTCGCCAAGAAATGAGGGAGTTTGGTGGTAAGTACGTGAAGAATGAGTATTATGAAGAGGGGCAAGCCCCTGAACGTTCGATAGATGTTGAGATTGCCATTAAATTAAAAGAAGAAAACAAGGCTTTCAAAGTTGAAAAGTATGTGCACAGCTACCCCAATTGCTGGCGAACAGACAAGCCTATTTTATATTATCCGCTTGATTCTTGGTTCATCAAGATAACCGATGTCAAAGACAAGATGTTTCAATTGAATCAAACCATCAATTGGAAACCAAAAGCAACGGGCGAAGGCCGTTTTGGCAACTGGTTGGCGAATGCCAATGATTGGAACCTATCGAGATCCAGATATTGGGGCATTCCACTACCAATTTGGAGAACAGAAGACGGCACCGAAGAAACAATGATCGGATCTGTGGCTGAATTGAAAGCCGAGATGCAAAAGGCCCTTGCGGCAGGAGTGCTTGAAAAAGATGTTTTTGAGTCTTTTGAAGTAGGCAATATGTCAGAAGCCAATTATGATAAAATCGATTTGCACAAAAACATTGTGGATCAAATTAGGTTGGTATCGGCTTCCGGAAAACCAATGAAGCGTGAAAGCGATTTGATTGATGTTTGGTTTGATAGTGGATCGATGCCTTATGCGCAATGGCATTATCCGTTTGAGAATAAAGATAAAATTAACAAGGGCGAAGATTTTCCTGCTGATTTCATTGCCGAAGGTGTGGATCAAACACGCGGGTGGTTTTATACTTTACATGCTATAGGCACCATGGTTTTTGATTCCGTGGCCTACAAAAATGTTGTTTCAAACGGATTGGTGCTTGACAAAGAGGGCAAGAAAATGTCGAAAAGATTGGGTAATGCGGCAGACCCTTTTGAAACCATGAATGAGCATGGGGCTGACGCCACGCGCTGGTATATGATTTCAAATGCAAACCCGTGGGATAATCTAAAATTTGATATTGACGGAATCGTTGAGGTCAAAAGAAAGTTTTTTGGCACACTTTACAATACCTATTCGTTTTTTGCTCTGTATGCGAATATTGATGATTTTAAGTATTCAGAGGAAGATATTCTGGTAAACGAACGGCCAGAAATCGATCAATGGATTCTTTCGGAATTGAACTCCTTGGTCAAAACAGTGGATCAGGCTTATGAAGATTATGAGGCGACCAAGGCAGCACGTGCAATTTCAGAATTTGTTCAAGAGAACTTGAGCAATTGGTATGTGCGTTTGTGTCGAAGACGTTTTTGGAAAGGCGAATACCAAAAAGATAAAATAGCGGCCTATCAAACCCTTTATACTTGTTTGGAAACGGTTGCGAAATTATCGGCTCCCATCGCTCCTTTTTTTATGGATCGATTGTACAAAGACTTGATCAACACCACCCAAAAAGAAGCTTTTGATAGTGTTCATTTGGCTGATTTTCCAATATATGAGCCTTCGCTGACCAATGTGGCTTTAGAGAGTAAAATGCAAAAAGCACAAACGATTTCTTCTTTGGTATTATCGATCAGACAGAAAGAAAAAATCAAGGTAAGACAACCATTGCAGAAGATAATGGTGCCGATTTTGGATGAAAAACAAAGGGAGGAAATAGAAGCGGTCGCTGCGTTGATAAAATCAGAAGTCAATGTCAAAGAGATTGAATTGATTGATGATGCCTCTGATATTTTGGTCAAACAGATAAAACCCAATTTCAAGACTTTAGGCCCTAAATTCGGTAAGGATATGAAAGTTGTTGCTGCTGCCATAGGCCAATTTGGGCAGGAAGACATCCAGAAAATCGAGCAAGAGGGCGAAATATCACTGGAAATTGAAAATAAAACAATTAATTTACAGTTACACGATGTAGAAATCGTTTCTCAAGATATTGAGGGGTGGCTGGTTGCATCATCGGGCCCACTGACGGTTGCTCTTGATGTTACCATAAACGAGGCACTGAAAAAAGAGGGCATCGCTAGAGAATTAGTGAACAGAATTCAAAATTTAAGAAAAGACTCTGGTTTTGAAGTTACCGATAGAATAGCGATCAAAATAGTAAAGGACGGTCTAGTTGAAAAGGCGATTGAAAGTAATTTGGATTACATCAAAACCGAAACTTTGACAACAGAGCTTCTTTTCGAAGAAAATTTGGATGTGGGCACTGAAATTGCCTTTGATGACGTAAACACGAAATTATTTATTGCAAAACACTAATAAAATGGCTAAAGATATAAAAGTAAGATATTCAGACAAAGATCTGGCCGAGTTCAGAAAACTGATAGAAGAAAAAATAGAAAAAGCAAAAGTGCATTTAGAGCTTTTGAAAAGTGCTTATATGAATGATGGCAATAACGGTACTGATGATACCTCGCCAACATTCAAGGCATTTGAAGAGGGGTCCAAAACCATGAGTAAAGAGGCGAATACCCAGCTTGCGATTCGTCAAGAAAAGTTCATAAGGGATTTAAAAAATGCCTTGTTGCGAATAGAAAACAAAACCTATGGCGTTTGCCGGGTTACCGGAAAACTCATCAACAAAGAACGCTTGAAACTGGTACCCCATGCCACGCTTAGCATAGAAGCCAAAAACATGCAGAAGTAAAATTTTGAGCTTAAACAAAACTATAAGTTACCCACTTTTCTTGCTAAGACAGGTGGGTTTTTTTATGAGCTCAAACAAGAAGGGGATTGTTTTTTTGATTTTGATCACCTTGGCCTTTTATGAAGTAACGGCCCAAAAAGTGATTAGAAATACCATTGTTGACCCTACAATTTCAATGATATCGATTGATGCAAGCAATTCTTTTGAAATAGAGATGGTTACCCATACAGAGAATGAAATGATGATTGAGGCAGCCATCGAGGGCGAATATCAAGATGACCTGCAATTGAAGATTGATTTCGAAGGCACCACCATAAATGTTGGTGCGGGGTTTGATTCGAATTTCAAAAACCCCAATGACAAATTAAGTGCCCATAAAGTGATTTCAATTGCTTTGAAGATTTTGTTGCCAGAATACAAGAATGTAGTTGTTTTTGGAAAAGAATGCAATGTCAACATTTCTGGCAACTACAAACTTTTGAAAGTGAATCTTGATGATGGCCTCTGTGCGTTGAATTCAGTATCTGAAAAAGCGATGATAACAACACAAAGTGGAAACATAACCGTCAATTCATCTGAAGCAAAAATTGTTGCCGACAGCAAATATGGTAAGGTAACAGGAGATACTTTTGAAGTAGGAGAAAATCAATATATTTTAAGCACCATCACCGGAAATATTGTGTTAAACAGAGTGGAATAATATGTCTATTTTTGCCCGAACTAGTGATTGAAGAATGAGTGCAAAAAAATCCATACTGCTGATTATTATCATCTTACTAATTGATCAAATCAGTAAAATTTATATAAAAACCCATTTTCAATTGAGTGAATCAGTTGAGGTATTTAGCTGGTTTAAAATTCATTTTATTGAAAACCCCGGTGCTGCATGGGGGGCCAAACTCAGTGATTTTTTGCCCATTTCAGAATCTTCAAGCAAATTGATATTGACAGTTTTCAGGCTTTTTGCCGTAACCGGAATAGCCTATTGGTTGTATGATACCATTCGTAAAAACATATCGAGTACCTTGATTTTGGCGGTTTCTTTGATTTTTGCGGGTGCTTTTGGCAACATTATCGATTCTGTTTTTTATGGGATGCTTTTTGACCATAGTAGTGGTCAGGTGGCCACCCTCTTTTCAGATGAACCTTACGGAGCCTTATTTCATGGCAAAGTTGTAGACATGCTTTATTTTCCGATGATTGACACCAATTGGCCAAATTGGGTGCCTTATTTTGGGGGAAAAGGATTTAGTTTTTTTGACCCCGTTTTCAATGTTGCGGATACCGCGATAAGTACGGGAGTTGGCATATTATTGGTTTTTAACAAACGCGCTTTTCCGAAGCAAGATGAACCCAAAGAAATGACTGAGGAAACAGTTGTAGATCAAGTTTTGGAAAACGAATAGACTTTCTTTGGCGAGATACAATAGTCCAATCGAATGTCATGAGGATCTATGTCGGAGATAGTTTCCTCGGCCTCGAATAATGAGAGACCGATTTTAATGACGTGACTCTGGCATTCCTTTAGAAAAGTGTCGTAAAATCCTTTTCCGTAGCCCACCCGGTTTCCTTTTTCATCATACGCAAGAAGAGGAACAAAAACCACGTCGATTTTCTTTTCCGAAATTTCTTTACCATCAATAGGTTCAGGAATACCCCACTTGCTCATCTTTAATTTCGTGCTATCAGTCAATAAATAGTGTTTCAATGTGTGTTCTCCGATAACCTTGGGTATAAGCACGTTTTTGTCTTTTCCTTGAAGAATGGAAAGAATGAAAGAAGTATCGACCTCTGTATTTTCAGAAATTGGTAAAAAAATATGGTAGTAATCATGACCCCAAATGGGTAGTCCAAGGAGCTTATTGGCGATCGTAAGACTTGAATGGAGAAGGGTTTGCCGAGAAATATCATTTCGCAGCTTCGAATACTTTAATCGTAAATCATTTTTCAACATGAAAATTGCAAATTATTACGATAAGATGTGAGGGGTAAAAAGCTACTCTTTGATACTCATTCTATAATATACTTTGCAGAATAGCATCAATATCAAATAGGTGATCAATGTTAGTATGTAAGTATCCATCTTTAGGGCGGTTTTTGATGGGAACAATATATACAAAATTTTAATTGAAATCCTATAAAATGTTCGATTTTATCGATGAAATGCACATTTTGACATTTTTTCAATTGATTTTCAAGGCAGAAAAACGGCTTTTTTCAACATCAAATAATTGATATACAGCCTGTTATTTTTCTTCAATAATTTTGAACCTTTTTTGAGGTAAAGTATGTATTTCTTGAATTAGGTTCTTGAATTTTGATGCTGGCATAAAATTATCCTTACAAACAGCTGAGAATTTGTAGCAAATAATTGAGCAAAACAACGTTAAATTACCTCTTGAGGTTCTGAGGTTATGCAAAAACGTAGTAATTTAACCATGAATATCAATAGAACTACCAATCCCAATTAATGTCCCCAGTATCCATCAAAATACTTTTAAGCACTTTGCCCAAAGACCCTGGTGTTTATCTGTTTTACGATGATGATGAAAAAATACTTTATATAGGTAAGGCAAAAAACCTGAAGAAACGGGTTTCATCCTATTTCAATAAAAACCATGAGTACGGAAAAACCCGGGTCATGGTCAAAAAGATAAATCGCATCGACCACATTGTGGTGTCAACGGAATCTGATGCCCTTTTGCTTGAGAACAATCTTATCAAAAAGTACAGGCCACGTTATAACGTACTGTTGAAAGATGATAAGTCATACCCATGGATCTGCCTTAAAAAAGAAAGATTTCCGAGAATATTCTCGACCAGAAAATTGATCAAAGACGGCTCAGAATATTTCGGCCCCTACACAAGCATGAAGACCGTGCGCACCTTACTCGATTTGATTAAGGGCGTGTACCCCTTGCGCACATGCAACTATGATTTATCACAAGAAAAAATAGCTGCGGGTAAATACAAGGTATGTCTTGAATATCACTTGGGCAATTGCAAAGGACCCTGTGAAGGAAAGCAGACCATGGCAGAATACGATCAGCAGATCGAGGATATTCGTGAAATATTGAAAGGTAATTTTAAGTCATCGCTTCAATATTTCAAAGGTCAAATGAAAAACTTGGCAGCCGATATGAAATTTGAAGAGGCGCAACAGGTCAAGGAGAAGATTGATGTTTTGGTCAACTATAGGTCAAAATCGACCATCGTTAACCCAAAAATCAGCAATGTTGATGTTTTTTCGATTATCTCAGATGCGGCTTTCGCCTATGTCAATTTTCTACAAATTTCACATGGTGCGATTGTTCGATCACATACACTCGAAATCAAAAAGAAACTCAATGAAACTGATGCTGATTTATTACAATTGGCCATTGTGGAGCTAAGAGATAGGTTCAATTCTGAATCGAAGGAACTTTATTTACCGTTTGAGGTCATGGTAGAACCACATTTGAAGGTTAGTGTTCCGAAATTGGGCGATAAGAAGAAGATCGTTGATCTTTCGGCAAGGAATGCCAAATTTTACAGGCAAGAGCGTTTCAAACAAATCAGTATTATTGACCCTGACCGTCATACGAATAGGATCATGGCGCAAATGAAGATTGATATCAGACTCTCTGAGGAACCCAGACATATAGAGTGTTTTGATAATAGTAATTTACAAGGAAGCAATCCGGTTGCGGCATGTGTTGTTTTCAGAAATGGCAAACCCTCTAAAAAAGAATACCGGCGTTTCAATATCAAAACGGTTGATGGCCCCGATGATTTTGCCTCAATGGAAGAAGTTGTTCTCAGGCGCTATCAAAGATTGTTGGAAGAGAAGCAACCATTGCCTCAATTGATTGTCATTGATGGGGGCAAAGGGCAATTATCTTCTGCCTTGAAAAGTTTGGAAGCCCTCAACTTGAGAGGAAAAATAGCCATTATCGGAATTGCCAAAAGACTTGAGGAAATTTATTTTCCGGAAGACCCGGTACCGCTTTATTTAGACAAAAAATCTGAAAGTCTCAAAATCATCCAGCAGCTCAGAAACGAGGCACACCGTGTCGGAATAAGTTTTCATAGAAATAAAAGAAGCAAAAGTGCCATCGATTCTGAATTGGAGAATATAGAGGGAATTGGTAAAAACACCGCTGAAAAATTACTGAAGAAATTCAAATCGGTCAAAAGAATCAAAGAGGCATCTTTTGAAGATTTGGAAAAAATTGTTGGTGCGGCCAGATCCAAAAAGATTTTTGAAACATTCAGACAAAATAAGCGTCTAAAAAAGTAATGAGAGCAATCACACTTGTACTTCTACTCCTTGGTTTTGGCCTTTTAGGTCAATCGCAAGAAGTTACTACTGAAACTAAAGATTTAAAAGTTGGCTTGGTGCTCAGTGGAGGTGGCGCAAAAGGCCTAGCCCATATTGGCGCGATGAAAGTAATTGAAGAAGCGGGCATTGAAATCGATTACATTGGCGGAACCAGCATGGGGGCCATCATAGGGGCTTTATATGCCTCAGGGTACTCGGCGAGCGAACTTGATTCGATTGCCAAAAAAATGAATTTCGGTAGCCTGATTCAAGATAATTTGCCCAGAAACGCAAAAACCTTCTATGAAAAAGAAGATGCAGAACGTTATGCATTGACCCTGCCTTTTGATGGTTTTAAGATTTCAATTCCACCTGCTTATTCGGGTGGTCAGAACATTTATCATGAGTTGGTTCGGCTTTTGTACCCTGTAAAAGATGTTCAGAATTTCAATGATTTGCCCACGCCTTTTCTGTGTATTGCCACCAATGTCGAGACCGGTGAAGAGGTTGTGCTGAGAAAGGGTTATCTACCCGAGGCTATTAAAGCTAGCGGAACGCTACCTTCCCTTTTTGAACCCATGGAAATGGATAATAAGATTCTCATTGATGGTGGGGTGGTCAATAACTATCCTCTTGACAAGGTTTATGAAATGGGAGCAGATGTGGTCATTGGTATTGATGTTCAACATGAACTTGATAGTAGAGAAAATTTATCTTCAGCGACGGATATTCTGCTTCAAATAAATAAGTACCATAACGTGGCGGATATGCAAAATAAGTCGAAAAGAACAGAGGTCTATATCAAGCCGAAAATGGAAGAATATGGTGTACTTGATTTTGATAAACGCGATGCCATTATTTCAGAAGGGGAAATTGCCGCCAAAAAGCTTTTGACTGAACTGAAGGCATTGGCTGAAAGTCAAAAAGAAAAAAAGAAAGTTATCAAAAAAAGGAAGCCTACTGAGGATATTTACATTAATCGTTTGGTCATTTCAGGCAAAACAGACAATTATTCAAGGGGTTATATAAAGGGTAAATTAAGATTTAATCTGGGTGAAAAAATCAGTTTTGACAAATTGCAGCAGGGCATCAGCAATCTTTTAGCAACAGGAAACTTTGAAGCCCTGAGATACAAGCTTCTATCAAATGGTGAAGGGGAAGATCTGAGATTGCAATTGCAAGAAAGTAAAAACAAAACTTTTTTGCGTCTGGGAGCGCATTATGATAATTTGTACAAGAGTGGTGCGCTTATCAACCTTACCCGAAAAAATTTTATAACCAGAGATGATGTGGCTTCACTAGATTTTATAATTGGCGACAACCTCAGATATAATTTTCAATATTACATTGATAAAGGTAGGTATTGGAGTTTCGGACTGAATTCAAGATACAATGAGTTTGAAAAGGAAATTGATTTTGATGTGATCAAAAGTAATTTCGATGTACCGAATGTAGGCAACGTGAATAATATCAACCTAGCGGTTTCTGATTTGACCAATCAATTGTATCTTCAAACGGTCTGGAAAGAAGAGTTTGCCTTCACGACCGGCCTTGAGCATAAATATCTGACCTATAACACGAAAACTTTAGGTGAATTTTTAGGCAATGACCCTAGCATCCCCTCTGTTATTGATAGTAAAGGGCGAACTAATTTTGAAAGAGGAAGTTATTATAGTGTATTTGGCCAATTGTTGCTTGACACTTATGATGATAAGTACTACCCGAATAAAGGCCTTTATTTCAACACTGATTTTCACTTTTATGTGCTTTCTTCTGATTTCAATGATAATTTCAAAGAGTTTTCAGTTACCAGGGCCAGTTTAGGCAGTGCTTTTTCTGTTTTTAAAGATGTTTCCGTAAAAATTGACGCTGAGGCGGGTTTTAAATTAGGCACCTCAAATGTCACGACTTTCGATTTTATTTTAGGAGGCTACGGAACAAATCTCATAAACAATTTTGTGCCCTTTGTAGGGTATGATTTCTTGGCATTGCCGGGCAATAGCTTTGTCAAAACGGCAGCACGAATAGATTTTGAGTTGACCCCAAAAAACCATGTGCTGTTGTCCGCTAATTTTGCCAATGTTGATGACGATCTTTTTAGAACAGCTCAGTGGTTTGAAGAACCCAGTTATACGGGTTATGGTGTTGGATATGGTCATGAATCTTTCTTGGGTCCTTTGGAGATTCATTATAATTGGTCCCCAGAAATTAAGGAAGGAAACTTCTTTTTTAGCATAGGGTATTGGTTCTAACCTAGTTTTGTTATCATTTTTCACGATATTTGTTCTACTTATTTTATTCTTATGTTGCATTTTAGAATTGATATATCTGCCCATCTTAGGGCCATGTGGTAATACTGTTCAGCGCTTTTGAACTAGATATTACAAAACATTTTCAATTCAATTTAAAATTATGGCAGCAGAAATAAAGAACTTAAAAGATTTAAAAAATACAGAGTACTCTCTGAAGAAGTTGTTTAAAGAGGCCGAAGACTTTCTGCCCTTATTGGGTACCGATTATGTTGAACTCTATGTGGGCAATGCAAAGCAATCGGCACATTTTTACAAAACAGCCTTCGGATTTCAATCTGAGGCCTATGCCGGCCTTGAAACGGGTGTTAAAGACCGTGTCTCTTATGTTTTGAAACAAGATAAAATTCGTCTGGTATTGACCACTCCACTACAAAAAGGAGGAGAAATCAACCAACATATTGATGAACATGGCGATGCGGTAAAAGTAATTGCTCTTTGGGTAGATGATGCCACCAAAGCTTTTGAAGAAACCACAAAACGAGGAGCAAAACCATATATGAAACCCCAGCGTGAAGAGGATGCCAATGGTTATGTGTTAAGATCGGGGGTTTATACCTACGGCGAAACCGTTCATGTTTTTGTTGAACGTAAAAATTATAATGGGGTATTTCTTCCAGGGTATGAGAAGTGGCAATCACATTATAATCCTGAGCCGGTGGGGTTGAAGTTTATCGATCATATGGTGGGTAATGTGGGTTGGAACGAAATGAACACTTGGTGCAAATTCTATGGTGAGGTTATGGGCTTTGCACAAATTGTATCCTTTGTTGATGATGATATTTCCACAGAATATACAGCGCTCATGAGTAAGGTAATGAGCAATGGCAATGGCCGGGTAAAGTTTCCTATCAATGAACCTGCGGAAGGGAAAAAGAAATCCCAAATAGAAGAATATCTTGATTTTAACAATGGCCCAGGGGTGCAGCATTTGGCTCTAGCAACCGATGACATTGTGGCAACGGTTTCAGCAATGCGCAATCGGGGAGTGGAATTTCTTTATGTTCCTTCGGAATACTATGATGATTTATTGGATCGTGTGGGTGATATAGATGAAGATGTTGAAGTGCTAAAAGAACACGGAATTCTCATTGACCGCGATGAAGAAGGGTATTTATTGCAATTGTTTACCAAAAATATAGTTGATCGCCCTACACTGTTCATTGAAATCATTCAGAGAAAAGGAGCTCAGTCTTTCGGAGTCGGTAATTTCAAAGCGTTGTTTGAAGCAATAGAAAGAGAGCAGAAAGCCCGCGGAACACTTTAAAGCAGGGTCTTTTTATTTAAAAATCCTTAATTTTTCAACACAGATAATAAATTAGTGTTAAGATAAGCGTTAAAGTCCGTTAAAAGGTTTAGCGAGTAAAAACAATAGTATAAATTCGTTCTTGTAAGGAGTGGTTTCCTTGCGACTTTAATTATTGGTTTTTCATAATTTAAAGTTTGGTTGGTTATTTAGGAAAAGCCCAGTTATGCACTGGGCTTTTTTTATTTTCAACATTACGAAAAGAAATTTTATATTGTTTTGAAATTACCCCAGTTCAAGAGCCTTCGTAATTCGGTGCCAATGATGCAATACTTTGGAATAAATTTTGTTTATATTATTGAAATCACTACTGGATTTAACCTTTTAGACCACGACTCCAGTACAATTCTTTAAGCTATGAAGAAATTTTTACTACTTCTATTTATGTCTTTGGGGTTTGTAATGATTGCTCAAAAAAGTAGCACCAACGACTTGGCTTTGAATACACTCGACAGCGTATATAAAGCCTCAAATAAGAAATCTCCTGAAAAAGAATCAGCTTTTAAACCTGGTGAATGGTTGAAGTTTCGCATGCACTATGGCTTTTTGAACGCCAGTTATGCCACGCTGCAAGTAAAAAATGCCAAGATCAATGATGAGTGGGTATATCATGTAGTGGGCCATGGTGAAACCACTGGTTTTGCCAGTATCTTTTTCAAGGTAGATGATACCTATGAAAGCTATTTCAGTAAAAAAGATGGCAAACCCTATCGATTCATTCGTAAGATAAATGAAGGGGGTTACACAAAAGATATTGAAATCAATTTCGTTTACGAAGAAGAAAAAGCCGTTTTCAACGATAAGAAAAACAAGAAAAAGAAAGATTTTGAACTTAATGATAGTATTCAAGATCTTATTTCTGCGTTTTACTATTTAAGAAACAACTACATACCAGAAGACCTAGTGGTGGGTAAAGCGGTGGCTTTGAAGATGCTGTATGATGATGACGGGATATTTGATTTTAAATTAAAATACCTCGGTGAGGAGGTGTTAAAAACGAAATTTGGAAAGGTCAAATGTTACAAATTCAGACCTATGGTTCAGTCTGGGCGTGTATTTAAAGAGCAGGAAAGTCTATCATTGTGGGTTTCTGCTGATGACAACAGAATTCCTATTCGTATTAGTGCTGATTTGGCAGTAGGAGCCATAAAAGCTGATTTAGATGCGTATAACGGACTGAAACATCAGTTTAAGATTATAATGGACTGACCATTCGCATAAGGCGTGCTTTCTTTATAGCCTGATTTTCTTTTAAAATCTTTCCGTAATTTTGAAAGTGCTATCAGTTTAGTTCACTGGCCATATGGTTGTTGGTGCTAAATGTGCATAGAATGCGAAATAATGGAGAATAAAGAGCAGATTGATTCCCAAATATCAAAGCTTGAAGAGAAATACAAAGATTCAGGTCAAGACCTAAGCTCTTATCTTGATGGCCTTTTATATCAACGTTATTTGACCTATTGGGATTATATCAATCTCGACACTCTTCTGAGTCTTCAACAGCCCCGAACTTATTTCCCTGATGAGGAAATTTTCATCATGTACCATCAAATCACTGAATTGTACTTCAAGTTGATCTTGCATGAACAGAAACAATTGGTTGATGACAAATCTCAAAACCTTGATTTCTTTATTGAAAAAGTGCGCCGTATCAATAGTTATTATCAAACCCTTATATCATCATTTAGCATTATGGTCAAGGGTATGGAGCGAGAGCAATTTTTGAAATATAGAATGGCGCTTTTACCTGCCAGTGGTTTTCAGTCTGCCCAATATCGAATGATCGAGATATATTCCACTCCCATGGAGAATTTGGTGCATCACACAGAACGCGACCAATTTTCTGCACAAGACAAGATAGAGGTTCTTTATGAGCATATCTATTGGAAAAAAGGGGCCACGGACATTTCCTCAGGTCAAAAAACATTGACGCTGAAGCAGTTCGAATACAGATACACCCCAAGACTGGTGCGTATAGCGAAGCAGGTAAAGAACTCGACCATTTATGACAAATACCTGCAGTTGAATGCTTCTGAAAAGGGCAATGAAAAGCTTATAGAAGCGCTGAAAACCTTAGACCTTAATGCCAATGTCAATTGGCCCTTGATGCACATGGGGTCAGCACACAGGTATCTGGCCAAAGATAAAGAGCAAGTGGAGGCAACTGGTGGCACCAATTGGAAAAAATACCTTCCGCCCAGTTTTCAAAAGGTCATATTTTTCCCAGAGTTGTATACAAAAGAAGGGTTAAATAATTGGGGCAAGCAATGGGTAGACCATATCTTTAATCCTCAAAATGTACTTCATCGGAAATGAGTAAAATTTGGGGCGTCTTTTTAATCTGCTTTGTAGTATTCTCCTGCAAGGAAAACAAAGTAAGTGAAGTTCATTTAGATGAGGTGATAACGGAAAAAACCGTTCAAGAAACCCCTAAACTATTTGGTTTTGATCTTGATGAATTTACGGTTGAGCATGATACCATCAAATACGGAGATAGTTTTGGCGAATTGATGATTGAAAATAAGGTCGACTACCCTAAAATCGCAAAAATATCATCCGATTTCAGAGATACTTTTGATGTTCGAAAAATACGGGTGGGCAAGCCCTATACCATACTCAAGTCAAAAGATACCACAGAAACAGCCCAAGTGTTCATTTATGAAAATGATTTGGTGAACTATACTGTGGTTGATTTACGAGATAGCGTCACGGCCTACAGTAAAAAAAGAAAGGTAAAATATGTGGATCGTGAAGTAGCAGGGGTCATCGAAACTTCTTTGTCTGATGCTATTCTTGAGCAAGGTATTGATTATGCAGTCACTCATGATATTGCCAATGTTTTCGCTTGGACGGTTGATTTCAATAGGCTTCAAAAGAAAGATAAGTTCAAGGTGATTTTCAAAGAAAAGTATGTCAACGATAGCGTATATGCCGGTTCAGAAGAAATAAAAGCAGCTTACTTTGAGCATAATGGCAAAGTGCTGTATGCCTTTGCCTATGAGAATGATTCATTGAAAAATATTACAGATTATTTTGATCAAGATGCTAATAACCTAAGAAGAACATTTCTTAGAATGCCAGTTGAGTATGGACGATTATCTTCTAGATATAATCTAAGAAGAAGAATACGGTATTACGGCAATCGGGTGCGCCCGCACCGTGGCACTGATTATGCAGCCAGTGTTGGCACCCCCATTTTGGCAACTGCTGACGGCATTGTGACTGAATCTACTAGAAAAGGGGGTAATGGCAAATACGTGAAAATTCGTCACAATGCCACCTATAGCACTCAATACCTTCATATGCGAAATCAAAAGGTAAGGCGGGGCGATAAGGTCAAACAAGGTGACGTAATTGGTTGGGTAGGAATGACGGGCAATACCAGTGGGCCACATGTTTGTTATCGTTTTTGGAAAAACGGAAGACAAGTAGATCCCCTTAGAGAAGAATTGCCCAAGGCCAAGCCACTGCCCGAAACCCTTCAGCCCGACTATTTTGAGTATATCAGGCCAATAAAAAAGCAAATAGACTGTATTGCCTACCCCGTCAGCCCTGTGAAAGATGAAGATGAAGATGTGCTGACAATGAATCAATAAAACTTTTCTCCATCCGATATGTTTGGCTCAAATTTTCATTGATATTGGTTATTTTTGCTTCTTGCATTTAATCAACCAATATTCATCGAATGGCACTACCCAATATTGTTCCTACAACCACAAAGGCCTGGAAAGCACTTGAAGAGCATTTTTCAGATTTAGAAAACATCCATTTAAAAGATTTGTTTTCCAAAGATGAAAATCGGGCAAGTTTGTTGACTATTCAATGGAATGATTTTTTGGTTGACTTTTCTAAAAACAGAATTTCCAATGAGACCTTGAAACTCTTGTTGAATCTGGCCGATGAGGTTCAATTGAAAGATGCCATCTCGCAGTATTTTGGTGGGCAAACCATCAATCAAACCGAGGGCAGGGCCGTTTTACATACTGCTTTACGTGCCAAGGCCACGGATACCATTCTGGTTGATGGAAAAAATGTGGTGCCGGAGGTCTATGAAGTCAAAGAACATATCAAAAATTTTACCGAGGCCGTTATAAACGGAAGCAAAAAAGGGTATACCGAAAAAAAATTCACTGATGTGGTCAATATTGGCATTGGGGGTTCTGACCTTGGACCTGCCATGGTGACCGAGGCCCTGAGATTTTACAAAAACCATCTAAGAGTTCATTTTGTAAGTAATGTTGACGGAGATCATGTGCATGAAGTATTGCGGCATTTGGATCCTGAAACCACTTTGTTTGTGGTGGTTTCAAAAACCTTTACCACTCAAGAAACCTTAAGTAACGCCACTACCATCAAAAAATGGTTTCTACAATCCGCTAAACAAGAAGATATTGCCAAACATTTTGCCGCAGTATCGACCAACACCCAAAAAATAGCGGAGTTCGGTATTGCCAAAGAAAATGTTTTTCCGATGTGGGATTGGGTTGGCGGAAGATTTTCTCTGTGGAGCGCTGTCGGTCTTTCAATCGCTTTGGCCGTGGGGTATGATAATTTTGATTCGTTGCTCAAAGGGGCAAATGAGATGGATGAACATTTTAAATCAACCACTTTTGAAAATAACATTCCTGTTGTTTTGGCCCTGATCAGTATTTGGTATAACAATTTTCACGGAGCCGAAACAGAGGCGATCATACCCTACACCCAATATTTAGGAAGATTTTCAGCATATCTGCAGCAAGGCATTATGGAAAGTAATGGCAAAAGTGTAGATCGAAATGGCAACCCCGTGAGCTATCAAACGGGCACCATCATTTGGGGAGAACCCGGCACAAATTCGCAGCATGCATTTTTTCAATTGATTCATCAAGGCACAAAATTGATCCCGGCTGACTTTATAGGCTTCAAGAATTCGCTGCACGGTGATATGGATCATCACAATAAGCTAATGGCCAATTTCTTCGCACAGACCGAGGCGCTTATGAATGGTAAAACGGTAGAGGAAGTTGAAGAGGAACTCCAAAAAAAGGAGATGTTGGAAAACGAATTGAAAAAGCTATTACCCTACAAGATTTTTGAGGGTAATAAACCAACCAACACCATCTTGATCGATAAATTAACACCTAAATCTTTAGGGTCTTTGATTGCACTTTATGAGCACAAGATTTTTGTTCAAGGCGTAATTTGGAATATCTTCAGCTATGACCAATGGGGTGTTGAATTGGGCAAGCAATTGGCAGGAGCCACCCTTAAAGATATCGAAGGTACTACTATAGGCAAACACGATGCTTCAACCACCCAACTGCTTCAGAATTTTAAGCACTGAACATTGATGTGATCAAAAGGTGATGTAATTAAACTATTTCAATTCTTTTATCTTAGTTAATAATAAAATTTTGTTAAATTAGCCCGTTGCAGATTTAACTATAACCTAATATTCGAGTTGTAAAATTAATTCATATTTGCAGCAAAACTTAGAACTAACTTAAACTCAAAAAAATGAAAAAAATCTACTTGGCATTTGCGGCATTTTTGGTTGCCGCTTTTGCTTTTTCACAAGGGGTTACAACTTCTTCCTTAGGAGGAAAGGTAACGGATGCTAACAATGAACCGCTTCCAGGAGCTAGTATAGTTGCTGTTCACGTTCCTTCGGGAACCACTTATGGCGCGGCCACCGATTTTGATGGTTTCTATCGTATTGCAGGTATGAGAACCGGAGGACCTTACAAGGTCATCTATTCTTATGTGGGCTTTAATGATGATGTCAAAGAAGGTATATTTCTTAATCTGGGTTCAACCCAAAAAATCAGTGTGCAATTGCAAGAGTCCACCACAGACTTGGATGAGGTTGTGGTAACCGCAGTTCAAGACGGAGTTTTTGGGTCCAGCAAAACGGGTACTGAAACAAACATTTCCCAAAGAGATGTGGCCACAATACCGGCAGCTTCTCGTTCTATTGCTGACTTTGTTAGACTGACTCCGCAGGCACAGTTAAGTGAAGGTGATGATGGTTTTTCAATTTCCCTTGCAGGGCAAAACAACCGATACAATGCAATTTACATAGATGGTGCGGTAAACAATGATGTCTTCGGATTGGCAGGTTCTGGAACAAATGGGGGTCAAACAGGCGTTAATCCTTTGTCGGTTGATGCTATCGAAACCTTTCAGATAAACATTGCACCTTTTGATGTTAGGCAATCTGGTTTTTCAGGAGGTTCAATTAACGCCATAACGCGTTCTGGATCGAATGAATTTAAAGGATCTGCGTATTATTTTACGCGCAACGAGTCATTAGCGGGTAAAACACCTGTTGATTTGGTTGGTGATGGTGAAGAAAGGGAAAAATTGGCTGAATTTGCATCGAACACATATGGTTTGAGAATAGGTGGGCCACTGGTAAAAGACAAACTGTTTTTCTTTGTGAATTATGAAAGAGGGGAATCAGAAATTCCTCAGCCTTTCAATTTCAGTAATTACACGGGTAGATCTTCAGAGGCTGATTTGACGGGCTTAAGCAACTTTCTGCAAAATACATATAACTATAATCCTGGAATCTTTGACAACAACACCAGAACTTTGGAGAGTAATACCCTGGTTGCCAAGTTGGATTGGAACATCAATGAAAATCACAACTTGTCATTGCGTCACAGTTTTGTAGGTGCTGAAAATCTTGAAGCCCGAAACTCAGGTAATTTTGGTATTGGTTTTATTAATGGATCAGAGTTTTTCAAATCGAATACAAACTCAACTGCCTTGGAACTCAACTCGCGTTTCGGTAACAAGTTCAGTAATAATTTGGTCGTTGGTTACACGGCTGTACGAGATGATAGAGATCCTTTCGGAGACCCTTTTCCCACAGTTGAAATTCAAGATGGAAACGGTACCATTGAATTTGGTTCTGAGCCATTTTCTACCGCCAACCTTTTGAATACCGATTATTTAACCATTAACAACAATTTCAATATTTACTCTGGCCGCCACACCATTACCTTAGGGGCCAATTTAGAATTTGCGACTGTAAAGAATTTGTTTTTCCCGTTCAACTATGGTTTCTACGTCTTTGAAGATCAATTTGATGACAATGGGGATTTAGTCTCCAGTGGACTAAATCAATTCCAGACAGGCCAAATTGCTGATGTGTACCAACACGGCTATTCTTTGGTCGGTAATGGTGCCGTAGGTGATGAATCTGCTGGATCGGCTGATTTTGAGACCGAACAATATGGTTTTTATGCGCAAGATGAAATTGATGTGACCGATGATTTCAAGCTTAGTGTCGGCGCACGTATAGACATACCAGTATGGAAAAATGGCCCGGTCAATGATGACTTTAACAACAGAACCATTGGTTTGCTTGAAGCCGCAGGAAAAGATTTGCAGGGGGCTCAGGTTGGTCAGCAAATCAGCAACGCGGCTTTTTCGCCACGATTAGGATTTAATTGGGATGTTGGCGGAGAACGAACAACTCAAGTTCGCGGGGGTCTTGGGGTTTTTACCTCTAGATTACCTTTAGTATGGCCAGGGGGCACCTATAACAACAACGGTGTGACTGGCGGATTTACTTTTGATGCCACCTTCTTTGGCCCCGGTGCGGGTCAGGCATTTGAACCAAATGTCAATAATCAATTTGAGAATGTTGCGCCAGGTTCAGGTGGTGTAGGGGGTAATATTGATTTGGTAGCGGCTGATTTTCAATTGCCACAAGTGATGAAATATAATGTGGCCTTAGATCAAAAATTACCTTTTTGGGGTCTGATAGGTAGCGTTGATATTTTATACACTGATGTGATTCAAGATATTTTTTACGAAAACCTGAATATAGGCGATCCAGTAGGTTTTTATCAAGGTGCTGATAACAGACCTTTCTATGATAGAGGTGACGAAATTGATGACACGTATGGTAGAATCATCTTGGCATCAAATACAAAGGAAGGTAATGCCACCAACCTTACTTTCTCTTTGAGAAAACCTTTTGAAAACGGATTTTCAGGATCGGTTTCATACACCTTTAGCGAATCAAATAAGATTTTTGATGGTACTTCATCACAGAACAGTTCGCAATGGAGAAACCTCGTTACGGTAAACGGGAAGAATTCAGATATTCCTTTGTCAAGATCTAGTTTTGCAGCAGGTAGTAGAATCATTGCCAATGCGGCATACCAATTGGATTGGAGTGACAAGGTAAGCTCTACGATTTCTCTTTTCTATTCAGGCTTTCAAGCAAGACCTTACAGTTTTACCTATAGAGAGGGGCGTGATATACTGAATGATGATTCTAGAGACAATGCTTTGATATACATACCAAGAGATGCCTCTGAAATTCAGTTCTCAGGAGATGACGCTGAGCAGGCTGCGCAATGGGCTCAATTGGATACCTTCATTAACAGTATCGATCATTTGAATGATAATCGTGGTGGGTATGCTGAAAATAATGCAGTGAGAGGGCCTTGGAGTCATATTGTCGACCTTAAGTTTATTCAAGACTTCAAGTTTGGTTCAGGAAAATCAAAGCAAACAATACAATTGACTGCTGACATTTTCAATTTTACGAACTTCTTGAACAAAAATTGGGGTAATATCAGAACCGCTGGTAGCTTTGGTAGAGTAAGTCCGCTTACCACGGTTTCAACTGGTGACACTCCGGTTTTCAGCATCAACCAAGGGGTAATGGATGACCAAGGTAATCCAGATTTTGAACAATTGGATGATGCCGGTTTACAATCATCAAGATGGCAAGCACAAATTGGTCTTAGGTATATATTCAATTAATTTTAATTGAGTGCAAAAAAGATTAACCCTGACTATCAAGTCGGGGTTTTTTTATGCCCAAACATTTTGTACTTTACATTTCTAAACTAATCAAACATGGAAATTTTACAAAACGTTCATTCATACCTGGCATATGCCGCTTTAGCGATGTTACTATTTGCTGTTCTCAATGCCGTTTCAGGTTTATTGGGCAATAAGATGTTTACTCTTGAAAAAGATTATAGACTTAGTCTTTTCGCCTTGATATTGGTACACATTCAATTGTTAGTAGGGTTGATTTTATATTTTGTTTCTACCAACGGATTAAAAGCTTTACAAGAACTCGGTATGGGTGGGATGAATGCCGCAGCTCGCTTGTTGGCCGTTGAACATCCGCTGATAAATATTATCGCTGTGGTTTTGATTACAATAGGGTGGTCACGGCATAAAAAGTTTATGGAAGGCAAAAAGAAATTCAAAAGCATAGCCATTTTTTATGGTTTGGGTTTGGTTTTGATTTTGAGCCGAATTCCGTGGGGGCAGTGGTTTAATTAAATGATACCAATACAATGAAAAAAGTGATCATCATACTTAGTATTCTTCTGGTAAGCTGCACCTCGGCACAAAAGTCACTTTTCAATGGCGAAAACTTAGACGGATGGACCATCTATGGTACTGAAAAATGGTATGTTGAAGAAGGGCTTTTAATTTGTGAAAGCGGCCCTGATAAGGGCTATGGGTATTTGGGCACCAATGAGAACTATAAAGATTTTGAACTTACCCTTGAATTCAAGCAAGAGGCCAATGGCAATAGTGGGGTTTTTATCAGATCAACAGTTGAAGGCACCAAAGTCAGCGGTTGGCAAGTTGAAGTGGCGCCCCCGGGAAGCAATACGGGCGGGGTGTATGAATCATACGGTCGTGGTTGGCTCATTAAACCAGAACCTGAAAAGGATAAAGCCCTCAAAATGGGCGAATGGAATACCATGAAAATAGTGGTCAATGGCGATACCATTACCTCATGGTTGAATGGTACTGAAATGATTACCCTGACTGATGAAAAAATAGGCAATGGCGAAGGGGGCATTGCCCTTCAAATTCATGATGGCGGTGGTATTAAGGTTAGATGGCGTAATTTGATGATTGTAGAACTAAAGTAACTAGTCCCCGTCCTTTGTAGGGGTTAGGGTAGGACTTTCCCTAATTAGATACATATAAATGGGGTAATGGTCACTGTACCCGCCCAAATAGTTTCCGCCTGTATAAGTTCGAAAGGGATACCCCTTATACCTTCCTTTTTTAGTGCTTAGGTAAGAAGGGTTAAATATGCCTGCTTTCCACAAGGAGTAGGTTTTCTTGTTATTGGAAATTAGATTACTAGTAAGATAAAATTGATCAAAAAGATTCCATTTGTCGCGATAGGCCAGAGAGCCCACACCTTTTTTGAAAAGCTTTTCCATAGGGTTGTATAAGTCGTTTTCCTCCAAATCTTTTGTTTTACCTTTTGTTTTCAGAATCTTTTTAAAGCTATGGTTTGTGGGGTCATCATTGAAATCCCCCATCGCGATGATTTTGGAGTCCGGATTCACAAAACGAAGCGAATCAATTATTTTCTTATTCAATTTTGCCGCGGCAATTCTATGGGGTCTACTACGCAATTCGCCACCACTTCTAGAGGGCCAATGATTTACGATAAAATTTATTTCCTCTCGATCTAAATACCCATTGACCACAAGTTGATCTCTAGTGTAGTCTCTAAATCCATCATCATTGAACAACAATAATCGATGACTTTTGAAAGAGGCGGGAATAAATACAGATTTCTTGTATAACAGGGCCACATCGATGCCCCTTTCATCGGGTGAATCAAAATGAATTGTTCCGTATCCTTTTGCAATGAGACTAGGGTGTGAAATCAGATCCTTTAACACGGCGTGATTCTCAACCTCACACAGTCCGATTATATCTGGCGAATTATTGAACTCTTTTGATACAATAGCAGATATTACATGGGCAAGATTGACTATTTTCTTTTGATAACGCTCTTTTGTCCATTGATCCTTTCCATCGGGTGTACGGTCGTCATCATGAATCAGCGTATCATTGGTAATGTCAAATAGGTTCTCAACATTATAGAAGGCAATGTTACGTATTTCATAGGTTTTCCTCTCTTGTGATAAACCCAGAGAAGAAAAAAGAATGATAAAGGAGAGTAGTTTGTTTTTCATTTTTTGGCCTCAGTGGTCAATCAGTAAGAATTTGATTTGGATTACATAGTTCCACATTATTTTTCTTTTTGAGTCGAAACGCTTAAAAGTTCTCCGAAATCCTCGTTCTTTTCCTCAAATCCTAAAGGATGGCACAAGGATTTCCTTCGTTATCCCTTTAGTATCGGAAGAAATCGCAGAAATTGATCAAAACGTGCAATTCAGTCACAATAGTATATTTCAACAATATAAATAAAAAAATTCTGACAAAATATAATATATTGTACACCTGTTTTTTTAACTAACCAACAACCATGCGTTTGACTTCATTAATGGTGATATGCCTTTTGGCATTGCCCTATATTCGTGCTCAAGAGGGCATTCAGATTACGGGTATAGTGGTTGATAGTCAAGATGGCAACAGGGCTCTTTCAAATGTTTTGATTTCATTGGATGGTTTGCAAACATTGGCTCGCACCAACGAAGAGGGTGGATTTAAGTTTGAATTGCCATACTCAACCAAATTTGTACTTCAAATTTCGTTGATGGATTACGTCACCAAACGAATTCCAATACATCTTGAAAATGAAGATGTAGACTTAGGAATCATTTCTTTGGAACGGGATATTACCCTTGATCAAAATGACAACCTCATCACACTTACCGATTCAGAATTATTGGACGATGAAATAAGCTCTAATTCAGCCGGACTGTTACAGGCTACAAAAGATATTTTTCTCAACCGGGCGGCTTTTGATTTTGGACAGGCATTTTTTCGTGTGAGAGGTTATGATTCGCAGTATGGCAAGGTATTTTTGAACAATATTCCCATGAACAAACTGCACGATGGAAGACCCCAGTGGAACAACTGGGGTGGACTTAATGATGTTACCAGAAATCAACAATTCAGGCATGGATTAAGACCCTTGGAATTCGCTTTTGGGGGCATTTTAGGTACTGTGAATATTGATACAAGACCTTCTGGTTTAAGAGCTGGAACTAGAATCTCATCATCCATTTCAAACCGTACCTATGCTGGTAGACTGATGGCGACCTATACTTCAGGTCTTAAAAAAGACAAGATTGCCTATGGTATTTCTGCATCAAGAAGATGGGCCCAAGAGGGATATATCGAAGGTACCTTATATGATGCATTTTCCTTTTTTGCTTCCTTGGAGTATAAAATGAACGATCAAAATAGTTTTCTATTTACTGGAGTATTGGCCTCCAATCGGCGAGGGCGTTCTTCGGCCATTACTGAAGAGGTTTTTAATTTGGTTGGCAAGCGATACAATCCCTACTGGGGTTACCAAGAGGGTAAAATCAGAAACTCAAGAGAACGTAAAATTTCAGAACCCCTGTTGATGCTCAACCACTTTTATTCTTCAGATAAATTGGAACTGAACACAAGTATCGCCTACCAATCAGGTATCAATTCCAGAAGTCGTTTGGGGTATTACAATGCACCAAATCCAGACCCTACATATTATCGCTATTTACCAAGTTTTTATATAAACAGTTCGATTGGGGCAAATTTTGTAAGTGCGAATACCGCAAGAGAGGCTTTTCAAAACCAGCATACCTTAAATTGGGGGAATCTGTATGCTGCCAATCAATCCCGTTCTCAAAATGGCAAAGCCGCATATTTACTTTTTGATGATTCGATTGCCGATGCCCAATGGACGCTTTCAACCAACGGACAATTGGAACTCAATCAAAATCTGGAATTGAATTTTGGTGCTGCCCAGCAGGGTTTGAATTCGCATAATTATGCCCAAATTCAAGACCTACTTGGGGCCGAATACCATGAAGATATCGATCCCTTTTCAAACACTTTGAATGACGAACTCGGAAGCTTTCGAAAAAATGAGAAGGACATATTCAATTACAACTACAAGGTCTATGCTTCCCAATTTGAAACATTTGTTCAATTGAAATATGCTAAAAAGAGTTGGCAAACTTTTCTCTCTGGAAACTTCACAAAAACAAAGTACCAAAGAGAGGGACTGTTTTCAAATGAGAGGTTTACTTCCTCAATAGGTAAAAGTAAGTCGATCGAATTCTCAAATTACGGGTTTAAAGGAGGTCTTGATTATAAACTAACCGGAAGACATTCTTTGATTCTTAATGGAGCAATTTTAGGAAGAGCCCCTGTTTTGCAAAATGTTTTTATCAACCCAAGAGAGAATAATCAAGTAGTGCCAAATGCTCAAAATGAAAAAATAAGCACTGTGGATTTCAATTACTTTTTAAGACTACCCCATTTGACAGGAAGATTTACAGCTTATTATACACGGTTTCAAAATACAACGGATGTTAATTTCTTTTTTGTTGATACGGGTATTGGTTCAGACTTTGTACAAGAAGTTGTTTCAAACTTGGACAAACTTCACCAAGGGCTGGAAATAGGACTGGAATATGAATTGTCATCTACCGTGAAGCTATCAGCGGTCGCCGCGATAGGTGAACAACTATATGCAAGTGACCCCAACGTGAGCATAAATTTTGATACTTCAGGTACGGAAGAAGACCTGATTAATCTTGATGGCAATGTCAACCTGGGGACTTCGAAAGTGAAGGGGTATAGATTGGCCCAAGGACCGCAACGGGCTTATGCATTAGGTATAAATTATAGAGACCCTAAATATTGGTGGATCGGCGCTACGGCAAATTATATGGCAGAAAACTATGCCAATATTTCTACTGTGTTGAGAACAGATAGCTTCTATATAGACCCAGAGACGGGAAACCCTTTTCCTGATGCCACAGAAGAAAATGTCAATAAACTCTTGGCTCAGAAACCGTTGGATAATTTTTATCTCTTGAATTTGGTAGGAGGTAAATCATGGTTGAAAAAAGGAAAATACATCAGCATTTTCGCCAGTGTCAATAACCTATTCAATGAAACATTTAGAACTGGTGGATATGAACAAAGTAGAAATGGCAATTTTGGTCAAATGCAACAAGATAATTTGAGCGGCACACCCTCTTTTGCACCCAAATATTGGTATGGTTACGGAAGAACCTATTTTTTGAATTTGGCATATAGTTTTTAAAAAAAAAGTAAGATGATAAAAAAAACAATCATTAAGCTCGGTATTGTGACAATAGTGTTGAGTTTATTTGCTTGCATCAAAGGCCAAGATTTTAATACCTTATCATTGGAATGTAATTCAGATTTGAGTGCAAATAGCACCTATTCAGAAATTAAGAATTTATTTGATGAAGAAACTTTTCAAATTCAAGAAGATTTGATTATCGAAGGGTACATCACTTCCTCAGACCGTGAGGGCAACTTTTTTAGCGTGCTCCATTTTCAAGATAAAGCCGTGAACCCGACAGATGGTTTCCAATTGGAGATGGATATGATTGATTCGCATTTGTTCTTTCCTGAGGGAAGCAAAGTATTCGTAAAATTAAAGGGACTCTATTTAGGCAAAAGCAAAGAAGTGTATAAACTAGGGGGCACCTTTACGGCTTTCGGAAATATTTCTGTGGGGCGACTGCCCGCAAATGCCGTACGGCAACATTTTTTTATTTCTTGTGATCAAACCGAAGCGGTTCAACCTAAGTTGATTTCAATAAATGAGGTGGATCAAAATGCTTCCAGTACCTTGGTGCAATTCAATGGAGTTCAAATTATAAATGAAGATTTAAATCAACCCTTTGCTTTAGAACGTGAAGAAACCGAAAGAACATTGGTTGATTGTGATGGCAATGAATTGGTATTGATTAATAGCGGTTATTCAGACTTTTTTGACGAAATTTTGCCCTCTGGTAATGGTAGTATTAAAGGTGTTTTATTACGAGAAAGAGATAATTACCATCTCGTCACAAGAAACCGAGAGGACATTGATTTCAGTAACGAACGTTGCGAATAGGAAATGGCTTTAAGCTGACAAATACTGCGCTTGATATTGTTGCCAACCAAAAACGGCAGAAGAACCATTTTCGTTTGCTTCAAAGGAATGGTACAATAAATTTTTGTTCATATCAAGCACAACGGGCCATTGTACGTCATCCCAACCTTGGCCTAATAATTTATTGATTCCGGTAACGACCATATCTTGACAAACAGCGCCCATGATTTGAAGTTTGCCATCAGGGCTGCTGTTTGAAAGCCCGATATAAAAATCTGCTTCAAGGCCTGAAAAAGAGCATTTTGGTTTTGTACTTAATTGAATATCAGAGAGATCAATTACTTTTTGGGCTTTGGTTTCAAAAACAGTTGTGGGCTGGTCGGTAATTTTCATGAGTTGAATTTACTCTTTTAATCATCTTCCTTAAGCGATAGGTGCGTATGAATTATTAACTATTTATCAACGATTTATTCAAAAAATGTGTTGAAACCCTTGCTTGTAAGAAAATACACAGCAAAAAAAGGCAGCTGTAAAAGCTGCCTTTTCCAATTGTTCAAAAAGTTTATTTATGCAAGATCAAAACGATCTAGGTTCATCACTTTGGTCCAAGCCGCCACAAAGTCTTTTACGAATTTTTCGCCTGAGTCACTAGAACCATACACCTCAGCATAAGATCGTAATTCAGTATTCGAACCGAAAATCAAATCCGCTCTCGTACCTGTCCATTTAATACTACCTGATTGACGATCACGACCTGCAAAAACACTTTCATTGCCAGAAGTATCTTCCCAGTTCGTATTCATATCAAGAAGGTTCACAAAGAAGTCATTGGTCAATACACCGCGCTGGTCTGTGAAAACACCATGTCTTGATTTATCATAGTTTGTGTCCAATACACGCATACCGCCAATTAAAACGGTCATTTCAGGGGCTGTTAATTTCATGAGTTGCGCTCTATCTACCAAAAGCGCCTCAGCTGAAGCTTTGAAATCTTCATTCTTATAATTTCTGAATCCGTCGGCAGCTGGCTCAAGCGCTTCAAAAGAATATGCATCAGTTTGTTCTTGGGTCGCATCAGTTCGTCCGGGTGTAAAAGGAACGCTTATGTTCTGGCCAGCGTTTCGAGCAGCTTCCTCAATACCTGCGCTTCCTCCGAGTACAATTAAATCTGCAAGGGAAATCTTTTTATTTCCTGAATCAAATTCCTTTTTTATTCCCTTTAAAACATCAAGAACCTTCGCTAATTCTTGTGGGTTATTTACTTCCCAGTTGTTTTGGGGTTTCAAGGCTATTCGCGCACCATTGGCCCCACCGCGTTTGTCTGAATCGCGATAGGTTGAAGCAGATGCCCAAGCGGTACTAACCAATTGAGAAACAGATAAGCCTGAAGCCAATAGTCTCTTTTTCAATTCGGCCACATCACTGTCATTGACCAAATCATGATCAACTGCGGGTACCGGATCTTGCCAAATCAATTCTTCTTTTGGCACTTCGGGTCCTAAGTAACGCGCAATCGGACCCATATCCCGATGTGTCAATTTGAACCAAGCCCTAGCAAAGGCATCCTCAAATTCTTCAGGATTTTCATGAAAACGTTTCGAAATTTTAAGGTAATCAGGATCCATTTTCAATGCCATATCAGCATCAGTCATCATTAAATCTTGAACTTGTGAAGCATCGCCTGCGCGAGGGGCTTTTCTAGCTGCCGAAGCTGCTGTTGGTCTCCATTGATTGGCCCCGGCCGGACTTTTGGTCTGTTCCCAGTCATACCCTAGGAGCACCTCAAAATAATCATGGTCCCATTTTGTGGGGTTGGGTGTCCAGGCGCCTTCAATACCACTTGTTATGGCATCATCAAGAACCCCTGATTTATAAGAGTTCTTCCACCCCATACTTTGTTCCACAATACTTGCACCGGCAGGTTCTACACCTACAAACTCATCAGGGTTGGCAGCACCATGCGCTTTTCCAAATGTGTGTCCGCCAGCAGCCAATGCCACGGTTTCTTCATCATTCATGGCCATACGACCAAATGTTTCTTTCATCAATTTTGCTGTGCCCAACGGATTTGAAACTCCGTTCGGACCCTCTGGGTTGACATAGATGAGTCCCATGTGGGAAGCACCCAAATTCGCCTCAAGAACATATTCCCCTTCCGAAAAACGTTCTTTATTGCCCATCCATTCATTTTCCGAACCCCAGTAAATATCTTCTTCAGGTTGCCATATATCTTCACGACCCCCAGCAAAACCAAAGGTTTTGAAACCCATCGATTCCAAAGCACAGTTTCCTGTAAGAATCATCAAATCAGCCCAAGATAGTTTACGACCATATTTTTGCTTTATGGGCCAAAGCAACAGACGCGCCTTATCAAGATTTCCATTATCTGGCCAACTGTTGAGAGGAGCAAAACGTTGCGAACCCGAACTCGAACCGCCACGGCCGTCGCCAATGCGATAGGTGCCTGCACTATGCCATGCCATGCGAATCATAAAAGGACCATAATGACCATAATCAGCAGGCCACCAATCTTGTGAAGTGGTAAGCGCATCAATAATGTCTTTTTTGACTTCGGCTAAATTCAAGGTTTTGAATTCTTCGGCGTAATTGAAATCGTCGTCCATAGGATTTGACAATTCCGAATTTTGACGCAACACATTCAATCGCAATTGATTGGGCCACCAATCTTGGTTTGAGGTTCCTTGACCAGCTGCTTGGGTCATTTTCCCATTTAAAAAAGGACATTTTTTCTCATCTCCAGTTCCCATAAGTATTTTTTTTAAGTGTTTTTATCTCGATTTGCAAGAATTGTAAAGTTATCGAATTGCTGCTTGTTTTCATATTGATAAAATCTTAATTTATATTATTGTTGTATTGATAATATCTATTGTTTGTCCTTAATGAAGCGTCATAAATTGTACGGTGCATTACCAATAGGTTTTTACTCAAAAATAATTCCCAGATGCTTTGCTTAGGAGTTTCCGATTAAATGTCATTCCCGCAAATGCGGGAATCTAAATAATGGAATTTCATTTATTGACCTTTAGATCAAAATGAAACAGCGAAATATGGCTATGGCTCTGCCTTGAAGATAGTGGGTTTCAAGTAATTCCTTAATTTTAATGGTATGAAAACAGAGGAGACATTTTTCAATGAAATCAGATCCGGAAATGTTGCTGCCATTGCCAAATTATTGTCAGAGGGTAACAACCTTCTTAACCTACGTGATGCGAGAGGTTCAACGCCTTTGATTTTGGCAACCTATTACAATCATGTAGAGGTTGCAACTATGTTTTTGGATGCAGGTGCTGAAATTGATGCGGTCGATGCTTCGGGCAACACCGCTCTGATGGGTGTTTGTTTCAAAGGATTCAAAGCTATCGCAGAACTTCTTATTGATAAAGGGGCAAATCTCAATGTACAAAATGCAATGGGCAGTACCAGTTTGATTTATGCCATTACGTTCAAACATCTAGAAATTGCCCAATTGCTTCTTTTGAAGGGAGCAGATACAACCATCAAAGATGGGCGCGGAAATACGGCTGTAGATCATGCGAAAATGCAAGGCAGGCCTAAATTGATTGATTTGTTCGAGAACCACTAAGCGATGACCGAAACACTTAAAATTGCATTGATACAATCTTCATTGGTTTGGGAGGACCCTGAAAAGAATCGTAATGAATTTTCAAAAAAAATCAATGCCCTTTCTTCGGATGTCGATTTGATCATTCTTCCGGAAATGTTCACAACGGGGTTTACAATGCAACCTGAAAACATACCTATTGAAGAAGGTAGCCTTACCGTGGAATGGATGCAAAATCTTGCCCAAAAAAAAGATGCTGCCATAATGGGAAGCATTGTTTTTCAAGAGGGTGGAGACCATTACAACCGTCTATTCTTTGTTCGACCCAACGGGGCTTTTGAAAAATATGATAAGCGGCATACGTTTACCTTGGCAGGCGAGGATAAAGTATATAGATCAGGAACGGAAAAGTTGATTTTGACCTATAAAGGCTTTCGAATTTGTCCTTTAATTTGTTATGACCTGAGGTTTCCAGTTTGGGCTCGAAATACAGAGGACTATGATGTGTTGGTTTATGTTGCAAATTGGCCAACACCACGAATATCAGCATGGAATACCTTGCTGAAGGCTCGCGCGATTGAGAACATGGTATATGCTATTGGTGTGAACAGAATTGGTTCAGATGAAGTGGGTCATCAGTACCCAGGTAATTCGGGGGTTTATGACTGCTTGGGCAAACAGCTGGTTTTTTCAGAAAAGGAAGAAAATAGGCAAGTGACAATTTCAAAAGCGCATATTTCAAACACCCGCAATAAACTCAAATTTTTACAAGACAGAGATAATTTCAATCTTTTATGGTAAAGGTGCTAATCTCCTCCCAATTCGCCCTCATAGTGATTACGCCAGGGTAGTAACTAACTTTTTCAGGCTGTGTTCTTTTTAGATAATTACCAGTATCCCATTTTCTATTTCCGTTTGAATCTTGAATCACTCTTATGAGGTAATTCCCGGGTTCTATATACCTAATATTAAAAGATTGGGGCTCTTGTGCAAATCGCTCCAATTTTCTCTCGCCGGTTTCAGTGGTCAACTGCAATATGATAGGGTATTCAACCTTGCCTTGAACATTTACCGTCAGGGCACCATAGTCTTCGAGGCTTTTGGTGGCAAGGCTATAGCTCAAAGTATCATTTGTTTCCCCAAAAAAATCTGTTATTGCACCCGGAAACAACTCAAGATTATAGCGTATACCCGCTTCTACTTTAAAGTCAAAATCAGCCTTATTGGCAATACTGTCAAGACTGACTTTGAAAGCAACAGGAATGGAATCTTGATTCATCATTTTTATTTTGGCAGTATCGATTTCATTTATTGGGGTATTGTTTTCAATATAAAAACGGCTGTTGAAATTTAACAAACCACTTGTGCTGGGTGACAACCGCATTGAATCTCTATCCACTTTTCTTCTTTTGACCACAAAAGTATCTGTGACCTTTTGCATTTGGTTGTGAACGGTAAAAACCAGCGAGTCCATTTCAAAAGGGGTAAACCAAAAATTCAACGAGTCTTTTTCGGGCACTTTCAATATTTTGGTTCGCACTGAATCGGGTAATTTTGATAAGGGAGTGATTTTTAGTTTTTCCTCGCCTCCATAATAACCAAAAACAATTTTGTTGCTGGCCTCAAAGCGGGGTACTGATGCACTGTAATTGGGTATTTCTCTGAAAAGCGTCAAAAGATAGGTCGAGTCGGTAGGTAAGGTAACCGTATCTTTCATAAAGGCAATTTTGTCGCTGTTTTGGTCAAAAAGGTTGTTTTTTGCTTCATCTTTCATGGCAAAAAGCGCATACTTGCCTTTCTTGATATTACCCAATTTGAAAAAAACCGTACTATCAAGGGTATTGGTAATATAATTAGGGGGTTTTTGAAACAATGTTGAGTCGGTATAGGCCGTATCAATTTCGTAAAGCATGACACTGATAAACTCATCAGTCTCTTTTTTGAAAGCATCTTTGACCACTCCCAATAATTCAAGTGAATCAATATAATCTCCTGTTGAAAAAACATAGGTCAAGAAACTACTAGGGTTACCTTCATTGTTATCTTGAACACTCTGCCCGAAATTGAAGGTATAGGTGGTATTTTCCCTCAGCGTATCTTTTATCTTTATTTCAACATATTTGGCCGGACCCCCCTGTGGTGTGATATCGGGTAAATATTTCAAAGGTGGCGAAACAATCAATTGGTTTTGTACATCAACCAGTTTGATGTATTCATCAAAAAACAGCTTGATTTTGTTGCCTTCAAAATTGACACTTCCATTTTCGGGTACGGTTTTTAGCAAAACGGGGGGCGTGGTGTCTTTAGGCCCACCGGTAATCCTGCCTCGTCGCCCACATTGCACCAATGCGGCGGCAATAAAAAAAAGAAACAAAAACGCAAGAAATCGTTTAGTCATTTGGGTGTCTATATGACAAAGAAACAACTAATTTGTCATTATTGAAATTGCTGCACTACCGCCATGCTAGTTAAATAAATTATAATTCCCTCTGCTTCAAGAAGTGTTTTTGCGCAGGTTTCCATAGTGGCCCCACTAGTGATCACATCATCAACCAAAAGAACATTTTTGTTTTTTATCGCGTCAGCATTCGATAGGGTAAATAGCGCCTTGTTACTCTGCCACCTTCCAATGCGCCCTTTGGTGGTTTGGGTTTTGGTATTCGCCGTTTTGATTAGGGCATCAGGAATATATTCGGCGTTCAAATGAAGAGCCAGTTCTATGGCAAATAAGTCAACTTGGTTGTATCCTCTTTTCTTAAGTTTTCTAGGATGTAGTGGAACGGGAACAACAGCGTCAATTTTTGGTAAAGCAGCATCATTTTTTAAAATTTGACCATACCATTTGCCCAAAAAAGAACCGATTTGTTTTTGGTTTCGATACTTTAAATGATGTATTATTTGCTGTACGACACTGTTTTCGGTGAAAAAAAGAAACGAACTTGCCTTTTTCACAACAATTCTACCATAAAAAATACGGTCAATGGGGTTTTCTTCGTTAAAGTTGTAATCGGTGAGAGGCATTTGATTTCGACAAATGGTACAAAGGTGTTCTTCTCCTCTGATTAAATGAGCGTTACATCCAAAACATACCAGTGGTACCAGTATGTTATTGATGTCATTTAGTATCTTTGTGAGATTAGTGTATAACAAATCTTAAACTATTAGTAAACCTACTTAAAGCTAGTGCCTCCTGATGGACAATCAAGATACCAAATTCAATTATAAAATAATATTGGCGGCTTTGTGTGCCGTAATATTGGGTATTCTTATTGCCTTCTATTACAGCTATGCCCAATCCAAGTCTGAAATTGAATACTTGGAAAAGGAAAAAGCACTTCTTGTCAAAGACCTTACCTTAATGAAAGCTGATGTAGATCGTCTTTCAGCACTTGACGAGATGAACGATATTGAATTACAGAACTCTAGATATCGAATACAACAATTAATTGATTCTGTCGGAAAGCTGAATTTTACAGTCGCCAAATTAAGAGAATACAAAGGCGAACTTCGAATTCTTGAGGCAAAAAATGACAGCCTTGAGCTTAAGAATGACTTTCTCAAATACAACAATGTGCTTTTAACTGATAAGTATGAAACCAGTCAAAACCAAATTGAAGAGTTAAAAAGAACATTCACGGCACTTACGTCTGCCGAATCAGCACAAAAGAGACAAATGAAGGAGCTCGCTGAAGAGTTGAAGGTTAAGACCTATCTTAAATTGTATGATGCTAGAGGTGGTGCTTATAGAATGCGATCAGGTAAATTGATACAATCAAATAAGGCATCTACCATTAGTAAGTTGAAAGGGACCGTTGTTCTTGACGCTAATTCTTCCATGGCAGGTCAAAAGAAGATACTTTATTTTCAATTTTTAGGTCCTAATATGGGTGTTATTGAAGATAACGCCAATACCATTATTGTTAATGGAGACCCATATAGTAAAAGAGTTGAAGTTGATTTTGACGGTAAACTTACAGAAGTTTTTGATTTTATTACCATACCAGAGGGTTCTTTGTCAGCTGGAAATTATACCCTTAATGTTTTTGAGGATGGACGCCTACTTGAAAGCGTTGAATTTCAGTTAAAATAATCAGAGATTACTACTTCTAAATTTCGAATTTCCGATTTTCACAAAAAGGATTGTTTTTATTTAATAGGATTTAAAACTAAAATCTTAGAATATTCTATTTTTGCCGCATGGCAAATCAAGAAGATGATTTTAAGAGAGTAATATCACACGCAAAAGAGTATGGTTACGTGTTTCAATCTAGTGAGATATATGATGGTTTGAGTGCTGTTTATGATTACGGTCAAAACGGAGCAGAACTCAAAAAGAACATCCGTGAATTTTGGTGGAAGGCAATGGTGCAACTCAATGACAATATTGTGGGAATCGATGCCGCAATATTCATGCACCCCACTACTTGGAAAGCCTCTGGGCACGTTGATGCCTTTAATGATCCATTGATAGACAACAAAGACTCAAAAAAGCGGTATCGCGCTGATGTTTTGGTTGAAGATTATGTAGCTAAGATTGAAGGAAAAGTAGAAAAGGAGGTCAAAAAAGCAGCGAAACGTTTTGGCGATTCTTTTGATAAAGAACAGTTTCTCTCAACCAACCAACGGGTTGTTGATTATCAAGAAAAGGCAACAAGCATTTTAAAAAGATTAGGAAAATCTTTAGGGGATGAAGATTTGGCTGATGTGAAAAGCCTTATTGAAGAATTGGAAATCGCATGCCCCATGTCTGGTTCTAAAAACTGGACTGATGTAAAACAGTTCAATCTTATGTTTGGCACCAAACTCGGCGCCACTGCTGAAAGTGCGATGGACCTCTATTTGAGGCCCGAAACCGCGCAAGGTATTTTTGTGAACTTTTTGAATGTTCAGAAAACAGGTCGAATGAAGATTCCGTTTGGAATTGCACAGACCGGAAAAGCCTTTAGAAACGAAATAGTCGCAAGACAATTCATTTTCAGAATGCGTGAATTCGAACAGATGGAAATGCAGTTTTTCATCAAACCAGGCACTCAAAAAGAATGGTATGAGCATTGGAAGGCCCATCGTATGAAATGGCATTTATCTTTAGGTATGGGGGAAGAAAAGTATCGTTTTCATGACCATGAAAAGCTGGCTCATTATGCCGATGCTGCAGCTGATATAGAATTTCGTTTTCCTTTTGGATTCAAAGAATTAGAAGGAATTCACTCAAGAACTGATTTTGACTTAGGTGCACATGAACAACATTCTGGAAAAAAATTACAATTTTTTGATCATGAGACCAATTCTAACTACGTACCTTATGTAGTTGAAACATCAATTGGTTTGGATCGTATGTTTTTGGCCGTTTTTTCAAATTCACTTCAGGTAGAAGAATTAGAAAATGGCTCAACACGTACGGTTTTGAAACTTCCTGCTGTTTTGGCGCCAACAAAAGCAGCCGTTTTTCCATTGCTTAAAAAAGATGGTTTGCCAGAATTGGCCCATGAAATCATTGATGATCTCAAATGGGATTTCAATGTGCTTTACGATGAAAAAGATGCTGTGGGCCGTCGCTATAGAAGGCAAGATGCCAATGGCACACCATTTTGCATTACAGTAGATCATCAATCATTGGAAGATAAAACAGTGACCATTCGCCATCGCGATACCATGGATCAACAACGTGTGCCCATCGCTGAGGTCAAAGCGATCATTCACAAAGAAGTGGACATGCGTTCGTGGCTGCAGAAAATGGAATAACACTCTAGTAAAATCGATACCCCAATCGTAAACTTCCATAATAATTACGGGCATCGCCCGGATAAAAATAACGCGGTTCATTACCACCAAAACCTTGGGTATTGATGAGTACCGATTGCGCATAAATGGTATCAAATAGGTTGTTCACGCCGAAATCGATACCGAGTGTAAATTTATCGGACAACTTTTTTAAGTAGCCCATTCGAGAATGAAAAACAGTATAAGGGTCACTGAATAAATCAGCTGAATCGGTCAGCGGAATTTCACTGACATGATGGTGCGAAATATTCCAGTAAAAATTTTCAAAGAACCGAAATTGCATGCCCGCAGACCTTCTTTTTTCGGGCACACCGGTCAGGGGGTTTCCTGAAAAATCTTCTCCCTCATCAACAAATTTGATAAAGCTATGATCGGTCAACGTATAATTCACAAAGGACGAAACGCGTATATTTTCTGAAATTTTCCAGAGGTAGGTCATTCCTATTTCCAATCCGCGATGGCGTGTTTTACCTGCATTTTTTCCAACAAATCGATCTTCATCAATACGTTCCCCGACCAAAAGATTAGTGATGTTCATTTGATAAACGGATAGGTTCAGATGAAATCTTCTCTCATCCAAGAAAAGCTCGGTTCCGATTTCATAGTTGGTTCCGGTTTCTTGTGAAATATCAGGGTTTATGACACCATCTGGGGTCAAGGTCTCTTCAAGGGTGGGATTGGAAAATCCTTGACTGACATTGCCATAAACTGATACATCTTTTGATGGATTATATTCAAGATTCAAACTGGGCAGAAGAATTGCCTCGAAATTTCGAGTGGCACTTTTATTTTCAACACCTGTATTGAAAAGGTCTCGAAAATCATATTCGGTTTTATTGAGATTTAGCCCGATTTGGGCAGTCCACTTTTCAGATAAAGGAAGCCGTAAACTTCCGAAGACATTCCATTGGCTTCTAAATTCTTTGTTTCGAGCAAATTGATTGCCTTTCAGACTGCCATTGCCATCATTATCGCGCCATAGATTCTCAAATTCATCCCAGTCATATTCGTCTTTGAAAAGTTCTCCTCCAAAAGTGTATTCGGCTGAATTTTCAAAGGCACTGAAACTTCCTGAAAATCGTGTTCTAAACCCAAAACCTTTGGTTAGTTCGTCCAAAATTCCGAAAGGTCTGGCTTCATCCTTATCCAAATAACTGTAAAAAATTCCTGTTGAATTTTCAAAAACATTGCTGAACCGATGTTTAAAATTCACACCCACCAAAGTATAATTATTTGCTTCATAACCTTGCGAAACCCGCCAAGTGAAAGTGGCTTGTTGAGGGTCTTCCTCAAAAGCAGTGGCACCCAAAGAACTGGGTATTTGAGCCGTGAAATCAATATGATTCACCAAAAGTGAAATTTTATTCTTTTCATTGATTTGATAGGATGTGTTCAATAAAAGTCCATCTCGTTCAAACCTACTATTTTGACGATAGCCATCGGTTTCCAAATGCCCGTATTGCAATCCTAATCGAAGCTTTCCGTCAAAGTGATTGAATGACAAATTGTTTTTTAGCAGTCCGAATGAGCCTGCTGTGAAATTATTCGAAAAATTGGTTGATTTGCCCAAAGCCTCTTTCGGATTCAGAATAATAGCCCCTCCTATGTTCGCTCCGTAAAAAGAAGCTTTGGGCCCTTTTATTACTTCAATTTGGC
The DNA here is from genome assembly GCA_964432915.1 of uncultured Maribacter sp. Taxonomy (GTDB): domain Bacteria; phylum Bacteroidota; class Bacteroidia; order Flavobacteriales; family Flavobacteriaceae; genus Maribacter_C. The sequence goes on from CAYSPL010000001.1 coordinate 106,744, forward strand.
TAAGGTTTTCAAGATCAAAAGCTTCAATTGATGAAAAACCCGAACCATCAGTAACTGGAATGTCATCATAATACATTCGAAGTTTATCCGTGCCAAATAATGTACGCGCACCCATGCCCCGAATGGTAATGCGATTGGTGTTCAAAGCACCTGAAAATATGTAGACCCCCGGAATTTGATTCATGGCATTGACCATTGAAACAGGACTGTAATTTTGAAAAACCTTGGCTGATATGATTTCTGACGAAACAGCACCCGATGGGTTTTTTTTCTTCAAAGCATCCAACAGTACCACCTCATCCAATTGGGTGATACTATCATTATTTATGGGGTTTTGAGCACCTAAGAATGCAGTGCAAAAAAGGAAAAACAAGAGCCTCATATAGTTTTAATGAGGCACTAAAATAGAATTAAAATCTAAAACCCAATGAGAGTCCGGTTCTGTAGATAAATGTGCCACTGAATTCTCGGTCATTCAAGTTTCGACCTAAACCAGCATAGATCTCCATAGTCAGTTTTTGACCAAAAGTTGACCATTTCTTGCCAATACCTAGCCCTAGGGCCGCATTGGAATAGTCATTGTTTCTGTTTCCAAGATTTTTGGTAATATCATTTTCGCCGGTGTAGTACAAACCAAATACCTCAGCAAAGAATCCGCTTTTGGGTTGATAGCCAAAGTAAGCCCTTAAATTGGGTCCAATACCAAAATTACCGGTGCTGCCTAGTGGATCTCCGTTTATGTAGGCCGTGCCACCAATACTTGTATCTGGGGTAAAATAATACTCATAAGACCCCTCTATTGTTGCTGCGCTTAAAAAGCGGCCCATATTGAATCGCAACTCGTGATTGTTATAACCCTCACGAAACCCTTGAGCACTTAAATTCATCGCGGTAAACAAGGCGATGAACAGAATCGAATTTTTCATGGCATTTGTATTCAAGAGAATAGAATCAAATGTCGTTCCAAACTTTTTTAATCCCTTAAACATTCTTTATTTTCGGGCTAAATTAGATTCCCGTCTTCTCAGGAATGAAAAACCATAACATTAGATGAAAATAGTATCCTACAACGTGAATGGCATTCGGGCTGCTTTGAAAAAAGGGTTTGTTGAATGGTTGCAATCGGTAGACCCCGATGTGGTTTGTTTACAAGAGACCAAAGCCATGAAAGAACAACTTGATTTATCTGTTTTTGAGGATGCCGGTTATGGCCATAACTTTTGGTACAGTGCCCAAAAGAAAGGGTACAGTGGGGTTGCAATATTGTCAAAGAAAGAACCCGACCATGTCGAGTTCGGTACGGGTATTGAAACCATGGATTTTGAGGGAAGAAATATCAGGGCTGACTTTGGCGATCTCTCCATCATGAGCATGTATCTTCCTTCGGGCACCAATATGGCCCGTTTGGATTTTAAGCTGAACTATATGGCAGAGATTCAGGAGTATTTCAATGAATTAAGAAAAGAAAAACCCAATTTGGTTGTTTTGGGCGATTACAATATTTGCCATAAGGCCATAGATATTCATGACCCAGTTCGCAATAAGAATGTCTCGGGATTTTTGCCTGTTGAGCGTGAGTGGATTGGAAATTTACAGAAAAGCGGATTCATTGACAGCTTCCGGCATTTCAATAAAGAACCTGATAACTATACCTGGTGGAGCTATCGCGCGAATGCCAGAAACAATAATAAAGGTTGGCGTTTAGATTATGCCATGGTGGCCGAAACCTTGAAAAATAGATTAAAGCGTTCGGTCATACTTTCAGAAGCCAAACACAGTGATCATTGCCCAATTTTAGTTGAAATTGATAATTAGAATACTCGAAAATGATATATACCAATCTTTCAAATACAAACATCAAGGTCAGTAAAATTTGTTTGGGTACCATGACATGGGGAAATCAAAATACTGAAGATGAGGCTCATCAGCAAATGGATTATGCTTTTGAAAAAGGAGTGAATTTTTTTGATACGGCTGAATTATATCCCATACCTGCTCACCCTGACCGTCGATCGATAACAGAGAAAATAATAGGGTCTTGGTTTAAGAAAACAGGTAACAGAGATAAAACAGTTCTAGCTTCAAAAATTGTAGGTAAAGCGCCGTTCACTGAATTCATGAGAACAACAGGTTTTTCAAAAGCCTCTATAATTGAGGCCATTGAAGGCAGTTTAAAACGTTTACAAACAGATTATATTGATTTGTATCAGTTGCACTGGCCTGAACGAAATACCAATTATTTTGGTAAAAGAGGATATCAGCATAATGAAAATGACCCTTGGCAAGATAATTTTCATGAAGTATTACATACGTTGGGTGATTTTGTAAAACAGGGAAAAATACGTCATGTGGGTGTCAGTAATGAAACTCCTTGGGGAATCATGCGGTATCTTGAAGAGTACAAGATGAATGATGGGCTACCCAGAATGGTAAGCATACAAAATCCGTATAGTTTATTGAACCGTCAATTTGAGGTTGGTTTAGCTGAAATTGCCTTACGTGAAAACCTAAAACTATTGGCCTATTCGCCCCTAGGTTTTGGGGCTTTAAGTGGAAAGTATTTAGGTGACAAACTGCCTAAAAATTCACGGCTGGCATTATTTCCGAATTATAATAGATACATTAAGGGCAACTCATCTGAAGCAACTCAGAAATATTTTGATTTGGCCCAAGACCATAACTTGTCACTTACACAAATGGCGTTATCCTTTGTGAATTCAAGACCTTTTTTGACGAGCAATATTATAGGCGCAACCACAATTGAGCAGTTGAAAGAGAATATTACCAGTATTGATATTAATTTGAACTCAGAGGTTTTAAAGGGTATTGAGGAAATTCATAATGACATACCTAACCCAGCGCCTTAAAAACACTCTAAATGCACTTTTTGAAAATAGGAATTTGGCAAATAGCCCTGATAGTTTTGGTAATTGTGATCTTTATGGTTTTGGCCCGAATGTTCAATTCGAAAAACTAACCGAACAATCCACTGACCACCTGCTCTATTTTTGAGGCCATAATGATTTCTATCTTGGGTTTTTTGAGGCCTATTTTATTATTCTTTGAAACATAAATCGTTGAAAACCCCAATTTTTCTGCTTCGAGAATACGTTGGTCAACGCGCTGAACAGGTCTGACCTCTCCGGCCAAGCCGACTTCAGCGGCAAAACAAACTCCTTTTTCAATAGGAATATCCTCATTGCTTGATAAAATTGCTGCGATTACGGCAAGATCAATGGCCGGGTCATCAACTGAAATACCTCCGGTAATGTTTAAAAAAACATCTTTTGCTCCCAATTTGAAGCCTGCCCGCTTTTCAAGCACGGCCAAAAGCATATTCAATCTTTTTGCATTGTAACCCGTGGTAGAGCGTTGCGGAGTGCCATAAACAGCCGTACTTACCAAAGCCTGAATTTCGATCATCAAAGGGCGCATGCCTTCGACTGTCGAGGCTATTGCCGTACCGCTCAACTGTTCGGTATTTTTGGAAATCAGAATTTCAGAAGGATTGTTCACTTGTCGTAACCCACCGCCTTGCATTTCATAAATACCCAGTTCAGCGGTCGAACCAAAGCGATTTTTCAAGGATCGCAGTATTCGGTATACATAATTTCGATCTCCTTCAAATTGTAGAACCGTATCGACCATATGCTCCAAAATCTTGGGTCCGGCAATGGAGCCGTCTTTGGTGATATGCCCGATTAAAATGACCGGGGTATTGGTTTCTTTGGCAAACTTGATGAGTTCAGCCGTACACTCGCGTATTTGAGAGATGCTTCCCGCAGCCGATTCTATATAATCGGAATGTAAAGTTTGAATCGAATCAATGACCACAATGTCCGGTTCGATTTTTTCTATTTGCTTGAAAATATGCTGCGTTTTGGTTTCCGTCAGAATGAGACAAGTATCGCTATTCGAATGAATACGATCCGCACGCATTTTGATCTGTTTTTGGCTTTCTTCCCCTGAGACATACAATGTTCTATACGGTAGTTTCAGTGCAATTTGAAGTAGCAAAGTACTTTTGCCAACACCAGGCTCACCGCCTAAAAGAACGAGCGCGCCCGGTACCAATCCGCCGCCTAGCACACGATTGAATTCGATATCTTGGGTGTTTAGACGAATCTCTTTTTCTGTCGAAATTTCATTGATTTTTAGCGGCTGAGGAGCCTTTCTTTTTGTGGTGGAAGATACTTTCCAATCTGATTTTTCTTCTTTTTGAACCACCTCTTCCACAACAGTGTTCCATTCTTTACAGGCAGTACATTGCCCAACCCATTTGGCATATTGGGTGCCACAGTTTTGACAGAAAAAAGCCGTTTTGCTCTTGGCCACTTTGATTGGTTTGTTTGCAGACGAAGATAAAACTTTATGAACGTAACGGAATCAAAAAAAGGCCAAAAGGCCTTTTTTGAAATCATGATAAAAGTTGCTGCTCTAAAACCCGAAATCAGCTTTCAGCGCATCTATTTTTTCAAGGGCCATTTCTTTGGTCAAGAAATCAATTTCATCCATACCAAATGCTTTTTCATAAGTTTTCAAAGCCTTTTTGGGTTCGCCCATTTGCTCATAAAATTCACCCTCAAAATAAAAGCCCATCATGGTCATCGGAAATTCTGCCTTACATAAATCAGACAAGGGCTTTAGCGAATCATAATCTTCTTTTTTTCGAATACCGGCATATACTGCCATCAAATCATTGAGTTCAACCCGTTTTTCAATTCGAAAAAGTTCTTCAATGGTATTGTACTTGTTTTGCAGATAATCGAAAACTCCACCATCATAGGTCAAGAGCTGGTTTTTATATTCTTTCGGACTAATGGGTTTGAACATTCCAAAGATATTATCGAATGCCTTGCCCATACCATAAGAGGCAATTGACACATGGTCAGCACCATCATATTCATCAAAATAATAGTGCAGTGATTCTTTATCAATGGCTTTTATTGCCTTATCCATTTCCATGATTCTGGAAGTGTATTTGCTTTTATCTTTCTCCACTATCAGTTGATAGAAAATCTCTTTGTTGAATGCCCCTAGTCTCGAGGGCACTCGGTTTTCCATTTCAGGCGCCAAGGTTGGCGATATGTTTATATAGGCATTGAAAAGAGAATTCTCTTTGAACAACCAATAGTTTTGAAAATTGGCCGTGATATCATAACCAACTACCATTTTGAAAGGCACAGTACTGTAATTCAGATCCAAGTACGGAATCAGTTCCATACCCAAAAATTCAAAGAACTTTTTGGCCTTTTCGGCTGGCAATCCGTCTTCCTCCCACTCACAATCATCTAAACGGATACTTCTTTCAAGTTGGTTGATGCCCACAACAATAGCTTGGGGCATTCCATGAAATTGACTGTAAAATTTGGAAGTTGAAACTACCTGATCAAAAAGATATTCAGCATCTAACACTATAATCAAAGGATACTTGTTCGCTTCGTCATAGTCTTCGGGCACATAGTATTGAACCTCGCGTCTTTCTTGTAGTTTGAAAGACTCAAAAATCTCTTGGGTCACTTGGGCATTAATAGCGAAACCCAGTAAAAGAAAACTAATGGTCAGTACACGTAACATAGTATGGTTTTAAAAGTGTTTAAGACTTCTGATTTCTGTTCAATAACGGTAATAAAAGAAAAGATATTGCCCCAAAAACCACTATCATAAGGGTCTGGGCGATCCACATGATCCAACCAAATGCCTGCGCTTTGTCAAGATCCAACCCGAACAATTGAAGCGAGGTGCCTACGAACAATGGGTAGGCGATAAAGCCCCCATTAGTGGTGGTCATGGCTATGGCTCCGCCAACAAAAGCAACTAGAATTGGGCCCAATTCCAAATCAACGGTTGATGGCATGGTATATTTTATGGCCCAAAACATGGCAACATACGCGAACCAAATAAACAAAGTATGGAATATAAAAGGCCATTTGCGTTTCATTTTAAAAATACTGAGAATAGCATCCAACATATTGGTCAAAAAGACTTTCAGTTTTTGGGCTGCGCCGGAGGATGAGTTTTTAATCAGTCTGACCGTTACAAAAAGCCCGACAATACCAATCAATAGAATCAACAATCCTCCATAAATTCCGAAACCACTTTCATTCATAAAACCTAGAATCAGGTCGGTCTGGAATAAGAGCGCCATCAGTATTATTGCTAACAGCATGACCACATCAATGATTCTCTCAGATACGATGGTACCGAAACCTGTTTCAAAAGGCACATTTTCATAGGTGGCCAATTCTGTTGCACGAAGAAATTCTCCTGACCTCGGAATACCCAAATTGGCCAAATAAGCGGTCAGAATCATGAACATATTGTTGTGAACTTTGGGTTGATAGCCCAAAGGCTCTAAGAGGTAATTCCATCTTATGGCCCGCGATAAGTGACTTAGCAAACCAATCAAAATGGAAACACCTACCCAAAACGGATCGGCATTTTTAATATGCTCGATTATTTCCAATCGCTGCTCGGGCGTGGTAGAAAGAAAAAGATACCAAACCAAAAAAACTCCCAATGCAATTGGGAGTACAATTTTAAAGGTTTTTTTCATTGATTCACTCAAAATCAGTTCAATAAATTGGTTTCTTCATTTGGAAAAACAAGCCAAGGATTGAATTTTTTCGCCTCTTCAACACTCATTCTGGCAAACGTAAACAAAATCAAAACATCGCCGACTGCTACTTTACGTGATGCTGCGCCATTCAGGGTTATTTCCCCACTACCTCGAGGTCCAGGAATAGCGTAGGTTTCCAACCTTTCGCCATTATTATTGTTTACAATTTGCACTTTTTCGCCATTAATGATGTTTGCGGCATCCATCAAGTCTTCATCAATGGTAATACTTCCTATATAATTTAGGTCAGCCCCGGTTACTTTAACTCGGTGAATTTTCGATTTTACTACTTCAATTTGCATGTCAAAAGATTAGTTAAGGGCAATATTGTCGATTAGTCTTATATCATTGGCATAAACGGCAATGAAGGCCCTATATTTTGTTTTAGGTCGTTTTCTTTGAACCGGTTTTAAATTTTCAGCATCCGCTATTGAAATATACTCTAATTTTAAGGTCGGATGTTTTTCAAACTCCTTCTGTGCCCATTTCATGACCAATTTAGCACTTTTCGTGCCAAATTTCTTTTTGACGGCTTTTAGTGTTTTGTAAATGAAAGCCGCTTCAATTCTAAGGTTTTTGGGCAATCGTTCATTTCTCGAACTCATCGCAAGGCCATGGTCTTCTCTTACAATAGGACAGCCAATGATTTGTACTTTGAGGTTCTGTGATTTAACTATTTTTCGAATGATTTGCAGTTGTTGAAAGTCCTTTTCGCCAAAGTAGGCCTTGGTAGGTTGAATCAATCGCAACAGGGTTTCAACGATGGTGGCCACTCCCTCAAAATGACCTGCTCTGAATGCTCCCTCCATGACCTTGTCCAAACCTTCAAAATCATAAGATTTTGATTTGATGTCATTGTCATATATTTCAGTGGCTGAGGGCGCAAAAACAATGATATCCTTTGAAATCGTTTCCAATATTTTCACATCTGCCTTCAAAGTACTCGGGTATTTCGCCAAATCATCTTTATTGTCAAATTGCGTGGGATTCACAAAGACGGTCACGACCACCTTTTTGTTTTCAGCAATTGCTTTTGAAACCAATGAGGCATGCCCTTGGTGCAATGCCCCCATAGTGGGCACAAGACCCAAACTTTCTTTGGAAGACAAAGAAGAAAGAACAGACCGTATTTCTGATTTGGTTTTTATCAATAACATCTTTTGATGTGTTATGAGCGAGCAAACTTACTATAAATACTGCTAATCTCTATAATTTTTGTAGTTTTGCAGCCACGCTCATTTTTTAATTCAAAAGCAGCTATATGAATGGTAAAAAGATATTGTTTGTATCTTCAGAACTAGTACCTTATCTACCCGAGAACGAAGTTTCCTTAATGTCATATGAAACACCTAAAATGGTCAACGGAAACGGTGGCCAGATTAGAATCTTCATGCCTAGATATGGCAATATCAATGAGCGGAGACATCAATTACATGAAGTCATTCGATTATCGGGCATGAATTTGGTCATCAATGACATGGATATGCCGCTGATCATTAAGGTCGCTTCAATACCCAAAGAACGTATTCAAGTGTATTTCATAGACAATGATGAGTACTTCAAAAGAAAGGCCACCTTCAATGACGCAGATGGCAAACTTTTTCCTGATAACGATGAACGCGCCATTTTCTTTGCAAAAGGGGTTGTTGAAACTGTAAAGAAACTGAATTGGTCGCCAGACATTATTCACGTACACGGCTGGTTGGCCTCTCTATTGCCCTTGTATTTGAAGAAATATTATGCTGATGAGCCGCTTTTTGCCGATAGTAAAATCGTTACTTCGGTCTACAAAAAAGGATTCGATGGTGAACTTGATAAGAAAATGATTGACAAAGTGGTTTTCGATGGGGTCGATGTTGACCAAGTTGAACCACTGAAAACACCTGACTATAATAATTTGTTAAAAGTTGCTGTAGATTTTTCAGATGCGGTTATTTTAGCATCGGAAGAAATTCCAGAAGACTTAAAGAATCATATTTCCAACCTTCAAAAACCAGTGTTACCATATGTTTCCGTTCAAGAATTTGAAGAGGCATATGCCAATTTTTACAGCACAGAAGTTTTAAAATAATCTGAATGGACTTTTTAAAAAGGAAAAATTTTCCTGTGGTTGCAGGATTCATGATTGTGGTGTTGATTTTTTCCTGCGAACAAGATTTGACCACCATTGGCTCAGGAGTCATTGGCGGTGAGCCTTTTGCCACAGGAAAGGTCGAATATGATGTTTTTGCCTTCAACAAAAAAATAGAGGCGGTTCAAACCAATAAACTTCCTCTTTATCAATTAGGAACCTTTGATGATCCCATTTATGGTAAAACCAATGCGATAATTACCACCCAAATACAACTTCCTGTAGGGGCAAATCCTTCTTTTGGAGCATTTTCACAATCGGTTGAGGACAATTCAGAAACGGATGACCGTGCTGCCACCATACCTGAGAATGAAACAATTATAGAGGCTTTACTGTATATACCGTACTTGACTAAAGGAGATGGGCTAACCGATAGTGATCGAGATGGTGTTGATGATATTTTTGATGATGAACCCAATGACCCCACCAATGATAGCGATGGTGATGGGCTTAGTAACAATGAAGAAAACTCTGGAGGTACAGATCCATTGAATGCAGACACTGACGGAGATGGAGAAACTGATGATGTTGATGATGACACTGATACCAGCATGGTGGTCAGGAGAATAGATATTGACAGTATCTACGGAAATCGAGAAACACCTTTTACACTTAAGGTTGAAAGCTCGAACTATTTTTTAAGGGATAGGGATCCGAATACAGACTTTATAGAGGATGAGCTATATTTTTCCAATCAGATTTTAACTAATGGTCCCTCAGAAGTTTTGTTTGAAGGTGGGGTTGATATCAGTGATTTCCAAATTTTGGTGCAAGGAGGGGAAGACGATCCAGATACAGAAGTTGATGAATCAGAACAGTTTGAAAAAATTGCTCCAGGTATACGTGTTCCATTGAATTCCGCTTTTTTTCAAGAGAATATTTTGGACCAAGAGGGCACCTCCAATTTATTGAGCCAGGCCAATTTCAATGAATTTTTAAGAGGTATTCACTTAACAATAGAGCCTAACGAAGGTGATGAGCATTATTTGTTGTTAGACCTCAGACAGGCAACCATATTATTGAAATATAAGTATGATGCCGTTGACAACAACGGAACGGCTGATGATACTTCTGATGACGTGATCGAAAAGAGGGAAAGGGATTTTACAATGAACCTTCTACGGGGTGAACAGAATGGCTCTTTTACTGGCAATGCGGTCAATACATTTATCACCGAAACATTGCCCGCTGAAATTACTGATGCCGTTCAGGATACGGTGAACAATGCAAATCGAATTTATCTGAAAGGAGGTGCAGGAACTTATGCCGAAATTCGTCTCTTTGACAACGATGGCGATGAATCTGCCGAAGCGATCAATCAAATAAGAACCAATAAATGGATCATCAATGAGGCAAATCTTGTTTTTTACGTAGATCGAGATAGATTGGATGCAGAAGGTGTAGTGGTTGAACCGCCACGGTTATACTTATACAATGCAAGAACAAACCAGCCTCTCTTTGACGCTAATTTAGACCGAATTGACAATACCAATTCTCTTGCAAGCTACCCTTTTTATGGGGGTATCTTAGAAGAAAACAATGGTAAGGGGGTTAAATATTCGGTTCGTATTACCAGTCATATAAATAATATGATCGTTCGCGACTCAGCCAATGCCAAATTGGGTTTGACCATTACATCCGATATCAGATCCATAGGTTCAATTGATACGATGATTGGTAATGATGAATTAATAGAACTTCCGGTCATATCAACAATAAGTCCTCTGGGCACTGTGCTTTTTGGGAGCAATGTTGATGCTGCCAACGCTGACAAAAAGTTAAAGCTTGAAATTTTTTACACAGAGGCGAATTAATCCTAGTTTAAGTTGTTCTTCGCGAATTTTATTCCTTTTGGATTATAACATAAATATAAATTTTGCGTTCTAAATTCAACTGTGAATCCACTCCCAAGAGTTAACCAGAGTTATTAATACGGATTTACCCAACCGAAAATAATATTTATGTGCGGAATTGTAGGATACATTGGTCATAGAGAGGCCTATCCAATTATAATCAAAGGTCTTCAAAGACTGGAATACAGAGGTTATGATAGTGCCGGAGTTGCCATATTCGATGGCAATGGAATTAATCTTGCCAAAACCAAAGGGAAGGTTGAAGACCTCAAGAAAAAATCTGAAGACACGATATCCACCAAAGGAAATCTAGGTATTGGACATACCCGATGGGCTACCCACGGTGTGCCCAATGATGTCAATTCGCATCCGCATTACTCCAATTCAGGTGATTTGGTGATTATTCATAACGGAATCATTGAAAATTATGAGTCGATAAAAAAAGAGTTGACCAAACGAGGTTATGTATTTCACTCAGATACCGATACCGAAGTATTGGTCAATTTAATTGAAGAGGTCAAAAAAACGGAAGATGTAAAATTGGGCAAGGCTGTTCAAATAGCACTGAATCAAGTGGTTGGAGCCTATGCAATAGCCGTTTTTGACAAAAATAAACCTGATGAAATTGTTGTTGCCAAATTAGGAAGTCCGCTGGCCATTGGCGTGGGGGAAGATGAATTTTTCATTGCCTCTGATGCATCACCCTTCATCGAATTCACAAACAATGCCGTTTATCTTGAAGATGAAGAAATGGCCATTGTTCGTTTAGGTAAGGAAATCAAATTGCGCAAGATAAAAGATGATGCCGTGGCCTATCCGAATATTCTTGAACTCCAAATGAATTTGGAGGAGATAGAAAAAGGCGGTTATGACCACTTCATGCTTAAGGAAATTTATGAGCAACCAAGGGCGATAAAAGACACTTTCAGAGGTAGATTGAGGGTTGATCAGGGCATTATCAAAATGGCAGGTATTGACGAACATCTCGATAAGTTTGTCAATGCCAACCGAATCATTATTGTTGCCTGTGGCACTTCTTGGCATGCCGGCCTTGTAGCAGAATATATTTTTGAAGATCTAGCCCGAATACCAGTAGAGGTGGAGTACGCTTCAGAGTTTCGATATAGAAACCCGGTTATTTCTGAAAACGATGTTTTGATTGCCATATCACAATCTGGGGAAACTGCTGATACTTTGGCTGCTATAAAATTAGCAAAAGAAAACGGAGCATTCGTATTCGGGGTATGTAATGTGGTAGGTTCATCGATAGCACGTGAAACACATGCCGGGGCGTATACCCATGCCGGACCGGAAATTGGTGTAGCCTCCACAAAAGCATTCACAACCCAAATAACAGTATTGACTTTGATTGCTTTGAAATTGGCCTGCGAAAAAGAAAAAATATCCCAAGAAAGGTTTATGGAGTATTTAAGAGAGATGGTGGCTATTCCTTCCAAGGTGGAGAAAGCTCTTGAATCAAACCCTCTTATTGAGATTATTTCAGAGGTTTATAAAGATTCGACGAATTGTCTTTACTTGGGCAGGGGTTACAATTTCCCCGTTGCTCTAGAGGGTGCGTTGAAATTAAAGGAAATAAGCTACATTCATGCAGAGGGCTATCCTGCTGCTGAAATGAAACATGGCCCGATTGCTTTGATTGATGAACAAATGCCCGTTTTTGTAATTGCCACAAAAAAGGGGCATTATGAAAAAGTGGTCAGCAATATTCAAGAGATAAAATCTCGAAAAGGAAAAATCATAGCCGTCGTTACTGAAGGTGACGTTCAGGTTACCGAATTGGCCGATCATGTAATCGAGGTGCCTGAGACTTTTGAAAGTCTGACGCCCTTGTTGACAACAATTCCCTTACAATTGCTTTCCTATCACATTGCAGTAATGCGCGATTGTAATGTTGATCAGCCAAGAAACTTGGCCAAATCTGTTACTGTCGAGTAAGATTTAAAAGAAATATTATTTGAAAAAAGAGCCACGAAATTATTCGTGGCTCTTTTTTGTGCTTTTTGTTGATAAGCCAATATTAAGGGTTCGCGAGTGCGAAAAATTTATTATGCATGCATAATTTTTTGGATTTTATGAATTTCGGTATGAAAAAATCGGTATATTGCCAGCAACTAACTTAACACTATTTTAACATGAGAACAATTTTGTCTTTAGCATTGATGACGTTTGCATTTTTAGGGCATTCGCAAACTACGGTTAATGGAAAGGTTGTAGACCAAAACAATGAACCAGTGCCCGGGGCCAATGTGGTTATAGTGGGTAAAGCGATTGGAACAACCTCTGATTTCGATGGTTTATTTAAATTGGAAACTTCTGAAGCGCCCCCTTTTCAATTGCAAATTACGAGTATCGGTTATTCTGATGCCACTCAAGATGTAACTGAGAATAACCAGACTTTCACTATCGTGCTCAATGAGGCGCAGACTTTTTTAGATGAGGTTGTCATTTCAGCTTCGAGAACCCCTGAACGTATTTTTGAATCCCCAGTATCTGTCGAGCGTTTCGGCCTGAAGGAAATTAAGAATACCACGGCAGAATCTTTCTACGGAGGACTTCAGAATTTGAAAGGAGTTGATATCAATACCAACAGTTTGACTTTTCAATCGATAAACACCCGTGGATTCGCGACTTTTGCGAACACGAGATTTCTGCAATTGGTTGATGGAATGGATAACTCTGCTCCGGGGTTGAACTTTGTTCTAGGTAACTTGGTAGGTATGTCAGAGCTGGAAGTGCAAAGTGTTGAAATACTTCCGGGAGCTTCCTCAGCACTATACGGTGCAGGTGCCTTCAATGGTATTTTGTTTATGAGAAGCAAGGATCCTTTTGATTATCAAGGCATCAGTGCCTATGTTAAAACGGGTATGACTTCGCAAGAAGTTGCCGGAACAAACAATTACTATGATTTTGGTATTCGAGGTGCACACGCCTTCAGCGATCAATTTGCAGTCAAGGTTAATTTCTCTTACATGCAAGGTGAAGATTGGCATGCGGCAAATACCACTGATTTCAATAACCCAGGTAGAACTCGGGTAGATCCGGCATATGATGGTTTAAATGTTTACGGTGATGAGGTGGGTACCGTGTTGAATTTTGATGCGCTAGGCGGACTTCCGTCTGGCACAGTAGGTTCGGCCTTCGTGAGTAGAACAGGGTACAATGAAACTGATTTGGCCAATTACAATGCGCAAAGTGTGAAGTTTGATGGTTCTATTCATTACAAGCCGATTAAAGACAATGACTTGGAATTGGTATTTAACAGTCGTGTAGGTCGTGGAAATACTATTTACCAAGGAGCCAATAGGTATTCCATTAAAGATTTCATCTTTCAACAACACAAGTTGGAAATTCGGAATAAGAATTTTTTCTTAAGAGGATACACCACAATAGAGAACTCAGGAAACTCCTATGATACTAGATTCGCCGCAATCAATGTCAACAGAGCCTGGAAAAGTGATTTGGCTTGGTTTGGTGATTATGCAGGAACATTTATTGGAGCGAAACTAGGTGTGGGAACTGGGGTTTTGGCTGATGATGCCACTGCTCATGCCGCCGCGAGGGCAGCAGCAGATACTGGCAGGTTTATACCTGGTACACCTCAATTTCAATCTGCGTTCAATAGAGTCATCAATGACGGCGATTTGAATACAGGAGCTAAATTCATTGATAACACCAAGCTTAGACATGCAGATGCGAACTACAATTTCAGTCATTTGTTGAACGATGCTGTCGATCTTCAAGTCGGGGGTTCTTATCGTCAATATGAATTGAATTCTGGGGGAACCATATTTACCGATATCGATGGGCCTATAAAATATAATGAGTACGGAGCCTACACACAATTACAGGGTAAATTAAATGATGAGCGTCTGAAGTACACCGTTTCTGGCCGTTTTGACAAAAATGAATTTTTTGATGGATTCTTCTCTCCAAGAGCATCTATAGTATATACTATGGGTGAAAACAGGAATCATAATTTAAGAGCTTCATGGCAAAAAGGATTTAGAAATCCGACTACCCAAGATTTGTTCATAGGTCTGAATGCAGGTCGTGCGATTTTAGTAGGTTCGGCCCCTGACAACTTAGATCGTGATGTGCGAACTTTTGATATCAGTGCCCCTGGTCAGGCCGTGGTGGGTCAAGCAACTGCCACCGTGGTTGGTAGAGAGGCTTATGAGAATTCTTACTCCCTCAATTCGGTATTGAGTGGTGCCCCTACAAAAGCAGACATAAGCTTGGTGAAACCAGAAGAAATAACAGCCTATGAAGTGGGTTACAGAGGGCAGATGGGTAAGGTGGCCGTAGACATTAGTGGGTATTACAATGATTATGAAAACTTTATCTCCAATCAGACGGTGTTGGTACCGCTTTACGGTCAAGCCGGCGATGGAGGTTTATCTTTGTTAGCTTTGCAGAATGGTGATAGCCAAGCTTATCAGACTTATACCAACGCAAGTGTTCCAATTAGCTCTTATGGTGTAAATGCGGGTATTGATGCGAAGATATTGGGCAATTTTGACATAGGGGTGAATTATACTTTTGCCGAGCTTGATTTTAATCAAGCGGCTTTCCCAGATTTTAGAACCAACTTCAATACGCCCAAACACAGGGTAAAGGCCTCTTTCGGAAATACGGAATTGTTCAAAAATTTCGGATTCAACATCAATTACAGATGGAGTGATGAATATGAATGGCAATCAACCTTCCAAGATGGCCCGATTCCTTCTTTCAGTGTATTGGATGCACAAATGAATTTGGCCGTACCATCTATTGACTCAGTCTTCAAGGTGGGTGGTTCAAACCTATTGGGAGAAGAATATTTCAATGCTGTGGGAACAGGATTGATAGGATCTATCTACTACATTTCTTGGACGATCAATCCTTAATTCAGAAACAACATTTGACCATACTGAATGGCGACTTTTTGAGTCGCCATTTTTTATTTCAAAAAGACGGGCAACATCTTTTTGATTACCGCTTTATACCCTATCTTTGCAGGCTGAAAATCAAAGGTATTGTCGCAGCAATACCAAACGAATTCGATCAAATAAAAATCAGAAGTAATGTCAAAAGTTACAGGTAGCGTTTCACAGATTATAGGACCCGTTGTTGATGTTGAGTTTAAGTCAGGGGATGAACTCCCGAAAATCTATGATTCATTGGAAATTTCCAAAGCTGATAGCACTAAATTAGTGCTTGAGGTTCAATCACATGTTGGTGAGAATACCGTTCGAACCATATCGATGGATTCAACCGATGGTTTAAGTAGAGGTGCTGAAGTAGTGGCAACAGGGAGTGCAATACAAATGCCAATCGGAGATGATGTTTATGGTAGATTGTTCAATGTCATTGGCGATGCTATTGATGGTCTGGGCGATTTGCCGAAGGCCGGTAAAGATGGTTTGCCCATTCACCGTGATGCACCAAAATTTGAAGACCTTACCACTACCACAGAAGTTTTATTTACAGGCATCAAAGTAATTGATTTGATCGAGCCTTATGCAAAAGGGGGTAAGATTGGTTTGTTTGGAGGTGCAGGTGTAGGTAAAACAGTTTTGATTCAAGAATTGATCAACAATATCGCAAAGGGTCATGGTGGACTTTCGGTTTTCGCAGGAGTAGGAGAACGTACCCGTGAAGGAAATGATTTGCTTCGCGAGATGTTGGAATCGGGCATTATCAAATACGGGGATGATTTCTTGCACTCTATGGAAGAAGGCGGATGGGATTTATCCAAAGTCGATAAAAAAGCGATGAAAGATTCAAAAGCGACTTTTGTTTTTGGTCAAATGAATGAACCTCCAGGTGCACGTGCAAGAGTTGCCCTTTCCGGATTGACAATCGCGGAATATTTCCGTGATGGTGCCGGTGAAGGTCAAGGAAAAGACGTATTGTTCTTCGTTGACAATATTTTCCGTTTTACACAAGCAGGTTCAGAGGTGTCGGCACTTTTAGGTCGTATGCCCTCGGCGGTAGGATACCAACCCACTTTGGCAACCGAAATGGGGGCCATGCAAGAACGTATTACCTCAACCAAAAGAGGATCGATTACATCGGTACAGGCGGTTTACGTACCGGCAGATGATTTAACAGATCCAGCACCGGCAACTACCTTTGCGCACTTGGATGCAACAACAGTATTGTCGCGTAAAATTGCAGAGCTCGGTATTTACCCAGCTGTGGATCCATTGGATTCTACTTCCCGAATTTTGACTGCGGAGATTTTGGGTAATGATCACTATGATTGTGCCCAACGTGTGAAAGAGCTTTTACAGCGTTATAAAGAGCTTCAAGACATCATCGCCATATTGGGTATGGAAGAGCTCTCGGAGGAAGATAAGCTAGCAGTAGGTAGAGCTAGACGTGTGCAACGTTTCTTATCACAGCCTTTTCATGTTGCAGAGCAATTTACCGGTATCCCAGGAGTTTTGGTAGATATCAAAGAAACCATTAAGGGGTTCAATATGATTATGGATGGAGAGCTAGATCACCTTCCTGAATCAGCGTTTAACTTGAAAGGTACTATCGAAGAGGCAATTGAGGCCGGAGAGAAAATGTTGGCTGAAGCGTAGCTGAAGCCACTGCTGAACTTTTTTGAGTATCGTATTTACTTTATTATCTTAAATTGAGACCCTGAAACTAGCACAGGGTAGTTAAACAAGTTTAACTATGTATTTAGAAATAGTATCACCAGAGGCCACATTGTTTGCAGGTAAGGTCAGTTCGGTAACTGTGCCAGGCATTCATGGCGAGTTTCAAATGCTGTCAGACCACGCGCCCATCGTCTCCTTACTTCAAGCTGGCAAGGTAAAAATAGATGGAAGCATTACCATTGAAGAGGCTCATGAGGCCAAGTTCACCAAAGATGATGATGGCAAAACGGTTTTAGAAATCTCCAGCGGAACCATTGAAATGAAAGAAAATAAAGTAATTGTGTTGGCTGATTGAACCCAATACGATTTAGAACCAAAAAGCTGTGCCCATTTCGCACAGCTTTTTTTAGTTTTATACCTATGGGTAAAAATGTGATTATTTCAGAAGGTAATCGACCTTGGTGGCAATTGATTGTCGCGGCTATTCATTATACGGCCATGGTGTATTTACTTTTTCTGTTTTTCTCAACGATTAAATTAAGTGGCAAAACCAATGATTTGAAAGGTAGCCTGGCCATAATTCAAATGTTCATTTTATTGATTCCAAGTGCATTGGCCTTTTCAGTGGTTCGAAATTTTCTATTTGATTTAGAACAAAAGAAATATAAAATAGAATATGGTGTTGGGCCACTTCATGTGGGTAAATGGAAAGATTTGCTAGATATAGAATATGTATCCGTATTCAAGCAACCCCTAGCGGAAGGAAATTTCGTTTATGAAGCAAATCTTTGGTACAAGAAAAATAAACATTTTAACGTTTATCGTAGTGATACCAAATACCCCGCTTTTGAAATGGGAATACAAATATCTAAAATTTTGAAGGTTCGACTTTTAGATGCCACCGTGCCAAATAAAAACAATTGGGTAAATCTAGATTAATGTTATGAAAAAGTTAAAAGGGCATAAAAAGAGTAGGGTCATGGGGAACTGGGTTGTCTTACGATAGCATTCTCGAACTAAACTTAGAATTTATGAAAATACCTCAAAGCTTTTGGTCTAAATTACTGGCAATTCTATTGTTTCTTAGTGTAGGGCATACTGTCTTTTCGCAAGAACAAGAAACCAAAAAGGAATACAAAAACCAACTAGCAACAAATTTGATGCTTCCGATTTTTGAAAGTGTTGATTTGACCTATGAACGCGTAATTGCCAATAAATGGGCCATCGGGGTTGCTGGCGCGGTTTACGGAGACAGAATTAGTGAAATCAGCACCCAAGCCGGAGGCGTGGACATTTTAGACACCAATTACGAGCTCATGCCTTTTGTTAGGCTTTATTTTCAAGGCGCTCAAAATAAAAGTCATTTTATTGAACTTTTTGGTTCATTGAGCAATGTTGAAGACAAGAATTCTTTTGTTCGTAATACAAATGATGAAGGTTTTGGCGTCTATGTAAGAGGTGTCAATGAATATACTGCTGGAGGTTTGGGCTTTGGCTATGGCTATCGATTTTTGTTGCCCAATGATAAATGGGTGCTCGAGGCACAATTTG
Source organism: uncultured Maribacter sp. (assembly GCA_964432915.1). Lineage (GTDB taxonomy): Bacteria > Bacteroidota > Bacteroidia > Flavobacteriales > Flavobacteriaceae > Maribacter_C. The sequence goes on from CAYSPL010000001.1 coordinate 125,512, forward strand.
GTATTCGCACCAATTTTGATGTAAGCTTCATCGTTCTCGATGCAGCCCTTGTGCGCACTGGAATTAAAATAGGATATAGGTTTTAAAAATAGTGAAAATGAAAAAATTAATTAAGTCGGTTGTAGTTTTACTAGGAATTTTCTTGATTGGTTGTACCTCGCAAGAATTTGATGAAAATAGATATATTAGACTTGAGATTCAAGATGCTTTAACCGTTGAGAATAGTCAAAGTTTTTTTGTGGGTGACACCATATATTTCGAAGCAAATTTTAGCAGGTATTTAGAGGAGGAGGGCTATGATAACTTATTGGATATTTACGAAAGTACAGATTCCGAGACGTTTGCATACGGTTTTGAATTGAACAAGTTTTCAGAACAGTCTAACGGATTTGGCAGTATAACAATTGCTCCAGAATTCTTAGTTGCTGAAAAAGGGACAATAGACGAATTTTACCGAGTTGAGGCAACGCTAAATCAAAACCAAGATACCTATGAATCTAGAATAGGATTGATATTGGCAGAAGCAGGTACTTTTGAATTGGACTTTTCGTTCTTAGACTTCTACAGTACCTCTTATGATGCTGATAAGGTACAAATACAAATTGAACATATTTTTTCAGATGCGATTGATAAGTTTGAGTTTGAAGTTACGGAGTAAGTGATTTATTTAACTCCAATCCCAAAGAACTAATTCCCATGAAGTGCTATTGATAATTTGGGTCTGTTTTACTTTAAAACCCACTTTTTTACGGGCTTTCAATGAACGTTTGTTAGTTGTGGCCACTTCGGTTACAAGATAATCGTATTGACTCTTTATTTCATCTCTAAAATCACGGGTCATGGCAAGTGCATAGCCTGCAACTTTATTGCCGTCTTTTGCAATACTATGGGCACAAGCTTTGTTCATTTTCTTGAGGATATCAAAATCGTGCATCACGGTTACAAAACCTTCCACCTCTATTTCATCTTCTGAAAGATTTATTTTCATATTTCTTTCTTGAATATCAAGTATTTGTCTTAATTCGCTATCTGCGCTCGCCCTTTTGTAAGCTATCTTAAAAAGAAATTTTAATAAAGGTATTACATTTGATTATGCATGATTTTCCTCTGAAACTACAGAATAAACTGGAAGAAAGAAAGAGCCGAGATTCTTTTCGGGAGTTGGAAATTTCAAATGGACTGATAGATTTTTCTTCCAATGATTACTTAGGTTTTGCCAAAAATGAAAAACTCTACGCGAATACATTTCAATGCCTTTTGAATAAGGGAGTTACGCAAAATGGGGCTTCTGGATCACGTTTATTATCAGGCAATCATGTCATATACAAAGAGTTGGAAGAAAAACTGACTGCTGTTCATCAAGTGGAATCAGCACTGGTTTTCAATTCAGGGTATGATGCCAACATTGGGTTTTTTAGTACCGTACCACAGCGTAATGACATCGTTTTTTATGATGAATCGATCCATGCCAGCATTCGTGATGGCATCAAAATGGGCCTTGCCAATAGGTATAAGTTCAAGCACAATGATTTAGTTGATTTAAAGCTGGGCATTGAGCGGATCTTGCCTGCCAATAGGCAGGGTCGAAATCTCAAAGACTCCGAGATATATGTCGTTACGGAATCGGTATTTTCAATGGATGGCGATTCGCCTGACTTGAAAAAACTTACCAGGTTATGCAAAACTGTGGGAGCTCATTTAATTGTTGATGAAGCACATGCCATAGGTGTTTTAGGCGTAAATGGAATAGGTTTGGTACAAGAACTAGGACTTCAAAAACAACTATTCGCACGCATAGTGACCTTTGGAAAAGCCTTAGGGGGTCACGGTGCTGCCATTCTTGGTAGTATTGAATTGAAAAATTACCTCATCAACTTTGCACGAAGTTTTATTTATACCACAGGTTTACCACCTCATACGGTTGCCAATGCCGTCAGTGCGTATGCTTTTTTGAAAAGTGAGGAGGGTCAAAAAGAGCAAGATATACTGAAAGATAATATATGCCTTTTCAAGTCAAAACTCGAAACATTGGGGCTCAAGAAACTTTTCATTCCCAGTAATTCAGCCATACATTCTTGTTTGGTCTCCGGAAACGAAAAGGTACGGTCAGTTTCCAAAAAATTGGCTGACCAGGGTTTTAGCGTAAAACCGATTTTGGCTCCGACGGTACCCGAGGGAAAGGAGCGCCTGCGTTTTTGTTTGCACAGTTTTAATTCATCGGAAGAAATAGGTCTAGTGATCCAAATGCTGAAAAGATATCTCAAATAGATATGGAAAAAAAGTTTGCTATTATAGCATCATTTGAATATGTGGCCGATGTTCAAGTTTTAAAGGCAAAACTAGAATCTGAGGGTATTCCTGTGTTTCTAAGGGATGAAAACACCTTGAATTCAGATCCTTTGATCAGCCATGCTATTGGTGGTGTAAAACTTCAGGTTTATACAAAGCATGAAGAACGGGCATTAGAAATTTATAATGAGTTACGGGCTTATGCAATAGATGATTTTGGAAACCCCATTGTTTGCCCGAACTGTAACGCTGAAAGATCAGAAGCTTACTACGAAAGAAAAAGTATTTTCCATAAACTATTTCCTTTTTTTGAAAAAAGAAAATATAAGTGCTTAGATTGCGGAATGATTACAAAACCTGAATAGCATGCAGCACATATTTGTTACTGGCATTTCAACAGAGGTAGGCAAAACCATTGCCTCGGCAATCATTACTGAAGCTTTAGAGGCTGATTATTGGAAACCCGTTCAGGCGGGCGATTTAGACCATTCCGATAGTCATAAAGTGGCCGAATTGATTTCAAATACCAAAACGGTAATCCATAAATGCAGTTATGAATTGCAAACACCCATGAGTCCGCATGCAGCTGCGGAAATTGACGGAGTTCAAATTGATTTGCAAAAAATAAATGCACCAATAACGGACAATCATTTGGTCATTGAGGGTGCGGGCGGACTTTTAGTGCCATTGAACGATGATGATACCATACTTGATATCATCATGCCCAATTATAAGGTCATCGTGGTCTCGAGGCATTATTTGGGCAGTATCAACCATACACTATTGACGGTCAATTGGTTGAAACAAAAAGGTTATGAGGTGTCATTACTGTTCAGTGGCGATGAGCACCGGACAACAGAGGCTATTATTCTTCACAAAACAGGGGTCAAATGTATTGGGCGTATCAATGAAGAGGAGAAGTTCAATAAAGATGTAATAAAAAAATATGCCAATAAACTAAGACCGGTTTTGAACTCACTCTAGTCGCACCAATATTTCAGCTTTTTCAACCGTAATGGGTTTTGCATAGTGTTTTTGCAAATAATCATTGATATAGGCGTTTTCTTCTAGGAGCAATTTGTCAAATACGCGTCGGTCTTTTCTAATGACCACGGTCTTTGGTTGTATGGTTTCCATGATATACTTCAACTCTTCAAGATTGGTAGACCGATCGGTTGGAAGGAAAGGGAAAATCTCACTTCTACAAATATTGCTCGGATGCGTAGCTGCTTTTGTTGGGGGTTTGGTATCTAGTATCCAATATCCGATATGATAACCCAAAAAAAGAATATTTTTTGTTGGAATTTTATTTTCAGTGATATAACGTGGAACCGCAAAACCTTCCCCATTGTAGAAAGTTCCATTTTCCAGTTTGTTTTTTACTATTCTATAATATTCTAGATAACTCTCCGAAGGAAGTAAAAGAAGAATGAAAAATAGAATTGGTTTGTAATTGATTTTGGTAACAACCACCCATCCAGATATGAAAATCGCAAAAAGAACAATGAAAATAGGATGCAATAGTATTAAATAATGGCCGTTCAACCTTCCTCCTTTAACAAATGAAAAGAGAATAGCTATAGCCACTAAGCTCAAAATTTGAATAGTGCGATCATTGAAGTTTAAGAGCTTTCTCTTGTAGGCAATAATGAAAAATGCCGAAAAGAACAGGGTTATGGGTAAAAATTCAATAATCGAGTCAGTGCCTGAGTCGGCATACTTTAAGGATGCCAAAATCACGGATTGCCACCATACATTTTGATTTCCCTCAATGTAATAGGGCAAGATGGTCAGCAGAACAATGCACAAAACCCCAGCACCCAATAGAAAGCCATTCAAGAAGCCTTGTATCAAATTTTTCTTTTTGGCCTGAACAAAGAAAACATAAGAACAAAGTGCAAGGGCAACGTACGCCAAATTCAATTTGCACATCATAGCGAGCCCAAATAAAGCACCAGCAATGATCAACCAATGGGCTTTTTTCTTTTTTATCAGCACGTACAGCCCTGGCATGAAAAAGGCCATGCTTAGGTGCTCTGACATAACACCTTGTAGACTTCCAAACAGACTCAAAAGTGCCACACAGGCCATGGCTGCCCAGAAACTTGTTTTTTTTGTGGCTGAAGTGAGCGCTATTTTATAGGTGTAAAATGCCGTGGCACCGATAATTAGGGCACCTATCAGACGAATCATGAAGAAATTTTTTCCGAAGAAGAAAATAATGACGGCAAAAAAAGCAAAAGTGATGGGCGGTTTTAGATCCCAGAGCTCCATATAAGGTAAGTAACCGTCTACCCATGATTGCCCCATCAATATAAAAGTACTTTCATCTCGGTCAATATAGTCTCTGAAGAAAAAAGGCAAACGAATAAAAACGGAGACCATGGTAAGCAGTAAAAAAACAGTGCTGTTTTTCAAGCCTCTATAGTGCGGCGTTAAGAAATTAATAAGCGAATAGAGCATAGGTGGTTTTACGATGAAATGCCGACATTTGCAAGATAGAGAAATAGCTCACTTCATTAACGGTTTGAACTTGAAAAAACTTTCCGATCGCGACAAGAGGCATCTTTGGCATCCTTTGACGCAGTATAAATCAAATCCTGAAATGGTGCCCATTGTCAAAGCGAAGGGTGCACTTCTTTTTGATGAAAACGGTAAGGAATACATTGATGGCATCGCCTCATGGTACACGAGCATGTACGGTCATTGCAATGACCAAGTAATTGCTGAAATAAGCCAACAAATGAAGCAGCTTGATTTTGTCATGTTCAGTGGTTTTACCCATCAACCGGCCATAGAATTGGCTGAGGCCCTGATGAAGATTTTGCCGTCAAATCAGGCCAAAATATTTTTCAATGATAACGGCTCAACCGCCGTAGAGGCGGCCATCAAAATGGCCTTGCAATTTAATCACAATCAAGGTGATCGAAGAGATACTTTGATTGCCTTTGAAGGGGGATTTCACGGAGACACATTTGGCGCGATGAGTGCTTCAGGACTATCATCGTACAACGGCCCGTTTGAAGATTTTTTATTGAAGGTAAAGCGTATTCCTGTGCCCACTGATGATAATCTTGAAACAGTTTCTGCGCAGTTAGATAGGATTATTCAAAACAATGCCTGCGCTGCATTCGTTTTTGAACCCTTGGTTCAAGGTGCTGCGGGTATGAAATTTCATTCAACAGCAGGACTAGATGCCCTTATTGAAAAGTGCCAGAAAGCAGGTATTTTATGTGTGGCTGATGAGATTATGACGGGTTTTGGAAAGACTGGAAAAAACTTCGCCTCTGGTTATTTGCACAACAAACCAGATATTATTTGTTTGAGCAAGGCCCTGACTGCCGGCATGTTTCCGTTGAGCATTACCAGTTGCTCGCAACCTATATTTGATGCTTTTTTGAGTGATGAGGTGACCAAAGGTTTTTTTCATGCACATACTTTCAGTGCACACCCGTTGGGCTGTGCCGCGGCCTTGGCGGGAATCAAATTACTCAACTCAGCTGAAATAATTGAACGTCGTGGTTATATTGAAAATGCCCATGAACAATTTGGCATGGAAATAAAAGACCATCCAAAAGTAAAAGAGGTTAGATGCAAGGGGGTAATATTGGCCATTGATCTAGAGGTGCAAATGAAGCGTTATGGCAACCTTAGAGACAAATTGTATCAATTTTTTATGGACAGAGGTGTTGTGCTTCGCCCCCTTGGTAATACGGTTTATGTACTTCCACCCTATGTGATTACCAATAGGCAATTGGAAAAAATTTATCAAAGTATTCGTGAAGCATTACGTGCTTTTTAAGAAGAAAGAAATTGTTTTTGGGTTAAGCACGCCTTCTAAAATGACTTTCTATTAAGAAGGAATCCCTTCTTTTCCATAAGTAGTGCTATTATTTTCCACCGATATTTTCAGCAGAATGGAAAGAAAATCTGCTCCTTCAGAAGAGCTAAATCTAAAAAATAACGAAAAGTAAGAATAAACTTACGTTTTAAACGTTATTTAGCTAGTCTTAACTATTCATCCCTTATCGTTTAACATTCGTTTTAAGTTATGGGCAAGAATCTTTATCAATGATTTTTAAATGCGAAGAGCAGTATACATCCATCTGTTTTTTTTGATGTCTTTATGTAGTGCAATGGCTCAAAATCAACCTTTTTCAAGGCAAGACTCTGCATTGCTCCTGAATTCATTGCAAAAGTATGATTTGGCCATCGGCAAGAAGGCCTATAAAGAGGCTGCCTACAGTCTCAATCAAGTTGCTTATTTGTATTGGGATCACAATAGTTATGATGACGCCATAAAATATTACGAACAATCTGTGGAATTGAATAAGCGTGTAGGCAATGAAAATGGCATTGCCATGATATCGAATAATTTGGGCATGTTGTATTCTGATGTGAAGAATTACAAAAAATCACTTGGTTATTTTGAGGCAACCTTGGCCACACGAAGGGCAAATAAGGAAACAATTGCCATCATAGCCGCTCTCATCAACATCGCGGTGGTTAAAAATACCCTACAAAAATATGATGACGCGATTCTACATTTAGAGGAAGCGATGTCATTGGCAAGAGAGAAAAATGATTTAGAGCAAATGCAAAGCTGTTACGGTATGCTGGCAGAAACCTACCAAAAGAAGGGCGATGCGAAAAGATCATTATACTATTTTGAATTTTATAAATCATTTAGTGAGTTACGGGGCAAAAATAAAATCAAAAATGTTGAGGTCGCCCTTGAAAAGGTAAAATTGCAGAAGGTATCCGTCGAAAACGAGCGCAAAAAAGCCAATCAGCAACTTACCGTAAAACAAGGCGAAATACATGAATTGAAAACGAAGATTGTAGAGGCCGATACCATATTATCTGGCCTGAACAAAGAGCTCGACGAAAAAACAACCCAACTCACGCTGGCGAGGCAAGAAAAAGAGATCTATAACCTCAAAGCAGAAAAAAAGCAACAGCTTTTAGAGAAAGAAAGTAAAAAACGCCAAAGTGATATGCTTTTGGCGGGCTTGATCATCGGATTTTTATTGCTCTTGTTTCTTACCGCATTGATTTCATCAAAAAAGATAAAAGACAAGAATACCCAGTTGTCAGATCAAAATGAAAAAATTCTGCACATCAATGAAGAATTGGAAAGTGCAAATCATGTAAAAAACACCTTGTTTTCAAGTATCGCACACGATCTTAAATCACCTCTGGCACAACTAGAACAAACCTTTACTTTTTTAGATGATGATATGTTGGAGGAAAGTGAAAAGAAAATGATGCTTGATGGAGTTCGCAAGGGCTTAAAACAATCCAATTTACTTTTAGAGAACCTCCTGGTCTGGGCCAATAGTCAAATGCATGAAAATGTTCTTAAAGAAGCCGAAGTTGACCTGCAAAGTGCGATAGATGAGAGTGTTTTTGTTCTTGAGAGCCTGTACAAGGCCAAGAACATACATTTAGAGAAAAAACATGACTATACGGGCAGTGTTTATTGCGATGAAGGTAAGCTAAAACTAATTGTAAGAAACCTTACCTCAAACGCGATAAAATTCACTCCGCAGAGAGGTATCATAACGCTATCAACAGGCAAGCTGGGTAATCAAGTATACATTGAGGTGGCAGATTCGGGTGTTGGAATGACCGAAGAACAAATTGAAAAACTTTTTGATACTTCAACCAATACCACCACCTATGGTACAGAGAGGGAAAAGGGAACAGGAATAGGCCTAAAACTATGCGATCAATTCATTCGTGAAATGCGAGGTGAAATACAAGTCAAAAGCACGCTTGACCAGGGCACCACATTTACCGTATTGATTCCAACTAAAAATTCAAATTTAACAAATACCACCAATGAAGAAGTTCTGTTTTCTAATGAGTCTGTTTTGCCAATTGATTAGTGCAAGTGCTCAAGAACAACCACCAACCATACAGAAAAGTTATACTGATAGTGAGGGTAAACTCTATTGGAACAAAGACAAACCAGTATATTTGAGAGTTTCAGAGACCCCTGAAGGTCACGGACATCTGCTGAAGAGTAAGGTCTCAGAAAAATATACAAATCCCATGTACCTTGATACAGAAGGGTTGAACTATATACGCAGTAATTATGCAGTTGATCCAGTGACGCGAAAACCAATAAAGCCTCAAGAAGAAATTTTATTTGAGATTTACGCTGATGGCGAGGCCCCAATTGCTGAACTGAGTTTAAAAAAAGCCAAAAGGCATCGTACAAATGATATTACGTATTACGGCCCTGAACTCATACTTGATTTAACAGCTACCGACAAACAATCGGGAACCGAACAAATTTTTTACGCAATCAACAATCAAGAATTTGCAGCCTATGACGCCGAGATACCCATGAGCAAAGAAGGCACCTATACTGTACGTTATTATGCGGTTGACCATGTGGGTAATCGCGGTGATGTTGCGAAAAAGTCGTTCGTAATTGACCTTAAAGCACCAGTATCGTACTATAATATCAATGGTATGACTGATGATCGTATTATCGGTGCTTCAAGTAAAATATACATAACAAGTGAAGATGGTTCTTCTGGAGTAAAAACCACCTATTACAAATTTGATGATGAAAGCTACAAAACCTACCAGGGTCGTGAAATTTCATTTAACTACTTAGAAGATGGCCTGCATACCTTGAGCTTCTATTCAAAAGATAAGGTAGGTAATATTGAAAAAGAGCAACATCTTGAATTTTATTTTGACAAATCCGCTCCTATCGTGGCGGCTGATATCTTGGGTGATCGGTTTATCGCCAACGATATTGTTTATTTTTCAGGAAAAACAAAGATGAAGCTAACCGCAGTTGATAATAAATCGGGCGTTAAGGATATTTTGTTTGCTATCAATAGCGATGAATTTAAGAGCTATGAAGAGCCATTTTATCTTCCCAATCAAACAGGAGTGCATACGGTAAGATATTATTCTTTAGATAATATGGCCAATAATTCGCAATCTTCAGAAGAGGCAATGGCGCAATTATATAAGCATAAAGTTCAAAAAATATATGTGGATCTTACGGGGCCCTCATTGAAATACTCTTTTGTCGGGCCTTCAATGAAAGCAAGAAATCACACGTATATATCGCCACGAACAAACATAAAATTTACCGCCAAAGATGAAGTTTCTGGCCTGCAATATATCACGTACAGTATTGATGGTGCCATGGACGAGTTACTGTATGATGCTGCATTTAAAATCACAGATGCGGGTTATCACAAGATCGAATTGTTTGGATATGATAATGTAAATAACAGAAATGTTGACGTTTTTGAGTTTATTGTTGATGATGTGCCTCCGCAGATAATTGCAAATTTCAGTGATGTCGCCACAACAGTAAATGACGGAGTATCCATTTACCCATCTTATACACGATTGTATTTGGCGGCAATAGATCAGGAAACGGGGGTTGAAAAAATATATTATGCGGTCAACGGACGCCCTAAAAAATTATACAACGGTATTATTCAAGGCTTCAAAAAAGGAAAAAAATATACCATTGATGTATATGCCTATGATAATTTAGGAAATGAATCGCAAAAAACAATTGAATTTAAAATTGAAAAGGAACGCATAGCCGCCAAGTGAAGTACAAGTTTTTGATAAGATTTATGATAAAGTGCAGGTTGAGGTAATCGAAATGGTTAATTCTATGCGTTGACCATGCCTTTATGAAAGGAAGAACTTTTATTTTTGCTCGATAATCTGTTTCGAGTGATACAGCCCATTTCAATAACTGCTATTGCCTCTATTTCTCCTTTAGGTATTTCTTCGGATGAAATATGGAGCAACTATTTACATGACGACCATTTTTTTGAAAAAAGAAAGATTGGTGAAAGCACAGAATGGGTCGCTCCGCTTTCTCAGGAAGCACAACTACAAATTGATAAATTACGTAACTCAGACACCAAATATAAAAGGCTGGATGACACCGTGCTTTTTACCATTTATGCTTCTAGAAAAGCAGTTGAAAAAGCCCATTGGAAAGCTAATGCTGATTTTGGGGTAAATATCGGTTCCTCTCGCGGGGCGACGGCCTTGTTTGAAAAGTATTATGAAGAATTCATTGAAAACAAAAAATCTTCCACCCTCTCTTCGCCTACTACCACTTTAGGAAATATTTCTTCTTGGGTGGCCCATGATCTTCAAACCAAAGGTCCTGAAATATCACATTCAATAACCTGTTCCACGGCTTTGCATGCCTTACTTAACGGAGTCGCTTGGATCAATTCAGGTATGACCGACAAATTTTTGGTGGGGGGTAGTGAGGCTCCTTTGACTCCATTTACCATAGCACAAATGAAGGCCTTGAAAATTTATGCTAAAATGTCTCCTTCAGCCCAGTCAAGAAATCTTTTAAGTGTTGATTATCCTTGTCGTGCATTGGATTTGAATAAAAAGCAAAACACCATGGTTTTAGGCGAAGGGGCCGCAGTAGCATGTTTGGAAAAAGGGATGCCATCAAACGCTTTGGCTGTGATTGAGGGCGTTGGTTTTGCTACTGAAATTTTAGAGCACAACACTTCAATTTCAGCAGATGCCAAATGTTTTCAGCGTTCTATGAAAATGGCATTAGGTCAAATAAAACCAGCGGAAGTTGACGTAATCGTCATGCATGCACCTGGTACAATTAAAGGGGATTTATCTGAAATGGAGGCTATTAAAACCGTGTTTCAAAATACGTTACCGGCCCTCACAACCAACAAGTGGAAAACGGGACACACCTTTGGAACATCGGGTATGCTCAGTCTTGAATTGGGCGTTTTGATGATACAACATCAAAAGTTTGTCAAAGTGCCTTTTACAGAACCCAAATCAACTTCAAATAAGATAAATAGGGTATTGGTCAATGCTGTTGGTTTTGGCGGAAATGCGGTTAGTATTCTACTGAAAATTCCAAAGGACAAATAACAAATTCCAAAAAATGGTTTTTAGTGTTTTATGGCCTATTTTTGAATCTGAAATTCGAACACCTATGAGCGAAATTAGACACAACTGGACCAAACAAGAGATTCTCGATATTTATAACAAACCACTGATGGAGCTGCTCTATGATGCGGCTACCATACATCGTGAACATCACGACCCAAATACGGTTCAAGTTTCTACGCTTTTATCCATCAAAACAGGTGGTTGCCCTGAAGATTGTGGGTACTGTCCGCAAGCAGCGCGTTATCATACTGATATTGAAGGAAATGACTTGATGACTGTTTCGCATGTGAAAGCGCAGGCCTTACGAGCAAAGGCTTCGGGCAGTTCTCGAGTTTGTATGGGCGCTGCTTGGCGTAATGTCAAAGATGGCCCCGAATTTGATCAAGTTCTTGAAATGGTACGCACGATAAATAAGCTAGATATGGAAGTCTGCTGTACTTTAGGCATGCTTACTGAAAATCAAGCCAATCGTTTGGCAGAGGCAGGTCTTTATGCTTACAACCATAATTTAGATACCTCAGAAGATTATTATAAAGATGTGATTTCAACTCGTGCTTTTGAAGACCGTTTAGAGACCATTGACAATGTCAGAAAAAGTAATGTTACGGTCTGTAGCGGGGGCATCATCGGAATGGGTGAAGCCTTGGAAGATAGAGCAGGTATGCTGGTTGCATTGACTTCTTTAAATCCGCAACCTGAATCAGTGCCAATCAATGCTTTGGTGGCCGTTGAAGGCACCCCTATGGAGGATATGGAGCCTGTATCAATATGGGAAATGATTCGCATGGTGGCAACTACCAGAATAGTAATGCCAGAAACACAAGTTCGTTTATCCGCCGGAAGAACTGAAATGAGTCGTGAAGGACAGGCAATGTGCTTTTTTGCAGGAGCTAATTCAATTTTTGCAGGTGATAAGTTATTGACAACCCCTAACCCTGATGTGAATGAAGACATGGAAATGTTCAAATTGCTCGGTTTGAATCCGCAAAAGCCATTTACCAAAGTGGCACAACCCAAAACTGTTGAAGCAGTTGATTCTGCTTTTGAAACCCTTGGCGAAAAACCTAAATGGAGTCGCCCAGGGCACACCATTGAACGTAATGAGGCTGCGAAAGTTGTGGCCAAGCTTTCTGAATAGGCCTGGAATTTTTACCCCTTTACCATAAGATATTACCCAAGATCTTTAAATTTGGGCCTGCAAACCCTATAATCGCTCTCATTGAACTTAATTGAGATTCCACGTATAAAATCCATTGCTGCGGCAGACTTCAAAAAGCAGTACATAAAGCCTCAAAAGCCAGTTATTATTGAAGATTTTGAGGGAAACTGGCCTGCGCATTCAAAATGGAATTTGGAGTATATGAAAGAAATGGCTGGCGATAAGATCGTACCCTTATATGACGATCGCCCCGTGCATCATGATGATGGGTTCAATGAACCCCATGCCGAAATGAAGATGGCCGATTACATAGATCTTCTGAAAAGCGAGCCTACCAAATTCCGTATTTTTCTATGGAATGTCTTGAAGGAGGTTCCAGCGCTTCAAAACGACTTTAACTACCCAGATTTTGGCATTCGGCTTTTAAAACATGTACCCATGTTGTTTTTTGGCGGAAGAGACTCTCATACCTTCATGCATTATGATATAGACTATGCCAATATTTTCCATTTTCATTTTGAAGGTGAAAAAGAGTGTATTTTATTTTCACAAGAATCAACCAGATATTTATATAAGGTTCCGCACTCAATCATTGCACATGAAGGCATTGATTTTTCGAACCCTGATTATGAAAAATGGCCAGCATTGAAAAACGCGAAAGGGTATAAAACTACCTTGAAGCATGGTGAAGTATTGTATATGCCAGAGGGGTATTGGCATTACATGAAGTATTTGACCCCGGGATTTTCAATGAGTTTAAGGGCTTTGGCCCATAACCCGTTGAATTTTTGTAAAGCTGCCTATAACATTTTCATCATGCGCCATTTTGATGTGCTGATGCGGAAACTTCAAGGGCAAAAATGGATTGACCACAAGAACAATCTGGCCATTGAACAAACACGTAGGGCAATGTGATTACGGAATCAATTCCTTTAATTTGGCATACACCAAATTTGACTCCCACCCCCGGTATAGTAGATAGTCCGCAAGTTTTTTTCTGCGTTTTTGCTTCCCTTTTTCTTTGATTTGGGCGAGTCTTTTTTTGGCGAGGGCATCCAAGGTTGTAGAATAGGCATCGTCATCGATTTCCTTGAGAGCCGTTTTGATATTGTATTTTGAAATACCACGAAACTTCAATTCAGATACAATTCTATTTCGCCCCCATTTCTTGATAGTGAATTTACCCCGGGCATAGCTTTGCGCAAAGCGCTCTTCATTCAGATAATTCTCTTGTATCAAATGGGCTGTGATTTCATCAATGGCGGCGGCAATCATTCCCATATCCCGCAATTTTTGGGTCACTTCCTTATGGCAGCGTTCTTGATAGGTACAATACCTTTCCAGTTTCCGGGTGGCTTCTTTTAGGGTGTAGGTTTCGGTTTTGTGAAATGGCATTCCCAAAAATAGTCAATTCAGATAGTTGTTTGGTATGGTCATGCCTACCTTCGTGTAAACTACCCTAAATTTTTCCCATAAAAAAAGCGACCCCTGTTAAGAGGTCGCTTAAATTGTGTAAAGCTGGTTTAGCTTAATATATGGTTTTACCGTCTTTGTTTTTAAAACGATATTCGAGATAGGTATACGCATCTCGAGGTTGTATTTTGACCCATTTTTTATGATCCATAAACCACTTGGAACGTATTGATGGAAAACCTTTGGTTATATAGGCAGCGATGAACGGATGTATGTTCAACGTGATTTTGCTATCGCCTTTTGGGCCTTTCAAAAGTTTTTGCAAGTCGGCATTGATTTTATCGATCAAAACAATTGGGGCTTCTACTTCTTGGCCTGAGCCATTCGGATTTTCCTCTGTGGTTTTGATTTTCATTTCGGGCCGTACCCGCTGTCGTGTAATCTGTATGAGTCCAAACTTGCTCGGAGGCAATATTTTGTGTTTGGCGCGATCATCTTTCATTTCATCTCTAAGATGATCGAAAAGTTTTCTGCGGTGTGGTGCTTTTACCATGTCGATAAAGTCAACCACGATGATACCTCCCATATCGCGCAATCTTAATTGTCTGGCGATTTCTGATGCGGCCAAGAGATTTACCTCTAGTGCCGTATCTTCTTGGTTTTTGGCCTTATTTGAACGGTTACCGCTATTGACGTCTATTACGTGCAAAGCTTCGGTATGTTCTATCACTAGGTACGCACCTTTACTCATGGATGCCGTACGGCCAAAAGAGGTTTTGATCTGTCTCTCGATTCCGAATTTCTCAAAAATGGGAACAGACGACTTGTATAATTTGACTATTGATTCTTTCGCCGGTGCAATTTCCAGCACATAGTCTTTGATTTGGGTATAAAGCGTTTTGTCATCAACATGTATTCCTGTGTAGGAATCATTGAAAACATCCCTTAAGATACTTGAAGCTCTATTGAGTTCAACCAGTACTTTTGAAGGGGTTGATGCTCTATACAATTTCTTGCACATTGTTGTCCACTTGGCCAACAAGTTTTCTAGATCTTTGTCGAGTTCAGCGACTTTTTTACCTTCTGCAACGGTTCTGATAATAACACCGAAACCTTTAGGTTTTATACTCTTGACGAGTCTTTTCAACCTATCTTTTTCTTGTTTGCTACCGATTTTTTGTGATACCGATACGCGGTCTGAAAAAGGAACCATGACCAAATAACGCCCTGCTATTGAAAGCTCAGAACTAATTCTTGGTCCTTTGGTAGAGATGGGTTCTTTGACAATTTGCACAAGCAAACTTTGGTTTGCCTTGATCACATCTGTGATCACACCGTGCTTGTCAATATCTTTTTGTTTTGGAAAGTTTTTTAAGGAATAATCCTTTAATCTTCCAGTACTCACTTGCTTAATGAATTTCAACATGGTTGAAAGCTGCGGTCCGAGATCATGGTAGTGCAAAAAAGCATCTTTTTCATAACCTACATGAACAAAGGCAGCATTGAGACCCGAAACTGGTTTTCTGACTTTAGCGATAAAAATATCGCCCACAGAAAAATCGTTATTGTCTTCTTCTTTATGCAATTCAGTGAGTTTTCCATCTTTTAACAAGGCAAAATCAACTGCTTCGGAACTAGATCTTACGATTAATTCTCTATTCACCTGAATTATATTTGTACTTATCCGCAAAACGGCGGACAAATAGATTAAACATTTGCCTGAAACAGGTCATTGAAACCTGTCGAAATTCTCTTTTGGAATCTCTATGTCAATGAACGTATAAAATGAAAAAGTAGTTAAAAAACTACTTTTTCTTGTGTCGGTTAGCTCTCCTACGCTTTTTTCGCTTATGAGTCGCTACCTTGTGTCTTTTTCTTTTTTTACCACTTGGCATAAAGGTATACTTTTTGATTTATTATTTTACAGGCACATTGCTTTTCACACCTTCAACAAAAACCTTTGCCGGTTTAAACGCAGGAATGTTATGTGCAGGAATTTTGATTGTGGTATTCTTAGAAATGTTTCTCCCAGTCTTTTCTGCTCTTGTTTTGACAATGAAGCTTCCAAAACCTCTTAGATAAACGTTGTCTCCATTTGCCAATGAAGATTTTACCTTTTCCATGAAGGCTTCAACAGTTGCTTGAACATCTCCTTTTTCAATACCCAGTTTATCTGAGATTTGCGATACGATTTCTGCTTTCGTCATTTTTTTCTTCGGGTTTTTTCTATAATTTTCGGCCTGCAAATATATAAATTAAATTAATTAAAAGGGTATTTCTTCTTAATAAAAAGCAGGAGTGGCGAGAATTCGAGCTTTTTGTGAGATTTTATGCTTTTCGTTTGAAAGCCGGCAATCACAATGACCATATTTTCAAAAAAAATCTTGAAATGGTATGAGGAAAATAAGCGTAGTTTGCCATGGCGTAGTTCAAAAGACCCCTATAAGATTTGGCTTTCAGAGATTATGTTGCAACAGACCCGAGTTGCACAGGGTACTCCCTACTATTTGAAATTCATTGCCCAGTATCCAACTGTTCATGATTTGGCCAATGCCCCTGAAGATGAAGTGCTAAAACTTTGGCAAGGCCTTGGGTATTATTCAAGGGCCAGAAACCTACATGAAACGGCCAAAGTGATTGCTTCCGAACACCACGGTAATTTTCCTAAAAACCATAGAGAACTTTTGAAATTAAAGGGTGTAGGAGATTACACCGCCAGCGCCATTGCCTCTATATGTTTTGATGAGCCACAGGCGGTGGTGGATGGTAATGTGTATCGCGTACTTGCCCGGTATTTTGGGGTGGCTCTTCCGATCAATAGCACTGAGGGAATCAAATATTTCAAAAAACTGGCCCTCGAGGTAATGGATTCGAACAATATCAGAGATTACAACCAGGGTATCATGGAGTTCGGCGCCCTACAATGTGCACCTAGAATTCCGAATTGTGAGGAATGCCCTTTGAACGAAAGTTGCGTTGCATTGCAAAAGAACCAAGTTGATGCCTTGCCCGTAAAGTTGAAAAAAACAAAAATCAGAAAACGGTATTTCAATTATGTGGTTCCCATTCTCGAAACAACGAACGGAAAATCCAAAACCTTAGTAAGACAACGAACCGAGAAAGGAATCTGGCAAAATCTTTGGCAATTTCCATTGCTCGAAACAGATAAGGAAATAAAACTTCGTACCTTAAAGAAGCGTTTGCCCGAGGTTTTGAAATTATCTGAGGTTTCTGAAATCCATCGTTTTAACGAAAAACAAATCGTTCACAAACTTTCCCATCAACATCTGCATTGTAATTTTTGGGTGGTGTTTTCAAAAGATGAAATTCACAACTCCATTGAATGGAACAAAATTGAAGATTACGCTGTACCTGTTCTGATTGCTGAATTCATTGAAACATTTAAAAAGTCGTATTTTTGACCATCAAATCTGATGCTATTTTTGATGCTTACCGTGAAGGTTGAATTTCCTTTTTAAGTACTGAAAAATAGTGCCGATTTCGTAAATTAGTAGTGATAATCAAAGTTATGAGCGGAACACTGAACAAAGTAATGCTGATTGGGCATTTGGGTGACGAGGTCAAAATGCATTATTTTGAAGGAGGTAATTGCATTGGGCGCTTTCCTATTGCCACCAATGAATCGTACACCAACAAACAAACAGGTGAGCGGATCACCAATACGGATTGGCACAATATCGTGGTTCGAAACAAAGCTGCTGAAATATGTGAAAAGTATTTGAGCAAAGGAGACAAGGTGTATGTTGAGGGGCGGTTGAAAAACCGACAATGGCAGGGTGAAGATGGGGTTACCAGATACACCACTGAGGTTCATGTACAAGAATTCACTTTCTTGTCAACGAAAAAAGAGAGCATGGCAAATGCACAGGCGAGTGGTCAGCCATCAACACCTGAACCCGCTCAAAATACGGCAACAGCCCCGCCTCAGAATACCACGGCAGCACAGACAGCACAGGTAAGTGAACCTGAACAAGAAGATGATCTGCCTTTCTAAAAATAAAAGAAATACTATTGGATCCTGACCCTCTTGGTTTAATTTTCAGTCTTTTCTTTTTTGATGGCTCTTTTTTGCTTCAAGTGGGCGTTTTGCTTTTACTGCTTATTTGTTCTGCATTGATTTCGGGTGCTGAAGTCGCCTTCTTTGGTCTTTCGCCAACCACGATAAATGAAGTTGAAGAAGAGAAGACAACGCGGGGCTCAATCGTGGTCAAGTTATTGAAACGACCCAAAAAACTTTTGGCCACCATACTGATCGCCAACAATGCCATAAATATTGGCACCGTGCTATTATTCAATGTCATTGGCGATACCTTGTTTTCGAATTTGGAAAGTGATTGGGCCAGATTTTTTCTTGAAGTAGTGGTGATCACTTTTTTGATTTTAATGTTCGGCGAAATCTTACCCAAGGTTTATGCCAATAGAAATCAAGTGAGTTTCAGTAAGTTTATGGCTTATCCATTGAAGTTTCTTGATTTTGTCTTTTCCCCTTTGAGCCTGCCCATGAAATCGAGTTCCAATTTTCTTTATGATAAATTGGGTAAGGAAAAATCGAATTTAAGTGTAGACCATCTTTCCCAGGCTTTGGAATTGACTTCTGAGGGTGATACCACAAAAGAGGAGCAAAAAATATTGGAAGGTATTGTTTCCTTCGGAAATACTGACACCAAACAAGTCATGCGACCTAGAATTGACATTTTTGCGCTTAGTGAAGAAATGAAATTCAAAGAGGTGATTGACGAAATCAAAAAGCATGGCTACTCCCGTATTCCCGTCTTCTCTGAGAATATGGACAACGTTTTGGGCGTACTTTATGTCAAAGATCTTCTACCCCATATCGATCGTAAAACCTTCAATTGGCAAACCTTGATCAGAGAACCCTATTTTGTGCCCGAGAACAAAAAGTTGGATGATCTGCTGTCTGAATTTCAAGAAATGAAAAACCATTTGGCCGTGGTGGTCGATGAATATGGAGGCACTTCGGGTATCGTGACTTTAGAGGATATTATTGAGGAAATTGTGGGGGACATCAGTGATGAATTTGATGACGAAGATTTGGTGTATTCGAAACTAGATGATTTGAATTATGTTTTTGACGGAAAAACCACTTTAAAAGATTTCTATCGAGTAGTTAAAATTGAAGATGAAGAAGATTTTGAAGTGCAGAAAGGCGAGTCGGAGACCATAGCTGGTTTTGTTCTCGAAATTGCCGGAAGCTTTCCAAAAAAAGGAGCCGAAGTCATTTTTAAAGACTATACCTTTAAGGTAGAAAGTTTAGATAAAAAAAGGCTCAAACAAATTAAAGTTACCTTGTCTAATGCGTAAAAAAATTGTCTTTGTAATGGCTGTTTTCATCACATTTTTATCTTGTGAAGACAATGTACTGCCCAAACCAAAAGCCATGTTACGTTTAGAATATTCAAGACCTGTGGGCGCAGATGTTGACACAGACCACTATACCTTCAATTACAATAAAAATGCCGTTTTAAAGAATACAAAAGAAGGTTCCCTTACCATGTATTATCCTGAAATGAACGCGGCCATTTTCCTCACGTACAAGAAGATTGATAATGACCTTACGAAGTTGATCACCGATGCAGAACGCCGAAGTTATGAACATGCTGCAAAGGCTGATGGCATTCGCCCACGGGTTTTTGAAAATGAATTAGAAGAGGTTTACGGCACCTTCTTCGAGGTCAGTGGCGATGCCGCTTCACAGGCTCAATTTTATGTTACCGATAGTGTGAACCACTTTGTTTCTGGTTCTTTATACTTTGAGGTCAGGCCCAATTATGATTCCATTTATCCTGCTGCCGTATATCTACAACAAGATATCGCGCATATCATGGAAACAATTCGGTGGAAAAAGTAACTGCAAATAACTAAATTCAGTGGTTATGCATAAAGAAGATTTGCTCGAATGTCATTCCCGTATCAAACCCTACATTCATAGAACCCCGGTTTTAAGTTCACGACTTATAAATGACATTGCTTGCGCTGAGGTGTTTTTTAAATGCGAAAACTTTCAACGTGGCGGGGCTTACAAAATGAGGGGAGCAACAAATGCGATTTTACAATTATCAGATGACGAACGCAATAAAGGAGTGGTAACACATTCATCAGGTAATTTTGCCCAGGCCGTTTCTTTGGGTGCGCAAAGTTTGGGCGTTACCGCGCATATTGTGATGCCCACATCAGCGCCGGAGGTCAAGAAGAAAGGGGTACAGGAATATGAAGGTATTATTTACGAGTGCGAACCAACTTTAGAGGCTAGAGAACGAACGGCAAATGAGATTGCCCAAAAAACGGGTGCAACCCTTTTACATCCTTCTAATGATATTCCTGTGATCATCGGTCAGGGTACGGCAGCGATGGAACTTTTGGAAGATCAGCCCAATTTAGAGGCAATTTTTTGCCCGGTTGGCGGGGGTGGGTTGATCGCTGGCGCTGCATTGACTGCCCAGAATTTTGGTGCAAATTGCAAAGTTTATGGAGGCGAACCTTTTGAAGCGGATGATGCCTATCGTTCGTTGCAAAGTGGAAAAATTGAAGGCAATGACTCTACGAATACCGTTGCTGACGGACTCAGAACTACCTTGGGCAGCAACAACTTTTCGATAATCAAAGAACAGGTCAGCGGGATCATTCGAGTTACTGAAGAAGAGATCGTTTCAGCGATGCGACTGATTTGGGAGCGAATGAAAATAATAGTTGAACCCTCTAGTGCCGTGGCTTTCGCGGCCTTGTTGCGTGATAAGAACAACTTCAAAAATCAGCGAGTGGGCATTATTATTTCGGGTGGAAATGTGGATTTGAGCAAACTGCCTTTCTAAGATGAAATTAGGATGAAAAAACCAATAAAGATTCTAAAGAAAATGGGGTTATACATATTTGTTGTGGTGCTGTTATTAGTTGTTTTAGTGGTGCTGTTTGTTAATCTGAGTCCTGAGTTTGGAGGCTCTCCTACCAAAGAGCAGAAAGAACGTTACAACCAATCAGCAAATTTCAAAGATGGTGTCTTTGAAAATATTGGAGGGGTCAAAATGGACACAGACTTCAAGAAAATATTGAAAATGACACGCCTTTTTTTTAACCCAAATCCGGATGCAACACCTCAAAAAAACATTACCGTTACTCAAGTGGATTCATTGGAAATCGACAATTATAATGGTAAAACTAGATTGATATGGTTTGGGCATTCAGCTTTTTTGCTCCAGATGGAAGGAAAAAACATATTGATCGATCCCATGTTTGGTAACGTGCCGGCGCCAAACCCCATGTTGGGTCAAAAACGTTTTAGTGCCCGTTTGCCCATAGCGGTTGAAAAGTTGCCGAAAATTGATGCCGTGTTGTTTTCACATGACCACTATGACCATCTTGATTATGGCTCTGTGAAGTTGCTGAAAGAAAAGGTCGATATGTTTTATACGCCTTTGGGTGTTGGCCCACATTTAATTGAGTGGGGCGTTGCAGAAGACCAAGTTGTGGAATTGGATTGGTGGCAAGATGCCACATTGTTCGGACTAAGATTTATTTGTACGCCAGCACAACATTTTTCGGGTAGGGGTTTAACGGATAGGGGTAAGTCTTTATGGGGTTCTTGGGTCATTCAATCTGCCAAAGAAAACATTTTCTTTAGCGGCGATAGTGGTTACGGAGCCCATTTTAAGGAAATTGGGAAAAAATTTGGCCCCTTTGATTTTGCGATGTTGGAGTGTGGCCAGTACAATCAACTTTGGAAAGAGATTCATATGATGCCAGAAGAAACCGCTCAAGCAGGTATTGATATCAAGGCTAAAAAGATAATGCCCATTCATTGGGGGGCTTTCAAGCTGGCCATGCATCCATGGACAGAGCCAGTGGAACGGGTTTCAAAAAAAGCCTTGGAATTGGGAATTGCAACCACCGCCCCAAAAATCGGAGCTTTCATCTATATTGATTCCACTCAGGTTTCAAATGAGCCTTGGTGGAAAGAATTCTAGATTTCACTAACTTACTTTTACAGTAAGCAATTTATCAATCAAAAAATCACTCCATGAAAAAAATGGCTTCCCTAAATTTCGGTTTAGCTCTTTTAGTAATTATTTCTTTTTTATCATGCGACTTAGCAGCTGAAAAAAGTGAATTTGATGGTGTTTGGAAATCTTTAGGTTACGGAAGAATCGTAAAAATAAAGGCAGGTGAATTCATCATGGCTGACGTCACGTCCATTTCTTGTATGCCCTTGATAGCCGGGGAAATTTCTGATTTTGGCCAAGATTTAAAAATAGAGAATGACACCTTGGTTTACAAAGATGGTATTAATAATTACTTTTTTGTGCGTGTTGATGATGCTCCTCTCGTTTGCAAAAAGGATGCTGCCGAATACGTTGAAGCCCAGGAGAAAATCAATGATCCAGAATACAACTTTGAAGTACTGTGGGAGACATTTAAAGATCATTACGCCTATTTTGAGTTAAGAAATGTGGATCCAGAAAAGATGTATGCAGAGTATAGGCCCAAGGTAACTGCAGCAACGACCGATGCCGAATTGTTCTTGGTGCTCTATGAAATGCTGGAATCTTTTGATGATGGTCATATTGGCATAGAGGCTACCAATGAAATTGAAGAAGAGGCTGAAAGTCTTTATCTCGAAAGGGAAAAGAAAGAAGAGGAAGCCGAAGAAAACTCAGAAGAAGAACTTCGAAATTATAACGTAGCTGCCCAAGTGGCTAAAAAATATATTCCTGAAGGAAAGTCCATTAAAAATGGAAACTTGCGTTGGGGCAAACTTAAAAACAATGTAGGCTATTTTCAATTGAATCAAATGATGGGAATGGCCGATTACGGCATCAGTGACACCTTATCATTTCGCGATTATTGGATGACCTATTTTGAAAAAATGGAAACTGTTGAAAACGGAAATGAAGATGAGATGATAGGTATTCGCGAATCTTTGGATGTAATCATGACTGATCTTCAAAATACAGATGCACTCATCATAGACGTTCGTTTTAATGGTGGTGGAAAAGATGAAGTAGGCATGGCCGTTTTGGAACGATTGAACGATAAAGAACGCATGGTTTTCACTAAAAAGGGAAAGATGGGTAATGGTTTTACCCCTTTGGTCAAAGTAACCCAGACCTCCTCAAAGAATGCCTATTCTAAACCGGTTTATTTACTTATTAGTTGCGAATCGGCAAGTGCTACAGAAATTATGACCTTAAGTTCCTTATCACTTCCAAACATCACTAGAATAGGTTCAAGAACAGAAGGGGTTTTCTCTGATGTATTGGATAAAGAACTGCCCAACGGCTGGAAAATAGGCTTATCTAGCGAAGTATATCTTGATTTAAACGGCAATAACTATGAAGGCAAAGGTATAGCCCCAGATGTCGAAATTGGGTATGAACGTGATACCCAAAAATTCTTGCAAAAAGTAATTGCTGATTTGGCAGCCAGTGGGGATCAAGCAATTGAAAAATCAATTGAACTAATTGGTTCCAAGTAGTTTTTCCGCATTTTCAATACTTGTTTCCATCATCTTTTTTACCTCGATCATGGTTTTTTCATCGGCATTCAAGAGTGCCTGTTTTTCTGCCGTAAGAGCTTTGCCCTTATTGATTTCTTTATGGTCAAAATGTGCCATGAAATCTTGCATCCAGTCCATCATTGATTTGTTGGCAGCTTTTAGATCTTCCATGGCCTTTTTTTCAGCAATACCGCCTTCTCCGGCATCCAGTTTTTTTCTAAAATCATTGGCTAGTGACCCTATCTTGCCCATTTTGGGCATTACCTCGTCATGCATGGCCATAACGCGATCCATCTGACTCATTTCGGTTGAAGACTCCGCTTTTTTATCCTCTTTACAAGAAATAAAAAAAACAAAAAATAGAGATGCTAAGAACGGTATGCTTTTTTTCATTATCAATCAATTGAAAGTGTTGTTCTAAAATTACGAATTATTACCCCTTTTAGTATTCTTAAAAGTTTCACTTTTGTAAAAAATTTATCAGCTTGAGTGATTACGTAAAAAAATGGGTCTACCTCATCATTCTCTCTTTGGTATGGGGTTCGTCTTTCATACTTATGAAAAAGGCACTATTGGGTCTCACGGCCATTGAGGTTGGGGGGTTGCGAATCATCATTGCCTCAATGACCCTATTCATTCTAGGTTTTAAAAGTTTGTCAAACATCACCAAAAGAGACTGGAAATGGATTTTCTTCGGAGGTCTTCTGAGTTCTTTTTTCCCTCCTTTTTTGTTTGCCCTTGCACAGACCGAATTGGATAGCGGCATCACGGCTATTTTCAATTCCACCGTACCGCTATTGACCACCTTGGTGGGTGCTGGCCTATTCGGGGCGTTCTTCAACAAAAAGCAATTGTTGGGTGTTTTTATAGGGCTTTTTGGTACGTTAGCCTTGATTATTTCGGGGATGGAGTTGGTGCCGCACCAAAACTATTGGTATGCTACATTCATACTTTTGTCAGCCTTGGGCTATGCCTTCAATATCAATATCATCAAAAGCAAATTGCCACATTTAAGTGCACTGGCCGTAACCACGGGAAGCTTTGCCGTGGCCTTTTTACCGGCCCTGGTTTTGGTCATCCATTCTGGTTTTTTCAATGAGGTTTTTGATAATGCACCCATGCAAGAGGCCCTGTGGTATGTTTTGGCACTGGCAATTTTTGGCACGGCCATCGCGAATATGTATTTCAATAAACTGATACACGTATCGAGTCCCGTTTTTGCGGCTTCGGTAACCTATCTCATTCCATTGGTTGCCATTTTCTGGGGTGTTTGGGATGGAGAACGCATCACGATTTACCAATTAGGCGGCGGATTGATCATTCTGTTTGGCGTTTGGCTGGTCAATAAAAAGAAAAAACCCTGACTATTTTGGTCAGGGTTTTTCCAATTACTGTTTTTGACATCTATTCAAAGTCGGCATCAGTGACACCCTCATTGATTTTGATTTCACTTACGATAAACTCGAAACTTTGGGGCCCAACCGTTTGCCCGATGGAAAAAGGAAATCGAATTCCTTCCACCTCACGATAATCGCCATACATAACGGTACTTACGATTTCTTGACCCATCATTTCAGTTTTGGTTTCCTCTTTTATCTTCAAACCAGAATCCACATCATAGAATAGACTTTTTTCATCCGACACCTTGACTTTGTACGCCTTTTTGCCATCAACATCTTCAATACCCTCTAAACTTGCCGATCCGTCTAGGTAGCGTAATTCAGGAAAAGGTGCTGCCTCTTCGCTTGCCTTTTTTAGTTCGGTTTCATCCATATCTTTGCGCTGTCCTTGTATTATTGAATAGCCTACGCCATCATTTAACACCTGCTTACTCATTGAATTTCCCATGACTTTCACATCTTGTGAAAATTGATTCTTGGAAGTCTTTTTCTGTTCAAGATTCAATTTCATGCCTTGCATCTCTGCTTCGGCAATCATCACATACGAGTTCACGCCTTCCAGTTTGGTTTTGCCTCCTATGGCATCAATATATTTATTCAAGACGGTATTCAAAGAAATACCTTCCGGTAGTGCTGCAGCTTCGTAGTTCGGCTTTTCTTCTGTTGCCGCATATTTATCGTAATATTTAATGGGAATGGACTTCCCCTTAAAAGTCACTTTTTCAAGATTTTCAAGAACTTCGCTTCCTTTTCCTGCAACCACAATTCTCGCATTGTCAGAACTGAAGTATTTTTGGGCGGCGTTTTGAACATCTTCGATGCTAATTGAATTGATGCGTTCAAGGTAGGTTTTGTAAAAATCTTTATCCAAACCTTCAGTTTCAATATTCAATGCATATCTGGCTATGGTTTCGGGGTTTTCAAGTGCCATGACAAATCGGCCTACATATTTCGCTTTGGTGTTTTTCAATTCTTCAGCGGTAACTGGCATGGAACGGATTTTGTCTATTTCCTTGATCAATTCAACTACCGAACTATCGGTTACGGCATTTCGAACACTTGCCACAGCTCTAAAACGTGAGGCACCATGCTTGTCATTGCCCAAACGCGCATATGAACCATAGGTGTACCCCTTGTCTTCCCTTAGATTGAGAAAGAGTCTGCCTTCTCCACCGCCTCCTAAAATTTCATTTGCCATCAAGGCAGAGAGATAATCAGGATCCTTCATTTTCAAGTTGACCAAATTCTGAACGGCAATTTCAGATTGTACAGCGTTGGGCACATCAACAAAATTTATTTGGGTGTATTGCGCATCAGCAGGGTCTGAATAGGTGAAAGACGGTGGTGTTGCTTTTGTCCATAGCGTGAAATGTTTTTCAACCAATTCTTTGGCTTCATCGAATTTGACATCGCCAATGATGACCAAATAAGCGTTGGCTGAAACAAAATAATCTGAATAGAACTTTTTGACATCGAATAAGCTCACATTGTTGACGGTCTCTTCAGTGGTGAACTCACCATAAGGATGATCTGTTCCATAAGCCAAAGCCCTCTGCACACGACTTGAGATGGCCTTTACATCTTTTTCTTCTGTCTTCAGCCCAGTGATTAATTTATCTTTCTCTTTATCAAATTCTTCTTGTGTGAAATTCGGGTTGATACTGGCATCTGCCAGTAATTCCAAAATTCTAGGAAAGTATTTAGATAAGGAACTTGCAAATGCACTTTGAGAACTGAAAAACATTCTCGCTCCGAGAAAATCAATCTCTTCATTGAAGTCATCTTTTGAAATGGTTTTAGATCCTTTACCTAATAAACTTCCGGTCAATGACGCAACACCAGATTTATCGCCCTCGGCGACTGGCGGATTATCGATGCGCAGTTGAATGGAGACTCTTGGCAGTTTATGATTTTCAACCACCAAGACTTTAAGTCCGTTTTTCAATTCAAAACGTTGAGGGTCTTCCAAGTTGATTTCCGGTGCCGGACCTGGTTTCGGCATTTCTGATCTATCTATTTGTGCACTTAATGTACATGCAGATAGTACGAATAATAGGGTATATAATTTTTTCATTGTGTTCTAGTTTTCAGCGGTTTCTTGAGGTAAATATTCCAATACCAATCGCTGGTTCGGATTTAAAAATTTATTGGCAACTTCTTTTATCTCTTCTCGGGTAATCGAACGGTAGATCTCGATTTCTTTATTCACAAGTGAAGTGTCTCCGTAAAGCATATAATAGCGTGCCAAAGAGTTGGCAATGCCTTCAACACTTGAATTTGAATTGACAAATTGATTTTCAAATTTGTTCAATAATTTTTGGTGGTCGCTTTCAGAAATCAATTCAGTTCTTACCTTGGCGAATTCTTCCTCCATCTCGGTATTCAAAACCTCTAGACTAGTGTCCCCAACGGGCAGTGCAAAGGCAACATACATGCTGTAATCTTCTTGACCAATATTGAAGGCTCCAACCTGTAGTGCCTGTTTTTGGTCATCAACCATTTTCTTGTACAGTTTTGAACTATTTCCATCACTGAGATAGGTTGACAACATATCTAAAACATAGGCCTCACGTTCTTTAAAACCTGGGGTTCTATAAGCAATCATGGTTGCCGGAATTTGAATATTGGGATCATGGAATGTTGCATTGATTTGCTCAGTAATAGGAGTTTCTTTGGGAAAATTTCTCACGATGTCCTCCCCCCTTGGAATTTCTTCAAAATAATCTGAGATCATTTTTTTGGCGCTGGCCGTATCAAAATCGCCTGTCACGACCAAAACCGCATTGTTGGGCACGTAGTATTTCTTGTTATACGCAATCACATCCTCTAAAGTAGCGGCATCAAGATCTTTCATATACCCAATGTTGGGGTCTTTATACGGATGGACCTTAAACAGGTTTTTGCCAATGGCATACAGAAATTGTCCATACGGGCTATTGTCATAACGCAATCTTTTTTCTTCTTTGACAACTTCTTGTTGGGTATCGATTCCGTCTTGATTGATAATAGGGTGCAACATGCGCTCTGATTCGAGCCATAAACCCAATTGCAAATTATTGGAAGGAAAGACCTCATAATAATAGGTTCGGTCTTGTGAGGTGTTGGCATTGTTTCTTCCTCCGTTTGAAGAGACAATTTTAAACCAATCGCCTTTTTTCACATTTTTGGTGCCTTCAAATAAGAGATGTTCAAAAAAATGTGCAAAGCCTGTGCGGCCTTCCGTTCTGTCTTTGCCCCCTACGTGATACATGACCGAAGTGGTCACTATGGGCGCAGCGTTGTCTTGATGTAAGATAACATGCAATCCGTTCGCTAAATCATACTCTTCATATGCCACTTCTTGGGCCCAAGTAAGCCCAATGAAAAGGCATGCTGTGATGGCCGATATTAGTCTTCTTTTCATTGAAATCATATTTTAAATTAATGTTCTATGAGCATGAGTGTGAAAAACACCCGAAAGGTTACAATTTAATGGACTTTTTTAATAAAATGAAGAATTTAGCTACAATATTATAGGTTCAAAAGCAGCCCTAATATTTTGTGCGCAAAACCCTTGCAGATTACCTATTTACACGTATATTTGCATCCGCTTAAATAAAATTTTGAGCGATTAACAAATCATATACACGCTATGTACGCAATTGTAGAGATGGCAGGGCAGCAATTTAAAGTTGCGAAAGACCAAAAAGTATATGTTCACCGTTTACAGACCGAAGAAGGTAAAAAGGTAACTTTTGACAATGTACTTCTTTTGGATGACGGTAAGAACGTTACTATTGGCGCCCCGGCTATAGATGGCGCTGCCGTTGAGGCGAAAGTCATCAAACACCTAAGAGGTGACAAAGTAATTGTCTTTCACAAGAAAAGACGTAAAGGGTACCGCAAGAAAAACGGCCACCGTCAGTCATTGACTGAAATTGTGGTGGAAAGTATCATTGCAAAAGGTGCCAAAAAGGCGAAGGCCGAGCCAAAGAAAGCCGCTCCTAAAAAAGAAGCTGCTGCCAAGGCCGTTGCTCCAAAAGCAGCACCTAAGGCAAAAGCGGCTCCAAAGGCTGCAGCACCCAAAAAAGCTGCCCCTAAAAAGGCGGCGCCAAAGGCAACGGGCAAACCTGATGATTTGAAAAAAATCGAGGGCATCGGGCCTAAAATTGCTTCGACACTGGTGGCTGCTGGTATTTCAACTTTTGCTGAGTTGGCGAAAGCGAAACCAGCCCAAATTTCTGAGATCATCGCTGAGGTACGTGGTAATCACGTGACCGATACTTGGCCAAAGCAAGCGAAGCTCGCTGCAGCAGGTAAGTGGGATGAACTGAAGAAATGGCAAGATGAACTTGACGGAGGTAAAGCGTAAAAATTAAAGTAATTAGTATGTATTGTCAGGCTGAGCTTATCGAAGCCCAATACGAATAAATAGAAAATATCATGGCACATAAAAAAGGTGTAGGTAGTTCAAAAAACGGTAGAGAATCAGAATCGAAACGCTTAGGCGTTAAGATTTATGGTGGCCAAGCTGCAGTTGCGGGCAATATCATTGTCAGACAACGTGGTACCAAGCACAACCCGGGCGAAAATGTATATGCTGGCAAAGACCATAGCTTGCATGCCAAAGTTGATGGTATTGTTCAGTTTACCAAAAAAGCAGGGGGCAAGTCTTATGTCTCTGTTGAGCCTTTCAAGGCTTAAGAAACTACTTTTAAAAATAGTAAAACCCGCTGCAGTCATGTAGCGGGTTTTTTGTTGCCCGGTGTTGACAAGTATATGGTAAGGCACCACCAAAACTGTAGGAAAAAGGTGTACTTTGGTGCTACTATAAGAGGGATAAACGTACTCAGGTACGTTTATCCAATAGTTGTGTGCAAGCTGAAAAAATCCAATTATGGACTTTGAAAACGAAATAAAAGTCTTCTCAAAATTAATCACCCACTCTCCGAAAAACACGGAGTTGTATATCAATGGATTTTACAACGATATATTAAGTGAAGGTTCATTTCGCAAACTGTTCGACCACCAAATTGTGCCAAATCGGTCGGACTTTGCCCATTACATCATTCGCCTGACAGAATTGAAAATTGGACTTATTAAAGAAATATTGCGGAAAGAGGGAGAGGAATTTGTTCAGGACATAACTCATTTCGCACTTAAATCGGACAAAGGATTTTCGGCAATTGGTTACGATGGATTTAACCTGCTACAAATTGACAAAAATCACTTTTCATCCAGAATAAAAAGACCAAGACAAAAATCGGAGGACGATATGGAGATTGAATTTATTACAGACATAAATGACCACGGATTTTTTAACTGGGCTCGAAAAAAGCCAGCACACAACACGGTGTATAATTAATTGCGGTCGGAATTTCCACATGGAAATTCCTGCAATCAATTATCTTTAGTCTCAGGCGGACATTTTCCGTTGGAAAAGTCCGCAACTAATCATACACATCACCGTTGGCAGTAATAAGAGCAAAATTCAAAAATGACAGACTTTCCCGAAATATTGACTAATGAAAAGATTAATGAAAGAAATGTGGATTTTAGAAACGCATTATTTACATTAAATAAAAAAACAATAAACGAAAGTAATATTGTCCATTTGATTAGAATTTACAAAAAAACTAAACATATTGAATTACGGAATAGGATTTTAAAACTCTTGTATGATATTGACTTTCCTGAACTGAATGATTTCTTTAATTTGGCTTACAAAAAAGAACGTTATTTAGATATGAAACTTTATGCTCTGCGTGGGATTTCTTTATTTGCAACGGAAAAAGAAATTGAGAAAATATTAAAGAAATTTAATATCACCTTAGAAAAAAGGCAAAAATCAACACCTTACAATTATCAAGAATACGAACTTTTAAGAGGAAAACACGCTTTACCTTTTCTTGTGGAAAAATATGGATATCCTTGTTTTATTGGAACATTAAACCAAGTGAATAATCAATATGATCAAATGCCAAATGCTTTTAAAGGACACTTTACGACTGACGAAAATGGAGAAATAATAAACTTACGGACAAGTGATGAAAGTAGACAAATGATGTCGGAATTTTTTAGTAAAATGAGAAGTGAAAAATAATTACTACTGCCAACAATGGCTATAGTTAATACGGGTTTTGGTTCTTAATCCAAAGTTTAGAGCTTTTAACCAAGTCCGCCAAATCTTTTGATTTGGCTTTAAAAAAAAGATAAAACAAAATAAAAAGTTTTGGCTAAGTGCTTAATCGAAAGTTCACTACTTTTAATTCCCGTACTAACCATAGCCGAAACGATGGAATCCATTCAGCGAAAAGCTGACCAAAATGGCTCCGCAACTATGTTGCTCC
>CAYSPL010000002.1:0-155903 GCA_964432915.1 uncultured Maribacter sp.
TTTATATTGGGCAATCGCCAGATGCGATCCATAGGCTCAGCCAACACAATTCACATTATTTTAAAAAAGGGTTTACAAAAGCTGCAAAGGACTGGAAAATTGTCTTGTCGAAAAAATGTGATACCCAAGACCAAGCTGTTTTCCTTGAAAGATTTATTAAACGAATGAAAAGCAAAAAGTTCATTCAGAAAATCATTAACGATAATTCTATTTTAGAGGATATACTTTACAAAAAATGAATTTGCCCTGGTTCCCCCGAAGCGTCGGGGCTGGAGGCACCACAACAAAACCCTGCAAATGCAGGGTTTTTTGTTTTAAATACCGGGATTTGCACTATTTATATATCATTTACAGTCAGGCAATCGATCGATTTTATATTGGGCAATCGCCAGATGCGATCCATAGGCTCAGCCAACACAATTCACACTATTTCAAAAGAATGGTTACCAAATTCGTTTCACATCATGTACCGAAAAGTCTTTAAATTCAATGACTTCTTCCCCCATATTTTCAATGGTCAAATCAGTATATTTTTCATTGGGAAAAATTTGTGAGGTCATCACATATTGACCTTTATTGATAAAAACTTCTATAGAAGAATTGTCAACAAGTAGGCGAACTTCATACCCCTCTGAAGGTAAATTAGGTACAGGCATCATCTGAACGCTGCCAAAATCATCTTGAAAGTCCACTTTCCCAGAATTGGTGCGATCCAAAAAAAACTGTTTTTCATCACCAATCATGGTCAATACCAACTCCTCTCCCAAATTATTGCTAAGTTTCAATTGAAAGTTTTTGGAGTCATTTTGAAACTGAATCTCAGCTTGGTTCAAATTTTTAAACTTCAAAGTCTTCTTTTCTCCCGATCTTACCATTAGATTCTTTACAGGACCATCTGAAATGATGGGTTCTAGACTTTCAATGGGGTAGTTCATCAATGAATAACCATCATCATATTTTTTCAATGCCAATTTTCTGGGCACCGTCATCGCACTGCGCCATTTTTCAGTTGGGGTGTCACGAGCGTAGGTCCAATTGCTCATCCAACCGATGAATATTCGTTCTTCATTGGGTTCGTTCGAATAAGTTACCCCAGCATAATTATCAGTGCCATAATCAAGCCATTTGATTTCGGTTTGCTCAGTGGTAAATTCTCCTCCGTCAAATTCGCCAACAAAATATTGTGTGCCGCTTCCTCCGTTTGGTGCTCCTGGGTTGATGCTGATCAGCAACACCCATTTTTCCTCATCACTGCCCTCAACCTTTAGTTGAAACAGATCAGGACATTCCCATACCCCACCATGTGCACCTTTGTCTTTTCCGAATTCGCCCGTTAATTTCCAATCTTTCAAATTGGTTGAACTATAAAACTTCGCATGATCCCCCGCAACTAACGTCATGATCCATTTTTTCGTGGGTTCAAACCACATGACCTTTGGGTCTCTGAAGTCTTTAATGCCATCATTTCCAATTACAGGATTTCCCTCATATTTGGTCCAAGAATCCCCATTATCCAAACTATAGGCTATTCCTTGGGTTTGAAAATCTTTTCTTCCTGCCTTTTCGCCTTCCATGAGATGATAGGTGTAAATAGCTACTAAAGGTGGATTTTCAACAGAGCCAAAGCCTGATGAATTGTTTTTGTCCACAACGGCACTTCCTGAAAAAATCAATCCATGTTCATCAGGGTATAGGGCAATCGGTTTATGTTGCCAATGAATCAAATCTTTACTGATGGCGTGGCCCCAATGCATTGGCCCCCAAACAATATCTTCAGGATAGTGTTGATAGAAAAGATGGTAAATACCTTTGTGATAAACCATACCATTTGGGTCATTCATCCACTTTTCTTCTGGTGAAAAGTGAAATTGCGGTCGATAAGGTTCAGTGTAATAATCGGTCTTAGTTCTTAATTTTACCTTGGTTTCAACATTCTTATCACTTTTACAGGAAATAGAAACTGCGAGCAGAAAAAGTAATTGTATATGGATTGAAATTCTTGTCATCATAGTGGTTTTTTGGATTTTTATTTCGCTTAGGGGCCATCTTAAAATAGTATCTTTGAACCAATTTTCATAGGCTTATGAGATTTTTCCTCACATTTATGCTAACCTTCTTTTTTGTGTCGATTGTTTTCGGTCAAAAAAAGTTGCAAAGAACATTGAAACAGCTTAACTCTGAAAGTGTCCCTTATGCTTATGTGAACGACTCTTTGGTAGACGAAAATACTTTAATTTTTGACACCCGTAAAAAAGAGGAATTCAATGTCAGTCACATCGAAAACGCCATCTGGGTGGGCTATGATGCCTTTCATCTAGATTCTTTCAAAAACCATGCTCCTGACAAGAACAAACCTATTCTTGTTTACTGTTCCATCGGCGTTCGTTCTGAAGATATCGGCGAAAAATTGCTAAAAGCAGGGTACACCAATGTGAAAAATCTCTATGGAGGAATCTTTGAATGGAAAAACCAAGGTCATACGGTTTACAATAACCTTCAAAAGGAAACCGATAGTGTTCATGCATTCAACAAATACTGGGGAAAGCTCTTGACAAAGGGCATCAAAGTATATAACAAGTAATTCTAAAATTTAAGTGGGAATAATTCAACCGAACCAAAATAAAAAAGATCGGGGCACAGTAAATTATCAAAATATTGCTTCAAACAGACTTTTGATGATTTTTACAAGAAACCCCGAATTGGGAAAGTGCAAAACCAGATTGGCCGCCAAGGTCGGCGATCAGTCTGCCCTTGATATTTATAAATTCTTACTCGCTCATACCGCCCAGTTCACAAAAGATGTCAATGCGGCGAAAGAAGTTTGGTACTCTGATGAAATTTGGGAAAACGACCATTGGAGCAATACGGTTTATCAAAAAAAGCTTCAAAGCGGGGCCGACTTAGGTGTGCGCATGGCAAATGCCTTTCAAGGTGGTTTCGAGTCAGGCTTTCAAAAAATCATCATCATAGGCAGTGATATGTATGATTTGTCAAAGGCCGATTTGGAGCATGCCTTTGACCAATTGGATAAAAGTGATTTTGTCATTGGCCCTGCAGAAGATGGTGGGTACTATCTTTTGGGAATGAAAAGTTTTAAGGCTGAACCATTCAGAAATAAAAATTGGGGAACCCAAACAGTTTTAACGGATACCTTGCAAGATTTAGAAAAGGAAAACATACATTTACTCGCAGTTAAAAATGATGTAGATTTTTATGAAGACATCAAAGACATCAAGGCCTTTCAACCTTATTTGAAAAATATATGATTTTAAGGGAAAAACAACTACAAGAATCAACTGATTATTTAAAAAACAAGGGTTTTATCAATCCTGAAATTGGTATTGTTCTGGGCACCGGACTAGGAAAACTTGCCGATGAAATAGAGAACCCTATAGAGGCCCACTATAACAATATCCCCTTCTTTCCACTTGCTACCGTTGAATTTCATTCAGGCAAACTGATTTATGGAGATTTTCAAGGAAAAAAAGTGGTGGTCATGCAAGGTCGCTTTCATTTGTATGAAGGTTATGATTTAATGGATGTGACCTATGCCATTCGGGCAATGAACGAGCTGGGCATCAAGAAACTATTTATATCCAATGCGGCGGGCGGTATAAGCACTAATTTGAAAAAGGGAGATCTAATGTTGATCGAAGACCATATCAATTTACAAGGGGGCTCTCCTCTCGCCTTTAAAAATGTGGCGAATTTCGGAGATCGATTTGTCGATATGATCGAACCCTATCATCGAGAAATGGGGTCGAAATTAGTGGCCATTGCCCAGCGTGAAAAAATAAGCCTCAAAAAAGGGGTCTATGCTTCGGTGGTGGGGCCCCAATTGGAAACCAAGGCCGAATACCGCATGTTGAAGATCATCGGTGCTGATGCTGTTGGAATGAGTACGGTGCCAGAGGTAATTGTTGCCAATCATTTACGACTACCCATTATAGCAATATCAGTGATTACGGATGAGTGTGATCCAGACAACCTACAACCCGTTGATATTCAAGAAATTATAAGTATAGCAGGAAAAGCTGAGCCAAAAATGGTGAAGCTGTTTAAAGAATTGATAAAAGAAATATAGAAAAGAAATATAGAAAAGAAATGAGTTATTTAGAAGCAACCAATGATTTGTATAAAGAAGCAGCATTAACCCCTGATGTGGGTCTATGCTGTACTACCAACCCTATTTGGCAATTTCCTGGACTTTCGATTCCAAAAATCATGCAAGAAATGAACTATGGTTGCGGCAGCACGGTTTCAGCACAAGACTTGATAAATAATCCAAAGGTTCTTTATGTTGGTGTTGGAGGAGGCATGGAACTGTTGCAATTTTCATATTTCTCAAGACAAAAAGGCGGGGTAACCGGAGTTGATGTGGTTGATGAAATGCTGGAAGCTTCGCGAAAAAATTTCCTCATTGCCGAAGAAGAAAATGATTGGTTCAAAAGTGAATTCGTGAACCTAGTCAAAGGCGATGCCTTGAATTTACCGGTTGAAGATGAAAGTATTGATGTGGCCGCGCAAAACTGCCTTTTCAACATCTTTAAAATTGATGATTTGAAGAAGGCTGTAGCAGAAATGTATCGCATTTTAAAACCACACGGTAGATTGGTTATGAGTGATCCAACTTGTGAGCAACCCATGAATGACGAATTACGCAATGATGATCGTCTAAGAGCTTTATGTTTGAGTGGTAGTATTCCTATCAAAGACTATGTGAAAGTGTTGACTGATGCCGGTTTCGGTACCATAGAAATTCGGGCAAGAAAATCGTACCGCGTATTATCGCCCAACCATTACCCTACTGATGAGCTTATTTTCATTGAATCTATTGAAATAGCTGCCATCAAAGACCCCATGCCTGAAGATGGGCCTTGTATGTTTACTGGAAAAACGGCAATTTACTACGGAGACGAAGAGTATTTTGATGATAAGGCCGGTCACGTATTGATGCAAAATCAGCCCTTGGCTGTTTGCGATAAAACGGCGGCAGCCCTGGCCAAAGCAAATGAGCAAATACATATCAGCGAAAGCACATGGCACTATAATGGTGGTGGTTGCTGTTGATAAAATGATCAAAACGGTATTTATTCTTTTAAGCACTTTTTGGTTATCCTGTGGCAGCAAATCCCATATTGAGCCGAACAAAACCGGCATTTCAGAAAAGCAACCTGAGACCACTCAAATTGATACGCTTGAATCCAACTTTTCAGAAATACAGGAAGATTCTGTTTTTTCTGAGGTTAAAGAAGCTGTAATACCTATCAAGGAAAATTCTGAACCCGTAACGGAAAAAGAAGTTTCATTGCCCGACCACTCCCAATGGAATGATTTGTTAATCAAACATGTAAATGACAAAGGCGATGTTGACTACAAGGGTTTTCAAAATGATGCTTCCCCTTTGGATGATTATTTGAATCATTTGGCTGAAAATAGACCTGAAAAAAATTGGGCAAAAAATGAAAAACTAGCCTATTATATTAATTTGTACAATGCCGCGACGGTAAAACTCATTCTAGATAATTATCCCACAAAAAGCATAAAAGACATTAAAAACCCATGGGGAAGAAACTGGGTCAAAATGGGCGATGGTTTACTTTCTTTGGGAGACATTGAGCATAAAATATTGCGCAAAATGAATGAGCCCAGAATTCATTTTGCGATTAATTGCGCTTCCTTTTCTTGTCCAAAGTTATTGAATAGGGCTTTTACCACAGCACAATTGGAAACCCAATTGCATGAGGCAACATTTGATTTTGTGAATGATAAGACCAGAAATGAGATCACCAAAGAAAAAATGTACCTCTCAAATATTTTCAAGTGGTACAAAAAAGATTTTACAGAAAATGGAACACTAAGCGATTATATAAAACCCTATACCCAAATTGAAATCAATGACAATACTGACATTGGTTTTCTCAAATATGATTGGAATCTGAATGAAGCCAAATAACCTCCAAATAAGTATCATCATACCTGTTTTGAATGAGGAAAATTATATTTCCAAGATTTTGAAATACGTAAAATCATATAGTAATTCAGACAACATTAAAGAAATCATAGTAGTTGATGGAGGTAGCACCGACAACACCGTTTCAATAGCCAAAGAATATGATACCATTGTTGTCGCATCTGCCAAAGGCAGAGCAAAGCAAATGAATCTAGGTGCCAAAGTCGCGAAGGCCAATGTACTTTATTTTTTGCATGTTGATACCGTACCCCCAAAAGACTTCGACCAATACATTTTAGATGCTGTGGAAAAAGGGAATGAAGTAGGCTGTTTTCAAATGAAATTTGATAGCAACAATCGTCTTTTGAAATTTTTCGCTTGGTTTACAAAAATAAACCATACCCTTTGTAGAGGTGGTGATCAGACTTTGTTCATCACAAAAAAACTATTCGAGAGGGCTAACGGCTTTAATGAGGCCTACATGATTTTTGAAGACAATGAGTTTATCCGCAGAATTTATTCCATTTCTGATTTCAAAATTTTACCGCGTTCTGTCAAAACCTCGGCAAGAAAATATGAGGAAATAGGGATCCTAAGATTACAATTCCTATTTGGTATGATACATTTGAAAAATTCTCTCGGAGCGGGGCCTGAACAACTTTATGAGTATTATAAAAGAAAAATAGTTGCTTAGCGAATACGCCCTATTTCGCCAGTTTGATAATCTAAAATAACACCTTCAGATATCCATTTTGCCAAGGCTTGCCGATTATCAGGAACCAAAATACGTTTTTGGTCTTTCTTATTTCTGATGTTACCTATTTCGATAAAAGTCATTGCAGGATGCGTCTTCTTGACTAAATATAGATTGGTTCTGGCATCAAAAGTACCCGTGTACGTTCGGTTGGGTTGATACTTTTTATATTTTTTCTGAAAAGTTTTGTGAACGCTTTCGGCCAACTTTTTACCATTTTTACTTTGGGCATGATGATAAAAGAAAACATCAATGTTTTGACCCTTGCTTCGGCTATCAACATGGGTCACGATCAAGCGTTGAAACTTACCTCGGTTTTTTCGATGCAGTTCATTGATGACATCAACCCTTTGTTTTAAACGCCGCGTTTGATTTAGCGGAATTACCTTGTTTTTATAGGTTACTTCATCGTGATCGATTTTCAAAATTCGCTCATCGCGGATACCATCATTGGGATCTCTAATAATCACATATACAAGTGCGCCATGTGATATCAATTCTTTGGCCAAACGCAACGTTATGTCATAAGCATATTCATCTTCTGCTATTGACTTACCTTTATAAACCGCCATTGCACCTGGGTCGGGCCCGCCATGACCTGAGACCAAATAATAAACCGCCCCTTTCAGTTTGCTGCTTTTTGGTATTACCGTTGCATGTTTTTTACCAAATATGGGGTAGTCCTTTCCTTCAACCTCTTTTATTTTTTTGGCTACTTTGGCAATATCCTCAACTACTGATACTGTATCAACATTAAATTTGGGAATAGTATAGGTTCTTCCTTCGTACAAATGAACACTGTCACGAAGGTTTTCCAAATTCATGGCGATAAAATCATCGTAGACTTCATATGGATCTATGCCTTGTTTACGTAGTAATGATAAGATGCCATCGCCTTTCTCTGCCCTTGCGGTAACAACTGTATTTTGCGCACTTGAAATGCCCAAGCCTATAAAGGCGATCATGATGAAAAGTGCGGTATTTTGTGAAATGCTGCGGTTCATTGACAAAAAGTGTTCTTAAAACTGTTATCAATAACAATGCCGCTTACAAAATTACACAACCAAGACCGTTCAGAAAAATGAAAAAGTAAATTTAGTTAACCGAGTCTTTAAGAATTAAAAATACTGTCCAATTCCAAATACAATTCCTCTATCGGCATCTTTTGTAATGCCGTAGCCATAATCAATTCTAAAAACGGCGTTGAAGATTTTTTTATGAATGAAACGCACCCCTATGCCAGGAAAAATTCGAATATTGTCATTGTCACCAA
The DNA here is from genome assembly GCA_964432915.1 of uncultured Maribacter sp. GTDB lineage: Bacteria > Bacteroidota > Bacteroidia > Flavobacteriales > Flavobacteriaceae > Maribacter_C. The sequence goes on from CAYSPL010000002.1 coordinate 7,981, forward strand.
AATCGGAAAACTCGCCACCCGGATTTCGCCACGTACCGCCGTCAATAAAAACATTCCCCTGTAGAACAAATGAGTTCTTATCTATCAATGAATGTCGATATTCTGTATTCAAAACAATTGCCCCAGTACCTCTGTCAATGGTATTTCCCACGCCACGAATATTCAAATTGTTATCAACGGTAAATGGTGCAAACGGGGTTTCGATATTACTGGCCAAACCCAATCTGAGTCGCGTGGCCCAATTGCCTCGTTCTCCTACTCTATGAAAATAGGCAAAGTCATTGAATCCTATTAAAAATTCAGGCAATGCAACATCAGTACTTCCGACATACTGAAAATTCAATGTACTCCGAAATCCCTCTAAATATTGATAAAAATATGCAATGTCATTATGATCATAAATCAGCTTGAACAAGTGTTTGTCAACCGTCAATTCAGTTGGCACTTGGGCATTTGTGATACCGGATATGTATTGATAATCTTCCGTGAAAAGACTAAAACCCAACTCCACGCGATTTTTAAAATCAAATTGGTGAAGGCCCAACAATTCCCATCCCTTGTTGTTGTATCGATAATCTGCTGTCGAATTATCAAAAAAAACGGGCTCTAGCGTTGTGAAATTTTGGTAATTAAAAACCAAACCAAGCTTTTTAGTAAAGAGGTATGGAGCACGAATGCTGAGTCCGAAAGAATTATACACATCATACTGATAGAAACCCCCTAGCGTTATATTTCTTCCCAGTAAATTGAATTCTTGTAAACCAACCCGAAAGGCAAAATCATCATTACTTGATGAAAAAATATTGGCAAAGGGAATCAGGGTGAAATTCTCCTCAATATGATAGAAAACGTCATATTCGGCATCTTCGGTTTCGAAAATTTGATAGTAGGCATGAGCAATGGAGGGCAAACGTTTCAAAAGCTCCATATCTTTCTCAAGCATCAGAGAATCCAACGTCTGGCCCGCTTCGACATTAATCAGTTTTTTTAAATGCCATGCCTTGGTTCTTTTCGTGCCTTTGATTTTGACATCAGAAATAACTTTTTCTTGGGCAACCGCAACTTTCAAAAACAAGAATAAAGAAAAGAATAAAACTATCTTTTTCATTTTGTCAAAGCTTAGGAGAGCCAAAAATAGGCTTTAGAGATCGCATTCGTAGCACAAATGACAATCTTGTGTTCTGTAGTGCTAAAATCTCTTTTCAGCAATCATATTTACCCAATTGTCTTCGCTTACGCCCATCAGGGTAAAATTGTATGTGTTGCCTTCGTTCAAAACGTCTGGTGTTCCTTTGGTAATGTTCAAAACCACATTGTCAAGAACATAATACTGAAAAAACCTGTCAAAGGTGTAGGTGCCTGATATTAGGTTATTTTGTGCATCGGAAATTACCTGAAAATAGATTTTGGTGTCTGAATACCTTCCGTCTTTCCATGAAAAAGTGGGCATACCAGACATCGCCTCAACCGTTACATTTTGTGATAGATATTCCGTGGGTTTTCCTATTTGCTTTAGTCGAATGGGATTAGATAAATGCGTTCTTCCGTTCTCATCAAAGGAAACAATGACCCATTTTTCGTTCTCGACCTCAACCTCAACCTCAAACTTCATTAAATATCCATTGAAAACGTCAACCAAGGGGTAGATAACAGACGTGTAATTGTCAAAATCATTTTTATCGACATCACTACTTTCGGTCTCAAAATATTGGAAATTGGTCGCTCCGGGCCGCGGATAAAAAAATACGCTTATCTGCTTATCATCTTTATTGGAAGCTGCACATGCTATCACATTATCCAAAACAAGCTCACTTCTCTCAAAGGCATTATCTAATGTGACACCTTCACTTAGCGCATCAGTTGAACAACTCAGTAAAATAAAAACGATTGTCAGGGAACAAAATCGAAACATATCAATTCACTTTATAAAAGTCAGCAATAACCTTCTCAGCCGGTTTATTTTGGGGTGTGAAACGATTGTCATTGACACCCCCAACTTTATCATACCATATAAACCATTTCCATATATAACCTCCTGAAAACCAGTCTTCTGACCAAAATTCAGCAAAAATAGCTTTTTTAGCATTTACCTGACCCTCTAAATTGACGTTTTCTTCATTTCGATCGACCAACCACGGTTTTTTCGCAGTAAAATCCATACTGCGATACCCGAACTCTGTGAAAAGTATGGGGCGGTCGATTTTTTCTGAGAGGGTCTGCATATTCACTTTCCATTTTTGCCAACCCTTGCGCAGTTGTTCAACGGTGGGTGTTTTCTCTTCTGATAGCGGAAAGTAGGCGTCAACACCTATATAATCCAATTGTTTCCAAAACGGGGTTCTCGTGTACTCATCCCAGTTGGCAGCGTAGGTCAATTTTCCTTTATATATTTTCTTGATTTTTTCAATAAGCTTGGTCCAATACTCAGGCCGGTGTTTTACAAACTGCTCCAGTTCTGTACCAATACAAAAGATTTCAGATTTGGTTTCTTCTGCCAACTGGGCATACATCAAGATGAAACTTTCGTAAGACTCCTCGAGGCCTTTCCAATCTTCCTCTGACTCCATTTTTAGGGTTCCCGTGAACTCTCCGTGACGAATCCAGATTTGCGGTTTTAGCATGACTTCGATTCCGTTCTTATGGAGCATCTCAATATATTGCCTACCACCTTCCCTGGTCTCGCCATACCATTGGCGGTCTGTATTGAATACTATTTGAGGCGAATCAAGACTGCCAATAAAACCAAAAGGCATTACCGCCGCATGATTTGCATGTATCGACAGCACCTTGTCGATATGTTCTTGTGTGACCCTATCTTGATTGGCCACAAAACTTATTCCATTGATTCTATTGATTGCCTGACCTGCACAAGAGGCCTGTAAAAGACAAAGCAATAAAATGCCCAAAGTTCTCATTCATTAGCAACTAAGAACTTCAAAAATAAGGGTTTTACGTGATTCGGCTCATAATTGAGGGTTGATGAGATTTCTAAAAGATCCCTCTTAAACCAATATTAAAGGTTTGACCTAAGCCCGTATTGTTACCTCTCACAAAATTGGTATATAAAAATTCAAGGTTTAACGCTTTGCTCAACTGATATTTGGCGCCACCGCCCAGTGCGGTGAAATTTTGAGAAAAATTATTGCCTAAATCCAGACGTTGATTGTGCTGCGCCAGCACAAGGACCGTAAATTTTGAACTTGGAAAATAACTCAAAAACACTCCTGGTACTAGATTTAGACTAGTATTGGCAAAACTCTTTTCTGCATCTCCAAAATTGAATTCTGTATTCAATTCTGTGAACAACTGCCATTTTTTTCCAGGAAAAGTGTAATCATAAAAAAAACGGTTTTGCCAGGTAAAGCCATTTTGATCAAGAAAAACGCCCGTATCTTGGTCTACTTCGTTACCAACCAAAGGAATGGATAAAGAACTCAAAATAGAAAAGTTTCCAACATTTTCAAACGGAACGAATTTAATTGAAGGCGCGATAGAAGTTAATCCGGAAGTATTTCGAATATCAGAGATTGATCCATCTTGCAAACGGAACTCCCGACCATTGGCCCGGTACTCCAATATAACGCCCACATTTACCCTTTTGGAATCGGAAACACCAGTAAAAACTTCCAAGGTTGAAGTGAAAAAGTTTTGCCTAAGTCCGACTTCATCTTCAAAGGTACTATCATCTTGAGTGTACAGGTTATTGAAAAGTTTAACGTCCCATCGCCCTTTTCCTATAAGTTTAGAAGGCGTGTATTGTTGAATGTTACTTTGAACCGGTTCATCTTTTGTTTCTTCGTCTTTCATATCATCTTGTGCAAAAGATGCGGATGCAGTCAGTAGAACTCCGACCAAAATCATATATTTTTTAATCGTTTTCATAGTTGTTGTTTATATAAGGATTAGTTATTACGAAGGACATCCCAGCCCAAAGATATTCTCTGGAAAAAGAAATCCGTGAAATTTGTTGACTTACTTTACTTTGTTCAGCATCCAATTATATGGATAATAGGATACTTTTGCTTTCTCCGGAAGTTTCTCAGATCTATATTTATCAATGAAATCGATCACCTTTCCATCGTGCTCAAAGTCACTCTTGTACCACTCAAATATCTGTGATATTTTGACTTTGTTCTTATTCACCTGAATAAATTTGGGGTCATTCAACGCCAATTTGGTTTGTCTTTCCAATTGCGCATCTAACCTTGAAGGCAGATACGCCTCATTGATTATCGGTGGGCAACCCAAACCACCGCAGACCAAGACAAAATGAAAACGTGCTTCTTTCGGAAAAACAGCTCGTAACAATTTGTTTTCAATATCATTCAGCGTAGTGGTGGTACCACCAATATCATAGGTGGTTTTATCAAAAAATCCGGCTTTATCTAAAGGAGAATTCAAGGGGTAGTTGTTCATAATACCCATTATTACCGTAAGATTGTATCCATTGATCCAAAAAGCTTGATAGTCGGCCGCATTGTCTTTGGTCACTGAAATGGTCTTTGCCATTTCAACCAGTTCATACAAAACTGTTGGATCTTTTTTGATTTCCTGATAATCCACCAATCCGTTTTTGACATGGGTTTTAAAGAAACCGTCAGTCTTTTCTAAAAACTTTGTCAATCCTTGGGCATTTCCAATCGTTATTGAAAACAAAATCAAAAATAGGCTCTTCTTAATCATCTGAACTATCCTTTTTAGGTGAAACTGAAGATTCTGTCGAAAGCTTTTTAACATCCCTACAAAAAATATCAATTTTTATGCTTTTTTTAAGATTTTAAAAATCAGCGGGTTACAAGTACGAAACTTAGATATAAACCTTACAAAATAGAATAGTATTTAAATTCTTTCTAAATTAACGGATGTATTTAAGTTCTTACATTAAATAACGACCTAATTCCCATTTACCATGAACAACCCTATGGAACATATTGTAATAATAGGTAACGGTATTGCCGGAGTCACGGCAGCGCGGCATATTAGAAAGAGTTCAGATAAACAAATCACAATTATCTCAGCTGAAACTGATTATTTCTTTTCACGTACCGCCTTGATGTACGTATATATGGGCCACATGAAATTTGAGCATACCCAACCATATGAAAATTGGTTTTGGAAGAAGAATAAAATTGATTTGGTCAAAGGTTTTGTTAGTGAAGTAAAACATGAAAACAAAACTTTGGTTGTTCAGGATGGAAGAACTATCAATTACGATAAGCTGATCATTGCAACAGGATCTAAACCCAATAAATTTGGTTGGCCGGGGCAAGATTTGCCAGGTGTTCAAGGGCTCTACTCCAAACAAGATTTAGATCAACTTGAAGCAAATGCACCAAACAAAGAAACCTGTAAAAGAGCGGTCATTGTTGGGGGCGGTCTGATTGGCATTGAAATGGCAGAAATGCTTCGCAGTAGAGATATTCCGGTAACCTTTTTAGTACGTGAGACCAGTTTTTGGAATGGGGTACTTCCTGCTGGTGAATCAGCCATGATCAATGAACATATTCTCGACCACCATATTGATTTGAGGCTTGGTGTTAATCTTGGCGAAATTCTAGCCGATGAAAATGGCCGTGCACGAGCGGTTACCATCAAAGAAACTGGTGAAGAAATCGCTTGTGATGTTGTCGGACTCACAGCAGGTGTATCGCCAAACATTGATTTTCTGAAGGATTCAGGAATTGAATCGGGCCGCGGCGTAAAGGTCAACCGATTTCTGGAAACCAACATCAAAGCTATTTATGCCATTGGCGATTGCGCTGAACAACATGATGCCATCGGAAATCGCAGACCTATCGAGGCGGTTTGGTACACAGGGCGAATGATGGGCGAAACCGTTGCGCAAACCATTTGCGGAAATAAAACTGAATATAAACCAGGGCATTGGTTCAATTCGGCCAAATTCTTGGATCTTGAATACCAAACCTACGGATGGGTTTTTAGCGAAAGAAACAAAAAAGATCATGAACAGCATTTTCATTGGCGCGATGACAAAGAACTCATTTGTGTAACCGTGGCTTTTCACAAAGAAACACGGCAGTTTTTAGGCATCAATACTTTTGGTATTCGCATGCGCCATGAGATTTTTGATCGTTGGTTGACTGAAGAACGAAGTGTTGATCATATAATGGAATATTTAAAGGATGCCAACTTTGACCCTGAATTCTATACCCAATATGAACATAAGATAGTTTCCAAATTCAATTCAGAATTTGGCACTACTATTTCACCCAAGAAAAAAAGTTGGAAACGAATTTTTAGTAACGCTTAATACAGATGGCAGGTCGAGCGCAGTCGAGAACCGTATCTGAAAATTTGATAAATAGATTCCCGCCTTCGCAGGAATGAAGAATAAAAGGAATTTTGATGAAAGCAATACAAAACATAGGCATCGCCATTTTTTTAGTTGGTTTAGGCATTTTCACCGCCCTACCTTTTTTAGGTAATTTCAATCTAGACCAAAATACCTTGGATGAAATTATAGCCGAAAAAAAAATCAAGAGTGAGCTTTTTATCTCAGACATACAACAAAATGTGGTTGGTAAAGAATTTGCAGGAATGATTGATTTATCTTCTAAAATATCAGGGTCGCTTGATAATGCGAATGCCGAGCATTTAAAAAAGAAGGAGTATAAAAAAAGGATTTATACGAAGTCAAGTGAAATGGCGTCGCTAATCGGAAAGCGATCAGGAACAGGATATATTTCCAACAACAAGGGCATCATGTGGTTTTTGACCTTTGGTTTGGGCATCATAGGTGCCCTAATGTTCATCGTGCCCCAGGTAGTGACTTTGGGCAAAAAAGGCATCAAAAATGACGGCATCTACCTTCAAAGTTCAACCAATAGAGGATGGATCGCTTGGTTGGTTTTCTTCTTCTTGGTCTCGTTCTATATGGTACTTTATTTTGGTTCGGAATACGCCGTGAATTGGACGTATTTAGTTGATCCAATTAGTGAAAGTTTGAGTGGAAACCCCGCAGGGCATTGGTTTGTTTATGGATTCATGTACTGCGTTATCATGGTAGTCATGGCCATACGCATGTACATCAAATACAGGCATAACAAGTATCAAGTGATACGTACAACTTCCGTTTTGTTCTTTCAAATTGTGTTTGCCTTTTTGATACCTGAAATCATGGTGCGTTTGCAAATGCCCTATTATGATTTCAAAAATGCTTTCCCCTTGGATTATGATTTCTTTTTTCAATGGAACTTGAAATCCTTGATAAATAGCGGAGGTATCGGACTTTTCATTTTGGTTTGGGGTGTTATACTTACCCTGGTTATTGTACCTGTTATGGTATATTTCTTTGGAAAAAGATGGTACTGTTCATGGGTATGTGGGTGTGGCGGTTTGGCCGAAACTTTGGGTGATCCGTACAGACAACACTCAAGCAAATCGCTATTTTCCTGGAAGGTTGAAAGATGGCTGATCCATGCGGTTTTGGTCTTCGCCCTCGTGATGACCGGAATGACCCTATATAGTTTCTTTGCTGAGACAGGTACCGTATTGGGTATCAAAACCTCAGGTATTCAAAACACCTATAGTCTTGCCATTGGATCGGTCTTTGCCGGGGTCATCGGCACAGGTTTTTATCCTATTTTCGGCAATCGTGTTTGGTGCCGATTTGGTTGTCCTTTGGCGGCTTATTTAGGTTTTGTTCAGCGTTTTAAATCACGATTTCGAATTACCACCAATGGTGGTCAGTGCATATCATGTGGTAACTGTTCAACCTATTGCGAGCAGGGTATTGATGTACGTGCCTATGCCCAAAAAGGAGAAAATATTGTTCGTTCAAGTTGTGTGGGTTGTGGGGTATGCTCTGCCGTTTGTCCGCGAGGGGTTCTGAAATTGGAAAACGGTCCGGAAAAAGGCCGTATCAATCCCACTCAGGTTTTATTGGGCAATGATGTTGATTTGATGAAATTGGTCAATAAGAATTAAGATCAGCTCCTCCCTTCAGAGGAAGTGAGGTGGACCCATCGGCTGACAGGAACGGAGGGTTTGATTCTCAAAATGTTAGTTCAGTACTATGCTTCCGACCTAATTTGAAAGGATGCTCTTTTTATGAAAGCCATTATAGTTCTACTGTTCTTTTTACTCTTCGGAAACACTCTTGAGATCATAACCGAAAATAGGACTGTGGACAAATCGTATCATAGAGAATTTTATGAAACGGGAATAACCAAAGCTGAAGGTTGGTTGAAAAATGGAAGTAAAGAAGGCTACTGGCGACATTACCACGCCAACGGAAAAATTTCAGAACAGGGAAAATATAAAAATAACCAACGAACTAAATATTGGTACTTTTATAATCCGGTAGGCAGAAAAATTTCAGAAGGTCACTATAAAAACGATAAAAAAGTCAACTGGTGGCTTTTCTATGATAAAAACGGAAAAGTAAATCATAAGTGTCAATTGAGTAATGGTATTAAAAATGGCTATTGCCTGAGATATACAAATGAAAAATTGACCTCAGCTGAGAAGTACGAGAATGGAAAGAAAATTAAAAAATGGACGAGCTTCAGTAGTTTCAAACGCGAAAACAAACTCACTGACCTAAAGTAATCATGAGCAAAGCTTTTGAATCTGATCCTGTCATAAAAGTCATCATTCCGGCTTTCAATGAAGCCAATTCCATAGCTTCCGTTATCAACGAAATTCCCAGTTCAGTAACAGAAATTGTTGTGGTCAACAATAATTCAACTGATGACACGGTAAAAAATGCAGCAACCGCAGGAGCTACTGTACTCACAGAAAACCAAAAAGGATATGGATATGCCTGCCTCAAGGGAATGGAATACATTGCAGAGCAATCCAAAAAAACTGATATCATTGTATTTATTGACGGAGACTACTCCGATTATCCTGAAGAACTTGATAAAATAGTAGCTCCCATTTTAGATGACAATATTGATTTCGTCATTGGTTCTCGAGTCAAAAGATTACGAGAGGAAGGCAGCATGACACCACAACAAATTTTTGGTAATTGGCTGGCTACCTTTCTAATGCGGATGTTCTTCGGAGCGAAATTTACCGATCTTGGTCCGTTTCGAGCTATAAAGTATGATAAATTAATGCTACTGGAGATGGAAGACAAGACCTACGGATGGACGGTCGAAATGCAATTAAAGGCACTGAAAAAGAAGTTGGCATATACCGAAGTACCAGTGCGTTACAAACGTAGAATTGGTGTTTCAAAGGTGTCTGGTACTGTAAAAGGTAGTATATTTGCAGGTGTGAAAATTTTAAGTTGGATTTTCAAGTATAGTATAAAATAAGATGGGTCTAGCAGTTACATATATCATTTTGGCAATCTATAGCATTGCCTTGCTTCTGATATTTTTCTACAGTTTGGCCCAGCTGAATCTTTTGATAAACTACCTGAGCAACAAAAGAAAAAACGAGACCGCACCCAAGTTCAATTTGCTCGATCCAAAAGAAATACCCTATGTGACCATTCAACTTCCGGTGTACAATGAGGAGTATGTGATGGATCGGTTGTTAGAGAATATTTCAAAAATTGAATACCCCAAAAGCAAACTTGAAATTCAGGTACTTGATGATTCCACAGATGATACGGTAATTGATACGGCCAAACATGTTCAAAGATTACAAGAAACCGGATTGGATATCACACACATTCGCCGTACCAACCGCCAAGGTTTTAAAGCAGGTGCGTTGAAAGAAGGTCTAGAAGTGGCCAAGGGCGAATTCATTGCCATTTTCGATGCCGATTTTTTACCTGATAGTGATTGGTTGAAAAACACAGTCATTTATTTCAAGGATGAAGAAATAGGGGTGGTGCAAACCCGTTGGGGACACATCAATAGAGATTATTCCACCTTGACCCGCATTCAAGCCTTCGCATTGGATGCCCATTTTACTTTAGAACAAGTGGGAAGAAATTCAAAAGGGCATTTCATCAATTTCAATGGCACAGCAGGCATTTGGCGCAAAGAGTGTATTCTCGATGCCGGTAATTGGGAAGGCGATACCCTTACCGAAGATCTTGATCTGAGCTACCGTGCCCAGTTGAAAGATTGGAAGTTCAAGTATTTGGAAGATGTGGAAACCCCTGCAGAGTTGCCCGTAGTAATCAGTGCCGCGCGTTCACAACAATTTCGCTGGAATAAGGGTGGTGCAGAGAACTTTAGAAAATCTGTTTGGAGTGTGCTTTCTGCAAAGAACATTTCGTTCAAAACAAAATTTCATGGGGTCATGCACTTGTTGAACAGCTCTATGTTTCTATGTGTGTTTTTAGTCTCTTTGCTGAGCATACCGGCCATGTATATCAAGGCCATGTACCCACAATTAGATTGGGTTTTTGCTACTTTGAGTTTCTTTGTGATCAGTACCATCATCCTCTTTATATGTTACTGGTTTACCTATAAGAGTATTCAAGGCAGCAGTTTTGATAATTTTGTGGATTATATCAAACTCTTCTTTACGTTCTTTTCGGTCGCGCTAGGTTTTTCTTTGCACAATTCAATTGCTGTCTTAGAAGGCCATATGGGCAAGCGTAGTGAATTTGTTCGTACTCCTAAATTCAATATCAATAGCCTTACAGAAAGTTGGAAAGGCAACAAATATCTAGCGAAAAAGCTATCTCCGAATATGATTTTAGAATTTGGTTTAATGGGTTATTTTCTATTCGGAATGTATAGCGCCATACCCTTAAATGACTTCGGACTCTTCCCGTTTCATATGATGTTGTTCTTAGGCTTTGGGTATGTTTTCTTTAAATCCTTGACCGCGCGGGTATAGTCGCATTTACTCTTTATTTTTTTTTAAAACCAAAAAATGCTCGTCCATCACATTTCCGGTTACAATGATATCCTTATAGGGAAAAGCCACTGTTGACGCTGACATATCTGAACCGTCATTCTCATATACTTTTTCAATGGTATAATCATTGGTGCCACGATAGTCAATCTTAATAATCTCAGAAGGAGATATTTCTTTCTTCCCAGCCGCATAAGATGAAAAAGCCAATAGATTAGGGTGCGAACCTATCCATAAGTTTCCATCGGCATCAAACTCAATATTGTCAACACCCGTGCCGCAATCAATATCTTCAATGAAATTGAGCGAACCATCATCGTTAGTCGAATAAACCTTCAATAAAAAATCTCTCGGTGAAGCCACAAAGAGTAAATCTCGTTTTGCATCATAATTGATTCCGTTTGCGTAGGCAATTCCGTCGGCAACCTCGGTAAATTTGTCGCCGTCAAAATAAACCACGTTTGATACTCCTATTCCTGCATAATCTTCCAATAATCTTCCGATGCCCCGCTCATATTTATGGTCGTTTGTAAAGTAAAATCGATTTTCATCAAGCATCACAATATCATTAGGGCTTATCAGTGCCGGGTCAGAAATTGTTCTTTCATGGGTCAGAACTTTATCTTGTAATTTGAACACCTCAAAAGAATGGCCTTTTGTAGTATGATTTATGACCTTAACGGTATAGGTGCTATCGTTTTTGAGTATTGAAATACCATGAGGTGCAAAAGGTTTATCAAAATCAGCACTTATTTTTTTGGACGGATAATCTGTGGAATTCAAATCAACCAAATACAGCGCGCCTTCTTGCTCCTGCACTTCCAACTCATTTTTTCGGGGAGAAGCGGAAACCAACGCCATACCCAATTCTTCAAGCAAAACAATATCCTCGGCCCCTTCAATGGGTATTTTCTTCTCTATTTTACCTTCAAAGAAATTTTCAATGGTTCTGAAATATCCTGTTGAGATTATCACATAGGCTGCGTAAAGTGACACGACCAGAAGAGCAAAAAGTAATAGCCTTTTAAATAGTTTCATAAAATCGATTTCGTTTGCTCTTAAATTAAACCTTTTAGTATTTTGAATACAAAGAATGATTACATAATTTTCGTTTCTTAGTATCCTATTTATTGACCAAAAATGCCCAACCGACTACTCAAATATTGGAATCTTCATCGTGTGCCCATTTTGTTGGCTGTATTGAGTTCGGCACTTTATTTTGTTTTTGCCTATCATTTAGAGCGGACAGATTTCATAAAACTATTGACGCTTTGTGCTGCACTATTCTTTTTGTGTTTTAAACTCGTACAATTTGAAAAATGGAATTTCAAGTTTCTTTTGACAATCGGTATTCTGTTTCGACTTGTTTTTCTTTTTACGCAACCCAATCTCTCACAAGATTTCTATCGTTTCATTTGGGATGGCGAATTGATTAACCAAGGTGTCAATCCATATTTATTCACACCGAATGAAATCATGTCAAGGGTCATTCCGGTTTTAAATCAGGAAACAATCATCCAAATACCTAACCAAGTAGAATTGTATGAAGGCATGGGCAGTTTAAGTGCCAGGCACTTCAGCAACTACCCTCCGCTAAACCAACTCTTTTTTGCACTCGCAGCATTACTTGGTGGCAAAAGTATCTTGGGTTCAGTGATTGCCATGAGAGGAACCATTATTCTTGCAGATATCGGTATCTTCTATTTCGGCAGAAAACTTTTAAAGAATATCAATCAATCGCCCCACCTGATATTTTGGTATTTCTTGAATCCGCTGGTCATTGTCGAATTGACCGGAAACCTTCATTTTGAGGGTCTCATGCTCTTCTTTTTTGTTTGGGCATTATATCTTTTATCCATTCATAAATGGCAGTGGGCAGCTGTTGTCTATGCTTGCTCGATTTCAGTGAAATTGGTGCCGCTTTTGTTTCTTCCGCTTTTTTTGAAACACTTTAAGTTGAAAAAAACGATTGGCTTCTATGCAATCATAGGGCTGTCTTGTCTACTGCTATTCGCACCTTTTTATTCTTCGGAATTCATTGATCATTATTCCAAGACCATCGGACTCTGGTTTTCGAATTTTGAGTTCAATGCAGGACTCTGGAATGCCATCAAACATTTGGGCATTCAATTCGATGCAAAACCATGGGAGTTGATAAAATCTTATGGAAAAATCACGCCTGCAATGACCATCGTCATTGTTTTGCTTTTTACCTTCCTTCGTAAAAATGAAAAGCTACCGGTACTTATTAGCTCAATGCTTTGGGTATTGACCTTGTATTATTTCATCGCTACAACGGTACACCCTTGGTACGTGATTTTTCTAGTGGTATTGACCGCATTTACCAAATATCGCTATGCTTTTATCTGGTCTGCAGCTGTTGTTTTGAGCTATTATGCCTATTCTCAAGCTGATTTTAAAGAGAGCCTTTGGCTATTGACCGTTGAATATCTCGCGGTTTTTAGCTTTCTTATTTATGAATTGGTAACGTATCGTAACAAAACTTGAGATTTTTGTAAAAAATTACATTTGGCTTAGACCAGTTCAAGATAATTTGTACATTTACCCCGCAATGAACGCGCAAAACCACATCTTTACTTCTGTGAGTATCACTACTCCGGTACGTCCGTTCGCTTCTCGCCGTCGTCGCCCGTAAGGGTACGCTATATTTTTGGAACTAGGTGAGTCCAGTTCCGCACAACCATTCAAATTTTTCCTTTTAAATTTTTAAATCATCGTAGCAATGAAGATCATTGTTGCAAACGCATCACATTTTAAACACGCACAGATCATTTGTGACACTATTGCCGAATCAGCCAAGGTTCGAGGCACGGGTATTGCAAAACGAACACCTGCCTATATTCAAAAAAAACTAGAAAACGGCAATGCTGTTATCGCTTTAGACGGCGACACTTTTGCGGGATTTTGTTATATCGAGGTTTGGGGACATGAAAAATATGTTGCCAATTCAGGATTGATCGTGCACCCTGATTATAGATCACAAGGACTCGCAAAAAAAATCAAGGCTGCCATTTTCAAACTATCACAAGATAAATTTCCGGAAGCCAAAATTTTTGGCATCACCACAGGGCTTCCAGTTATGAAAATAAATTATGAATTGGGGTACAAACCTGTGACCTTCTCAGAACTTACCGATGACCCCGAGTTTTGGAAGGGCTGTCAAACCTGCAAAAATTTCGATGTGTTGACTAGAACAGACCAAAAAATGTGTCTCTGCACCGGTATGCTGTATGATCCTGCTGTTAAATCGAAAAAGAAGAAAGTGAATGGCACGGCATTTAAAAGATTGAAAAGTATAAAACAAAGTTTGTTTTTGAAAAAGAAAACCAAGTAATTCTGTCACATCGAGCGGAGTCGAGATGCATTCATGCTAAAAACTCGTTCTCGACTCCGCTCGAACTGACAGTAAGATAATATAGATTATGAAAAAGTTAGTACTAGCATACAGCGGCGGATTAGACACCAGTTACTGCGCCAAATATTTATCCAAAGAAGAAGGCTTTGATGTACATGCGGTAAGTGTCAACACGGGTGGATTTTCATCCGAGGAAATAAAAATCATAAAAGAGAAAGCACTTCGATTGGGAGCGACAACCTACACTTCAATTGATGCCGTGCAAACCTTTTATGAAAAAGTGGTTAAATACCTCATCTTCGGCAATGTGTTGAAAAACAATACCTACCCACTTTCGGTCAGTGCAGAGCGAATTGTTCAAGCGATTGAAATCGTAAACCACGCCAAGAAAATCGGAGCAAAATACATTGCCCACGGAAGTACGGGCGCGGGCAACGATCAAGTTAGATTTGATATGATTTTTCAGATCATTGCTCCTGAAATCGAGATTATCACGCCAATCAGAGATAACAAGTTAACTCGAGAAGATGAGATAGCATATCTGCAAGAAAACGGAGTTGATTATTCATGGGAAAAAGCCAAATACTCCATTAACAAAGGACTTTGGGGAACCTCTGTTGGCGGAGATGAGACTTTGACTTCTGAAAAACCTTTGCCTGATTCAGCCTACCCTAGTCAGTTGCAAAAAAAGGAACCATATGAGGTAAAACTAAGTTTTGAAAAAGGAGAATTGATTGCCATAAATGGAGAAAAAGACAGCCCCGTGGCCAATATTGAAAAGCTCGAGGCAATGGCATCTAAATACGCTATAGGGAGGGATATTCATGTGGGCGATACTATTATAGGCATTAAAGGAAGAGTCGGTTTTGAAGCCGCTGCCGCCTTGATCATTATTAAAGCACACCATTTGTTGGAAAAGCACACCCTATCAAAGTGGCAACAATACCAAAAAGAACAGCAAGGTAATTTTTATGGTATGCTACTACATGAAGGCAATTATTTAGATCCGGTAATGCGAAATATTGAAGCTTTCTTGACTAATACACAAAAAACGGTTTCAGGAGATGTTTTTGTAGGATTGTATCCTTTTCAATTCCGATTAAATGGTATTTCCTCAAAACACGATTTGATGAATGCTTCTTTTGGTAGCTACGGTGAAATGAACAAAGCTTGGTCAGCTGATGATGCAAAAGGTTTTATTAAAATACTTTCGAATTCAGGGAAGATTTATAATCACGTCAATGGAAGTTAAACACAAATACAAATGTCAAAATCAAATACAAAAAGTAACAATGATTTTGATTCTTGTGTTTGAATTTGAATTTTAAAATTATGATACAAGCAGGAATAATAGGCGGTTCAGGATATACCGGAGGGGAATTGATTCGAATTTTATTGAATCATTCGCAAGTGGAAATCGACTTTGTTTTTAGCACCACGCGGGCAGGAAAGCCGGTTGCCTCAGCGCATGCTGATTTATTGGGCACCATTGATTTGAATTTCACGGGCAATGTGAACCCGAATGTTGATGTGGTGTTTTTATGTTTGGGCCATGGAAACTCGACCAAATTCTTGAATGAAAACCAGTTCTCTGAATCCACTAAAATCATCGATTTGAGCAATGATTTCCGTTTGCAAAAAGATGCCACATTAAATGGGAAAAAATTCATCTATGGTTTGCCGGAACTCAATAAATCGAAAATTCAAAAAGCGAATTACATTTCGAACCCTGGATGTTTTGCGACCGCAATTCAATTGGCATTGTTTCCTTTGGCCAACGCCAAATCAATTAAAAACAATGTGCATATCAATGCGGTTACGGGCAGTACCGGAGCAGGTGTCAATCCGTCTGAAACAACACATTTCAGTTGGCGAAATAACAATGTGAGTTGGTATAAACCTTTTACCCATCAGCATTTAGACGAAATCAACGAAAGCTTGCATTCCTTACAAAAGAATACGGGAGAATTGTTCTTCCTTCCTATCAGAGGAAATTTCACAAGGGGAATTTTGGCCACGGCCTATACCAAATTTAAAGGAAGTGAAACCGAGGCAATTCAACTGTATAAAGATTTTTATAAAGATGAGGAATTCACACAAATAGCCGATGAACCCATATATCTAAAACAAGTGGTAAATACCAATCAATGCCATATTCATTTACATAAACACGAAGATACCTTGTTGGTCACTTCAGCCATTGACAATCTTTTAAAAGGAGCGTCAGGACAAGCCGTTCAAAATATGAACTTGATGTTTGGGCTTGATGAAAGGGAGGGATTGAAATTTAAGGGAAGCCCCCTCTGACTTCCCCAATAGGGGAGAACAAAACGGATCTAATTTAAGAATCAAATTGAATAAAAAAGATTCCCGCCTTCGCAGGAATGAGATTAAAGAAAATTAGCAATGAAAATAGCAATCATAGGAACAGGAAATTTAGGGCTGTCGATAGCCAAGGGTATTTTGAATAGCAATGGTGCCACGAGCATGTATATGACCAAAAGAAATGTGGAGCCCATCAAGGAGTTTGAAAGCTACGACAATGTGAAAGTAACCACAGACAATAGAGAGGCGGTTCAAAATTCAGACATATTGATTTTCGCAGTTCAACCGGGTCACTTCGCTCAGATTTTAGAGGACGTTAAAGATTTATTGACCGAGAAACATGTGGTTATTTCGACCATAACGGGTTTTAGCATTTCCAAAATGGAAAGTATTATCGGCACCGATAATTACATCATTCGAAGCATGCCGAATACGGCAATTTCAGTGGGCAATTCCATGACCTGCATTTGTGCCAACCATAGGGGCAAAAAACGTATTGATTTGGCCAAGGCCATTTTTAATCGCATGGGGCACTCAATGGAAATACCCGAAGCACAAATGCAAGCGGCCACGGTTATTTGCGCTAGCGGAATCGCCTTTTGGATGCGCCTAATACGCGCTACGACACAAGGTGCCATTCAACTGGGCTTTGATGCCAAAGAAGCGCAAGAATTGGCCATGCATACCTGTAATGGGGCGGCTAGTTTATTGATTGAATCGGGCAATCATCCGGAGGAAGAAATTGATAGAGTTACAACGCCTATGGGTTGTACGATAAAGGGATTAAATGAAATGGAACACCAAGGTCTGAGTTCGTCCTTAATTCGAGGAATTGTAGCGTCATTTGATAAAATCACAGAGTTTAAAACAAAGTAAAACACAAATACTAGTGTCAAAATCAAATACAAAATGTCTTGAAAAACGAAATGTATTGTATTTGAATCTTGTGTTTGAATTTGAATTTTAAAATATGAACCTATTCGATGTATACCCACTTTACGATGTGACACCGGTCTCGGCAAAAGGCATTTTAGTTACCGATGACAAAGGGCAAGAATACCTTGATTTCTACGGAGGTCATGCCGTGATTTCTATTGGGCATTCGCATCCGCATTATGTGAAGCGATTAAAAGACCAATTAGACAAAATCGGGTTTTATAGTAATGCGGTACAAAATCCGTTACAAAAAGAATTGGCCACCAAGTTAGGACAAGTTTCGGGTTGCGATAATTACAATTTGTTTCTCTGTAATTCGGGTGCCGAGGCCAACGAAAATGCCTTGAAAATGGCCTCTTTTCACACCGGAAAAACAAGAGTGATCTCCTTCAAAAATGGTTTTCATGGCAGAACGTCAGCGGCAGTTGCCGCCACTGACAATGAAAAAATAAACGCGCCTCTAAACAAACAGCAGAAGGTCACTATTCTTCCCTTTAATGATATTGCGGCATTTACGTCAGAAATTGAAAAAGGAGATATCTGCGCCGTTATCATTGAGGCAATTCAAGGCGTGGGCGGTTTGGACGAACCCTCAACCGCGTTTTATCAAGACATTGTAAAATTATGTAAAGAAAACCATGTGGTCTTAATCGCTGATGAAGTACAGTCCGGTTTTGGCCGAACCGGTAAGTTCTTTGGCTTTCAACACCACTCTTCTGCTACGCACAATGTGCGTCCTGATATTATTTCCATAGCCAAGGGAATGGGAAATGGGTTCCCAGTCGGGGGAATCTTGATTCATGAAGACATCAAAGCCTCCTACGGATTATTGGGAACCACTTTCGGCGGAAATCATCTTGCATGTACTGCAACAATGGCAGTTTTGGAGATTTTGGAAAAGGAAAAGCTAATCGAGAACACGAAAAATTTGGGTCACTATTTTAATGAAAAAGTAGCTGAAATTCCAGAGGTAAAACGTGTAAAAGGCAGAGGTTTAATGTTGGGGCTGGAATTTGGCTTTGAAGTGTCCGACCTCCGTAAAAAATTGATTTACGAACAACATCTTTTTACGGGTGGTGCCAAAGACAAATACGTGCTGCGAATTTTGCCTGCTTTGAACATTACCAAAGAAGATTTGGATGTATTTTTTGAAAAATTGAAAAAAGAATTAAGACAGGTTAAAGATTGAAAAGCGCCTCACCTTCGTCAAGGGCAGGTGAATTTTTGCAAAAGCAAAAAGACGGAGGGGTTTGAAATAAACTTTCCTTTCTCCGTCAATTTACGGATTCATTCCCTTCCTTAACTGAGGAGAGGAGCTAAAAACGTATTATGAAAAGCTATTTATCAGTAAAAGACATGGACTCCCTTCCTGATTTGATATCGGAAGCTAGAAGTTTGAAAAAAAATCCCACGGCAAGTAAAGAGTTAGGGGCAGGAAAAACCATATGCCTTTTATTCTTCAACAACAGTCTAAGAACGCGTCTGAGTACTCAAAAAGCAGCCATGAACTTGGGCATGGAAGTCATGGTCATGAATTTTGGAAATGAAGGTTGGCAATTGGAATTCGAAGAGGATGCGGTTATGGATCAGGGCAAAGCTGAGCATATCAAAGAGGCCGCAAAAGTTGTATCGCAATATTGTGACATCGTTGCGATTCGTGCTTTCGCCACTTTAACGGATAAGGAAAAAGATGAAGCTGAAATAGTTATGAACGGATTCAAAAAGCACGCTACTGTTCCTGTTGTGAATATGGAAAGTTCGGTCGGACATCCGTTGCAAGCCTTAGCAGATGCCATTACCCTTGAGGAACACACAACCAAAGTGAAGCCCAAAGTTGTCTTGTCATGGGCGCCGCATCCAAAGGCTTTACCGCATGCTGTAGCAAATTCTTTTGTAGAAATGATGCGGTTGCAAGATGCCGATTTTGTGATAACACATCCGAAAGGGTATGAATTGAATGAGGAAATAACCAAAGAAGCAACCATAGAATATGACCAGAAAAAAGCCTTGGAAAATGCTGATTTCGTCTATGTCAAAAACTGGAGCAGCTACTCAAAATACGGCCAGGTATTACATCAAGAATCGGAATGGATGATAACCCAAGAGAAACTAGGCCATGCAAAGTTCATGCATTGTCTTCCCGTAAGAAGAAATGTCGTGGTAGAAGATTTAGTGCTAGATGGAGAGCAATCATTGGTTATTGAACAGGCCAATAATCGAACGTATGCCGCGCAAGTGGTTTTAAAACGAATATTGGAAAAAATGTAAAAAAAGCTCCTTTCCCTGGTTAGGGAAAGGTGTAGCAACGAAGTTGTTACGGAAAGGGTCGTATAACCCCTTCCGCCTCCCCGCCAGAAGGCGGCGAACCACCTTCCCCTCAAAAGGGGAAGGAATAATAGACAAAGATGAAAAAAATCAGTATCATAAAAATCAGCGGTAACGTCATCGAAAACAAGTCTGAGCTTTCTAAGTTCTTGACGCTTTTCGCTAACCTGAAAGGGCCTAAAATATTGGTGCACGGCGGCGGGAAAATGGCAACCGAAATTTCGCACAGATTGGGAATTGAGTCCAAACTAATCGGTGGTCGAAGAATTACCGATGCCAAAACCTTAGAGGTAATTACCATGGTGTATGCAGGGTTGACAAATAAAAACATAGTGGCCGAATTGCAAGCGAACAATTGTAATGCCATCGGACTCAGTGGTGCTGATGCCAATGTCATTCAAGCGCATAAACGCCCTGTGGGGACGATTGATTACGGCTTTGCCGGAGACATTGATGGAATAAACAGTAGCATGATTTCAAAATTGTTCGATGCTGGTTTAACTCCCGTTTTCTGTGCAATGACACACGATGGCAACGGACAATTATTGAATACAAATGCCGATACCATCGCATCTGAACTGGCCATAGGTCTGAGCGGCTTATATGAGACCACACTTTATTATTGTTTTGAAAAAAAAGGTGTTTTACAAGATGTTGAAGATGACAATTCGGTACTAAAACATATTGACTCAAAGAAATATCAAGAGCTCTTGAAAGACGGAATTATAGCCAACGGAATGCTTCCCAAACTTGAAAATTGCTTTCATGCTTTGAACAACGAAGTTAAAATGGTATGTCTGGGTGATATTACAATGATCACTGATGAGAACACCCCTGAAACCCCCTCAAGGGGACCATCAATGTATACAACAATTACGCTTTAAGAATGACACAATCCTTCGACTGCACTCAGGCTGACAAAAATGAAAAAATATCGACTACCCAATTCAACATGAAACACGAAAAACTACATAAAAAAGCTTTTGATTTATTGAAACAATTGATTTCAATACCATCCTTTTCATCTGAAGAAGATAAATCCGCTGATGCCATTCAAGACTGGTTCAAATCCTTTGACATTCCTTTTGAGCGCATTCATAATAATGTTTTTGCCAAGAATAAATATTGGGATGACAGCAAACCCACACTTTTGTTAAACTCCCACCACGACACGGTAAAACCGAACAAGGGATATACCAAAGACCCTTTTCATGCGCATATTGAAGAAGGAAAACTGTACGGTTTGGGCAGTAATGATGCTGGTGGCTGCTTGGTGTCTTTATTGGCCACGTTTTCACATTTTTATGCTTCCGAAGAACTCAACCATAACCTTTTGATAGTCGCTTCCATGGAAGAGGAAAGTGCAGGTGAAAACTCTTTGAGAGGCTTGCTTCCAAAACTTCCTGAAATTGATGTGGCCTTAGTGGGCGAACCCACTTTGATGAATTTTGCCATTGCCGAAAAAGGACTGATTGTTTTCGATGCCATGGTAAAGGGCACACCCTCTCATGCGGCTCATCCGAATGATGACAATTCCATCTACAACACCATTGAAGTGTTGGAATGGTTCAAGAATTACAGATTCGAGAAGAGCTCTGAAGTCCTGGGTGATGTGAAAATGACCGTCACACAAATCAAGGCGGGCAGTCAGCATAATGTGGTTCCGTCGCATGTTGAATTGGTCATAGATGTACGTGTAAATGATGCGTATTCCAATAAAGAAATCGCGGAAATCTTAAAAAGGGAAGCACCATGCGAATTACAAGAGCGTTCATTACGATTGAATTCCTCTAAAATAGATAAAGACCACGCTTTGGTGCAATCTGGAGTTGCTTTGGGTAGAAAAACCTACGGCTCTCCCACCCTATCTGATCAAGCGGCTTTAAGTTGTCAATCACTCAAATTAGGACCAGGAGACAGTACGCGTTCGCATTCAGCGGATGAATTTATTTATGCGCATGAAATTGAGGAGGGCATTGACCTATACATTAAAATATTGGAAGGATTTTTAGCCCCCTAACCCCCAAAGGGCAAATTACAGAATATGCTGATAAGCTTAATGAAATTAAACAGTTTCCCGCCTTTGCGGGAAAGACATTCAAAATAATACTCATGAAACTCTGGGAAAAAGGTACAAGTACTGACCAAAAAATTGATCGATTTACGGTGGGCAACGACCGCAAATTGGATTTGCATTTGGCCAAATACGATGTAATCGCCTCAAAAGCACATGCCAAAATGTTAGGTGAAATTGGTTTGCTCAATGAAAAAGAAACCGCTACTCTCATTTCTGAGCTGGACGTTATTGGAAAATCGATTGAAGAAGGCACCTTCACTATTGAAGATTCTTTTGAGGATATGCATTCCAAAATTGAATTTTTATTAACGGAGAAATTAGGCGATATCGGCAAAAAAATCCATACAGCAAGATCAAGAAACGATCAGGTTTTGGTAGCGATGCAGTTGTATTTGAAAGATGAACTTTTAGAAATAAAAGGGCAAACAAAGTCCCTTTTTAATTTGCTTTTGGAATTAGCTGAAGTGTACAAAGAAGTATTGCTTCCGGGGTACACGCATTTGCAAATCGCGATGCCTTCCTCTTTCGGACTATGGTTTTCGGCTTACGCAGAAAGTTTGATCGATGATTTATATTTTATTGATGCGGCATTTAAAGTAGTGGACCAAAACCCTTTGGGCAGTGCAGCGGGCTACGGAAGTTCTTTTCCGATAGATAGAAATTTTACCACAAAAGAAATGGGTTTTCAAACACAGAAATACAATGTGGTTGCTGCCCAAATGGGAAGGGGGAAAGTGGAAAAAGCCACCGCATTCGGAATGGCGAGTATCGCTTCTACCCTATCGAAATTGGCCATGGATATTTGCCTGTACATGAGCCAGAATTTTGATTTTATTTCATTTCCTGATGAGTTGACCACAGGTTCGAGTATCATGCCACATAAAAAGAATCCTGATGTGTTTGAATTGGTACGGGGAAAATGCAACAAGTTGCAATCCATTCCCCATCAATTGACGATGCTGATCAATAATCTTCCGAGTGGTTACCATAGAGATTTGCAATTGGTTAAGGAAATCATTGTACCTGCCATTCAAGAAATGAAGGCTTGTTTGGAAATCATGACTTTTAGTTTAAAGAAAATTGAGGTGAAAACCGATATATTGAAAGATCCAAAATATGACTATCTATTCAGTGTCGACACCCTGAACGAATTGGTACAGAACGGAATGCCTTTTCGAGATGCCTATAAAAAAATGGGTCAGGAAATTCAAGATGGAAACTTCACACCAAAAAGAAATATTTCACATACGCATGAAGGTAGTTTGGGCAATTTGTGCTTGGAGGAAATCAGAAATAAAATGAACTTCATCAATTAATCATACCCAAATTGATGACCTCTTGATCGGTCAGAAAACGCCAGTGTCCGCGAGGAAGGTCTTTCTTTGTTAGACCACCATAAACCACACGATCTAATTTCACAATTTCATATTCAAGTTCCTCAAAAATTCGGCGAACGATAGTATTTCTAATGCTTTTGATTTCAAGACCTACCTGTGTTTTCGGGGCGTTGTCAACATAACTAATGTCTTGCACGCGCACCATTTTTTCGTCAATTGGAAGTCCGTCTTGAATTTTTTTCAAATCGGCACTTTTCAAAGGTCTTGACAATTCAATATGAAAAAGTTTTCGCAGCCCGTTTTTGGGGCTATTCAAACGCTTTGCCATTTCGCCATCATTGGTAAAGAGAATAAGGCCTGTTGAACTTTTGTCGAGTTTGCCCACGGGGTGTAGTTCACTTTTCGAAGCCTTTGAAATCAGGCTTCTAGCTGAACGCTTCCCTTTTTCATCTCTTACTGAAGTCGAAAAGTCTTTGGGTTTGTTGAGCAAAACGTATTCCTTCTTGACAGGATTCAACCTACGACCGTCAAAACGAATATCATCGCTCAGTTTAACCTTGTATCCCATTTCAGAAATGGGTTTTCCGTTTACCGTCACATTGCCCGAGGCGATATATATATCAGCTTCACGGCGCGAGCAGACGCCTGAATTCGCTATATACCGATTCAATCGAATCAAATCAGGATCTGAATTTTGTTTTGAAGTGGACCGTTTTTTTTGGGGAGCAGCACTTTTATTGGCCTGTTTTTTTCGAAATGCCCCTTCAGTCTTTCCAGATTTTCTTCCACCTTTTCTTGAATCGTGCCTACCCATAATCTTGATTTAGCTGCAAAGGTAGCTTAATCTTCAAACTCAACGGTTGATTGTCTTTCTCGATTTACGATCAATTTGGTCACATCAGGTCTGGAGTAATGCCCAACGGGGTCAAAATTCTGTCGCTCTTCATAAACCCTCATGAGATCCAATTCTTGAAAAATCAAGCCTTCTTTGTGAAGAACAGGTTCAATGATCCATTCCCCATCGGGGCCTGCAATACAGGAACCCCCGTTCGCTAAGACATCAGAAGCTTGTTCGAGAAGCACCTCAAGGTGCGGGGTATCTTTCGGGAAATCATTTTTTGTCATCAAAGATGAAACTGAAATCACGTAGCTTCTCGATTCTCTCGCAATGAAACGCGTAATATCTTTGGTGTTGTGATCACTACCTGGCCACACGGCAATATGCAAATTCTCTCCTTGGCCATAGAGAGCAGCGCGTGGTAAGGGCATCCAATTCTCCCAACAATTGAGTCCGCCAACAGTAAACTGTTTTAAGGGGTGCACTTGCAAGCCTTTACCATCACCGGGTGCCCAAGTAAGTCGTTCATCATAGGTGGGTTGCAGCTTTCTATGAACCGATTTGATTTCACCTTTTTGATCAATATAGACCAAAGAGGCATAAATACTGTGGCCCCCACGATTTTGGGCCCGCTCCATAATTCCGACATAAATGGCCATTTTATGCTTTTTTGCTAATTCGCAGATCGAATTCAATTCGCCAGCTTCAATCTGAATGGAATTTCGTACATAATGTCCGTGGAGTTCTTTGTTGATTTTCAAATCCCACTTGGCGCCATCGGTCAATGCCAACCAAAATGGATAGCCTGGTAAAAGTGCTTCCCCAAAAACTACTAATTCCACTTTCTCCTTGGCCGCATCTTCAATCGTCGCTTCAATCTTCCTGAGGGTTGCTTTCTTATCCAACCACACAGGAGCAATTTGGGCCATAGCCACTTTTAATGAATAATCCATAAATTTTCTTATAAAATACGATTTAGCACCAAATCAACATCAATCAATAAAATACTGAAAACACCTGAAATAATGACGAATTTCAGAATATTATGCAACCACACGTAGTGTTTCTTGGTTTTTGAAATACCCAACAAAACCAAGGAGAGAATTAAAAAAACCACACTGGCGATAAAGTAGAGGTTCATATGCCCAACATCAAATTTGACGATCAACAAAATGGCTGGTATCAAGGTCATTAAAATAACCGCTGAAATCAACACTTTAGAAATACCGGCTCCATACAGAATGGGAATGGTTCGGTAGTTCTGAGCAAGATCACCTTTGATATTCTCTAGGTCTTTGATCATCTCTCTGGCGAGCATCAACAAGAATAAAAATATGGCATGCACGAAAGTGACCGTTTCAAAATTCTTGTAGTACACAAAGACCGCAAAGAAAGGGGTAATAGCCAAAATGGTTGAGACAAAATTACCCACAAAAGGCACTTTCTTGAGTTTATGCGAATAGAACCAAATTCCGAAAATATAGATCGAGAAAAACAATACCGCTCGAAAGGAAACATAACTAGCTGCAAATACCGCCACAAAATTGAGGATAAAATAGGTGGTCAGTTTAAAACGCTGGCTCACCAGACGATCCAGCATACTTTTTCTTGGTTTGTTGATCAAGTCTTTTTCAGCGTCATAAAAATTATTGATAATGTAGCCACTGGCAATTACCATGGTTGAGGCCAAAACAATGAAAAAAAGATTCAAATCAAAAACCACCTTTCGAAGTGGTAAATCTGGAGCAAGAATATAGATTGACGCTAAGTATTGCGCCAAAGCGATCATCAGCACATTGTAACCACGAACCACTGAAAACAGGCTCAATAACTTTAAAAGCAAGAGCTTGTTCTTTCTACTCAGCATGTGTGTGATTTAGAAATTGTAGACCACCTCGAGCTTGTGATCTTTCAAGGCGTTACGTGCTTTATCGATATCTTGTGTAAAGCCCAAAATATAGCCACCACCGCCAGATCCACAAAGCTTCAAATAGTAATCATTGGTTTCAATGCCTTGTTGCCATAATTGATGGAACTTTGCCGGAATCATTGGTTTGAAGTTATCCAAAACCACGTTGGAAAGCTGTTTCAAATTACCAAAAAGTGATTTCACATTACCATTGATAAAGTCTTCAACACAGGCATCGGTATGTTTTATGAATTGGTTTTTGAGCATGGATCTGAAACCTTCTTGTTTCATCTTCTCCATGAACAACTGCACCATAGGAGCGGTTTCACCTGTCGATCCACTATCCAAAAGAAATACGGCACCCTTACCTTCTGTATTTTGGGAAGGAATATTCGCCGATTCAATATTATCTTTGGAATTGATTAGAATAGGCAAACTTAAGTAGCTGTTCAAAGGGTCCAAACCAGAGGAATTACCATGAAAAAAAGATTCCATGGCGCCAAAAATCGATTTCAATTTCAATAACTTTTCGCGCGTTAAATTCTCGAGTACAGTAATCTTATCTTGAGCATATTTATCATAAATAGCCGCTACCAAAGCACCACTACTTCCTATGCCATAACCCTGTGGAATGGAACTGTCAAAATACATGCCGCTATCCACATCCTTCCAAAGTGTTTCCAGATTAAAAGAAACCAGGTCGCCGTTTTCATTTGAAAGTGTCTCGAGGTAAGAAACAAACTCTCTCAGGCTTTGATTTGATTTTTTCGCCTCTTCAGACGGATTTTCATCTGTTTTCAAAGCACCTTTGAAAAAATTATATGGAATGGAGAGTCCTTTGGAATCTTTTATGATACCGTATTCTCCGAAGAGTAATATTTTAGAATAAAAAAGTGGTCCTTTCATTTTACCTATTAATTCGGAAGACTCATTTCTTAAAAGATGCAAATTAAACGAAAAAGTTACAATTTTCTTGCGCCTAATCCTATTCTATCGCAAAGATATTGTCCGTTTTCACAAAATACAACCAGTTCATTTTGAATAAATTGAAATACCTCGTCTTTCTCTTTCTCAGGATACAGCACATGTACATTGGCGCCGGCATCCAAGGTAAAACATACGTTTGAGTCCGAATTTTTTCGAAAAGCCCATATTTTATTTATGATTTCAAGTGTTTTGGGTTTCATCAAAATGAAATATGGTCGACTGGTCATCATCATGGCATGTAAGGTCAAGGCCTCACTTTCAACAATTTCGATAAAGGATTTTAAATTTCCATCGGTAAAAACACTTTTCAATTTAGTCAGATTTTCATGCGCTTGGTCGAATCTTCTTTTAGCGAAAGGGTGATCGTGCATTAAATCATGACCAACGGTACTGCTCACTTGCTTTTGACCCTTATCAACCAGCAAGATGGTATCTTGGTAATTTTCAAAGACCTCATGAACCTTATAAGGGTATTTAATGGCAAATAAATCGGAGCTCCCTTCTGTGTCATGGTGTTTACCCCATTGCACCAAATCACCTTCAATACTTCTGCACGCACTACCCGATCCCAAACGGGCCAAAAAAGAGGCCTTTTGATTGAAAAATTCAGAAGTCATCTGTGTATTCAATTCACGTTCCATTTCCATAAGGCACAAACCTAGTGCCGACATGCCACTGGCAGAAGATGCAATACCACTACTGTGCGGAAAAGAATTTGAAGTTTCAATCGTAAAATGATATTTCTTCAAAAAAGGCAGGTACTTTTCAATGCGTTTAAAAAAAATCTCAATCTTTGGCTTGAAGTCTTCTTTGGGTTTTCCTTCAAAAAGTAGATCAAAAGAAAAATCGTCATTACTCGAATTTCGTTTTTGATAGCTTAAAATGGTCGTGGTCGCACAGGCATCCAACGTAAAACTGATCGAGGGGTTTGCAGGAATTTGATTTGCTTTTTTTCCCCAGTATTTGACCAACGCAATATTACTTGGTGAACGATACTTTATTTCGCCCTCTTCAACTTCTTCGGGGTACGGTTTGGGAACAAAATCTTGCTCGGTCATTGAATATTGATTTTGGACAAAGATAGTTTTCTCTTTTATGAAGAAGAAGCCATTTCCAACAACTTCAGCATGGTTCTATGATTTCGGGTTGTGGCTGTTACTTTCAACTTTCTCTCGATGATAGTATTGTTCAATTTGGCCTTTCCGGCCCCTTTCAAACAGTTCAAGTAAGCACAGTTTTCAGTAATTAAGAACTCTTCGTTGGGATAATCTTTGGCATCAAGATGGTCTTTGAACCCAATTTCTGGTTTATCCTTTAAAATGGAATAATACACCTGATTAGATTCTATATCCTTGGGGTTTTTATAAGGACTCTCATCAAGAATTTGAGAAAGTTCAGTAAGGGTTTTAACCAGAACGGGCACATCAAAATTAAAAGCATCTTCGATTCCTTTTTTTATTTTCTTCTCAAGATCAGAGGCATTGGAAACCTCACTCTTGAAAATCACATTACCGCTCTGAATGTAGGTTTGCACTTTATTAAAACCTTGATTTTCAAGTATTTTCCTTAAATCAGCCATTTTTATTTTTTTCTGACCACTGACGTTTATTCCGCGTAAAAGGGCGATATAGGTTTTCATTGAGCTAAGTTTTGGCGATGGCCTGAGCTGCGATATAGCCGCTCGTCCAGGCATTTTGAAAATTAAATCCGCCTGTTATGGCATCGATATCAAGTACTTCCCCCGCAAAATATAGGTCAGGAATGATTTTGCTCTCAAATGTCTTGAAATTTATCTCCTTGAGATTTACTCCTCCGGCAGTCACAAATTCCTCTTTAAAAGTACTTTTCCCATCTACTTGAAACTCACATTTTGTCAATTGCCCAGCTAAATTCTGCAAAAGCTCTTTTGTGATGTCAGACCATGTCATTTCAGCAGGTATGCCCGAAGCCTTGACCAAACTTGTCCATAATCTTCGAGGTAGTTCAACCGCTTTGGTTCTGAGCACGGTTTTGATGGTTTCTATACTTTTTATTTCCCTTAAAAATTCCAATATTGAATTTTCGTGATATTCGGGCAACCAATTGATCCTGATTTTGAAGCTATAATTTTCATCGTGTAAAATTTTTGCCCCCCAAGCAGATAACTTTAAAATTGCCGGCCCACTAAGCCCCCAGTGAGTAATTAAAGCTGGACCCTCTGATTTGAGAAGAACTTCGTCAGGCTTTTTGCTTGCCAATGAAATGGTCACTTTTTGGCTGGTCTTTCTTAAAACAGCAACATCAGCATTCGCACTTATACCTTGAATACCTTTTAAACGAGAGTCTTTGATATTGAAGGTAAACAAAGAGGGCACCGGAGTTTCAATGGAATGGCCTAAATCTTTTATCAGATTCCAAATTTTTGGGTTACTTCCTGAAGCCACCAGTAATTTCTTGCATTGATATACTTTTTTGATGGTGGTAACCTCCCATATTTTCCTCCCTTGCAAAAGCACCTTTGAAAAAGCCGTTACACTACTGTGCTTCAATACTTGAATTTTCAATCTTTCTGCCTCTCTTATAAAGCAATCGATAATCGTTTGCGAAGAATTCGTGACCGGAAACATGCGCCCATCTTCCTCTGTTTTCAGGGCAATATTTCGATGCTCAAAAAAAGCTACGGTATCGCCAGTACAGTGAACATGAAAAGGGCCCAAAAGTTCTTTTTCGCCTCGTGGGTAATTTTTGACCAAATCAGCCGGGTTAAATTCAGCATGGGTCACATTACATCTTCCGCCACCTGACACCTTGACCTTTGACAAAACTTCTTTACCACGTTCTAAAATGGCAATTCTCAATTCAGAATTGGCCTCTGCGGCATGAATAGCGGCATAAAAACCCGCGGCACCGCCACCAACAATGATTAAATCAAACATCAATTAACCCGTTCAGGGTAGTTGGTTATGATACCATCGACTCCAAATTTTTTCATTTGAAGAATATCTTGTTCATCATTGACCGTCCAAGTATATATTTTGAAGCCTGCTTCTCTGATGGCATTGACATTCTCTTGAGTCAATTTTTCAAAATTCGGGTTGATGGCCTCGGCATTCAATTCTTTGGCAATTGGTATAGCATCAAGAGGGTCTTCTTCGGTGAGAATGGCAATTGGAATATCTTCATTTAACTCACGAATGGTTCGAAGTTCATCCCAAGCAAAACTTGAAATAATGAAATTATCAAGTGACCAACCCCTTTTTTCCACATAAAAATTCACTATATGATCTACTCTTGCAGCCGTACCCAATCCCTTTAATTCAATATTCAGTCGAACCTTATTGTTGATGGTCTTTAAAACATCTTGTAATAATGGAATTCTGTGACCTCCGTCGAGAATAAGTTGTCGCATTTCAACAAAACCGTATTCTTCGATATTTCCTCCGCCATTGGTCAAAGCTTCTACATTTTGGTCATGAAAAACCACAGTCTCACCAGATTTGATATTGAAAACATCAATTTCGATCATATCAACCCCAAGATCCAACGCTTTTTGAACAGAAGCAATGGTATTCTCAGTCTCATGACCCATTGCGCCTCGATGGCCAATTACCAAAGGTTTATTTTCATTCATACAACTTGTTATTACAATCAAAGTAAAGGCCAGACTCAGAAACTTCATGATACATCGAATTAAAATAATTAAAGGAATAAAGATACAATTGGTTCGATAATCTAAAAACCAAAAATAAGAACTACAAGTTGCGATATTACCTTATAAAATGTAATTATTTCATAATCAAATAGATAGATGCAATAAATCAATTATGTTTTCATGTTTTTTAGTTACACTTATCGGTCATAAACCAATTAAAATCAAGGTTATGTTCACAAAAACAAATTTAATTTCGACAATTGTGGCGGCTATTTGGTCTTTGATGGGCGGCTATCTTTTATGGGAAATTTTAGCGGAAAAATTCATGAGCAATCACATGGGCCCTGCCACAGGAGTGCTAAAAGAAAACCCAGATTTTGGTATTTTGTGGGATGCCTTATTCAAGCGTTTGCGTTCTCAGAAATTTTCAGAAAATGGGAGCAGGAAGCTATTCCTCTATGGATGGTCTAAAGTTCGGGGTGTGGGTAGGAATTTTAGTTGGCCTCGGCAATAGTATCATTGATTATGCTACAAGCAATATGTTGGATATGA
The DNA here is from genome assembly GCA_964432915.1 of uncultured Maribacter sp. Classification (GTDB taxonomy): domain Bacteria; phylum Bacteroidota; class Bacteroidia; order Flavobacteriales; family Flavobacteriaceae; genus Maribacter_C. The sequence goes on from CAYSPL010000002.1 coordinate 39,062, forward strand.
CCGGTGCTTTAAACGCACTGATCAATATTGTGTTTTTTGCCGTAATGGGCTTTCTTGTCGGATTGATTTACAATAAAGTAAAATAGTTTCAAAAAGAATTGAATTTCAAAAAAGGCCTCTGATTTGGAAGCCTTTTTACCTTATTTCTTGGGGTTCAAAACCACACGCTCAGTATTCAAACGAATTGACATTTCTTCAGTACCATCCAATTCAAATTCAGTGCCCTTTTGTGATACGGTTACCTTCAAAATACGTTTTCTAAAATTTATTTTGAAGCAATACGATTTCCATTGTTTGGGAATTCTGGGCGTGAAAGACAATTTGTCATTCAACACGCGCATGCCTCCAAAGCCCTCAACGATACTCATCCATGTGCCGGCCATTGAGGTAATGTGCAAACCTTCTTCGACTTCTTTATTATAATCATCCAAATCTAGGCGTGATGTTCTTAAATAAAAATCATAGGCCTGTTTCATTCTATTCAATTTGGCCGCCTGAATACTATGTACACAGGGCGATAAAGAAGATTCATGTACCGTAAAAGGTTCATAAAATTCAAAATGTCTCTCCAATTCTTTAAGACTGAAATGATCTTCAAAAAAGTAGAAGCCTTGCAGTACATCAGCTTGTTTTATGTAGGGAGAGCGTAAAATTCGATCCCAACTCCATTTTTGATTAATTGGTCTTTGCGATTTAGGAAGGTCTTCTACGGTTATCAATTCTTTATCTAAAAATCCGTCTTGTTGTAAAAAAACATTTTCCTTCTCAGAAAATGGAAAGTACATTTCATTAGCTACTTTTTTCCATTTGGAAGTTTCGGCAGTGGTGAGTTTTGTAACCCCAACTATTCGACCATAATCTTCAGGATAGCCGTCTTTTACCTTTTGCAACTGCTCTACTGCATAATTGATGCACCACTTCGCCAAATAATTCGTGTACCAGTTGTTGTTTACATTGTTCTCATATTCATTAGGCCCCGTAACACCCAAAATGACATACTTCCCTCTTTGTTTGGAAAAAGTGGCCCTTTGGAACCAAAAGCGGGCGATACCAATGAGCACCTCCAAGCCCATTTCCGGAATATAGGAATAGTCACCCGTAAACCGATAGTAATTGAATATCGCAAACGCAATCGCCCCATTTCTATGGATTTCTTCAAAGGTGATCTCCCACTCGTTATGGCATTCTTCGCCATTCATGGTTACCATGGGGTAAAGGGCCGCACCGTTTGAAAATCCAAGTTTTTGCGCATTCTCAATAGCTTTCTCTAAATGATTGTAGCGATACTCCAAAAGATTTCTGGCGACTTTCTGGTCTTTGGTAGCCATATAAAAAGGAATACAGTAAGCTTCGGTATCCCAATAGGTACTGCCTCCATATTTTTCACCCGTAAAACCTTTAGGGCCTATGTTCAATCTAGAGTCCTTGCCCAGATAGGTCTGGTTCAGTTGAAATATGTTGAAGCGTATACCTTGTTGGGCTTTCAAATCACCTTCGATGGCAATATCGCTCATATCCCAAATTTTGGCCCAACTTTCTTTCTGTAATTGCAACAGGGTGTCAAACCCTAAACTCGTGGTTTTTTCCAAGACTTTATTTGCGGCGGACTGTAAAGTGGAAACTTCATGATATCGAGAAACGGTATAGCCCCCAAATTTGTGCAATGCCAACTTTTCATTTTGTTTCACTTCGAATTCATAGGTATGTGCAACTTCAAGTTCCTTCTTTTCCTCTTTTGGTGTGATGTCTACCAACTTCCCATTTGAAAACACTTTATTCTCCATAAAAGTGCATATGGCGAAGTTGGTTTTCATTGTATGTGATTCAACAAAGGCCTGAGTGCCTTTAGAAGTCACTTTTGTCGTCTCCCAAAACTTATCATCCCAATTGCTGTCTTCGTTGGTAATTCCGCTATCCAAATACGGTACAAAAGAAATCTTGGCGTCTGAGTTTACTGGAGTGATTTCATACTTAATGGCACCAACCTCATCATGAGCCAAACTCAAAAAACGGGTAACCTTAACTTCAATCTTGATTTTATTGATCAGTTCGGCCGAAAAACTACGTTGATACCACCCTTCTTTCATATTCAGTTCACGTCGAAAATCCTCTATCTTCACACAGGTGTTCAAATCTAAATGCTCGTCATTGATCAAGACATCGATGCCAATCCAGTTTGGGGCGTTCAACACCTTGGCAAAATATTCTGGGTAGCCGTTTTTCCACCATCCCACTTTTGTTTTATCAGGATAATAAACCCCTGCAATATAGCTGCCTTGAAACGTATGACCGGTATACTTTTCTTCAAAATTCGCCCGCTGGCCCATGGCACCATTGCCAATACTGAAAAGGCTTTCTGATGATTTAACACGCTCTTTATCAAAACCTTCTTCAATTATAGACCAAACATTGGCCTTTATGTAATCTTGATTCATTCTAAAACTTGCATTTAATTTATATTCCCGTCATCTAAGGAATAGATAGTTGTAAAATTTATCCTTTTATCAATCCTTGTAAAAAAACATGATCAATTTCCGTGAAATCATTAAAATTATAATCCGCCTTTGAAAGTACCTCAGCATCACCAATACCAACACTTACCATACCAGCGGCATTGGCCGCAGCAATGCCTGCAACGGCGTCTTCAAAAACGACACAGTTTTCAGGATTGACATTTAACGTATCTGCCGCTATTAAAAAAACCTCAGGATCTGGTTTGGCTTTGGTAACATTGTTTCCGTCAACAATACAATTGAAATAAGACAACAACCCAACTTTTTCTAGAATGGGCCGTGCATTTTTACTTGCAGATCCCAAAGCAATGTGAATACCGTTTTCCTTTAAATGTTCTAGAACTCTTGGTACGTGAGGTAAGATTTCCGAAGCATCCATTTTTTCAATGTACTTTAGATAATCTTCATTTTTTTCAATCATCCATCGATCAAATTGTTCTTTCGTTGCTTTGACATTGCCGATATCCAAAAGAATTTCCAAACAACGTTTTCGGCTTACCCCTTTAAAAAGTTCGTTTTGTTCTTCGGTAAAATCAAATCCCAACGCTTCTGCTAAATTTCGCCAAGCCAAGAAGTGGTATTTTGCTGTGTCGACGATCACGCCGTCTAAATCGAAAATGAATCCGGTTTCTTTCATCAATAAAATATTTGTGGTCAATTTATGGTCGAATCACGTTCGATTATCGAGGCCTCAATAATTTTGGTTTGAAACCTTTCTTCTGCATCAAACTCAATTTCTGTCTCTGCGCGATCAATAAGCATCTTGGCCGCAATTTTACCCATTCGATCGCCATGTTGGGCAACTGTTGTGAGCGAGGGATTGGCAAACTGGGATAGGAGTCCATCCGTAAATCCGATAAAAGAAATATCCTCGGGTATTTTAAAGCCAATATCATGTGCGATGGCCATGCAGTGTATGGCAAAAATCTCATTAACACATAATACGGCATCAATCTCATTGTTCGCAAAGAAAGATTTAATTTCCTTTTCTTTGATTGAAATATGGTCATAGGGCAGTGTCAATATTAGATTTTCTGAATATTTAAATCCATTTTCTTTCAGAGCTTCAGAATAGCCCAATCGCCTTTTTTCACTTACATTAAAATACCCTTCAGTGGTAACCAGGGCAATCTTTCTTTTCCCTTTATCTATAAAACGCTGTACTGCTTCAAAAGCAATTTCTCGATCATTCAATATTACCTTGTCGCAATTGATTTCATTGGTCACCCTATCAAAGAGAACCAGTGGTATACCCTGTTGGGTAATTTGTTTTAAGTGATTGAAATCTTTTTTACGTTGGGTCTCTGCTGATAATGACATTATGAAACCATCAACACTTCCTCCTGCCAACATTTCCATATTAATGACCTCCTTGTCAAAAGATTCGTCGGAAACACAAACAATGACATTGTATCCTCGGCTATTGGCATATTTTTCGATTCCCCTAAAGACCGTTGTAAAAAAATAGTGCACAATATCAGGTATGATGACCCCTATATTCTTAGTACGCTTGTTTTTAAGACTAACAGCGATATTATTGGGCTTGTAATTATATAATCTGGCAAAAGCCTGCACTTTTTCCTTTGTATCCCTCCCAATTTCCTCACTGTTCTTCAACGCCTTCGAAACTGTGGAAATTGACACATCCAATTCACGAGCAATATCTTTGAGAGTAACTTTCTTCTTCAAGATTCAGGAATTTTAATTCTACAATAACCGAAATTTATTGGTGACAAATTAAGAATTGAACAGTCAAATCTCAATAAGGACTAATTCAGCAATACAATTGGCACAAATCGCAATTTTGAAATTTACGTATATTTGTGTCGTTTTTATCAATACCCCACATAACAATATAGATAATTGTCAAATTTATACTTAGAATTGGTGCAAATTATTAAGGTCGCAATAGTAAAAGTTATCAACACGAAACCGTTTTCGTGATTTGCGAAATATTTTAAAAATCCCATTTTAACAATTTTTTTACATATTTTTAGCCCTTGAATCAAAAATTAACTCAATTTAAATTAACTATTTATGAAGATTACACTACTAAAAAGTTTGTTGATGATAGGAGCATTTCTTTGCTTCGGATTCATACAGGCGCAGGAGGTAACCGGTACGGTATCAGATGCCAACGGACCATTACCTGGTGCAAGTGTTGTTTTAAAAGGAACAACCAATGGTACCCAAACTGATTTTGATGGCAACTATACCATAAATACTGATGGTGGAGCTACCTTAGTATTCAGTTACATTGGATATCTATCGCAAGAAATTGCCGTCAATGGTCAATCCATTATTAATGTGACGATGCAGGAAGATGCAGAGGCTTTGGAAGAAGTAATCGTTATTGGTTACGGAACAACCACTGTCAAAGATGCAACCGGATCTGTGGCGGCTGTTACCGCTGAAGATTTCAATGGCGGGGTTATTGCATCACCTGAGCAATTGATTCAGGGTAAAACCGCGGGTGTTAATATACAACAAGCGAGTGGTGAACCTGGCGCGGGCATTTCAATCAACATTAGAGGTTCTAACTCTGTAAGAGCGAATAACAATCCGCTCTTCGTTGTGGATGGTATACCACTTGCTGGAGACAACACAGCGCCTGCTGGTGATGCTGGTAATGGTGGTGCAACAGCAACTAGAAACCCACTAAACTTTTTGAACCCGGCTGACATTGAAAGTATTAGTATTCTTAAAGACGCTTCTGCCACTGCAATTTATGGTTCTAGAGGTGCCAATGGTGTAGTCATTATCACCACTAAAAGCGGTAAAGCCTCGCAGGGAGGTGTTTTTGAATTTTCAACCAATTTAAGTGTGGCTAAACCTGCGAATGAATACGACCTATTGAACAGGGACGAATTTGTTGACGCAGTGTTTAGGTTTAACCCGAATGCTGATTTAGCTACCACCGATTTTGGTTTTGACACTGATTGGCAAGATTTTGTTACCAGAACAGCTGCTTCAACCAATAACAATCTTTCGTATTCCTACAACTACGGCAAAGGAAACGTACGAGCGACCTTTGGTTACAGTAAGCAGTTTGGTGTTGTGGAGAAAACAGACTTAGAAAGAATAACGGGTAGAGTAAATGCTCGTCATCGCTTTCTTGATGATAAATTAACGGTAGGCGTATCTGCCACCATCTCCCGGGTTAATGATGAAACTGCCCCACTCGCTGCTCAAGCCGGTTTTAGAGGGGATATACTTGGTGCTGCATATTCAGCGAATCCCACTTGGCCCTCAAGTCCAAGTTTTGCTGCCCAAGGTGGATTATTATCGCCTGCAAACTATTTGGCGAATAGTCAAATCAGAACAAATACAAATAGAGTTTTACTGAACGGTTCTGTAGAGTACGCATTGACCTCAAACATAACTGCCAAGGTTAATCTTGGTTACGACCAATCAGAAGGAGTAAACAACTCTGTTCTTTCGGCTGATATTCGTAACATAAACGGTATTCAAGATATAGGTTTTGGAACGTATAACACTTTGGAAAGAGAAAATCAATTACTTGAGGCCACTCTAAATTATCAAAAAGAATTTGATAATTCAAAATTAGATTTCCTAGCTGGTTTCTCATATCAAAAATTTGCTACGAGAGGCCGAAATGCCACAGGACGTGGATTTGGAACCACTGATTTGAATGGAATGGTTGCTGATTTACAATCATCCGTTAATGGGGCACAATCCACGATTAATGGTGACTTTCAACAATTTTATTACGATCCAAATTCGACTGATTTATTTGTTCGACGGTTGTTGCCTGAATCAAGAGAGGGTATAACTGAGAATCTAGCACCTGCTTTTGGCAAAAGTGTTACTTCAGTTACGGCTGACACATTCAATAATGCTGATGAGTTACAATCGTTTTTCGGAAGAATTAATTATTCCATAGCCAGTAAATACCTTTTTACGGCAACCATAAGAGCTGACGGTTCCTCTAGATTTGGTACAGATAATCAATATGGCTACTTTCCATCAGGTGCATTCGCATGGCAGTTGGGCGAAGAAGATTTTATTGGTGACAATGTTTCAACCTTGAAATTACGTTTAAGTGCTGGGGTCACAGGTAACCAAGATGGTTTAGGTTACGGATTGGCGGTAAGTCGCCAGCGTTTCGGAGGCCTAGGTATTGATGATGGAGGTAACGTTAACGCCGGTGGTTTGACTCAGGTATCAACAGAAATACCTAGTTTACAGTGGGAACCTACTCTTAACCTCAATGTTGGTCTTGATTTTGGCTTCAACAATGAACGTTTAAGTGGTAGTATTGATGTGTATCGCAACACAACAACTGACATTCTATTACGTACACCTCCTGCTGCACCTGCTTCAGACCCCTTCCAATTTGGCAATATAGATGCAACCATATTAAATCAAGGTATTGAATTTGCCATAGGTTATGATTGGATACAGCAAGAAGATGTTAACTTTTCAACTTCCTTTAATATCGCCTATAACCAAAATGAAGTTCAAGATTTTGGCGGTTTGATTGATACGGGAGCAATTAATGGTCAAGGTTTGACTGGTGCCTTTGCACAGCGTTTTGCCGCTGGTCAGTCTTTGTTCTCATACTACATGGCCGAGTTCACTGGTTTGGACTCAGCGGGTCAACCGACCTTTGCTGATCAAAATGGCGACGGAGTGGGTAATGTTTTTCAAGACAAAACTTTTGTTGGAGAAGATGCCTTGCCTGATGTGACCACTGGTCTTTCGCTCAACCTTAATGTCAAAAACTGGGATCTTGCAGCGTATTTTACTGGTCAATTTGGTTTTTCTGTATATAACAATACGGCCAATGGCCTGTTTACTTCAGGGTCTATTACCAACGGAAGAAACGTAACCAGGGATTTACTAACAAGTGGCGACGCACCTGGCGCATCTGCTGATGTATCAACCCGCTACTTGGAAAAAGGTGATTTTGTTCGTTTTCAAAACGCAACCCTTGGCTACAATTGGCCTCTTAAAGGAGAAGGATTGTTTAAATCTTTACGTTTATCACTTACTGGTCAAAACCTTTTCTTGATAACTGATTATTCAGGTTTAGATCCTGAGGTTACTGTGGCAACAGGTGATTTAGGCTCTGGTGTTCCAACAAGAGGTATTGATTGGTCCGCCTTTCCAAATCCAAGAACAATTACCTTTGGAATAAACGCATCATTTTAATTAAAAAAAATTGAATATTATGAAAAAATTTAATCTGAAACTTTACTTTTCAAGTTTTCTGTTGCTAGCAGGGCTTGCTTCTTGCACTGATCTAGAATTGGAAGAAACCGATTCTTTTATCGACCCTGGTTTCCAAGGTCTGGTCGACCCAGCATCAGCTGTTGATGGATTGTATAACGACCTTCGTGGTCAATTCGAAAATCAAGGTAATCGATACTCTTTTATGGAGGTTACCGCAGATTCGCATATTGTACCCACCAGAGGTACTGACTGGGGAGATAATGGCTTATGGTCAAGCTTACATCAGCACCTATGGCAACCTGACCATGCTTTTGTTATTGGTGTTTTTGATGAATGGAACAGAAACCAATTACGAGCTTCCCAAATTTTGGATTCAAGAAGTAATCCTTCGTCAGGTAACATCGGTGATGCTAGTTTTGTGCGCGCTTTGAGTATGTGGACGATTTTGGACTTTTACGGCCAAGTTCCTTTTAGAGATACATCTTTGCCATCTTCAGCTTTACCTGAGGTGTTAAGTGGTCAAGCAGCTCTTGATTTCATTTTAAATGATGTTGATACTGCAATCTCTAACCTACCTTCTGTGGGAGCTCAAGCGGGCGAAGCAAATAGTAGAGCTAGTATTGCAGCTGCAAAATTTCTTAAGGCTAAAATATTGTTGAACAAGCATGTTACCTTAGGAGGCGCTCCTGATTCTGGTGATATGGCACAAGTCATTTCATTGGTAGATGATATTGCTGGTGACGGTTACGCTTTACAAGCTGGTTATTTTGACCTTTTCCGCGATACACCAGATGACGAAACCATTTGGTCCTTACCTTCTGGTGTTGGAAACGTAATCTTCAATGGTTTACATTACAACTCACTTTCGCAAGGTGGTGGTGGATGGAATGGATTCGCTACACTGGCCGAATATTATGATATGTTCGAGGGTGATCCAAACTCAAATAGAATGGAGGTTGATTTCACACCACTTGATGGTCAAGAAGAAAGACGTGGTGGTGTTCCGAATATGGGTGATGGTGTTTTGGAAGATTCTCAAGTTGGAAACGGATTCTTAATCGGACAACAATACGCTGCCGATGGTACTCCGTTGACTGATAGAGCAGGTGCTCCACTTACCTTTAAAAGAGATTTTCTTGATGGTGATGGTAATCCTAACATTATCAACAATGATGAAACCACAGGTATTCGTGTGATTAAGTACAATCCAAGATACGGTGCGTTTAACGGACATAAAATCATCTTCAGATATGCAGATGCGCACTTAATGAAGGCCGAAGCAATGATGCGAAGTGGTGGTGATCCGACTGCAATGGTCAATGAACTTCGTGTACTAAGAAATGCTTCTCCTTTAGGTACGGTCTCCGAGCAAGACATGTTAGATGAAAGAGGTCGTGAATTGTTCGCTGAAGGATGGAGAAGACAAGACCTTCTTCGGTTTGGACAGTATACCAGAGACTGGATTTTCAAAGCCGCTGGTTCTGTGAACAATGATAAATACAAATTATTTCCGATTCCTGCCGCTCAATTGTTAGCGAATCCGAATTTGGTTCAAAACCCAGGTTATTAAAATTAATTTTTATTGGTAACAAAAGCCCTGATGATAACATCAGGGCTTTTTTTATGGCCCAACATAATGTTTCCGAACTTGTCAACCATACTAAAAAAGAATATCTTTCGACTTGATAAAAATGTAGCTGTAGTATATGTATTCAATAGGATATGACATTGGAAGTTCCTCGGTCAAAGCTGCGCTTGTTTTAACAAAGACAGGCAAGGGTGTTGCTTTGGTCAATGAACCTGAGACTGAAATGGGCATGATTTCAGTAAACAGCGGTTGGGCTGAACAAGACCCCAATGAATGGTGGAAACATGTATGCAATGCTACCAAAAGACTTCTTAGAGAAAACAATATCACTGCACAAGACATCACAGGAATTGGCATCTCTTATCAAATGCATGGTTTGGTAATTATTAATGAAAATGGCGATTCACTTCGCAACTCAATTATTTGGTGCGATAGCCGGGCCGTTCAAATTGGTCAAGTTGCTTTTGACGATTTGGGCAATCAAAGCTGCTCAGAAAAGTTATTGAATTCTCCTGCCAATTTTACGGCTTCAAAACTTAAATGGGTAAGAGATAATGAACCTGAGATCTTTAGTAAAATTCATAAGTTCATGCTACCGGGTGATTACATTGCCTATAAATTAAGTGGTCAAATAGCGACTACTATTTCTGGCCTATCAGAAGGTATTTTTTGGGATTTTCAAAAAAACAAAATCGCTGATTGGCTTTTAGAATATTATGGTATTAAGGAAAGTTTGGTTCCAGAAATTAAAGACACCTTTTCAATTCAAGCTACCGTTTCTGAGAAAGGTGCCTCTGAATCTGGTTTGGCCAAAGGTACGCCTATTTTGTATCGTGCCGGTGATCAGCCAAACAATGCTTTATCCCTTAATGTGTTTGATCCAGGAGAAGTCGCTGCTACAGGCGGTACCTCAGGTGTTGTCTATGCAGTAACAGAAAGTCTGTCTAGTAAAGAAAGTACACGGGTCAATAATTTTGCCCATGTAAACTATAAACCCTCTACCAAAAGAATTGGTAAATTACTTTGTATCAATGGTGCTGGAATACAGTACCGCTGGATGCTCAATAATCTTGACGTTTCTTCCTATGAAGAAATGAACAGTTTGGCAGCATCCGTTGACATTGGATCGGATGGACTTATCATTCATCCTTTTGGAAATGGTACCGAACGCATGCTGAACAATAAACTGCTTGGCACACAGGTATCCAATTTAAATCTGAACAAACATACAAAAGCCCATTTGTGTCGAGCTTCTTTAGAGGGCATTGCTTTTTCTTTTGTATATGGAATGGAAATCATGACCTCAGATGAAATCAAACCAAATGTGATTAGAGCAGGAAACGATAATCTCTTTCGTGCTGAAATATTCTCAAATACCATTGCGACTTTGCTAGGGCAAGAAATTGAAATCTTCAACACCACGGGGGCCATTGGTGCTGCCCGGGCATGTGAATTACATAAAGGTGATTTCGATACTTTTGGTCAAAATATCATGGATAACGATTTTGTATCGAGCTTCAAACCTTTACCTGACAAAGAACCCTATGAAGAGGCGTACCAAATATGGAAAAACGAATTAAAATTCTTATTAAATACTAGATAATTATGGCACTTATAGGGAATAAGGAATTTTTTAAAGGCATAGGCGATATAAAATTCGAAGGCAAAGATTCTGATAACCCACTGGCATATAAGTACTACGATCCTCAACAAATAGTCGCTGGCAAATCAATGACCGAACATTTCAAATTTGCTATAGCTTATTGGCATACCTTCTGCGGTCAAGGAGCTGATCCCTTTGGACCTGGTACCCAAAATTTTCCTTGGGACCAATATTCAGACCCCATTGATGCTGCAAAGGCCAAGGCTGATGCTGCCTTCGAGTTTATCACCAAAATGGGGTTTGATTATTTCTGTTTTCATGACTTTGATTTGATTCAGGAAGGAGCAACTTTCAGCGAATCTGAAAAAAGACTGTCGACAATAGTTGATGTCATTAAAGGTAAACAAGCTGAATCTGGAGTGAAACTTTTATGGGGTACGGCGAACTGTTTTTCCCACCCCAGATATATGAACGGTGCCTCGACCAATCCTGATTTCAATGTGTTGGCAAGAGCAGGTGGCCAAATCAAGTTGGCTCTTGATGCCACCATTGCCTTAGGAGGAGAAAACTATGTTTTTTGGGGAGGTAGAGAAGGCTACATGTCACTTTTGAACACTGACATGAAAAGAGAATTAGATCATATGGGGCAATTTCTGGGAATGGCCAGGGATTATGCCAGGAGTCAAGGTTTTAAAGGAAATTTCTTTATTGAACCAAAACCCATGGAGCCCATGAAGCATCAATATGATTTTGACTGTGCTACAGTTGTAGGCTTTTTAAATCAATACGGATTGCAAGATGATTTTAAGCTCAATATTGAGGTAAACCATGCCACATTGGCCAGTCATACCATGCAACATGAACTGGAAGTCGCCGCCTCCCATGGTCTTTTAGGAAGTATCGATGCCAATCGTGGAGACTATCAAAATGGATGGGATACAGATCAGTTTCCAAATAACATAACTGAAGTAACCGAAGCAATGCTGGTTTTCTTACAGGCAGGTGGACTTCAGGGCGGCGGAGTCAATTTTGATGCGAAAATCAGAAGAAATTCCACCGATATGGATGATGTATTTCATGCCCATATTGGCGGAGCCGATACTTTTGCCCGTGCCTTAATCACGGCCGATAAAATTATTTCTTCCTCAGCCTATAGCGAATTGAGAAAGAAAAGATATTGCTCATTCGACTCTGGGAAAGGCAAGGACTTTGAAAATGGCAGACTTGATTTTGAAAATCTTTATGAGATTGCCAAAGAAAATGGGGAATTGGAACTTCAAAGTGGCAAACAGGAATTATTTGAAAACATAATCAATCAGTACATTTAAAAAGATCCCTGGGTTTTAAACAACGAGCCTTAATTCTATTCGCAAGTATATTTGGTAATATTCTATGGTAGAAACCTTAAAAGTTTCTGTAAGATCCTTTTAAATATTGGTTTGCTTCCTCTTCCACAAATTTTGCATTCTCACTGTCCCAATGCAAGGTTTGATTCGGAAAACGACCCGCGATCACACCCAAAAGAATAGTTTCGGTCAATCGCGATGCATACGAAAAGGGAGCCGTACATTCATCTTTACCCAAACAGGCATCTACAAATTGATGGTAATGTTTCGGTGCTTCGGAGGCATAATCACGAACGGGTTCAGCCATATCATTGGATTTTTCAATAGCTTCAATCTCGGCAGTAATATCAACATATTTGCCATCAACAATCAATTTAGGCAGTTCCATGAAATGAGGCAGTAACAAACGCCCTTTCTCACCCACGAACATGGCCCCTTGATCTGGCAATTTTCCTGCGGCCGTTTCTTTTGTTTCCAAAGCTGTTTTTTCAGCTAAGGTAGCTTCCGCATTATTTGAATTTTCCTCTTCGATTATCATGCCCTCCGGTACAGGTATGGTCAAGTCTTCATGATCAAGAACAGGTGCACCAGGGCCATCATACCAAACCCATTTGAGCGTTTCCGCAGTTTGATCCGTTCCTGGAAACTCATAAGTCACTTTATTATTTTCGGGGTATCCGAATCCATTTGGTTCTCTACACTCCGTTTTTATGGTTCTGGGAACATCCAACTCCAGTGCATTGTAGGGGGTATCAAAAATATGAACTCCCATATCGCCCAAGGTTCCACAACCATAATCCACCAATTTCCGCCAGTTGCCTGGGTGGTATATTTCATTTTTATAAGGTCTTTCCGAAGAAGTGCCCAGCCAAAGGTTCCATTCCAAATTTTCAGGTACTGAATCTTCACCTTCTGGCAATGGTCCGTCATAACCCCAATTTTTTGGAGACCAAGCCCTTACCGTATGCACTTTACCTATTATACCCGATCGAATCAATAGTGTTGCCAATTTATAATCATAAAAAGAGTGCACCTGAATACCCATTTGAGTGATCAGGTTCTTCTCTTTTGCAATTTTCTGCATTTCACGAGCCTCTGAAACATAATGTGTCAGTGGTTTTTGACAATACACCGATTTGTTATGGTGCATAGCCAAAATCGAGGCCGGTGCGTGACTGTGATCTGGTGTCGAAACAATTACCGCATCAATTTCATCACTTATCTCTTCGAACATCTTTCTGTAATCAGAAAATAGTTTCGCCTCAGGATGCAATTTTGACACAGCTTTCAATCGTTCAGAATCTACATCGCACAAGGCGGTTACCTGCACTTTTTCATGGGATGAAATATCTCGAAGATCTTCAAAACCCATACCTCCTACACCTATATGGGCGGTTCTCAATATCAGTTTATTCGGTGTGCTAATTACGCAAGATGGCATTAAACTGGCAGAGGCCATAGCTACTGTTCCTTTTACAAAAGTTCTTCTTTTCATCGTGTTATAATTTCTTGATTTTTATATTCTTGAACCAGAGGGGGCTATCGTGATCTTGAAGACCAATAAAACCGGTTTTGTACTTTCCGTAATCAGGAAAGTCTTTCCACTTACCTGCATTTTTTCTTTTTTGCCAGTCTTCTGACCAAGGTACGAAAGACAAAACTTTATTGCCATTGAGCCAGTGTTCCACTTTTTCAAGAGTAAAGATTATTCGAGTGGTATTCCATTCTCCTGCTGGTTTCACAATTTTTTGCTCAGGGTCGGGGGTGTGCATGGCATAGTCGGCAGCTGTTTTTTGCCATTCTTCCAATTTTGCGTTGTTGATTTTTTCCCATTTCAAGTCATCCAACAATTGGTATTCTGGACTGACTTCCGCGGGACCCGCATAACCTTCTTTCAGGTGGTAAAAAACACCACTATTTCCACCTTCTGGCAATTTCCATTCTAGATAAAGTTCGAAATTATCAAATTCCTCGGCGGCGTAGATGATATCCTTTCCCCCTTTCTTTTCTGCTTCCAGTCTTTTTTCAATATCAAAGGTCAGTGAACCGTCTTCAATGACCCATTGTGCAGGCAGGGTTTCGCCATTGTAGGCCCTCCATCCCTCAGTACTTGTTCCGTCAAAAAGATAAATCCATTCATCTGTTGGAGAAACTTCCTCGGAAGTTATTTTCGCAGCGGATTTGGTGCTTTTTGTTTCATTCTTACATGCTGAAACCAACAAGACTAGTCCTAAAAACAATGTCTTTTTATTCATGATTGGTTATTCTATGATTGTCAATGGTTTTGTCGTTTTCCAATTTCCCCTTGTAAAATCTGGAAATGGTTGTGGAGAACCACCGCTCGCAACTGATCGCTCACTCAAGGGGCTAACAGCACTCCAAAAACAACCCTCATACACATTCTGATCTAGCGGAAGACCTTGTTGCAAACATTCCACAATTCGATACATCATCATGCCATCCATACCACCATGACCAGTATCTTTCGTGGCTTCGTTCAACCTTTTATAAAGTGGGTGATCGTACTTTTCCCGTATGACCGCCAACTGATCGCCTTGCGCCCAACGATGATGACTATCAGTAACTCCTTCCACTCCACCTTCCAAAGCAACCCGCGTCGGAAAGCCTGCCAAAGTGCCCTTGGTACCTTGAATTAAATTCAAACGAGAATAGGGTCTCGGACTCGTTTCATCCCATTGCACCATTATCGTCTTGCCCATGGTGGTTTTGATGATTGTGGTATTCATATCGCCCCCCTTGTAATCCAGTTGATTCCATTTATGGTGGGGGGCATAATTTTTTTCCGCGTACAATTTTCTTCCGAGGGCGGGCGTGGAAAAAGACACCAAACTACCAAAAGAATCATCGGTTCTGCCCAAGTTCATATATTGAGCTACAGGACCCAAACCATGGGTAGGGTACAGATTTCCATTACGGTTGGCGTAATGATGTGTTCGCCATGAACCAGTGCCCCTTTCTTGTTCTTCCATCTGAAATCTAAGTTCATGTATATAGGCAGCCTCAGCGTGATAAGGTTCACCTATTACCCCTTGTCTGCACATATTCAAAAACATCAATTCATCACGACTATAGTTTACATTCTCCATCATCATACAATGCTTTCGCGTAGCTTCCGAAGTATCTACAATACGCCACATCTCATCTAAAGTCACGGCAATGGGAACCTCAACAAAAGCATGAGCTCCTTTCTTCATACTTTCAATGGCCATAGGGGCATGGTTTTTCCAATTGGTGGATATAAAAACAATATCAGGTTTGACCTCATCCAACATCAACTTCCATTTATCTTCTTCACCATAATAGAGTTTCACCTTTTTATGTCTACTTCCCTTGCCAATTGCCTTTGCTTCCTCTCCCCATTTCTTAGCTAAATCTTCATGTAAATCACAAATGGCCACTACTTCGGTTCCAGGTAAGGAGGCGAAAAACTTCATATGACCTGGGCCTCGGGCACCTACTCCGATAAATGCAGCTTTCACAGTTTCCAATTTAGGTGCGCCATAGTCGCCCATATAACTTGCCAAAGTAGGTCTTTCACGGTACTTGTATGACTCTCTTGCCAATAAAGGTGTCGTAGCCAGTGCTGCCGCTGTTAGTGATGTTTTTTTTATAAAATTTCTCCGACCGATGTCTTTCATTTGTAACGCTTTAAAAAAACCTACCGTGGTAATTCTTAAATATATTGGAAAAATTAGACAATTTTATAGAGATTGGAACCTTATACCGTTTTTAAATAGAATTGGAAATCAAATACGACGAAAACGATGTAGTTTTTTGATAAAATATTAACCTTCTTCAACTTCTTACTTCACAGGAGAATATGTATCTTTCGCATCCTATTTTCGGGGGATATTTGTTTAACTTAATTACCGGTAGTACTGCCAAATATTGTTCTGGATTCCAATATTTTTCAGTAGACGATTTTATATGAAAAGGGGAAATATGAAAAGAGTATATGGTCTCATTTTAGTGTTGTTTTTGACCTACTCTTGCAACAATGAAATTGAGAAAACCGAGGGTGTGGAAAACAAAGCAACCACGCTCTTTGAACTAATGCCCACAGGCGATACTGGAATAGATTTTGTTAACGAAGTCGCCAATCAGAAAAACTTCAACATCTTTAAATACCGTAATTTTTATAATGGTGGAGGTGTTGCCATTGGGGATGTGAACAATGACAGTTTACCAGATATTTACCTAACAGGCAATATGGTAGCCAACAAACTTTACCTAAATAAAGGTAATTTTCAATTTGAAGATATTTCTGAATCAGCAGGCATCAAGGGCAATAAGCCTTGGTCGACAGGGGTTTGCATGGTTGATATCAATGGCGATGGACTTCTTGATATTTACGTCAGCAATGCAGGAAATATGGAAGGCGACAATCATGATAATGACCTTTACATCAACAATGGAGATTTAACTTTTACTGAAAAAGCAAAAGAATACAATCTTGCCGAAACCGGCTTTTCAACCCATGCATCTTTCTTTGACTATGATAAGGACGGAGACTTGGATGCCTACATTTTAAACAATAGTAACATTCCGGTCAGTAGTCTCGGATATGCTGAACAAAGAGAGGTAAGGGCACAAGATTGGGAGGGTGTTCCAGATATTTTTAAAGGGGTTGGTGATATGCTTTTGCGAAATGACAATGGCAAATTCATAGATGTAAGTGAAGAGGCAGGTATTTATGGCAGTTTAATTGGTTTTGGATTAGGAATAATGGTTACTGACATCAATAAAGACCTATATCCTGATTTGTACGTATCCAATGATTTTTACGAACGTGATTATCTCTACATCAACAATCAAGACGGTACATTCTCAGAAGAAATCAAAAAATGGACATCGCACTTGTCACTTTCAGCCATGGGAATTGATATTGCCGACATTAACAATGATGGAAATTCAGACATTTTCATTACCGATATGCTACCTGAAAAAGACCAACGAGTAAAATCGGTAATGGAATTTGAAGGCTATGATGTGTACAAGTTAAAACAAGGCAAAGACTTTTATCAGCAATACATTCAGAATACACTGCAATTGAATAACGGGAATGGGTCTTTTTCTGAAGTGGCATATTTCAGTGGGGTTGATGCCACTGATTGGAGTTGGGCTGGGCTGCTATTTGATATGGACAATGATGGCCTACGCGATATTTTTATCACGAACGGCATTAACCATGATCTTACCGATTTGGATTTTGTCGATTTTTTTGCCAATGAGATTATTCAAAAAATGGCACTGACGGGAAAAAAGGCCTCCATTGATTCCATAATCAATAAAATGCCCGTAAAACCTCAACCCAATTATGCATATCGAAACAATGGAAACCTGACTTTTTCGAATGCCAACAGTAACTGGGGTTTTGAAATGCCGACCATGTCAAACGGTGCTGCTTATGCCGATTTAGATAACGATGGTGATTTGGATTTGGTAGTGAACAATGTGAATATGCAGGCTTCCATATATAAAAACAAGACCAATTCCCTTACTGAAAATGGCCATATAAAATTGAGGTTTGAAGGTTCAGAAAAGAACCCCTTTGCCATAGGAACAAGTGTTTCGCTCTATTATGATGATGCCGTTGTACTTCAAGAATTGATGCCATTCAGAGGTTTTCAGTCTTCAATGGATTATACCATGACCATTGGCCTGGGCAGCCAAAAGACCATTGATTCATTGAGGGTTGTTTGGCCAGATGATCGCACCCAATTGTTTGAAAATGTTTCTGCCAATCAAACTATGACATTGAAACATGAAGACGCCCAAGAAAAATTCAAAGCTCTAAACAAAATAAACAAATCCACCTTGTTGAAAGAATTGAATAACGATGTCTTGATGGCCCACGAAGAGAATAGTTACAATGATTTTGACCATGAAGGCCTTATTTATAATTTGTTATCGCAGGAAGGCCCCTCGCTGGCCATTGCAGATGTAAACAATGATGGCCATGATGATATTTTTCTGGGAGGTGCAAAAGATCAACCCGCAACACTCTATTTGCATTTGGGCAAGGGTAAACTCAGACCAATGGAACAGACCGTTTTTAAAAATGATTCTTTCTATGAGGATACCGCTGCCGCTTTCTTTGACGCAGATGGCGATGGTGATCAAGATTTGATTGTTGGATCGGGCGGAAATGAAAACGGCAATCAACGCAATTACGGGTGTCGCTTGTATTTCAATAACGGCAAAGGGCAATTCAATGCCGCTTCGCAAGAATTACCTGCTACGTTTGAGAACATCTCAACCATAACAACCCATGATTTTGATGATGACGGCGACATAGATGTCTTTGTGGGCTCAAGAAGTATTGTTGGCACCTATGGTGTCAATCCGAATCATATGTTTTTAACAAACCAAGGAGACGGAACGTTTGAAAATTCAACTGAAAAAGTTGTCTATGAGATAAAAAATGCCGGTATGATAACAGATGCTGTTTGGTCAGATATCGACGGCGATGCCAAAAAAGATTTAATTACCGTCTCTGATTGGGGCAGCCCCATGGTTTTCAAAAACAATGGTGGAAGACTGTCCAAAATAGCCTCTTCTCTCGATAGCCTGTCAGGATGGTGGAATACTATTGAAGAAGCAGACTTGGATCAAGATGGAGATATGGATTTGATTTTAGGAAATCAGGGTTCAAACCTTCACTACAGACCAACCCCCAATAACCCAATGAAAATTTGGGTGAACGATTTTGATGACAACGGCACCATCGAACAAATTGTGACGATGAGTGAAGATGGTAAAGACTTTCCCATTCATCAGAAAAAAGAGTTGACTGCGCAAATGGTCAAATTAAAAAAACAGAATCTCAAGGCTTCGGAATATGCGAAGAGGTCCATTGATGAACTCTTCTCAACTGAAATTTTTGAAAACTCCATCATGAAAACGGCCTCGGTTTCAGAATCTGTTATCGCCATAAACGAGGGTGCTGCAAAATTCTCAATTAAAAAATTACCAACACGTGTTCAACTATCATGCGTTTGCGATATTACTTGCACTGATATCAATAATGATGGTAATCTTGACCTCATTATGGGGGGAAATAATTTTGAATTCAAACCCCAATATTCTAGATTGGATGCCAGCTACGGAAACGTTCTACTGGGTAACGGTAAGATGGATTTTAAGTGGCAAAACTACAATGAAAGTGGGTTTTTTATTAGGGAAGAAATAAAACATCTCAAGCAGTTCAAAGACGCCAATGGCAAAACATATCTTCTTGCTGCGATCAATAATGACAAACCAAAGATTTTTGCTTTAGATGAATAGAGTCGTATTGATTTTAGTGACTGTCTTCATGCTCGTTGGATGCCAAAAAAAGGAGGGGACTCTTTTCAGCAATCCAAGTCCTGAAAAAACAGGAATCAGTTTCAACAATACCTTAACGCCAACAGAAGATGTCAATATTCTTGATTATCTGTACTTCTATAATGGTGGTGGTGTTGCAGTTGGCGATGTCAATGGAGATGAGCTGCCTGATATTTACTTTTCTGGCAATCAGGTCAAAAACAAACTCTTTGTCAATAAAGGTAATCTCAACTTCGAAGATGTTACCGAAACGGCAGGCGTTGAAGGAAATAGCTCTTGGAATACGGGTACTGTTATGGCAGATGTGAATGGCGATGGCCTATTGGATATTTATGTTTGTGCCGTTGTTGGCATTAATGGTATGTTCGGTCATAATGAACTTTTCATTAACAACGGTAATGGAACTTTTACTGAGAGTGCTGCAAAATATGGTCTTGATTTTGACTCATACAGTTCTTCAGCAGCATTTTTGGATTTTGATCTGGACGGAGATTTGGATATGTATCTACTAAATCATGCTGTGCACACCCAAGAATCATATGGCCCAAGTGAAGTAAGAAAAAAGAGAAACTACCAAACTGGAGATAAACTGCTTCGAAATGATAATGGCAAATTCATTGATGTGAGCGAATCTGCCGGAATTTACGGTGGTATAAACGGATTTGGTCTTGGTATAGCTATTTCAGATTTCAACCAAGATGGTTATCCCGATATATTTGTTGGCAATGACTTTCACGAAGATGACTACTATTATTTGAATAATGGCAATGGCACATTCACAGAAAGCCTACGGCAGTATTTTGGTCATAGCTCAAGATTCTCAATGGGAAATGATGTTGGGGACATCAATAATGATGGTTGGCCTGATATCATTTCTTTGGATATGTTGCCCGAAGATGAAAAAATCTTGAAATCATCGGAAGGTGCTGATGACGTGCAAACCCAACGTATGAGAAAAGAGCGTTTCAACTATCACTATCAATACTCACGAAATATGCTTTTCATCAACCGCAAAAGAGCTCCTTTTGCAGAAACTGCGCTTTTGAGTGGTGTCGCAGCAACAGACTGGAGTTGGAGTGCCCTTTTTGGAGATTATGATCAAGATGGTCTACAAGACATTTTCGTTTCAAACGGAATTATAAAACGGCCAAATGATTTGGATTTTATCAATTTTGCATCAAACGAACAAATCAAGAAAAAACTTAACAATACGAAATTAGTTGACCCTCAAGCTCTGAAATTGATGCCATCAGGAGCCATTCAAAATTACATTTTTAAGGGGTCAAATGATTTGGTTTTCAAAAACATGTCGGGCGAGTGGATCTCAAATGACACGATTATTTCAGGTGCCACTGCAATGGCTGATTTTGATCTTGATGGGGATCTTGATTTGATAACGAACAATAGTAACCAAGATGCCACCCTTTATGTAAACAAAACCAATAGCGAGGCACATTTTCTTAAAATCAAATTCAAATACGAAAAACAAAATACATATGCACTAGGTACCAAGGTCTATTCATACCACAATGGTCATTTACAATTTAAAGAAATGTATACCGCTCGTGGTTTTCAGTCATCTTCAGAACCCTTTATTCATTTTGGTTATGGTAATGCTGAAAAAGTTGATTCATTGAAAATAATTTGGCCCGATAAAACGTATCAAATTTTAAAAAATATTAGCGTAAACCAAACATTGACAATAGCTCCTGAAAATACAATGCCTTTTGATTACCCCCTATCAAATGATTCAAAACCCACAATTTTCGAAAAGGTAAAAGGTAATCTTGGTTTAGAATTTACACATATCGAAGATCGGTATACTGATTTTGATCGACAAAAATTGATTCCCTATCAACTATCTGATAGAGGGCCGGCCACAGCAGTGGGCGATTTGAACAATGATGGTAAAGAGGATGTTTTCTTTGGAGGATCCAAATATATACCCTCCAAAATATTCCTTCAGAAAGATACGTGTTTTATTGAAACCAATTTTACACAAATTTCAAAAGACTCCATTAAGGAAGATATCGATGCGGTGATTGTGGACTTGAATTCAGATGGAAAAAACGATCTGATACTTGCTTCGGGTGGAGCTGATTTCTTCAATGAAATGAGTCCCTTACTAGATAGTTACTACATTCAAAAAAATGACACCTTTGAAATGGTTCCGTTGCCAGAATATTTTGAAAATGGTTCAATTATCAAACCCCATGATTTTGATAGTGATGGTGATTTAGATCTTTTCATAGGCAGTCAATCCGTTTCGAATGATTTTGGTAAAATACCAAACTCGGTTCTTTTAAAAAATAATAATGGTTCTTTTGAAATAATCGAAAATAGTGGATTGGAAAAATTAGGCATGATCACCGATGCTGTTTGGCAAGATTTTGACATGGATGGTTCTAAAGACTTAATTGTGTTAGGAGAATGGATGTCTCCAAGATTTTTCAAAAACTCAAACGGTAAATTTTCTGAACAAATTCTTCTTAAAAACCCTCTTAAGGGACTTTGGCAAACCATTGAACCTTTTGATATTGATGAAGATGGTGATTTAGACTTGGTTTTAGGTAATTGGGGTGCCAATTCCAAATTTACAGCAACAACAAAATCCCCGTTGAAGATGTACTACGGAGATTTTGACGAAAATGGCAACTCGGAAACCATTGTGGCGACTGAAAAAAATGGGGTTTATTATCCATTGGAAGATTTAAATGGCCTGTCTTCACAAATGGTCGGTTTGAGAAAGAAGTTTACGACATATAAGGACTTTGCAGGAAAATCGGTTGAAGAGATCATTGGCAAAAACAGACTAAAAAAAGCTTCAATATTTAGCGTAAACGAACTTCGTTCAGGTTATCTGGAGAACAAAGAAGGACGTTATGAATTCACTCCTTTTCAAACCGAATTACAACTTGCGCCGATTAAAGCTTTTTTGAGTTATGATTTCGACGGCAATGGCAAAAATGAATTATTGGCTGGAGGAAATTATTTTGGTGTAAAGCCATTTCAGGGTCGCTTCGGTTCCTTCTCCGGAGCTATGATAAAAACTAAAAATGATGTAGTTTTAGGTCATGAAATAGGGCTCGATTTTACCAATAAATCTATTAGAAGCCTGGATATGATTCAACTGAAAGAAAAATCTTATTTGTTGGCAACTTTCAATAATGAAAAAGCCCAAGTTTATTCACTTAAAATGAAAAACTAGATTCATTATGAAGAAATTATTTTTAGTGGTCATAATTATTTTCTTGATTTCTTGTGATAAGCAAGAGACAATTGTTGTTGGCCCTGATACAATTCACAAATCTATTGATAAGGTTACTGAAATCATGATTCATGATATCTTTTCTCCACCAGTTGCTAGCCGAATATTCGCATATCCGAATATCGCGGCGTATGAAATTCTTGCCCTGAACAATGAGGCTCTCATTTCGTTGGAAGGACAGGTAACAAAACTGACTGCAATACCCAAACCAGACCCAACAAAATCGATAAATTATCAGGTAGCAGCGATGGTAGCCCATATGGATTTGAGTAGAAGATTGATTTTTTCAGAAGAAAAACTTACTCCTTATCGTGATAGCCTATATCATGATTGGGCCTACAAAAACGAAAAAATGTTCAATGCTTCGAAGGAATATGGCCTGCAGGTAGCCGATCATATTTCAAAGTGGATGAATGATGACAACTATAGTCAAACGCGTACCATGCCAAGATTCACAGTCAATACTAAAGAAAAATCAAGATGGCAGCCAACACCTCCGGCATATATGGCTGGTATTGAACCGCATTGGAATAAAATCAGGCCGTTTGTTATAGACTCTGCGAATCAATTCAAACCTGAGCCGCCCCCAGCCTTCTCGATGGAAAAGGGTAGTGCTTTTTTTAAGGAGGTCAGAGAAGTCTATGATATCAGCAATGAAATTACCAAAAAAGGAGATACTTCCGAAGAAATTGCCATTGCTCAATTCTGGGATTGCAACCCATATGTATCGGTTACAAGAGGACATTTAATGTTCGCCACGAAAAAAATCACTCCCGGTGCACATTGGATAGGCATTGTAAAAATAGCTTCCAAAAAAACCAATAGTGATTTTGATAAAACTGTATTGGCTTACACCAAGACATCACTAGCAATCGCCGATGCATTTATAAGTTGTTGGGATGAAAAATACCGTAGCAATCTTATTCGACCTGAAACACTAATCAATGAATATATTGATGATAGTTGGAAACCCGTTCTTCAAACACCTCCTTTTCCTGAGTACACCAGTGGCCATAGCGTAGTATCTGGTGCGGCATCAACAATTTTGACCAGTTTATTTGGCGATAATTTTGAATTTGATGATGATACCGAAGTGCCTTATGGATTACCCATTCGAAGTTTTACATCATTTAACACCGCGGCTGATGAAGCAGCAATAAGTAGAATGTATGGTGGAATTCATTATCGAAAGGCCGTCGATATTGGCCTAAAACAAGGTAGGGATTTAGGTTATTTTATTGTGAATAATCTAACAATGGAAAAAAGTAGTTCTGACGCTCAATAAATCAAACAATGAAAAAATTAGGTTTTATACTAGGTACTATTTTATTGGGCATTTTTATTTACCTCTTTGCCTACCCCTATAATTATCATGTTTCATTCGAAGCCAAAACCTTTCCGGGCACTATCAATCAAATCATAAAAACTTGGAGTAACACCCTTGAAAATTCTGAAATACTGGGGCAAAATGGGATCTATCAAGTCACGCAGCAAATACAGTTTGGAGATTCAACCCATATTTATGAGTGGAACATTCAACCTATTCATGATTCACTTTCGAAAGTGAAGGTGTACGCAAAAGACAAGTATAATAGTCTAGGCAACAAGTTATCGGTGCCTTTTTATGATACTAATTTCGAGAAACGCACTAGACATACCCTGATCGATTTTAATCAGAAATTAGCAGATCATATCAAAAATTTCAAAGTTGAAATTGTGGGTGAAGATGCAACTAAAACAACATTTTGTGCCTGTACCAAAGTGAAAACCACCCAATATGGAAAGGCAGATGGTATGATCCGTGATTTTCCTCTTTTGAATAGCTTTTTACTAAAAAATAAAATTGAACTCAATGGCCCTCCATTTTTAGAAGTTATCAATTGGCAAAAAGAGAATGATAGTCTTGATTTCAAGTTTTGTTTTCCAATGATCCAAATGGATATCCTTCCGGAGCACCCAGAACTGGAATATCGAAATTATTATGGTCGAAAGGCCTTGAAGGCAGTTTATAATGGAAACTACATTACTTCAGATAGAGCTTGGTATGCATTGATCGATTACGCTGATAAAAATGATATTGAAATTGAGAAATTACCCGTTGAGGTTTTCTTTAACAATCCCAATATGATTGGAAATGCCACCAATTGGAAAGCGGAAATTTATATGCCTTTGAAAGGGAAATTCAATGACTAGGTTCTTGTTGACATCGCTAATCGCACTTTTTTTTAATTGTGCCAACCATGGTCAACTAATTCACGTTGCAGAACTTCCTGAAAAATTAAATGAGAATTCAGGTATCTTATACCTAAGTGGTAAAACGGCTTGGTTCATTGAAGACAATGGCAATAGTGACAATCTTTACCAAGTAAACTTCAATGGCGTATCGATCAAAAAATTTGAAGTCAAAAATGCTAAAAACCATGATTGGGAAGATTTGACATCTGATAAGAACAAAAATGTCTACATCGGAGATTTTGGCAACAACACAAATGACAGAAAAAACCTGGTAATCTATAAACTACCAAATCCTGAAGTGGAGCCTGGTAATAAAATAGATGCAGAACGCATTGCTTTTAATTACCCTGAGCAAAAGGATTTCCCCCCAAAAAAAGGGCTTCTTTTTTACGATTCAGAGGCGTTCTTTCATTTTGAAGGGCATCTTTATGTTTTTACTAAAAACAGGGCCAACCCCTTTAATGGAGAGGCCTTCATATATAAAATTCCAGATGTAAAAGGTACTCATGAAGCCCAACAAATTGGTACGATCAAAACGTGTTCTGATTGGAATACGTGTAAAATCACTTCAGCAGCCATATCGCCAGATAGTAAAACAATTGTTCTTTTAGGGAATGGGAAACTCTGGACAATCACTGATTTTTCTGGGGATGCTTTTCACTCTGGAACTATGAAAGAAATAGATTTAGGGGTGCGTACACAACTTGAATCAGTATGTTTTATGAATGATTCGGTTCTTCTACTTTCAGATGAGGTTAGAGCAGGTACGGGCGGTAATTTATATTCATATTCTTTGAATTGAAATTTTAAAATCCGAACCCCAGCCCAAAAGTCAAGCGTATTCCGTCAACACTATTAAAAACAGCAGCTCTCAAGGTAGCTATGTTTGCCGCATCATAAAAAAACCCACCGCCATACGAAGTATGCCAAGTATTTGAGGTTTCATTTGTAAGCCACACCCTTCCGTAGTCAAAACCCGCATAAATACCCAAAGCAGCAGGTAAAATTCCTGTTCTTTTCTGCCCTAGGCTTAGCCTGATATCTGTATTTTGATAATATGATTTCTTACCTGTAAATCGTTGATTTCGAAATCCTCGAAGGCCGTCTAACCCTCCTAGGGTAGCACCTTGGTAAAATTCATAGTCATCACCCACATTGAAATGGGCCTTCCACTTAGTGGCCAAAACCAACTTTCCACTCGGTATCAATTTATAATCAAATGAAAGGCTGGGAATAATGTATCCAAAATTTGCACCATCATCAACTTCAGTTTTATAACCCACCTCCAATGAGGTAGACATCCCCATAGTTGGAAAAGCTTCGTTATCGCTATTCGAATAAGAATATTCAGCATGTAATCCAATAAATTTCTTTTGGGTTTCACCTCCGCTGTCCAGAAAATATGAATTGATAAAACGATTTTCAGTTTCTTCAACTTCGATAGCCTCATACGAAACTCCGGCCTTGGCAATACTGCCCAGCTGACCACGCCAAACCAATGAGGGACTTATCGTAAAAGTACCCAGTCGGACCCGATTGTAATCAAGATCCAAAATATCGTCCAAGTTTTGGGTTTCATTTCCGAATCCGAAAAAATTAATAGCGAAATTCGGGGTCGTAAAACCTAATGCAAGTTCAAAATTGGCTTTGCCAATGAAATTGGCAAACTCTCCTTTATAATCAGCCTCAAATCCACTTGTTGCAAAATAGTAGCCAGCGTTCAAAACATGTTGTTGGGTAAAAGGGTTTTGCGCAAAGCCATTATACGTATAGGTGTTATTGAATCCTAATTTTAATCCGCTATCCGGGTTAAAACCAAGCACAGGCAAAAATTGATTGAATGAATTTCTGATTTTCAAAGGTTGGTAAGTATTTGTTGAATACTGATCGGTCAACCTCACTTTTGCCTTGGAAACCGACTTGAGGTTATTTTTTTTTGATTTATAATCATATATGCTAACATTTCCTCCTCCATCACCCACAATATAATGGTCATTGTTCTGACCGCCTACGAGACGAATTTTGATTTTACTTTTTTTATTGCCTAAAACCTCAAAATTGTCTTCGTCATCTAAGCCATATACCCATATTTCTTTCGTGTCATTTTGATGGAACTTTTTTTCAAAATATTTTTTCTTCTTCTTACCATTGATTTTACGATAAACACGTACCAATGTTTCTTCTTTACTCAAATTTTCAATTTCAAACCAGTCGTCTTTGTCGGTCCCCACCACCGTCGCATGCTTATTCAATACTTTATAATATTCTTCTGCAGTATTCTTGATATTCTCAATTCGCGAAAGCAGTACACGCTTCAATTCTGTAACTGTAGCATCACGCACCTCTTTAGGAAAGTTCAAAAACGCCTTATCAATTACCCCTGCAGTCAAATTATCTTGAATGAATTCAGCTTCTTTAATCCACTGCCCTTTTGTTGTTTCGGACAAAACGGCCATATCCAACACATACGTTTTCGGAGATGAATTGAACCCCTCAACACTACGGATTTCATCCTTGAAACCCTCCATTAAACGTAGACCTGGAACAAGCCTTGTTGCTAGCCCCATAAAAAGGCCATCACCCATAATGGAAAAAGCTTGGTCTCGATCTCGAGGCACTGGACGATAAATCTTCTTTTTTGATTTCTTCTTTTTGAATTCTGCCCATCGCCACTGGTCTACATGTCGGTCCCAATCACCAATAGTCATATCAAACAAACGTGCTCTGAGGTACATTTCAGCATCAACCTCATACCTCTCATCATCGCGCAGGTTTTCCAACATTTCATCGGTACTGATCAATTTTTTCGAATATCCGTAACTTGCCAGATTTTCATGACCGTTACCTGCATGTTCTTCAATCATATATAATTCATTGCCAAAGTCTGAATTGAAATCTTGCAAAGCGGATTGTTTGGGAATGTAATATAACTTTGGGTTGGTATGATAAAGATTAACCGCATCAGATAAATCTCCGATGGTAAATGGTGCATAAGGATGGGATCCCGTATAAAAATCAGCCAAAAGTTCCTGTAAGAACGTATCTTCTAAATCATCCATTACATATTGCTTCTGAAACACCATAGATTGTAGATACAATTCCGACACTTTTCGCAATGCCCTCATCACATACTCTTTACCACTTTCATGACGAAGCCGTAAAGATTTAGATTGATGACCCCCACCCTTTCTAACTGGCTTCAACCCTCCATAGAGGCTATCAAGATTCACCGTTGGTACGGTTACCTTTGTACCATAATATTTTCTATAGCGCTCACCCCAAAGGGTTTTGAAAAAACCACTTTTGTCAATTTCCTCTTTTTTGTAGATTGAGGCAGTGGCGACAGAGGGGAACTCTTCATCATATTTTTCATTATGCAATTTCCTTTTTGGAGGGAGAACTTGTATTTTGAATAAAAATTCTTCATTACCTCCTTCTCCTATTCCGTAAAATCTAACTACAGAAGAACCGTCATCGTATATCTCTAAAATGGCGTAACCCCTGTTGCCAGTGGAAAATTGGCTTCCGTTCAGTAAACGGGTCACTCCCTTTTTAGCTCCAGAGCCACTGACGATTTGAGGTGTATTATTCTCTTTAATATATTGAAGGGAATGCTCGTGCCCAGAGACAAAAATGACTTTTTCTGAATATTGTGCTAGCGTTACTATTCGGTTCTTAAATTCAGTATACCTTTTATTGGCTAAATCTTCACGGGAAGCCCCCGAAGTCATGCGAAGTACATTGACAAAACTTCCTAAAAAAGGTAGCGGAACTTTACTCTTGCCAAGAAAAAATTGTTGCTGAAACGAAAACTGCCCACCATGGGGACCATAGGAGAACATAGGGTGGTGCATTGCTATCAAGGTAGTTTTGTCACGATTCTTTTTGATGAGTGCTTCTACCTCTTCCCAGAACTTGGCACGGCTTTTAATCCCGCAATTGTCATTCATGGTTGGGTGTCTATCCCAATTGGTCAAATACCATTCGGTGTCTATAACAATAATGGCCAACTCTTCTGATACTTTTAAGACATCAATAGGGCAACCGCCTTCTGGTAAAAAAGGCTTCTTGTGTTTTATTTTTTTATTGATGTACTTTTCTTCTCTTTCCAATCCTTTTAAACCTTCATTATACCAGTCATGATTTCCGGGAATGAACAAAGTTCTGCCATCAAAGTTATCTAAAGTTGCGAGCTGGGCATCTAGATGATTTATTGCCCTTTCATAATTGCTTGAGCCATCCTTTTTACTTGGCAGTCCCGCTGGATAAATATTATCCCCTAAAAAAATAGCGGTGCTATTTTCGTCTGCGGTACTTAGCTTTTTTTTGAACCCTTTCAAGACCGGATTTATTTCGTTATCTGGCGAAAGACCGGCATCACCAATAAGATATACGCTTTGGACAATAGCTTTTGTAGTAGGGCCATCAGTATAATTAACGTTATCTACATACTTAGTTTTGTGAGTGGCGCAACTTCCTAAGAGAAATACCGAAAGCAACAAGAAATTATATTTTTTCATCGGAATGTTCTAAAGTCCAAAATTTCGTAATTTGGGGGATTCTAATGTTCTATATATGTCTAAAATACTGGAAAAAACTGAACTTTTTGTTTCAGATTTACTGACCAGCAAACTTGATAAAGATTATTTGTATCATAATTTGCGACATACCCAGCGTGTGGTTAAAAGTACTAAAGAATTGTTGAAGGCCCATAATCTCGGGGATGAAGAAAATGAGCTTATACTTTTAGCAACATGGCTACATGATACAGGTTATACAAGGGGTTCTATGAACCATGAGCAAAGTAGTTGCTCAATAGCCAATGATTTTCTATCTAGACATTCTGTTACTGACGAGAAGCGAGAAAAAGTCAACGAACTTATTATGGCTACCAAACGTCATCATACTCCGCAAAATTTGGCTGAAGAAATTATTCGAGATGCTGATTCGTCGCACTTTGCCCAGAAGAGTTATCAAGAAACTTCAGAGTTTTTAAGGGAAGAACTTTCTTTGCTAGGAATTGAAGAATACTCCAACAAAAAATGGTGTGATGCAAATATAAAGATGTTTAAAAAGGAGCATCAGTTTTATACCGACTATGCAAAGGAAAATTGGCAAGAAGGTAAAAACAAAAACCTCAAAAGATTAATCAAGGAGCAAAAAACTGATAAGGCAATTGCGAAAAAAGAGGCGATAAAAGCGAAATACAAAAGCGACAGTCCGGATCGTGGCATTCAGACTTTATTTCGAGTTACCCTAAAAAATCACTTGACCCTAAGTGATATCGCTGATACCAAAGCCAACATTTTGCTTTCTGTAAATGCCATTATTATTTCTCTTGTGTTATCAAATTTGATTACTAAACTTGACAACCCCTCAAACACCTATTTGATATACCCTACTGTTATCTTTGTAGTTTTTAGTGTAGTATCGATGATACTTGCTGTATTGGCAACACGGCCAAATGTTACCAGTGGTCAATTCACGAAAGACGATGTGAAAAACAAAAAAGTGAATTTGTTGTTTTTCGGCAACTTTCACAAAATGAAATTAGATGAGTACCAATGGGCAATTCAAGAACTTGTTAAGGATAAAGACTACATTTATTCTTCTTTGACAAAAGACCTTTACTTTTTAGGAATAGTTCTCAATAGAAAATATAAAATTCTTCGTTGGACCTACACCATTTTTATAGTGGGAATAGTCGTGTCTGTTTTGGCATTTGCAATTGCATTTCGGTTTTTTGGACCAGACAGAACAAATGAAATAGCCTTGTTCTAAGCCTTAAGTTCTTCCATTAAATCTTGATACGTATAGGTCTTTTTTGATTCCTTTCCTTTTCTATAAAGAATCTCTGCTCGAATGGCTTTCAGGCCTGCCACACCTTGAAGCCCTTGCAATTCAACAATTTCAACCTTGCCCGTGAAATACCCCTTTGATTTTAGAAACTTGATATATCGAAAATATTCCAACTCATCACTTTTTTGAGAATATACAATAACCAATTTACCTATTTGCGTAAGGCGCTCATTGGTTCCTTTTACGTATGATTTATCAATTCTTTTTTTAATGATTTCATAGCGGGCGTTATAGGTGCCGTCAACATCAAAGCGCTTCTCATCCATTCGAAAACGGATTGAAAGTGAGGCGTTGTAAACCAATATCAAAGAAGCAACATCTAGGGCAACCGGAAGTTCATGTTTCAAATTATAGTGTTTGTTTTCCATTTCAACCATAACCTGCAATTGCCATAAACGCAAATTGTTCAAATAAAGGGGGTCGAAATTGCGGTTGCCTGCAATAGATTTACCTATGTACATATTGTGCTCAATACCATCTGTTTTATAGCGCTCAAAATAATGCGGAAACATTGATTGTGCCCCTTCTTGTTTTTTATCGATCAAAGAGGCTAATTTTTTATTGATGGTCATGACACTACTATCGTAATTTTTACGATGGTCATAATATGAATTTGTATTTTCATCAATCTGAGACTCGTATTCAAGTATTGATCTCTTGAGCTGTTTATCCTCTTTTTTCAAATGTTCGAAAACAGGATTTATCTCATTCAAAATAAAATTGAAAATGTCTTGCTCGCTGTTGGTGTGCAAAATTTCTTTGACCTCATCTATATGATTGTTTACCCTAAAAATCAGTTCCTCGTAAATAGGTAATTGTGTCTTTTGCCAAGCTTCTGATAAAACACGATTCACATCTGATAATTGAATCATCAAATCGCGCTGAATTGCCGTATTTCTGGCCTTAGAGGAGTCTTTGATGTCAATTTGGCCATAAAGCGGATTTACATTTTCAAAAACTATCTCTTTAAAAGATGCTTGTTCACCCAAAAATCCCTCTTTGATGAAATTTTTTGCTTCTTCTTGAAACCGCCAGTAAACAGATGCATGAACTGAAGTGCATTCATGCTGAATTATGGCATCGATCAAATTTTCCTCTTCAGTTTTTGAACGTAACACCGCCATCACTATGTACGGCATAATGTCTTCAAGTTTTGTGGCCACCACACTGTTCAACTCATTTTTATTTGGAGAACCAATTTCCAAAACACCCAATAAATTTCCGTTTTCCGCAATAGGAGCAAAAATGGCACTTTGATAACCCGCTTCCTTCAAGTTTTTATAAGGTGCATTACCATCTGAAAGTTTAAAATATTTATTCACATCAGTTACTGCGAAGAAGTCATTATCTTGCATTAAGGCTTTATATGAACCTGGACACAAAGCCTCCTGACAAGAAACATATTCCTCATTACCCAGAATGACACTTTCAATACCAGAACCATGCGGACATTCAAATTGGTCTTGTTTGGCATCATAGGCCACAAACCCAATTTTAATATCTTTTAACCTGAAAAAAGAACGAAATGTTTCTTGCATATAATCTACGAATGATTCATCCGTACTTTCTTTGTCATTGGATATCAATCCCGACTTTATTTCAGAAATGGAATGTTCAGCAGTGACATCGAACATATTTGATATCACAAAGCCCTTTGAAATAAAACTGCCAGGTGGAATCTTGTCTTTCCATAGGTCAATGTTTACATAATTCTCTAAAAGCTCATCAATATCTGCTTGTTTCAAATCTTTTGCCTTATCGGTAGCATGAATTTCCAAGAATTCAGCATTATATAAAATGCGATAATGGTGCATTACGCCATTCAAATCAGGAATATCATAAAAATAAGGTCTAGTAAAATCAAGTTTGAAACCGTAATAAAAATTCAAGACCACCACAGCTGCCATGATATAATTCATATCTTCTTCTTGGTTTCGAATTTTAGGTTCGAATCCAGAACCTGCCTCCTTTAGAATCTTCTGAAATCGTTTTGATGATTTAAAAATCAGGTTATCATAGGGCAATGTTGCTGCTTTGATTTCATTATTACCCAAAATATCAGCAAAAGTATCCTCTAATATAATATCAATAACATCTTTATGTTTTTCAAGTATATTGAGGTCTGTGAATCCATCTCTTAGTTCAGGAAAGGGTTTCTGCGCATCTAAAACGCGCTTTGCCTTGGTAGCTAAGAATTTATCTTTGCTTTTGGCCATTTCATCATAATATTCCAGTAGTTTACCAAAACCTATGACACGCTGAATGGGCATGTTTGAATAATTGTTCAAAGACATAGTTTTCATTAGTCTTGCTTTACCCTATAAAATTACAAAATTGGCTTCAAATTTTTTGTTAAGGAAATACCACTAAAAACATTATGATTTGCCCTGTTTTTCGGATATTTACTGAAACATCTTTCTAGATTATTTTTATGTCATCAAACGCTAGATTATCACGAGCATATGAAAATGCCAAAAAGGTGGTTTTTGATGATGCTTCCAAATTTATTCTCTTTAGTGATTGCCACAGGGGCGATAATAGTTTTGCTGATGATTTCGCCAAGAACCGAAATATTTACTTTCATGCACTGAAACACTATTATGATGAGGGTTTTAGCTACTGCGAACTCGGTGATGGGGATGAGCTATGGGAAAACTTAAATTTTAAATCAATTTTTGAGGCACATAAAAATGTGTTCAAATTATTGCGTCAATTTCATTTAGAAAATCGATTGCACATGATTTGGGGCAATCATGACATGGTTTATAAAGATGCCCACTACGTTGAAAAAAACCTTTGGCACTATTTCGAACCCATTGATGAATGTGAGAAAGAGCTTTTTGAGGGCATTAACTACAATGAAGCTGTAGTACTGAAACACGCCAATACAGGGCAAGAAATTTTTCTGGCACACGGCCACCAAGCTGATTGGTGGAATTATAATTTTTGGCGTTGGGGTCGTTTTTTGGTGCGTGTACTTTGGAAACCTTTGCAGGTTTGGGGTATCGCCGACCCGACGAGCCCGGCCAAAAATTATATTGAGCTTAAAAAAGTGGAAAGACGTTTGAAAAAATGGATTTTAAGCAAAAACCTCATGATTACTGTTGTTGGTCACACACACCGGCCACGTTTTCCCGAGCCCGGAGACATTCCATTGTTCAATGACGGCAGCTGTGTACACCCAAGAAGTATAACCGGTATTGAAATAGAAAATGGTACTATAGCATTGATCAAATGGCAAATTGCCACCTCAGATGATGGTACCCTGAAAGTGGTTCGGGTTTTACTCGAAGGCCCACAAAAATTAGCTGATTATCAAAAAGCCCAAGTTTAATAGTAACCGTTTATAAATAAAACACAAACCATGTTCAAAAAATTTACATTAGTTGCCTTTGTTACCTTCTTATTGATCTCATGTTGGAAAGATAAAAGTCCTGAAGATTTGATTCGTTTGAAAGCGAAGTTCAAATCAACCGTTTCATCCTTTGAAAAAAAGAAAGAAACGGCCAATAAGAACGTCAACAAAGGACTTGAAACCTTGAATGCCCTTAAAAAAGCCTTGGAAGACACCAAAAATGAAGATAAAGAATTCGCCAAAGTCTATGGCGATTGGGAGAAAGTTGATAAGCGCGTTACCAACCTCAACAAAGAATACGAAGATCTCAAGACCCATGCCTCGAACCTTTTCAAAGCAATGGAAACCCAGACCAATAGCCTGAGCAATGAAGAGAGTAAAAAAACCTTGTTAAATGCCATTGAAAAGGCACGCACTAATTATAATGGCACTTTAGCAAATACCTCGAAGGCCATTGATAAATTAAAACTGCTGCATGGCGATGCTGTTGAAGTGGTCAAAGCCCTTGAAGTCGCAGCAGCATTGAATTCATTCGACAATATCAATGACCAAATGAAAAGTATCGAAGATCGCGTTGATGGTATTATGGCAGAGTTGAACATGGCGGTTACGGAAAGTAAGAAACTCTATGAAAAGAAGATCACTGAATTGGGTAATTAAATTCTCCTGATTAAAGATCAAATCGCTTTTTCATACGTATATAGTTGTAGAAACTATATATAACCCCGCAAAAATGAAAAGCAGACTAATTTATGATGTTGGCCTACACGCTGGTGAAGACACTGCATACTATTTGAAAAAAGGATTTCAGGTGGTCGCTTTTGAGGCCAACCCTGAGATGATCGCCTATTGCCATAAAAGATTTTCAAAGGAAGTTACAAGCGGTGAATTGATTATCGTTGAAGGGGCCATTGTTGGAAAAGACCAATTAAAACAAGAGGCTGTTGAATTCTATCAAAATGAGGATTTAAGCGTATTGGGAACCATTGTCAATGACAGACGTGCCAAATATGAAGAATCGGGTACCCAAAGTACAGTAATCGAAGTGGCTCCCATTGATTTCGCCGAATGTCTCAAAAAGTATGGTATGCCTTACTATTTGAAAATTGATATTGAAGGTATGGATATTGTTTGCCTTGAGGCACTTCTCGCATTTGAAGAAAAACCTGCCTATGTTTCGATGGAAGCAGAAAAAGGGGATTTTGAAAAATTGCAAAAAGAATTCGAACTGTTGGAAAAATTGGGCTATGGCTCCTTTCAGGTAATCAACCAAGCCAATATCAGTTCTTTACATGAACCCAAAGACTCGAAAGAGGGTCGTTTTCTTGATTATGATTTCAAAATGGGAGCCTCTGGTCTTTTTGGATCTGATATCAATAAAGAATGGATGTCTAAAGAAAAGGCGCTCAGCACCTACAAGAGCATCTTCTTTTCCTATAAACTTTGGGGTGATGATAGTAAATACAAAAACTATTTCGTTTCTGAGGTGCTCAGAAAAATATATTCTGTCTGCTCAGGTCGTCCTATGCACACCTTACCAGGTTGGTTTGATACACATGCAAAACACTCTTCCCTGAATTAAAGACTTCGCTAATATCGCTTAAAATTCATACATTTAATAGAACTTCATGGTATGAAGTCATGACCTTCATTTCTCCTGTTTTTCTATGTAATCTTGGAGATTCTTGCAAAAAATCATAGGGTCAATGTACTTTTGAACACCATTTTGGCACTAGAAAAATCATTATAACAAATATGGAACCAATCATTGTAGATGAAATTTTTGATGCTTCGATTGAAGAAGTTTGGAATGCCCTTACTGTTTTAGACCAAATGCATCAATGGTACTTTCCGAATATTCCTGATTTCAAACCTGAAATAGGGTTTGAAACACGATTTTTGATTCAAAACGAAGGACGGAATTTCACTCATATCTGGAATGTAAAAGAGGTTGTTCCAAAAAAAATGATTGGCTATACTTGGAATTTTGAGGAATACCCTGGCGAGGGCTACTCCTCTTTTGAACTTGCTTCGCTTGATGGCAAAACCCACCTAACCCTTAAAAACCATATAATTCAGTCCTTTCCAACTGACATACCTGAATTTAAAAGGGAAAGTGGACAGGCTGGTTGGGATTATTTGATAAAACAAAGTCTCAAAAATTTTTTACAAAAGAGCTTCTCTTAGAAGATGTCAACTTGCCCTTTAGAATCATTATATTAGTTACTTCAATAACCTAGAACCACGTATATGAAAACCTTAAAATTAGTACTCGTAGTATTACTAGTTCTCCCGGTAACGCTTCAATCTCAAAGAAGAAAAAAGAAATCAACAACATCTTATTTAAAAATACAAGACAGCAGCTTTCATGGCCTTAAATGGCGAAATATTGGTCCGTTTCGAGGCGGGCGAAGTGTAGCTTCTTCAGGTGTAGTTGGCCAACCGATGACCTATTATATGGGAAGCGTTGGTGGAGGAATATGGAAAACCAATGATGACGGACTCAATTGGAAAAATATATCTGATGGTTTTCTGAAAACAGGCACAGTAGGCTCCATTGCTGTATCTGAAAGCGATCCAAATATTGTGATTACGGGCATGGGTGAACATGCCGCAAGAGGAGTGATGACCTCTATGGGTGATGGTGTTTACAAATCAACTGATGCAGGAAAAACATGGAAGCATATTGGTTTGGACAAAAGCCGTCATATTTCAGATGTGATCATTCATCCTACCAATCCTGATATCATTTTTGTGGCGGTGCAAGGTGCCCAGTACGGTGCTACTTCTGAACGCGGAATTTATCGTTCTATGGATGGAGGAGCCTCTTGGGAGAGAACCTTGTTCGTGAATAACAGCACTGGTGCTTCAGATCTGTCAATGGATATGAAAAATCCTTCGATACTTTATGCCGCCATGTGGCAACATAGACGATATCCTTGGATCATGCAGTCTGGTGGTAAGGATTCGGGTTTATACAAATCCACCGACGGTGGTAGCACCTGGAATAAGATGAAAACAGGACTCCCAAAAAATTTTGGAAAAGCGGGTATTTCCGTTTCGCGTGCTAATAATGAAATCGTGTATGCCGTGATTGAGGCGGAAGGTGCCAAAGGCGGGGTTTACAAATCAACGGATGCAGGAAAGAAATGGACACAGGTCAATAAAGACCGCATCAATATCGCCCGATCTTGGTATTACATGGAAATTTTTGCAGATACCCAAGATGAGAATATCGTTTATGTTTTGAATGCCCCCGTGACCAAATCAATTGACGGAGGTAGAAGTTTTAAACCCTTACCCACACCACATGGCGACAACCATCATTTGTGGATCGATCCGCACAACAATCAACGCATGATCAATTCTAATGATGGTGGTGCAAATGTTTCCAATAATGGAGGTAAAAGTTGGAGTACTCAAAAAAACCAGAACACGGCACAATTTTATCGCGTGATAGCTGATAATTTGATACCCTATAATCTCTACGGAGGGCAACAAGACAATTCCACGGTCGCAATAGCGAGCCGTACCAATGATGCCGGTATCGATTGGAAAGATTGGCATCGTGTGGCTGGTGGCGAAAGCGCGTTTTTAGCCTTTGATCCTGATAATCCTGAACTAATCTATGGCGGCACCTATCAGGGTAATCTTGATAAATGGGATGCAAAATCGAGAGAATCAAAACCCATCAAGCAATATCCAGAATTAGGTTTGGGTGTTGCCCCCAAAGATTCAAAATACCGTTACAATTGGAATGCACCGGTAATTACTTCTCCACATGACCGAAATACAATTTACCATGCGGGCAATGTGGTTTTCAAATCAACTGATGAAGGGCAGAGTTGGCAAGTTGTGAGTGCTGATTTGACCAAAAACGAAACCGAAAAACACGGTCCTGGCGGCGGGCCCTATACCAATGAAGCTGCGGGTGGAGAAAACTACAATACCATTACCTATATGGTGGAATCAAAGCATGAAAAAGGGGTGCTTTGGGCTGGCAGTGATGACGGACTTTTACACGTTACGCGCGATGGGGGGCAAAATTGGGCAAATGTGACACCGCCTAATATTCCTGATGGCATTGTCAATAGCATTGATGTTTCGCCCCATGACCCAGCAACCGCTTATGTGGTGGTCATGCGTTATAAATCGATGGATCTTCGTTCACATATCTTCAAAACCAACAACTATGGCCAAACTTGGAAAAGAATAGTAAACGGAATTTCAGGCGAGCATACCTTTACAAGAGTCGTCCGTGAAGACCCCAAGCGAAAAGGATTGTTGTATGCAGGTACTGAAACTGGACTATTTGTATCACTCAATGACGGTGCGAATTGGCAGCCATTTCAATTGAACCTTCCTGTGGTTCCCATCAATGATTTGACCATTCAAGACAATGATTTGATTGCGGCCACCGCAGGGCGTTCTTTTTGGATTTTGGATGACCTCGGATCACTTCAGAATTTCAAAAAAGGAGAAAGCGCCTTGAAAATCTATCCCCCAAAAGACAGCTATTTGATCTTTGGCGGTAGCAGTGACAAACCCAGACCAGGTTTGGGGTCAAATCCTAAAAGTGGGGTGACTTTCGATTATTACTTGGCTAAAAAAGCGGATAGTTTGAATTTGAAATTGGAAGTTTTTAAGGGGGATAACCTCATACGAACCTATACCAATAAGAAACCCAAAGGCTTTAAATCTTGGCCAGGAGGTCCGTCAAAACCTCAGGTGCTTCCCTCCAAGAAAGGATACAATCGTTTTACATGGAATTTTCGAAGAGAGAAACTTCCCTCTATTGATAAAGTCTTTCTATTTGGTGGGGATGCCGGTGCTGCGGTGGGGCCCGGAACATACAGCCTCAGACTTTCTCTGGGCGATATGGTTTCTGAAACCGAAGTGAAGGTGTTGGCAAATCCGAAAATTGACGCTACTTCAGCTGACTATGCCGCACAACAAAAATTATTGTCAGAAATAGATGCTGCCTTGCGAACCATTCATGAAGCTGTGAATGACATGCGTTCGGCCAAATCACAATTGGAAGGATATGCCAAATTATTGAAAGATAATGAAGGGGCATCCGAACTCCTAGATAAAGGCAAAAGCCTAATAAAACGTATCGTTTCGTGGGAGGAGAATTTGATTCAAATAAAGCAAAAAACCTTTCAAGATGTCATCAATTACAACAATAAACTCAATGCGCAAATGATTCATCTAAAGGGCTACGTTGATACTGCAGAACCAAAAGTGACCAAAGGAGCAGTAGAACGTTGGGGCGATTTACAGAAAGATTGGCAAGTGTATCAAAAAGAGCGCCAGGCAATTGTGGATGAAGAGATGAAATCTTACAATGAATTATATCAAGAGTTAGGTTTACCAGCCATTATTCTTAAAAATTAAAACGTCTAATTTGTCATAAAGACGCTAGAGGATTCTCGACAAAATGCCCGTTGGATTCCTCGTTCCTCGGAATTACAAATGTAACAACGTGACTCAAACTCCACATCCGTTTGCAAACGGATATTTCGTATCTTTCTACAGTAATTTCCTTCAATTATGAAAAACATTTTTATACTACTCTTATTCGTTTCCTTTTCTTGCAAGGCACAAAATACGATGACACTTGAAGAAGGTGCAGTATCACCCAAGGCAAATCTATCCCAAATTACTTGGATGGAAGGTCATTGGAAAGGCGAAGCCTTCGGAGGTATTACCGAAGAAATATGGAGTCCCCCTCTTGGGGGTTCCATGATGTTTTCATTCAAGCATGTGGCTGATGGAAAAGTCACTTTTTATGAATTGGGCCATATTCGAGAAGTGAATGGAAGCTTGGTTTTTGAACTGAAACATTTTGGTGGAGATCTCAAAGGTTGGGAAGAAAAAGATGAGGTGCAACGTTTTAAATTGGTCAAAGTAGATGGTAATCGTCTTTATTTTGAAGGTTTCACTTTTGAAAAATTAAGTAATCAAGAAATTAATATTTATGGCTTGATACAGCAAGGAGAGAAGGCAGAAGAGGTGAAATTCCATTACAAAAAACAATGAGCGAAAAAAAACAATGTTTGGAATGTGGTGCAGTGCTCATGGGCCGTGTTGACAAAAAATTTTGTTCAGACGGTTGCCGCAATGCCTATCACAACAGAACCAAACCAGAGAGCAAAAACCTGATTCGAAACATCAACAACCGTTTGCGTAAAAACTACCGCATTCTTGATGGTTTTACACTCAAAGAGGGCAAAACCACTACCACAAAGGCGAAATTGCTCGACAAGAACTTTGATTTCAATTATATCACCAATCTTTACACCACCAAAAAAGGTACTGTATACTATTTTGTTTATGATTTGGGCTATCTGCCCTTGGACAATGATTATTATATGATTGTAAAGCGGGAATAATGTAAAACCTTACTTCCAATTCGCCCCCGATAATTTAAGTGCTGCGGTCACAATGTCTTTTCTACTGATTTGACCGACCAACAAGCCTTCTTTCATTACCGGCAATCGGCGTCTATTGCTTTTGTGAAAAACCCCAGCAGCATCAAAAATACTCATGGTATGTGGTATGGTGTCCACATCTTTGGTCATGAAACGCTCCACACTTTTATCCAATATGGGTTGATTGAAATAACGACTTTCAGAAATCTGCTTCATACAGTCCGCCTCTGAGATGATACCCACTAAAAAGTCATTTTCATCCAATACGGGCCCACCCGATATGTTGTGTTTTGAAAATAGTTCCATCACTTCCAATATAGACTGTTTTGGTGTGAATGTGACCAATTTTTTCGTCATATAATCGGTAACCATCACGGGCGCATTGTATTCTTTCTTTGCTGTGGTCTTGGCTCTTGGGCCTTGAAAACTCTTGATTCCCATATTGTTACGGTTTAAATTTGTCTGGTTTGACAAATGTGGTCATTCCTTAAATATAGCAAAAAATTCAACGCCCTAAACAACTTTTCGATCTATCGCCCCGCCCATTTTAGTCCTTTTTGCGCATATTATTTCATACTTTTAGCCAAGAACCACATCAAAATGAAAAGATTTTCCTCAGTACTTACCTTGCTGTTAATCACACTTGCGATATATTGGAGTTTTCGGTCGTTAATGCCAGCCTACAAGGGCGAAACTTCTTTAGAAAAAACTTCTTTTTCAACCGAAAAAGCTCTTGAACATGTCAAGCAGATAGGTCAAAAACCGCACGCTGTTGGTTTTCCGGCACACGAAGAAGTACGCCATTATATTGTGGATGAGCTTCAAAAATTAGAATTGGAAACCTCAATTCAAGAAGGTTACACGGCAGGCGACTGGGGAAACCTGAGTAAGGCCATCAATGTTTTGGCCCGTATCAAGGGTTCTGAGCCCGGAAAAGCATTGATGCTTTTATCGCATTA
The DNA here is from genome assembly GCA_964432915.1 of uncultured Maribacter sp. Taxonomy (GTDB): domain Bacteria; phylum Bacteroidota; class Bacteroidia; order Flavobacteriales; family Flavobacteriaceae; genus Maribacter_C. Next base: position 80,765 of record CAYSPL010000002.1, read on the forward strand.
TGACAGCAGTCAACATTCCTCATTAGGTGCTAGTGATGCAGGAAGCGGTGTTGCCACTATTTTAGAGGGAATCCGTGCCTTTTTAGCCGATGACCTGACACCAAAGAATGACATTATCATTTTATTCTCAGATGCTGAAGAATTGGGGCTCAATGGAGCAGATCTTTTCGTGAAAGAACATCCTTGGAGAGAGGATGTTGGTTTGGTGCTGAATTTCGAGGCTCGTGGTAGCGGAGGGCCCAGCTATATGCTGATTGAGACCAATCGTGGAAATGCCACCCTTATAGAGGAATTCACCAAGGCGAATCCGGAGTATCCAGTGGCCAATTCATTGGCTTACAGCATTTACAAAAGATTGCCCAATGATACTGATTTGACCGTTTTTAGGGAAGATGGGGATATTGAAGGCTTCAATTTTGCCTTCATAGATGACCATTTTGATTATCACACAGCAAAAGATATACCTGAACGTCTTGATAAAAATACTTTGGCCCATCAGGGTTCGTATATCATGCCATTGTTACAACATTTCAGCCAAGCTGATTTGACCAATTTGAAAAGTTTGAATGAATCAATCTATTTCAATGTGCCCATTTTCAAGTTAGTGTCTTATCCTTTTGAATGGATATGGCCCATGTTTAGCCTTGCTGTGCTTGGTTTTGTTTTACTGCTGTTTTATGGCTTACGAAGAAAAACATTACATATTACGGAAATCGGAAAAGGATTTCTGCCCATGCTATTGGTTTTGGTCATCAACGGGGTTGTGGGTCACTTCAGTTGGTCTGTTTTAAAGTGGATGTATCCGCATTATAAAGATATGTTGCACGGTTTCACCTATAACGGCCATACCTATATTTTCGCCTTTGCTTTTTTCGCAATAGCCGTGTGCTTTTGGGTGTATCACAGATTCAAAAAGCTGGAAACTGCCAATTTACTGGTGGCCCCGATTTTAATTTGGTTGGTCATTTGCGGATTGGCAAGTCACTATTTACCTGGGGCAAGTTTCTTTATCATACCGGTTTTCGCCCTGCTGGCAGCATTTTTGGTTTTGATCAATCAAAAAATGCCGAACCCCTATTTACTTACATTTTTGGGGTTGCCGGCACTGTTGATTTTTGCCCCCTTTGTAAAAATGTTTCCTGTTGGCCTCGGACTCAAAATGATGCATGTAGTTTCCTTGTTGGTCACACTGACTTTTCTATTACTGCTGCCCGTTTTCGGTTTCTACAAAAAGAAAAAAAAGTTGGCTTATTGGGGAATGCTTTTGTTCTTCGGATATTTCATTTCAGCACATTTCAATTCTGGTTTTGACAAGGATAATGCTAAACCCACAAGCCTTCTGTACGTGATGGATACCGATACGAATAAAGCAAAGTGGGCCACTTATGAAAACGTATTGTCTGATTGGACAGCCCAGTATTTAGGAACGGATAAAAGAAAACCTGAAAAGCTTGCGAAAAGAACAATCAGCAGTAAGTATGGTTCAGGTTTTACGTTCGTAGCTGATGCCCCTCTTATGCAAATAGCCCAAATGGAGATAGAAAAAACAAGGGACACGGTTATAGGGGAAAGTAGGTTATTGGATATTTGCATAACCCCAAAGCGAGTTATCAATCGTTTAGAGGTATTTACAAGTGCCACCCTTGAATCGGCCAAGGTCAACAATATCAAACTATCTGATTATTATCTCAAAAATAGATGGGCAGGTAAATTAATCAACCACCATGTCAGCGACAATGACTACACTGATTTGCAATTGCAAATTCATAAAGATTCCATTTTAGAACTAACCGTTTATGAAGCCTCGAATGATCTATTGACCAACCCTCAATTCTCCATTCCAAAACGACCAGAAAAAAATATTCCCATGCCTTTTATTCTCAATGATGCGGTTTTGGTCACAAAAACGGTACGTTTTGAGTAAAAGAGTTGCTGTAATGGGTTGTGGTTGGTTGGGATTACCCCTTGCTTCAAAATTCGTTGAAGATGGATTTTCAGTTCATGGAAGCACTACCTCAAAAGAAAAAATAGAAGTACTTGAAGAAAGCAGTATATCACCCTTTTTAATTTCGTTATCTGAAAAAGGAATCACAGGAAATATTTCGGGTTTTCTTGAGAACATTGAAATTCTTGTCGTCAATGTTCCCCCGAAATTAAGGGGTGGAAAAGGAGAAAACTATGTCAAAAAGATGAAATTGCTGCATCGAGAAATAGTCAAATCATCTGTTTCAAAAGCGTTGTTTGTCAGTAGCACCTCGGTTTACGGAGAAATAGATGGATCGGTAACCGAAGATACCGTGCCGTTTCCGTCAACTGAATCAGGAAAACAACTTTTGGAAGCTGAAAAATTGTTTCAAAACAATCCTTCCTTTTCAACCACAATACTTCGTTTTGGAGGATTGATCGGGCCCAAAAGACATCCCATTCAAATGCTGGCGGGTAGAAAAAATCTTTCCCATGGCAATTCACCAGTGAACCTCATTCATCTAAATGATTGCATTGGCATCATTTCTCAAATTATTGAAAAAAGCTGGTGGAACGAGATTATAAACGGCGTCTTTCCTGAACATCCTTCCAAACAGGAATATTACACCGCAAAGGCCAAAGAGATGAACTTGCAAGCGCCTGATTACAAAGAAGATATGTTAAAAAAAGGCAAAACTGTCGTTTCTAATTTTCTTCTAAATGTTAAAAACCATCAATTTACCACAACGCTATAGTCGCCCTTGACCACAAGATATCACCTTTACACAACAAAATAGCCCCGCGCATGTTAAGCCAAGCCCTTTTTTGACGTCTAAGCGATAACTTTGTACTGAAATTAAAATTGTTTTGTTATGGAAAATTCGGATCTTAAAAGACGTATTCTTTCGGAGATGCAAAATTTGATTGCCCAAAGTTGTTCCGAACGAATGATTGATCAAAAATTTGAACCGTTGCATGTTGATATCATCAAAAAACATTTCAACGCCGCCGATGCTAAATTTGACTATCATCGGAAAAGGGTAAAAATGGAAATTGTGATGAATGATGAAGCGTATGATTCAAAAACGATCAACATCTCAGTTCCCACTTTGCACGCCAATTTTTGGTTCAGAAATCTTTCTGATTTCTTAAACTCATGTATTGATTCCGATCCAAAAAGTTTGGGTTTTTATGTGCGCCTATTAAAGTCATATCAAAAGCATGACAATAAGCTGATGTCAGCCTAATTCCAAAAAAAATAACCCCCCGATACAAAAGATGCCTACGGGCATCTTTTTTTGTTTTCTGCTCAAAACCTATGTATTGATTGGTGGTTTTATAGTTTTCCTTAACAGCTTGGTTCAAATTATTTTTTTAGCTTAGCGCACCAAAAATTAATAAACGAATGAAAACTATAGTTTTTACCTTTTTATTGGCCGCCGGTTTTGTTTCGAATGCACAAACCAAAAGTGATTTGCAAAAACACTACGAGGCGTTTTACCAAGAAATGAGACTGCAAGGCGATGTCAATGGAGTGATCAATGCTATGACCCATTTAAATGTGTTGGCACCTTCACAATCAAGAAAAGACACGTTGGCTTACATATATGCCAATAACAATCAGCACCTACAGGCCCTGAACACCATCGGCATTGAAAAAAACGATTCTGATTCTGATTTGGCAGTACAGGTAAAAGCCATTTCACTAAAGGCATTGAATCAACCAAAAAGAGCATTGGAGCATTTTGAGACACTTTTTAAGAGAAGTCCAAACCCGTATTTGGCCTATGAATTGTCAGATTTGAAAATTCAAGCTGGAGATAATACCGGAGCTGCTGAAAATATTGAATATGGCCTTGCCAACGTGAAAGATGACATGAAATATGCCTTTTACGAAAGACAGCAGCCTTATGAGGTTCCGCTAAAAGCAGCCTTCTTTCATATCAAGGGCCTGATGAAGTACAATGTGGATAAAAATGATATCGCTGGTGCACTTGCTTTAATAGACGAAGCCTTGAAAATTGATCCCAATTTCAACTTGGCGAGCTTAAGTAAACAGGCGTTGACGTCAAGAAAAAATCCTGCTGAAAATACTGCGCAAAAAAACTAATCTTCTTTCTCTAAAAGGGTATTGATATCAAGGGTGTTGCCTGAGATGACGTTGAACTGATTTCGCATTGCATTATAAGCGTTCAATAATGCAATGACGGGTTCTTCTGCATCAAGGCGATATTCAAGATTTCCCTTGGTTTTTAGCACAAAGGTATGCACTACTTTTTGACGACTTTTGATTTGGGGTTTGTCAAATTCGGTTGGGTAATTCGCTTCCTTAACTAGTTTATGCTTCTCGATCAAATCTTCAATGACAAGACTTAGATCTTCGGTGTTTTCAACAGTATATAAGCCGTCAATGGCTTCATCATAGGCCTTGAATTCAGCCCAAGAATTTAATATCGCTGAGGACCTTTGACTTACTCCAATTTTTTTTGGCCAGTTTTCAGTTGAAATGGCATAATTTGAATCATTCTCAATGGCAGCATCATTCTCTTGCTTACAAGCTGTAATCAGAAGTAAAAGAAACCCCAATAGAATTGTTTTTGCCATGGGGCGAATGTACAAATTTTAATAAACGGTATCTTTAACCAAGAAATCATTTAACTCGATTTTAATGCAGAAAAATATTTTGATCATTGGTGCTTGCGGACAAATTGGTACGGAACTTACCTATGCCCTTCGTTCTTTGCACGGAAGTGATAAAGTAATTGCCAGTGACATTCGTGAGGGAAATTCGGATTTGATGAATTCAGGTCCTTTTGAACTGCTTGATGCCACTGATTTCGATGCTATTGAAGGGGTTGTGGCTTATCATGAAATAGATCAGGTCTATTTAATGGCGGCTATGCTCAGTGCAACGGCAGAGAAATTCCCCATGCGTGCATGGAATTTGAATATGAACTCGCTTTTCAATGTATTGAATCTTGCCAGAGAGAAAAAATTGAGCAAAATTTTCTGGCCTTCCAGTATAGCGGTTTTCGGGCCAAACACGCCCAGAAAAAACACCCCTCAAAATACCATCATGCAGCCCAGTACCGTATATGGTATTAGCAAGTTGGCAGGCGAAAGTTGGTGTGAATATTACTTCAACAAATTCGGGGTTGACGTGCGTAGTATTCGTTACCCTGGTCTCATCAGTTGGAAAACGCACCCTGGTGGTGGCACTACCGATTATGCGGTTGAAATATTTCACAAAGCCATTTCCGAAGGTAAATACACAAGTTTTCTAAGTGCGGATACCGAATTACCCATGATGTTCATGGAGGATGCCATTCGCGCCACTTTAGAACTGATGGAAAATGATTTGACCAATGTGGAAGACAGATCATCTTACAACCTTGCGGCCATGAGTTTTACCCCAGCAGAAATTGCCAAGAGCATTCAGGCTGAAATTCCCGATTTTCAAATCGCCTACCAACCAGACTTCAGGCAGGCAATCGCAGATTCATGGCCCTCAAGTATTGATGATTCAAAGGCACAGAAAGATTGGGGTTGGAAAGCAGAATTTGATTTGGCCAAGACCACTGAAACCATGCTGAAGAACATAGGTTCCTAAAGTATTTTTACTTTTTATTTTTCTTTAAAACGCTGTTATTCAATAAATTTATTTCAAATAATACCACCATGATACCATTTCAAATTATAGTTAGACTGCCATTGATTTTACTTATAATTATGGTCACATCTACCTATGCTCAGATAAAACCGGGTGTTTATTTTTCTGACATCGAAAATGTACGCCATGAATTGAAAATGACCGATACGTATTTCATTCACTCCATATATGAAAAAGACCCGGCACGCTTTATCAAGACAGCTGGAGGGTTTTATACTGTGGATGGATCAGAGCTGAAGGTAACCCTTGAATTCAATTCAAACTTTGAAGGAGACGGCGTGGAAAACTTAACAATGCCCTTCGCCATTGAAGATGAACGATTGATTTTGGCTATGAATCCAAAACTGACCTTTACTTTATCAGATAATACAGAACAAGATCTGGATGGTCAATGGCTTTTTGGAACTCGAGGTCCGGATAAGGGGCAAAAAAGACGTGGTGAAGCGAACACCAGAAAAACACTGAAATACCTCCAAAATGGACGTTTTCAATGGATTGCCTACGATACCGATGGCATGCAATTCAAAGGATCAGGAGGGGGGAGTTATACCGCCTTTGATGGCGCCTATACCGAAAACATTGAATTCTTTTCACGTGATGATTCACGCGTGGGAGCAAGCTTGAATTTTGACTACGCCCTGAAAGGAAATGATTGGCACCACACTGGAAACAATAGTAGAGGCGAACCTATGTATGAGATTTGGGTTAAAAGGTAAGTGGAAAAATAGCGGCGCGGCTAAGAACAGAACGGGAGCAAACTAGCTTTTGCTTTCCGTTCAGCGATTAACCGAAACCTTTTGTTTTGGTTTTATTTTTTTCTTTTAAAATCGCGAAATCCAATTGTTTTGGCGGACTTCATAAAAATACGCAAGCAATTCGGCAAAACCCGCAGCCCGTATTGTTTTTAGGCATTGTTGTACGCTGGCATTTCCGTCCGAGTGTGTTATTTCAATTACTTTTTAGTTTTTCGGCCACTTCATCATAATATTCCTGTGTAACTACTTCAGTCCAAGAAGTTGGTAGTCCACCACCATATAAAGCTAAGTAGGTTACATCACTAGACTTGGTAGAAGAATGCCAATGTTCGATGTCTTTCTCACATTTAATTACATCGCCTTTTTTCAAAATTACAGGCGCAATTCCTTTCTCCTGATAATATGCTTCTCCTTCTAAAATTATTAAGACTTGCGCAGTTCCATGTTTATGCCAGTCCAAGGTTGAGTTGGCTTTAAAAGTTGCTTTTGTAATATTATAACCCAATTCCTCATCATCTTGGATAATGGCATTCAACCAAGCTTCTCCAATATAATGAGTATTTGGTGCTTTTGTACCTTCCGTTAAATAGGAGGATACCTTGTAATCTGAGTTTTGGGAAAATACAGAAATAGACGTTAAAATTAATAGGAGGAAAATTGATTTCTTCATTTTCTTGATGTTCATATATTACTTGTTTGTTCCGATTTTCATGCTTGCGTACAACTTCCCGATAAAGCTACGAATTGCGTTTTTTTCATAAAATATTCAGCGCTTGGTTCATAACCGAATCAATATCCTCAATCGGAAGATCTGAGTTGGGGTTTACCCTAAAAATTTTCATCCGTGCACGACTGCCCTGCTCCAACTTCGGGTGATTCAATTGTTTTCCTTCCACCATTAAAAAATAAGGTTCCAAGGTTTTTTTGTCCATCCATAGATAGGCGAACATCTTATTTTGGCAGGTAAAGCAAGGCATACCGTATTTCGTGGTTTCCGAAATATTGGGGTCATAACCTAAGATGATATCCCTCATAGCCAATAAACAGCTCTTTTGGGGCTCTGGTTTATCAAAGTAAAACTGTTCTGAAACGGGCATATCAATCTTGAACCTCAACGATCATTTCCACTTCAACGGCAATATTGCTAGGTAAAGAGCCCATTCCGACAGCTGCTCGGGCATGTTTTCCCCTTTCGCCAAAAACCGCTACCATAAGGTCAGAATACCCATTGACCACTTTGGGCTGATCTGTGAAATCAGGTGTGCAATTGACCATTCCCTTGACCTTGACAATTCGTTTTACCTTGTTCAAATTGCCCAATTCAGCTTTTAAAACCGCAAGTTGATTGATGCCTGTTATTCGGGCGGCCTCATAACCCTGCTCAATGGTAAGGTCTGCACCGAGCTTTCCTGATATATTTTCTCCATTTGCTTTTCGTGGGCCTTTTCCCGCCAAGAAAATCAAATTTCCAGTCCGTACGGCGTTCACATAATTTGCCACTGGCTTTGATGGGGTATTAAGGGTAATGCCCATGGATTCTAATCTAGCTTCAGGATCATAAGCTACAGAAACGGTTTCTGTTGAACTGAACTCTTTACATCCAAAGGGAAGAAAAAGTACCACTGCGATGAAAAAAAATCTTTGAAGCACCATGGCTATGCGTATTTGTTGGTTCTGAAAAATCATGCTTATGAAAATTAAGAATTAATAAATGAAAAATCATGCTTCACAAAATTAAATTAAACACAGCCCGCAAATAATTATGAAATTCGCTAAAAAGTAACTAAACTTATAGATTCAAACAACACTAAAATCTAAATTAAGAGAAAACAAACCAATACAACAATTATGGAAACAAACACCTCATCAAATGCCAAAAGGCTGTTTTATGGCAGTTGTTTTGCCTTGATTACCACCGCCTTTTCCTTTGCAATTGCCGCCGGCATCTTAGATCAACTTAAAACTGAATTGGACTTGACAGCCGGTCAAGCCGGACTTATTACCTCAATGTGGTTCTTGGGTTTTCCGATTTCAATGGTTGTAGGAGGACTCATTTATCATAAAGTGGGTGGTAAAATCATCATGCAATTCGCCTTTTTTGCCCATACCATCGGCATCATCATGTTGATTTTTTCAGGAAGTTATATCGGTCTTCTCATTGCCAATTTGCTTATCGGCCTCGGTAACGGCTGTACTGAAGCGGCCTGTAACCCAATGATCGCGGATGCTTATGAAGGTAATAAAATGAGTAAAATGATGAATCGCTTTCACATGTGGTTTCCTGGTGGTATTGCCATAGGTAGTTTACTTTCCGGTTTTATGACTGATAATTTAGAGATATTGGGAAGAAATCAGATGTGGTTATTATTGATTCCGACTTTGATTTATGCGTATCTCTTCTTTGGTCAAACCTGGCCGAAAGCCAAAACTCATGAAGCCGCAACTTTAGGTGGAAATCTAAAAGCCATGGCAACACCTTTGTTTATTTTTATTGGGGTTTGCATGGCCTTGACCGCCATATCGGAATTTGGTCCAAACCAATGGGTAGGCTTGATTTTATCTAAAAGCGGGGCGCACCCGATGATCATATTGGCCTTGACCGCAGGTTTGATGGCTGTTGCGCGTTATTTTGGTGGTGATATGGTGGCGAAATTCAATCAAACCGGAGTATTGTTAGGTTCTGCAATTTTGGCAACCATTGGTATTTATCTGTTCAGTACACAAACGGGTGCCATGGCCTATGTCGCGGCAATTATCTTTGCGTTGGGTATTGCCTACTTTTGGCCAAATATGCTTGGGTTGACGGCTACGAAAGTCCCAAAAAGTGGAGCCTTGGGCTTATCGACCATTGGTGCTATCGGAATGTTTTCAACCTCAATTTTTCAACGCATCATCGGAGGATGGATCGATGCAGATAGAGCAGCGGCCACAGCCAACGGATTGACAGGTGATGAGCTTGAACTTGTTGCGGGTCAAGCAACCATGGGCACAATGACCTTGTTTCCAGTCATATTGATTGTGCTATTTACACTATTGTATTTTTGGTTGAAAAACAGAAAATCAGATGATGTGGAGCCACAAGCAGCCCATTAAAATCATGGAATTTTAAAATAAAACCATCCGCCTTTCTTAGGAGTTTTTGTTTAGTTGTGATTTATCAAATGTTGAATATGCCTGGTCAAAAAATTATAGCCTTAGTAGCTGGCCAAAATTCATCGTTTCTCCATGAAAAACGAAAAGTCCATATTTCCTGCCAAACTATTTTCATGTTGGCACCCTGTGGGGTACAGTCATGAAATAAAAGCCGATACGCCTTTCGGTACCTTTCTATTGGATGAAGCCGTTGTTATTTGGCGAACGGCAGATGGTCAGGCACATGCCATGCGTGATTTATGTGTTCATCGGGGCACTGCCCTTTCTTTGGGTTGGATCAAAGATGATTGCTTGGTCTGCCCTTATCATGCTTGGCGATATGATAAAAAGGGCGGCTGTGTGCTGATTCCGCAAGCGCCCGACACTAAAATACCGGCTAAGGCAAAGACCCCGACCTATCATTGTAAAGAGGAACTTGGTTTGGTTTGGGTGGCCTTAAAAGAACCTGTATATGACTTACCCACGATAAAAGAATTCGCAAACAATGATTGGAAATGGGTAAAAACAGGTCCCTTTGATTGGATGAGCGACAGCTCAAGACAGGTAGAGAATTTTACCGATTTCGGTCATTTTCCGTGGGTACACCCAGGTTTATTGGGAGATCCTGAAAGGCCGGAGGTCCCCGATTGTAAAGTAACCGTTAAAGGTTCTGTATTGCACTACTCCGTGGTACGGCCAGAGGCCACTAATAGTGAAGATTTTCCTGTATTTGCCAATGATAACGTGGTCAAACCTGAACGCCATAGTTTTTATGAGCTCCATTTGCCCTATACCATTGTTTTGAGGCTCAATTGGGGTGGTTCGAAGGGCATGGTTTATTTTTTCACCTCTCAGCCCATATCAAAAAATGAGTGTAGAGGGTTTTGTATCATAGGTCGAAATTACAATCACGAGGGGCCAGATACCTTTTTACAAGAATTTGAGCAAGTGATTTTCGATCAAGATAAGCGCATTGTTGAATCACAAAGACCACATCAAGTACCTTTTGATTTGACCGAAGAGTTACATCTGAAATTCGATACGGTGGCCATGCATTACCGCCGTACTATGAAGAAGGAGGGGTTTAGTTAGGAAATTAACGTAAGGCACGAGTTTGTAACTCGTGCCAAGAAGTTTACTTAAGAGATTCTGGTAAAAGGTCAAATAAACCAAAAAAAACGCCCCCCTATCTGTTGAGGTTTCTTAAGCTCCCCCTCTTGGGCCTGCCTGCCGGCAGGCAGGCTCGAACCAACCCTTATTAATCCAAGATATTTCAAAAACAAAAAACCCAACCTACTAAAGGTCGGGTTTTGCTCCCCCTCTTGGGCCTGCCTGCCGGCAGGCAGGCTCGAACCAACCCTTATTAATCCAAGATATTTCAAAAAAAAAAACCCAACCTACTAAAGGTCGGGTTTTGCTCCCCCTCTTGGGCTCGAACCAAGGACCCTCTGATTAACAGTCAGATGCTCTAACCAGCTGAGCTAAGGAGGAAAATATCTTTCCTATTTTGGTGGGCAAGGCCACCGCAGCAACACAAGGTGTTGCAAAGGAGGGTGCAAATATAATCGTTTCTTTTATTTGACCCAAAAAAACCAAAGTCGTTTTATGGCTACGCCAAAAATCTCTTGACGATATTCCAAATGTCATTTCCAAAAATCACTGCCATAAGTCCCATTAGAAATATAAAGCCAATAATTTGACCCGTTTCCAATACTTTCTGACTTGGTGGTCTTCCTGAAATCATTTCGTATAACAAAAACATGACATGACCCCCATCCAATGCCGGTATGGGCAAAATATTGATAAAGGCCAACCATACCGAAAACATGGCCAAAAAGCCCCAGAAGAAACTCCAGTTCCACTTTTTTGGCATCATCTCAACTATGCCAATAGGGCCTTTAACTTGTTTGTAGGCCCCCGTGTCGGTATTGAACACAACCTTGAATTGCATAATTTGATCGGTCAGTACTTGTATTGTTCTATTAAAGCCTGCGGGAATTGATTCAAGAAAAGTGAAATGATCGGTTACAAATAAATCTTCATTGTCAAGCAAAACTCCTATTGCTTTATCCTCTGGAACTACCAGATTGATCTTTTGTACAGTTCCATTCCTTTTCACACCAATAGTGACTTCTTGATTCGCTGAAGATTGAATAGTTTCTCGAAACTCATCCCAAAAAGAAATGGCATTGCCATTAACAGAGATAACTTCGTCTCCTGCTAAAATTCCCGCCTTTCCGGCAACACTGGTATCGGACACCTTTTCGATAAGTGGTTTTGACCGATAACCCAAAAACCGCTTGCCTTGCGTCTTGAAAACAAGTGCCTTGCCCTCATCTGAAATAGCAAAAGACAATTGTCGACCATCTCTATTTACCGTTACTTCATCACCCAATAGGATTCGAAGCTGTGCATCAGTGAACTTTTTTGTTGGTTTGCCATCTACTGAGACGATTTTATCTCCCGACTTTAAACCCAGTTTCTCACCTACCGAATCAACCTGAATACCATATTTTAGTTTATCGGCAGGAATATAGGTATCACCTTCAATGGCGAAAAGGCTTGAATAAATCAACCATGCCAATAAAAAATTAACAGTAACCCCCCCCAACATGATGATCAAACGTTGCCAGGCCGGTTTACTTCTGAATTCCCAAGGCTGTGGTTTCCCCTGCATCTGCTCGGTATCCATACTTTCATCGATCATACCGGCAATTTTCACATAACCCCCGAGCGGAAGCCAGCCAATTCCCCATTCGGTTTCACCAATTTTCTTTTTGAAAAGCGAATATTTCCAATCGAAAAACAAGTAGAATTTTTCAACTCTTGTCTTAAACCATTTGGCAGGTAAGTAGTGCCCAAACTCGTGCAGTATAACAAGAATGGAAATAATCAATACAAAAGTCAGTATTTGTGTAAGCAAATCCATGAACGTTCTTTCTCTAATTAAAAACGCACAAAAATACATCTTTACATAGTCTTAAAAAAAGAAAGTGGGGCAACGGAACACTTTTAAGAAACATTTAGCAGACCACAACTCAATTCATTTGAACGCCATGAGGTGCTAGCTTATCTTTGCAAAAAAAGAATGCGATCATATTTTCATAAATACAAGTTTCTGATACTATTCTGGATTTGTCTTTCAGCGGCTATCTTGTATGTTTTTTATGATGCCCTAAAGCCTAAAGAAAGACTGCCCATTTACCAACCTTCTATGGTCAACCCTGAATTGGTGGACAGTACTCTTCAAGAAAAACGAAAGTACCACTACATTGCTGACTTTTCATTGACTAATCAGAATGGGCAGACTATTACCCAAGATGATTACGCAGGTAAAATATTTATTGCAGATTTCTTTTTCACGACCTGCCCAAGTATTTGCCCAATTATGACCAACAATATGGCTGCTCTTCAAAATAAAATTGGAGATGATGTGCTTTTACTTTCGCATTCGGTTACACCAGAAATTGATTCTGTGGCACAACTTAAAAAATATGCTATAGAAAATGGTGTAGATGATTCTAAATGGAATTTAGTCACTGGCGATAAAAGACAAATCTATAATCTCGCCCGAAAGTCTTACATGGTTGTAAAAACCGATGGTAATGGAGGTGCATATGATATGATTCACACAGAGAATTTTGCTTTGGTAGATAAGAAGATGCAAGTGCGGGGTTATTACGACGGCACTAAGACCGAAGAAATGGACAAACTTTTGAACGATTTAGAAATCTTGAAAGTCTCTTACGAAGAATAGAAACAAACTGGTAAACTTTATGAATTTGTGGATTGAGGTTTGCCGATTTTCAGTTACTTTTACCCTTACTTAAAATCAATCTAAATAATAATTTGGAACTGACAGTTGGCGATTTAAAAAAGGGACAGAAGGGCATTATCAAAGAATTCACTGATGATTTACTTCCTATCAAATTGTTGGAGCTGGGTTGTTTACCGGGCAATCAAATTGAAATGATCCAAATGGCTCCACTGAAAGATCCCATTTATATAAACGTCAACGGTTCACATATTGCCATTCGAAGGTCTACAGCTGAGATGATTGTCCTTGAACTTTTTGAAGAGATTTAAAAACAATGAGCAAACAAATAAATGTAGCGCTCATTGGAAATCCGAATACCGGAAAAACTTCCGTTTTCAATCAACTTACTGGTCTGAATCAAAAAGTCGGAAATTACCCGGGCATAACCGTTGAAAAGAAAGAAGGTATATGCAAGTTGTCACGAGGAATAAAAGCCCATATTCTTGATTTACCAGGCACCTATAGTCTCAATACAACCTCGCTTGATGAGAGTGTGGCCGTTGAACTGCTGTTGAATAAAAAAGATAAGGATCACCCAGACTTAGCCCTGGTCATTTCTGATGTGGAGAATTTAAAACGCAATCTCTTGCTCTTCACACAAATCAAAGACCTCAAGATTCCCACTATTTTGGTTATCAATATGGCCGACCGAATGTCAAGAAAGGGAATTTCTGTTGATATTGGCTTGCTTGAGCAAAAACTGAACACAAAAATTGCCCTTATCAGCACCAGAAAAGAGACAGGTATCGAATACCTGAAACAACTCATTACAGCATATAAAAGTCTCTCTTCAAAGCCCATTATTGACATTACCACTATTGAACCTGAATATTTTGAACGTTTGAAGAATACCTTCCCCAATGAAGATATTTATAAACTCTGGTTGATCATAACGCAAGATTTCGACTTCATGCCCATTGAAAAAACATTGGTCAAGGATCGCACATCATTTGCCGCCAAGTCAAAATCTGAACTAAAGCGTTTACAACAAAAGGAGGTCATTCTTCGCTATCAATTCATCAGCAATACGCTAAAAGAAACCTATACTGTTGATGCGAAAGCAGCCAAAGGATTTCGGGCCAATCTTGACAAAATATTGACCCATAAAGTTTTCGGATACCTGATATTCTTTTTGATCTTATTGGCCATTTTTCAAGCCATTTATGATTGGAGCAGTTTTCCGATGGATGCCATTGACCGCTTTTTTGCCTCAGCAGCTGAATGGGTCAAAGAGACCTTGCCGACAGGAGCCTTCACAAACTTGATTGCGGAGGGAATTTTAGCAGGTATTGGCGGCATCGTGATTTTCATTCCGCAAATAGCATTTCTCTTCTTCTTTATTGCCCTACTTGAAGAAACAGGTTATATGAGCCGTGTGGTGTTCTTGATGGATCGTTTGATGCGACCCTTTGGCCTTAGCGGAAAAAGTGTCGTGCCCTTGATGTCTGGTACGGCCTGCGCCATTCCAGCGATAATGGCGACCCGCAATATTGAAAATTGGAAAGAACGCCTGATCACTATTTTGGTAACCCCTTTTACCACTTGCTCCGCACGATTGCCGGTATACCTGATCATCATCGCTCTGGTCATTCCTGAAGGCAGATTTTTAGGCTTGAGTTATCAGGCGTTGACCTTGATGCTGTTGTACCTTATTGGTTTTGGAGCTGCAATTCTTTCGGCCATGGTACTCAACAAAATTTTGAAAATCAAGGGCCGTTCTTTTTTCGTGGTGGAAATGCCCAACTATAAGCTCCCCCTATTTAAAAATGTGCTGTACACGGTTTGGGAAAAAACCAAAAGTTTTGTCTTCGGAGCCGGAAAAATAATTTTGGCCATTTCAATCATTCTGTGGTTTTTGGGATCTAATGGATTTTCAAAGGAATTCAAAAATGCCGAGGAAATTGTTAAAACCCGAATTCAAACCGATGAAACATCAAGTTTGACTGAAACCGAGATCGAGCAAAAAATAGCAAGTTATAAATTGGAGCATTCGTATATCGGCTACGCCGGAAAAGCCATTGAACCGCTGGTGAAACCGCTGGGCTATGATTGGAAAATAGGCATCGCTGTTTTGACCTCTTTTGCGGCAAGGGAGGTTTTTGTGAGCACCTTGGCCACTATTTATAATGTGGGCAGTGATGAAGAAGTTACCATAAAACATCGAATGGCAGCAGAGATAAACACAGATACCAATAAACCTATGTTCAATTTGGCATCAGGCATTTCATTACTCCTTTTCTATGCCTTTGCCATGCAATGTATGAGTACTCTTGCCATAGTGAAACGAGAAACAAATTCATGGCGTTGGCCAATGGCACAACTGGTTTTCATGAGTATATTTGCCTATATGGTAGCGCTGATCGCGTATCAATTTTTAAAGTAGTTTATGGACATTCTTCAACAAATTTTAGTGTATTTAACTGTTTTCATAGCGAGTGCCTATATCGTGAAGAAGTTCTTTTTGCCAAAAAGGTTCTTCACCTCTAAAAAGGCATCCTCCAAAGCATGTGGCCAAGATGACTGCGGTTGCCACTGATTAAAAAGCCCTCATTTGCGCAACATACTTGGTATGGGTATCGTATTGAAAAAAGATACCTTGGTTGGTTTCCCGTTAAAAAAAGAATAAATCCGTATTAAGGAAATCTAAAAAGGATGACCTACTATATTTAGTATGCGTTTATTTGTTTCATGAATCAACCTTAAACTAATTTAGATGTACGCGCTCAGAATAGTCCTTGTTGTTTTTCTTACTTACTCTATTTCTGCCAGTGCTCAAAGCTTAACCGCTGTGATTGTTGATTCTGCTACACAGAAACCTATTCCGTATGTGACCGTACAATTGAAAAACAAAGGTGTCATTACCAATGAGGAGGGGCGATTTACATTTCAAATAGACCAAGGTGTTCAGCCAACAGATACACTCTTTATTTCGTGCATAGGTTACGGTTCAATAGCTAAGCCTCTAAATCTGTTTACAGAAACCAAAATAGTTTTGGCGGCAAAAGCCATTGACCTGAACCCCGTGATCGTTACCAATAAGAACTATACTCCCGAGGAAATTGTGGAGTTGGTTGAAGAAAACATTGCCAAAAACTATACCCTCGGGTTAGCCAAAAAAAGAGTGTTTTTAAGAGAAACTTACCAAAGTCAACTTATTAAAACCGACTATGAATTGAAAAAATCAACTATTAAAGAATTTGATAAAGATTTCTTCGATTACTTAATCAGTGAAGTTCCTAAAAACAATACCGTTTACAATGAATCTTTGGGCGATTTGTACGGTGGAAGCGATACTGAAGAACAAAAATTGGATTTGATAAAAGCATCTGAATTATATGATAAAAGCATGGAGTTGGATTTTGAGGTTCTTGAGGAAAAATTCAATGACATCATGCAAAAAAATGTAAAACGAGATTCTTATTTCAAAATCAAATCTGGCCTGTTCGGCACTAAAGTAGACGCCGACGAAATGTTCGAAGTTGAAGTTGATTCGGCTGATACGGCAGCTTTGAATGCCAAACTAGAGGAAGAAAAAAAGAACAAAGAAGACCGAAAAAAGAATTTTGCCCGATATAAAAGACGTACCATGGCCAATCTCTTCAAAAACCTACCCGTATTTGAAGATTCAGACTACAATGTGCTGTTCAAGCAAGGCCGATATGAATTCGATCTTGAAGACTTTACCTATTTAGGTGATGCTGCCGTTTACGTGATAAATTTCAAACCAAAAAGATCTGAGGAATTTCAGGGGGTACTATATGTGAATTCCGATGATTTTGCCTTGATCCGGATGGATTTTGAAAACGTAAAGTCTTTGCGAGACTTCAGTTTACTTGGGGTTTCTATGAACGAATACTTGGCAAAGGGGCGCATTATTTTCTCTAAAGGCAACAATGACAAATACCATTTGAGTTATTATGATATTCACAAAGGTATTCGCGTAGGTTTTAGAAGGCCTCTGAAAATTATTGAGAAAAACAAGAACGTTAAAGGCAGAAGAAAACAAAACGAAGTTTCAATGAAAGTTGATCTTTCCTTCGGAAATAGAAACCGATATGAGCTGGTTGTTTTCGATGAAACCCCTATAAATTCTTCCCAGTATGCTGCGTTCAAGGAAAAAAATACGGTCTTACCCACATACATGCGCAACTATGATCCTGAATTCTGGAAAGGTCATGATATCATTGAACCCAATGAGGCCATCAAGACATTTACTTCAATAGGAGAAACCGAATAATTCTCAGATGATGTTTTGAATGAAACTGTAAAGGAGCAACGCCCAACCCACAACTAAAAGCAGGCCACCAATAGGTGTTATGGGGCCTAAAAATTTTAATTTCCTGCCTTTTGACGCGCTTATGGTCAAACCATATATACTGAAGGAAAAAAGAAACGTACCCAGAACGAAGCAGTAAATCATGTACTTCTCTATTGCAGACTCCAAATTCAGATTGAAACCTAAAATCAACAAAACGAGGGCATGAAACATTTGATATTTGACGCCAGTTTCAAAACTGGCAAGTTGCTCTTCAGAAAAAGACTTTTTTAACGCATGAGCACCAAAGGCACCAAAGACTATAGATAGAAGGCCATAAAGAGCCCCTAAAAAGTGGGCGAGAAGAACCATTGTTCAAATTTTGGTTCCAAGATAGTCAATCAATTGAAAACTACTCGTTTTATGGTGTTTATTGAAAAGAACTCAAGGCCATGGCATCTTTCTTTTCCTTGGCCAAATATACTGGTGATGTCATGAATAAATTCTCAACCTGGGTCTTCCAATTATATGCCACATCAAAGTAACTAGTATTGACAACGGCCATTATCTCATTGCATTCTTGGCATGTATGCTTGTAATCCAAAAAATGATGGGCAAATTCATGAAAAGCGATCACTTTCAACATATCAGGATCTATCATGGCCACCCAGTTGATCAAAATACCATCAACGTTATTGTTGGCGTCTCTGGTTACCATACCCAAAACAGTATTACCTTCTTCGAGCGGCAAGGTATTGGTAATGTCTACTTTTTTGAGTTGAAAAAGCTTTTCGTCACAATCAATTCCGTATTTTTTGCACTCGGCCAAAAACTCATTGAGAATAGGTTGTAGACGACCATCTATATCTACTTTTTTTTGAGCACTTACGGAATAAGATATGCTCATAAGAGCAATGAGGAAAACCACTATGGAATTTTTCATGGGAAGGCAGGTTTTTGGTTATCGTAAGATTTGGTTTGGAGGAATTTTTTGGTTGGTTTTGGTTAAAAACCCTAAACTCCTTCATTTCTAACGTATTAAGTGCTTTTTTATTGGAAAAACGCTCAATATTTAACAGTGTTTTTATGATTTAAGACTATTTAATTGTGAATTGTTAAGAAATCTGCTTGAAAATTGGATTTTATGAAATTGCGCAAAACGGGTAATTACTAAAAAAAAATCTCCTTTTGAAGTTCAAAAGGAGACTTTCGTTTGCTATTAACAGCAATTATTCATCATAGAAAAACTGCTCTTTAATTATTTTACCGTCCTTAGTTTGGTATACGGCAATCTCTGAGGTTTTAGAGCGCTGACCAGAAGGTCTGTGTGTGGTGTCCATAACAAATCGCACAGAAAACCAATTATCGGCAACCAAAGGCTCTGATACTTCAGTGTTATGTACTTCAAAATTTTCTTGCCACCACTCTCCCTTTTTCTGAATGCCTTCAAAACCCTCTGCAATGCCACCATCGCCTTTTCCTTCGTTTTCAATACTGACAATTGCCGGACTGTATAATTCATGGTAAGGTTTTCAAAATTTCCTTCCTTACACCATTGTACTAATTTTTGGGCTATCTCTTTTGTTTCCATATTCGTCGTTATTTATTGGTTTTTTAAAGTACGACAACTAACTACTAAAAACATGGCATTAACATAAACTTAATGCACCTTAATTGGGTTCTGAAGAAATTTTGTCTCTTAAATCATTGAACAACGCTACCGTGTTGATTGAATCTTTGAGATTTAAAAACACTTGTGAAGAGTCTTTTTGAACAATTCGAATTTTTTGCTGTTCAAAATTATCCACAAAAACATAGACCTTCCGATCCGTCAAAGTGTCTTTGAATTCTTGATAAACACCTTTCCCTTTTTCAAAAGCTGAAAAGCCGTTCAAGCGTACCATCGGAGGAATTTTCTCCACCCATTCAACACTTTCCAGATTATCAAAAGCCACTTCTTGGTAATAAATACCTGATAAAATGGTCATTTTATTTTGTTCAAACCGTGTCCAGTTTTTAAAGTGTGCTACAAATGCGCAGCTACAAACAATAATCGTGAGCACGATCAACATATTCCAAAACCAATGTCTTTTTTTTGAGGCCATTTTAATCAAATATATCTATGCGATATGAGGCAAAGATAGAATTTAGCACTGTAACCATAACGTGAAAGGTACCGCAACTATTGTCGCTTACATTCCATTCATTTACGAACTCGGGTTTATCAAAATTTTTATGGATTATAGCTTATATTTAAAACAACAAATTCAACCAAACCAATGAAAAAATTAATCCCACACGCTATTCTGCTCTTGTCATTTTCACTTTATGCTCAAAAACAGGTTCTAGACCACTCTGATTACGACCTGTGGAACACCATTAAAGGCGCACAATTGGCCAATGATGGAACTCACATTTTATACGCTCATGAAAAGGGCGAAAGAGACAGTTTTCTTAAAGTTAAAAACACGAATACAGCAACGGTTTTTGAACATGATCGAAGCTCAAAAGGGCAGTTCAGCTATGATTCAAACTATGTGTTTTTTACCATAAAAGCATGGAAAGACACTGTTAGGGCCATGAAAAGCAGAAAAATCAAAAAGAAAGATTTACCGAAAGATTCTTTGGGAATACTGAATTTGAAAACCGGAAAATTGGTCAAAATCGCTCCTGTTAAATCGTATAAAGTTCCAGAAGAGTGGTCAGGGTATATCGCTTATGTCTTGGATGAAATAAAGGAGAAAAAAGAAGAGAAAGAAAAGGATTCGCTTGAACCAAAAAAAGAGAAGAAAAAGAAGGTTAAAAAAGTTGGCAAGAAAAACGGCTATCATGTGGTGTTGAGAAATTTGGATACCTCAAAAGAAGATACGCTAAAATTCGTGACTCATTTTACCTTTGCCAAAAAAGGTAAATCGTTTGCTTATAGCACTACTGGTGTGGACAAAGAGAGTGATCACGAAATGCATGTCATTAACCTTGAAAGTGGCAAAACACAAAATATCCATAGCGCAAAAAAGGCCAAATATTTTCAAGTGGAGTTTAGTGAATCTGGCAAAAACCTAGGGTTTGTTGTGGACGCAGATACGACCAAAGTCCAGGTTAGGCCTAATGAACTTTTTCTATGGAGTGAAGGGGCCTCTAATGCAGAAAAGTTGGTTGATGCCAAAAGTGCTCCGAATGGTTATTTGGTGTCTTCTGACGGAAAAGTGAGTTTTTCAAAAGACGAATCTAAGTTGTTCTTCGGCTTGCGAAAGCCACCAGTGATTAAAGATACCACATTGACCAAAGATGAAATCGTGAATGTTGAAGTATGGACCTATGATGAACCCCAGCTCTACACCGTTCAAGAATTGCAATTAAAAAATGATACCGTTCGTTCGTATCAATCGGCAATTCAATTAAAGACTAAAAAATTGGTGCCATTAGCTTCGGTCGATTTTCCGAATGCTGAGTTGGGCAATGAAGGAAACGCCAATTATGCTTTGGTCAGCACACAAAAACCCTATGAATTGGAAAGCCAGTGGACGGCACTTCGCAATTTTGACTTTCAAGTCATCAATACCTCCACCGGAAACGTACAAACCCTAATCAAAAAATCGGAACGCTTACGTTTGAGTCCTCAAGCCAAATATGCCTTTGGCTACAGTCGAAAAGATACAACCTGGATTGTTTACGATATTGTTTCAGGTGCTCGAAAAGAACTTACCAAAAACAAGGGGTTTTACAATGAATGGCATGATTATCCTGATCATCCTCGTTCTTATGGTTTTGCCGGATTTACCGTAGGGGATAAAGCCTTGATTCTCTATGACCGATATGATTTATGGCAATTTGATACCAAAACAGGGAGCGGAACGCGACTCACTAATGGTCGCGAAAACAAGACCAGATACCGATATGTCAAACTAGATGATGAGGAGCGTTACTTGAATCCGAAAAAAGCATGGTTACTCAGCACTTTTGATGAAACCAACAAAAATTCAGGATATGTCTCTTTTAATCCGAAGAACAAAAAATTAACCTCCCTCATTTCAGGTGCATACCGCTATGCCAATGTCAAAAAAGCAAAGTTGAGCGATCGATTATTGTTTACGCGAGAGTCTTTTGAGGTGTTTCCTGATCTACATACTTCTGATTTGGGTTTCAAGAATATTCGGAAAATCAGTGATGCCAATCCGCAGCAGAAATCATACAATTGGGGTACCAACGAATTGATCAAATGGAATTCTTTAGACGGAAAAGAATTAACAGGAATGCTCATAAAACCTGAAAACTTTGACCCCAATAAAAAATATCCATTGTTGGTGAATTTTTACGAACGCGGCTCTGACGCACTGCATCGTCATCGCGTTCCTAGAGCAGAAAGGTCGTCGATAAACTATAGCTTTTATACCAGTCGTGGGTATGTGATTTTCAATCCTGATGTGCATTATCGGGTTGGTTACCCTGGTGAAAGTGCTTATAACTGTGTCATTCCAGGAGTGACTTCTTTGATTGAAAAAGGTTTTATTGATAAAGATAATATTGGGGTACAAGGTCACAGTTGGGGCGGCTATCAAATTGCCTACCTCGTTACACGAACCGATATTTTCAAAGCCGCCGAATCAGGTGCTCCTGTACCAAACATGATCAGCGCTTACGGAGGTATTCGCTGGTGGACAGGGTTAAGTAGACAATTTCAATACGAGCATACCCAAAGTAGAATTGGGGGAACACCTTGGGAATATCCAGCGCGATATATTGAAAACTCCCCTATTTTCAATATCGATAAAATCAATACACCACTTTTGATCATGCACAATGATGCCGACGGTCATGTGCCTTGGTATCAAGGTATTGAGTTTTTCGTAAGTCTTCGAAGGTTGGGTAAACCTTCATGGTTTTTAAATTACAATGGAGAACCCCATTGGCCTTTGAAACTTCAAAACAGAAAAGATTTCAATATACGAATGGCGCAATTTTTTGATTACTATTTAAAAGGAGCCAAAAAACCCATGTGGATGGAGCGCGGAGTACCGGCCATAGAAAAAGGCGTAAATCAAGGCTATGAACTTCTAAATCCGGGCAAAAATTAACCTAGGCCCACATCCAAGGTCATCATAACTATAAAACCTCCGATAAAACCCATTACGGCAATATCGGAATGTTTGTCTTGTTGGGTTTCCGGTATGACCTCTTCAACCACCACAAAAATCATCGCTCCGGCAGCGAAGGCCAAGGCATACGGTAAAATGGGCTGGAAGGTCAATACCGCCCAAGCCCCCAATACGGCAGCAATAGGCTCGACCATGGCCGAGGCCTGCCCGTACATAAAACTCTTTCTTCGTGTGAAGCCTTGTCGTCGCAAAGGCATGGCAACGGCGAAACCCTCAGGAAAATTCTGAAGTCCAATTCCCAAGGCCAAGGCGACGGCACCGCCAATGGTGGCTCCGTCAAATCCTGCGGCCACACCTCCGAACAAAACCCCCACAGCCAAACCTTCAGGAATATTATGCAATGTAATCGCTAGGGTCAATAAGGTGGTTTTGTGCCATGGTGATTTGATGCCTTCTGCTTCACTTTCCTTGAAGTTCAAATGTAAATGTGGTAGCACCTTGTCCAATCCAAAAAGAAACAACGCTCCTAAGAAAAAGCCAACCGCTGAAGGAATTACTTTGACAAAACCCTCGCCCGGACTCATTTCTATACCGGGTGCCAAAAGGCTCCAAAAACTGGCAGCGACCATTACCCCACCGGTAAAACCCAACATACTATCCATCACAGCTCGACTGGGGTTTTTGAAAAAGAAAACCAATGCGGCCCCAAGAGCGGTTAATCCCCATGTAAAAAGGGTGGCATACAATGCCGCCAAAATAGGGTTAATAGATTCAAAATAAGCTATGATTTCTTGCATGGCTATTCGGTTATTTTAAGATATAAGTTCGAAGCAATTTGGTTTGAGATATGAATGTCTGTTGCTCTTACTTTAATGTATAAAGATTCATCGAATTCTTCTTTGTCAATGACCACTATGGTATCACCCAAAGCAATGTTGTTTTTATCTAAAAACTTCAAGAAAGGAGGAGAAGAATCGTTGACGCCCACACAAATACCGCTGGTGCCAATGGGTACTTCGTTCAAAAGTTTTTTGATGGTTTTTTTAAACTCGCCATTTTTCGAAGGAATCGGGTCGCCATGCGGATCGACTTCCGGATACCCTAAATGTTTGTCTAATTGATCAATTAGTTTTTCACTTTTGATATGCTCCAATTGTTCGGCTACATCGTGCACCTCATCCCATGAAAATCCAAGTTTTTCCAAGAGGAAAACCTCCCAAAGGCGATGTTTTCTGACTAATGAAAGAGCAATTCTTTGACCGTACTCCGTTAAACTTACCCCTTTATAAGGACGGTAATTGACTACGCCTTTTTCAGCAAGTTTTTTGATCATATCAGTCACAGAAGAAGGTTTGGTCGCCATTTCCTCTGCTACTGCATTAGTAGAAACTTTAGCGTTGGCACCCTTACCTAAATGATAAATCGCTTTGATATAGTCTTCTTCTGAAAGTGTCATTTACACAAAAATACATTTTTATATGTAAAAACAAATATTTAGATTTGTCTAAAATTTATTTTATAATGTCCCAAACCTGATATTTAATGCTAGTAAACAAAGCTTTCCTAATCATTTTTTTCTTTGGGTTGTTCAGCGCTATTACCAACGCCCAATCTGCAGAAATTAGGGGTACCGTTAAAGAAAATCGAACACCAGTGGCTTTCGCCAATATCTATTTAGAAGGCACCTATTGGGGTACTTCATCTAACGAAGAAGGCGAATATGTTCTGCAGAATATTCCGGCAGGAACTTACAAACTCAAAGTAACGGTTTTAGGGTATCGCGACTTTTCAAAGAACATTTCGATAAGTACCAACCAAAATTTAAAGCTACCTATTCAATTGACACCTTCTTCCGAGCAATTGGAAGAAACCGTAGTTTCGGGTACGTTAAAAGCAGTGCGTAGATCTGAGAGTTCCGTGCCAGTTGAAGTATACAGTCCAACTTTTCTGAAGAAGAACCCAACAGCCAATATATTCGAGGCATTGCAAAACGTGAATGGGGTGCGACCCCAAATCAACTGCAATGTTTGCAATACGGGAGATATTCGCATCAACGGATTGGATGGCCCTTACACCTTGGTTTTGATTGATGGCATGCCCATTGTTAGCGGGTTGGGCACGGTTTATGGCTTATCAGGAATTCCGAATGCGCTTATTGAACAAATTGAAATTGTCAAAGGGCCAGCCTCTAGCCTGTACGGAAGTGAGGCGGTTGGCGGATTGATCAATATTATCACGAAAAACACGCTAGAGGCTCCTGATTTTGCTGCAGATGCCTTTTTAACCGGATGGGGAGAATATAATTTGGATGTCGGTGCTAAAATAGATTTTGGCAAAAAAACCGATTTGCTGTTGGGCATCAACTACTTCAATTATGATCAAGTGATTGACAACAACGGCGATAATTTCACTGATCTGACCCTTCAAGACCGAATCTCAGTATTTCAAAAATGGAATTTCGAACGCAAGAACAATCGTGTTTTCTCACTCGCTGGCCGTTTCTTTTATGAAGACAGATGGGGTGGAGAATTGCAATGGACACCCGAATTCAGAGGTGGCGATGAAATCTACGGCGAAAGTATTTACACCACCCGTTGGGAAGTCTTGGGCAAATATCAATTGCCTGTCAAAGAGAAATTATTGCTTTCTTTCTCCTATAATGACCATGCCCAGAATTCAGTGTATGGCGACACGCCATATATAGCAGACCAACGCATTGGCTTTACACAATTGACCTGGGACAAGAAGGTCAAAAACCATGATTTATTACTAGGCAGTGCGTTACGCTACAATTATTATGATGACAACACTACAGCAACAGTTTCGGCTGATGAAGTTGTCATTCCTAGTCTGTTTGTACAAGACGAGATTGCTTTGGCCAAAAAACATTCTTTGTTACTAGGAATGCGATACGATTATGATACTCGTCACGGAAACATTTTTACCCCCAGAACAGCATATCGTTGGAAAATAACCGACAATGATATTTTAAGGCTGAATGCCGGTACTGGTTTTCGCGTGGTGAATTTATTCACTGAAGACCACGCGGCCCTGACCGGAGCCCGTGATGTGATCATTGCCGAAGAATTGGAACCAGAACGTTCTTTCAATGTAAATTTGAATTATTTGAAAAAAATATATGCTGACAATGGCACTTTTGCCAATATTGATGCTTCTATTTTTTACACCAATTTCAGCAATGCCATTCTACCTGATTATGATACCAACCCAAATCAGATTATTTATGATAATCTTGATGGGAAATCGGTTTCCCAAGGTCTAAGCGTGAACGTTGATATGGTATTTCCATCAGGGTTTAAAGTATTGGTCGGAGGTACTTTGCAAGACGTTCGTCAAACCGAAAATGGTATTTCTAATAGACAAATACTTACGGAAAGCTATACCGGCACATGGAGTTTAGGCTACAACTTTAACAAACTCAAATTAAGCGTTGATTATACCGGAAACCTTTACGGCCCCATGCGTTTACCGACTCTTGGAGATAATGATCCGCGTAGTGATTTCTCTCCTGTTTGGAGCATTCAAAACATACAATTCACGTACAACGGACTTGATAATTTTGAATTCTACGGAGGCATTAAAAATTTGTTGGATTGGACACCAAATCGTGGAAATCCATTTCTAATAGCGAGGGCTGACGACCCTTTTGACCGAAATGTGGAATTCGATAACGCAGGCAATGTAATTGCGACGGCCGATAACCCCAATGCATTGACTTTCGACCCCTCGTATGTGTATGGCCCAAACCAAGGCATTCGTGGATTCTTCGGGGTACGTTATCGCTTGAACTAGTTATTCGCCATACGCTATTCGCTATGCGCTTAGCTACTTCTTCTTTTTAGCGTAAAGCAACAAGCGTATAGCCTGTTAAAACTAAATCCGTAATTTTAGTGTTTATTCAAAATTTCTTTGAAAAACACATCCTCTTTCGATTATATTATCATTGGTGCAGGTGCCGCAGGTATGATGCTGGCAGATGCCATGATTTCAGATGAATTTTTTAAGGATAAATCGATTTTACTACTTGATAAAGACGGTAAACAAACCAATGACCGTACTTGGTGTTTTTGGGAAAAAGGAGAGGGGCAATTCGACCATCTCGTACATAAAAAATGGAATCACATTTATTTTGGCGGGAAGCAATTTTCAAAACGTTTCAATATCAACCCCTATACCTATAAAATGATACGTGGCATTGATTTCTATAATTCCCTTTTGCAACGTGTAGCATCACATCCGGGTATTATTTTTAAGCAGTCTGAAGTCACTGATGTCATTGATAGCAGAGAACATGTTACGGTCTCTACCTTGGACGGAACGTTTATTGGGAAACAGATTTTCAATAGCCTATTCCATTATGAGATGGCCACCCATCAAACAAAATATCCGGTATTGCAACAACATTTTTTGGGGTGGTTTGTCAAAACCAAAACGGCGGTATTCGATGTTGATCAGGCCACTTATATGGACTTCTCCATCCCCCAAAAGGGAAATACCCGTTTTATGTATGTGCTACCCACCACAGAAAACGAGGCCTTGTTGGAATACACCTTGTTTTCAAAAGACCTACTTCCCAAAAAAGAATATGAAAACGCCATAAAAGATTACGTGGAAAATGAGTTGAAATGCGCTGACTACGAAATCATCGAAACTGAAATGGGAAGCATACCCATGACCTGTTATGATTTTCAAGAACATCATTCTAAATATATTCGATATATCGGAACGGCAGGCGGATGGGCCAAACCAAGCACGGGCTATACTTTTGCAAGTACGGCTCGTAAAATTCCGGTTTTGATTGATCACATTAAATCAGGAAAACCGTTGCATAAATTGAACTTCAAAAATCGTTTCTGGTTCTATGATCTTTTGTTTTTGGATGTTTTGGATAAAGACAATGCAAATGGTCATTACATTTTTGAAACCTTGTTCAAAAACAGAGATCCGAAGTTGATTTTTAAATTTCTTGATGAGAAAACGAAGCTGTGGGAAGATGTAAACTATATCTGGGGCTGCCCTAAAAAACCTTTTATAAAAGCACTATTAGGCAGATTATTTTAGACTTTTCTTCGCATCAAATTTTCGCCAAATTCACGGAGTAGTGTCTTTTTGTCATCAGAAATATTCAAGGTTTTCAAAACCCTGAAAGCCTCTTCAGTGTAGCGCTCAATGGCCTTTTTGATCTGTTCCGCAGCACCCGTTTTAAGAAAGATTGTTTTTATCTGGTCTATTTTTTCAGCTGGATCATCCGGATGAATTGAAAACATATCCGCCAACTCTTTCTGTTGCAATGAAGAGCCCATTTCCATCGCCTTCAGATACAGGTAGGTTTTTTTGTTTTCAATGATGTCTCCACCTACTTGTTTCCCGAAAGTTTTCGGATCCCCAAAGGCATCAAGGTAGTCATCCTGCAATTGAAAGGCAATGCCCAGATTTCGTCCAAATTCGTAAATACTGTCTTGGTCTTCGCTTGAAGCTCCGGCAACTATACCCCCCATTTTCAATGCTGCTGCGACCAAAACTGCGGTCTTGTTCGCTATCATTTTGAGGTATTCTGCTTGACTGACATCATCTCGGGTTTCAAAATCCACATCATATTGCTGTCCTTCACAAACCTGTAGCGCTGTTTGGCTAAAGAGTTGGGCCAAATTTTTAAAAGTTTCTCCCTCATAGTTTTCGAACAATTGATAGGCCTTTATCAGCATGGCATCGCCAGACAGTATGCCGGTATTGATATCCCACTTTTCATGTACCGTGGTTTTCCCACGACGCAAAGGAGCAGCATCCATAATGTCATCATGCACCAAAGAAAAATTATGAAAAACCTCTATTGCTAGTGCGGCATCCAACGCCTTTTTGTAATCCCCATCAAAAACCTCCGCGGCCATCAAAACCAAAACGGGTCTGAGACGTTTACCACCCAAACCCATTATATAATCAATGGGTGCATACAGGTTTATTGGTTCTTTCGCGCAGGTTTGCGACTCTAGATACGAAATGAATTCGTTTCGATACTGTTCGATTGAATACATGCAAAAGATTTTTCTCAAAAATACGTCAAAACTGAACAACGGCTGTATTCATAAGATCGTGTTAAAAAAAAGTAAATCTTAGGAAACTTTAAATGTTTTTAAAGTTTCCCGAACTATATTTATCGCCCTATTATGAAAGAAAAGATTTTAGCAAAGGCAACAGAAATGTTCTTGAACGCTGGTTTCAAGAACGTTACAATGGATGATGTTGCGAACAATATGAAGGTTTCCGTAAAAATCATAACATCACATTTTGAAAATAAAACAGAGTTGGTAGAAGCATCAGCAATGTTATTATTTAACTTAATTAAAGACGGAATACAACAAATTCGAAGCCAAGAAAAAGAAGCGATTGAGGAACTTTTTGAGATTAAAAACTTAATGCTTGTTAGTTTAAAAAATCAAAAATCTTCTCCTCAATATCAACTGCAACAATACTACCCTATTATCCATAAAAAATTGGTAGGCAAACAATTTGAAGTTTTGCACGAATGTTTAGTTCACAATGTTACCCGAGGCATAAAAAATAACACCTATAGAAAAGATATAGCTCCAGAATTTGCATCAAGAATATACTTTTCAGGCTTAGCAAACATAAAAGACAAAAGTATTTTTCCTGTTGACGAATTTCCTATGACAACACTTATGAGTTCTCATTTAGAACATTTTATAGGTGGCCTTGTCACGCCAAAAGGAAGAGAAATATTAGATGCAACAATCAATTCAAATAAAAACAGCACAAAAGAAGTAGTCATTTAAACACTTTGACTGCATAGGTGCTTGGCAATCGTGGCAATTCTAGAAATTGATTTTATTAATGTGTGATAACCCGTAATGCATTGATTATCAATTTAAATAGAACGTAACTTTCTTCAAAAATACGGCAATTCAATACCACTACCACCAGCTTCAATCAATGTTAAAAAAATGTAAAACTTAGGAAACTTATAATGTTTTTATAGTTTCCTATTTTATCTTAGTGCCCCAAAATATTATGAAAGAGAAAATTCTACAAAAGGCGACTGATATGTTTTTGAACTTTGGTTTCAAAAGTGTGACAATGGATGACATCGCCAACGGCATGGGCATTTCAAAGAAAACCATCTATACACATTTCGAGAACAAGACAAAACTTGTCGAGGCTTGTACCAACAATTTATTCGAGGTTATATCTAGCGGAATAGATCATATATGTTCTTTGGAAAAGAACCCCATTAAAGAACTTTACGAAATCAAAAAGTTCGTGATGATGCACTTGAAAGATGAAAAATCATCGCCGCAATACCAACTTCAAAAGTATTACCCAAAAATTTATGAAGTTCTAAAGGTAAAAGAGTATGAGGTCATGTTGGTTTGTGTGGTAGACAATATTAAAAGAGGTTTGGAGCTTGGTATTTACAGGTCAAATTTAGATGTTGATTTTGTTGCGCGTATATATTATTCTGGGGTTTTTGCCATCAAAGACAACGCTATTTTTCCGAACACGCAATTCAAAATGATCACTTTGGAAGACTATTTTTTAGAATACCACCTTCGGGGAATTGTTACACCAAAGGGAAGAAAAATATTAAATAAAATCATCAATTCAAATCAAGAATAGTATGCGAAATCATATGTTAACAATCATCGCTGTTTTGTCGCTATCGCTGGCCTTCGCTCAAGAAAAAAAAGAGGCAGAATATAGTTTTACGCTTCAAGAAGCCATTGATTTTGCCTTGGAGAACAATTATAGCGCCATCAACGCAGATCGTGATCTTATTGATGCCAAAAAACAAAAATGGGAAGTCATCGCAACAGGGCTTCCACAAATCAACGGATCTGTTGGTTATCAAAACAATATCAAGCAGCAAGTATCCTTACTTCCAGCCGCAGCTTTTGACAATACTCAGAGCACCATTGATGTAGTCAATGAATATTTTGATGCCAACCAAACCAACTTTGAGGTCAATACGCCCGAAGGCTTTATTCCCATAATTTTCGGTACCAAACAATCGGCGATTGCCTCAGCCACCTTGAATCAGCAAATTTTCGATGGCTCTTACATTGTTGGTGTACAGGCCACAAAGGCTTTTTTAAGTTACAGTGAAAACAATAAAGAAAAAACTGATTTAGAGGTTCGCAAGGCGGTCACTGAGGCCTATGGCAATGTACTTTTGGCTAAAGAAAGTGTTTTGATTTTTGAGAGAAACGTGGCCAATCTTGAGAAGAATCTTTTTGAGTCGACAAAAATTTACGAAAATGGTTTGGGCGATGAAGAAAGTGTGGAACAGTTGCAGATCACCAAATCTTCAGTGGAAAATCAACTTAAAAATGCTATTCGTTTAAAAAATATTACACTCCAAATGTTGAATCTAATCATGGGTATTGCCATTGATGCCCCAACCCAACTCAAAGAAACATTAGATGATTTGGCTTCGAATAAGATTGATTCAAGCTTATTGGAAACAGATTTCAATATTGAGAACAATGTTGATTTCAAACTGGCCACCAATCTGAATCAACAACGTTTTTATGAATGGAAGCTTGCAAAAAGTAGGGCCCTGCCCACTTTGAATGCTTTTTTGAACTACGGCACTTCTGCTTTTGCAGATGATTTCAATTTCTTAAACGATGGTCAACAATGGTTTGATACTTCGGCGTTTGGCCTGAATTTAAGTGTTCCGCTTTTTAGCTCAGGTAGAAGAAGTGCAAGCACTGCGAGAGCCAAAATAGCTTTGGAAAAAGCAAAAACACAACTTACCGAGGCGGAGGAACAAATACGCTTACAGCTTGAACGAGCCAAAAGCGATTATACCTTTTCCATAGCGCAATATCAGACCGCCAAAAACAATCTTGATTTAGCGGAACGTATTGAGCACAAAAACCAGCTCAAATTTTCAGAGGGTATTGCGGGCAGCTTTGAATTGCGACAAGCACAAACACAATTGTACGATGCCCAACAGGGGTATCTGCAATCAATGGTTGAGGTTATCAATAATAGAGCAACTTTAGAAAACATTTTAAACCAATAAATTCATCAACAATTAAACTAAAAACATGAAAAATTTAATCTACATACTTACATCGGCAATTGTGCTTGCTTCCTGTGGTGGAAGTGGTGAACAATCAGTGGATGAACTCATTTCGCAAGGAGATTTAGAAACCCTCCGCGCTAAAAAAAACGAGATTGCAGATAAACAAAGAGCAATTGAAAAAGAGCTTCAGTTGTTGGATTCTGTAATTGCCTTGAAATCAGGAGAGGAAAAGCTTCCGTTGGTAAACACATTAACTGCTAAAGTTGAAAAATTCAATCACTTTTTAGAGCTTCAAGGCAATGTGCAAACCAAACAAAACGTATTGATTTACCCAGAAATGCCTGGTACTTTAATACGGGTTTATGTAAAAGAAGGTCAACGCGTAAAAAAAGGACAACTTCTAGCTTCTATTGATGATGGTGGAATGAGCAGCCAGGTTTCTCAATTGAAAACTCAAGCCGAATTGGCCAAAACTACTTACGAACGTCAGAAACGTTTGTGGGAGCAAAAAATAGGCTCTGAAATTCAATTTTTACAGGCCAAGTCAACCTATGAAGCAACTGAAAATGCAGTGCGACAAGCACAAAGTCAATTGAGCAAATCAACGATACGCGCTCCGTTCTCAGGCATCATAGACGATGTTATCAAAGAACAAGGTACTGTGGTGGCTCCGGGTCCAGGGGCAGAGGTGTTTAGAATCGTAAATCTATCTGATATGTACATTACGGTTGACGTGCCAGAAAACAACCTCGGTGCCATTACAAAGGGCAAAGAGGCAAAGGTTTATTTTCCTATTCTTGGAGATACCATTGTTTCCCGAATTCGGCAAACAGGTAATTTCATCAATCCTAGCAATCGTGCTTTCAGTGTTGAGATTCCTGTTCCAAATAAAAAAGGAAACATTAAACCCAATCTTTCAGCAAGAGTTAGTATAAATGACTACAGTAGCGAAAATGCCATTTTGGTGCCCCAGGGGATTATATCCGAAAATGCCGACGGGGAACAATATGTGTATGTTGCTACTGAACCCAATGAAGATAAAGCGGTTGCAAAAAGACGAATTATACAAACGGGGAAAACCCAAGGAAGTTTGGTGGAAGCATTATCTGGAATTGAGGCCGGTGATTTGTTGATCAAAGAAGGAGCCAGAACTGTTAAAGAGGGTCAAAACGTGCAACTATCAAATATACAAAAGCGATGAGTAGACAGAAGAAAAACGCTAATAAGGAATTCAAGGTGGCTTCATGGGCCATTGATAATCCGTCCGTGATTTTCGTGATGATCGCTATTCTTTTATGGGTGGGCTTTAAAGCCTATCAATCAATGCCCCGTGAAGATTATCCTGAGATAGTTGAAACCAAGATTTATGTCAGCACTCCTTATCCAGGAAATACGGCAGAAGACATTGAGCGATTAATTACCGACCCCCTTGAAGATCGCTTGAAAAACGTCAGCAATGTGGTTGAGACCGTTTCCACTTCACAAGAAGATTATTCAATCATCACTGTTGAATTTGATGAGGATATTACGGTAGAACAGGCCAAACAAAAAGTGAAAGATGAAGTAGACGGCGAAAAGGCCAGTGAAGATTGGCCCACCTTCAATGGGGCTAAAGTGGAACCCAATATTTTCGATCTGAATCTGGCTGAATCTTTCCCGATCATGAACGTGAATTTCACGGGCGATTATCCCGTTGAAAAATTAAAAAACTATGCTGAATATCTTGAAGATGAAATCGAGAACCTTCCTCAGATAAAAGAGGTCGATATTCGCGGTGCGCAGAAAAAAGAGGTGGAAGTAGCTGTAGACGTATATAAAATGATGGCTGCAAAAGTCAGTTTTCAAGATGTCATCAGTGCCATTGGCAACGGCAATATGACCATGTCTGCCGGTAACATCAAAACCACTGAACAGCGAAGAACCATTCGTGTTTTAGGAGAAATTGAAAATCCTGAAGAACTCAATGAATTTGTGGTCAAATCAGAGAATGGGGCCGTATATCTCAAAGACATCGCCAAGGTCACTTTCGAAGAAGAAGACAAAACTACCTTTGCGCGTGAATTCGGAGAAAGTGTGGTCATGCTCGATATCAAAAAGCGTTCGGGTTCGAATACCATTGAAGCGACCAGACAAATTCGAGAATTGGTAAAAAAAGCGCAAAAGGACTATTACCCTGCCGATTTGAATATATCGATAGCCAATGATTCATCCGGCCGAACCTTGAATCAAGTTGATGATCTCGTAAACAGTATCATATTTGGAATCATTCTCGTGGTTACCGTTTTGATGTTCTTTTTGGGCTTTAGAAATGCACTGTTCGTAGGCTTTGCCATTCCAATGTCGATGTTCATTTCTTTCTTTGTTTTAGACACTTTAGGGGTTTTGGTTGACGGACTAAGTTTTACGCTCAATACCATGGTGCTCTTTGGCATGATCATGGGGCTGGGCATGCTCGTTGATAATGGTATTGTGGTTGTCGAAAATGTATATCGATTAATGAGTGAGGGCATGTCAAGAATCGAAGCTGCCAAAAAAGGTATTGGCGAAATTGCCGTACCTATTATCATATCAACTATAACTACAGTGGCGGCCTTTGTTCCGTTAGGACTTTGGCCCGGAATTTTTGGGCAGTTCATGATTTATTTTCCCGTAACGCTTTCCGTTGTATTGGGATCATCTCTATTTGTGGCCCTCTTTATGAATTCTATGTTGGTTTCGCAATACATGGAGATAGGCGATAAGGAAATTGGTCAAAAAGGTCTTATTCGCACTTCCGCAATTCTAGTGGGTCTGGGTCTGTTGATTGTTTTCTTTGGCGGAGCTTTTAGAGGTTTGGGCACGGTATTGATATTTACCGCATTGCTGTTGTGGGCCTATAAGTATGTTATCAAAGGCTTGGCCAATAGCTTCCAAAATAACATAATGCCCCGCTTTGAAAACTGGTATGAAAAAAGAATCAAGCATGCCTTAAGAGGCGGCAATGTGTACTGGTATTTTGGTGTTACTTTCGTTTTATTATTGGTAACCTTTATGTTGTTCGGAATGTCAATTGGATCGGGAAGAACGAAAATCGAGTTCTTCCCTGAAAATAGTCCGAATGAGGTTTATGTGTACATTGAATATCCCGAAGGTACATCCATAGAAAAAACCAACACAATCACCAAAGCAATTGAAAACAGGGTGTATGCCGTTGTGGCCCGTGAGAAGTATAAAAGAGATGTAGATTACAACTATTTGGTTGAATCAGCGGTATCGCAAGTTGGTGAGGGCGCCGGTAATCCGCAAACCGATGGTGGCGCCTCATCAGAAATGCCACATCGTGGTAAAGTAACCGTTTCAATGCGCGAATTTCGATACCGAAACGGTTTGGATACTGAAGAACTTCGAGGTGCCATTCAGGCTGACTTAACAGACATCTTCCCTGGTGTTTCCATTTCCGTTGAAAAACTTGCTGAAGGTCCGCCAGCAGGCTATCCGGTAAATATTGAATTACAGGGTAAAGATTATGATGAATTGATTCGTACCGCAGAAGATATTCGGGTTTTTCTAAACAGTAAGAACATTGCCTATGTAGAAGAATTGAAAATCAATGTGAACAAAAGCAAGCCGTCAATGCAAGTCATTGTGGATCGTCAGAAGGCGGGTGAATTGGGCGTTGCAGTTGGCCAGGTTGGCAATCAACTTCGCCAGTCTTTGTTTGGGGAAAAGGCAGGTGTTTTCAAGCTAGATGGCGAAGACTATGATATCAATGTGCGCTTTAATAGTGACCTGCGGTTTGATCAAAATGCTTTGTTCAACCAAAACATAATTTTCAGGGACCAAGCTACTGGTCAGATAAAGGAAATTCCTGTTTCAGCCGTTGCGAAACAAAAAAACTCTTCCGGTTTTAGCTCTATAAAACATAGAAATGGCAATCGCGTGGTAACCGTTTATTCAGGATTGACCGCTGGGGGAAATCCCGCGGCAGTGGTTGCTCAAGTCAGAAAGGAAATGGAAAATTTCAAAGGCATTCCTGAGAATATAAAGGTCGATTATACTGGAGAAATAGAAGAACAGAATAAACAAATGAACTTTTTGGTGGGAGCCTTTTTCGGTGGTTTAGCACTGATCATGCTCATCTTGATCTTCCAATTCGGAGGCATTTCAAAACCCTTGATCATTATGATCGCCATCTTCTTGAGTTTTATTGGTGTTTTTGGCGGATTGATGATAACCGGAGCTCCATTTGTGATAATGATGACCATGATGGGTATTATTTCCCTCGCGGGAATCGTGGTGAACAATGGAGTGGTGCTTTTGGATTATACCCAGATTCTCATTGATCGAAAAAAGGTAAAACATGGGTTGGATGATGGAGATTTATTATCGATGAAAGATGTGACCGAAGTGATCACAAAGGCAGGCAAGGCCAGGTTACGCCCCGTTATTCTAACGGCCATTACCACGGTACTGGGCTTGATTCCTTTGGCAACCGGACTCAATATTGATTTTTTCTCGCTCTTTACCGATTTTGACCCAAAAATCTATTTTGGAGGCGATAACGTTGTTTTCTGGGGGCCTTTGGCCAAAACCGTTATTTACGGATTGTTGGTTGCAACATTCCTGACCCTCATCATAGTGCCCGTGCTTTTTAACATCACTTATCGCATGAAAACGAAAATCAGGAGTTGGCGAAAAAAGGAAATTCCACAAAAAACTATAATCGAAACCGCTACATAATAGCGATTGGAAAGAGGTTTTAAAAAAGGATTCCCAAAAAACGGGAATCCTTTTTTCTATCCTATACTGATCAATTGTTCTTAAATTTGCTGCCAAAATGCTTTTCATATGATTCGGAGCCATACCTGCGGACAATTGCGGGATTCAGATATTCAAAATAAAGTTACCCTTTCGGGTTGGGTTCAAACCACCCGTGACAAAGGTTTTGTGGTGTGGGTTGATCTTCGTGATCGCTATGGCGTTACCCAATTGGTTTTTGATGAAGACAGAAGCTCGGTTGAATTATTGAATCAAGCAAGAAGTCTTGGCCGTGAATTTGTGATTCAGGTTGAGGGCGAAGTGATTGAAAGAGCTTCTAAAAACCCGAATATCCCAACAGGAAATATTGAGGTTTTGGTCTCGAAAATGACCGTTTTGAATGCGTCAAAAACACCT
Organism: uncultured Maribacter sp.; assembly: GCA_964432915.1. GTDB lineage: Bacteria > Bacteroidota > Bacteroidia > Flavobacteriales > Flavobacteriaceae > Maribacter_C. The sequence goes on from CAYSPL010000002.1 coordinate 117,676, forward strand.
CCTTTTACCATAGAAGATGATACTGATGGTGGCGAAGATATTCGTATGAAATATCGGTATCTCGACATTCGCAGAAATCCCGTTAAAGAAAACCTCATTTTTCGAAGCAAAGTAACTATGGAGGTTCGAAATTATCTCACTGAGGAAGGTTTCATTGAGGTCGAAACGCCTTATTTGATCAAGTCCACCCCCGAGGGAGCCCGAGATTTTGTGGTGCCGAGCCGCATGAATGAAGGGCAGTTTTATGCGCTTCCGCAATCGCCACAAACATTCAAACAACTATTGATGGTCGGTGGTTTGGACAAATATTTCCAGATTGTGAAGTGCTTTCGAGATGAAGATTTAAGGGCGGATAGGCAGCCAGAATTCACCCAGATTGATTGTGAAATGGCATTTATCGAACAAGAGGATATTTTGAATGCCTTCGAGGGCTTGACCAAACATTTGTTGACAGAAATCAAGGGGGTTAGCACGGAGTCCTTCCCGAGAATGACTTTTGATGATGCCATGAAAAAGTATGGCAATGACAAACCAGATATTCGTTTTGGCATGGAATTCGGCGAATTGAATGAAGTAGCCCAACACAAAGATTTCAATGTATTCAATTCAGCAGAATTGGTCGTCGGTATTGCCGTTTCCGGAGGAAATTCATACACCCGAAAAGAAATCGATAAATTGACCGATTGGGTCAAACGCCCCCAAATTGGGGCTTTGGGAATGGTTTATTGCCGATGCAACGAAGACGGAAGTTTCAAGTCTTCAGTAGATAAATTTTACAACCAAGAGGACTTGGCAAAATGGGCCGAACTAACTGGAGCAAAAGCAGGGGATTTGATTTGTGTACTTTCAGGAGACAAGAAAAAAGTAAGGGCGCAGTTAAGTGCGCTACGTATGGAATTAGCAGAACGACTTGGTTTAAGAAACCCCGAGGAATTCGCTCCGCTCTGGGTGGTCGATTTTCCGTTATTGGAATTGGATGAAGAAACCGGGCATTACCATGCCATGCATCATCCTTTTACATCTCCTAAACCCGGTCAATTAGAGCTATTAGATTCAGACCCAGGTGCTGTACGTGCCAATGCTTATGATTTGGTTTTGAACGGAAACGAAATTGGTGGCGGATCTATTCGTATTCATGATAAAGAGACACAAGCCATAATGTTCAAACATTTGGGCTTTACCCCAGAAGAAGCCAAAGCGCAATTTGGCTTCTTGATGGATGCCTTCCAATACGGGGCTCCACCGCATGGTGGTATCGCCTTTGGTTTGGATAGACTGGTCGCCATTCTCGGTGGTCAAGAAACCATTCGCGATTTTATAGCCTTCCCAAAAAATAATAGTGGTCGTGATGTCATGATTGATGCGCCGGCTTCTATTGATGAAGAGCAATTGAAAGAGTTGAATTTGAAGCTAGACCTGTAGGCCTCCTCGGACCCCTCAAAATCAGGGGAAAAAGATAAAACAAGTTTAGCTCCTCCCTTCAGATGAAGGGAGGAATGAATTGAGCTTCAGCTCAAGAAAGGAGGGTTTGAACAAATTCATATTATCATCCTCAATATCACAAAATAGTGGTCAACTGGTTTTTATCAAAACCTTCCGTCATACAAGCATGACACCATCAACTAAGTAAGCAGCACAGCTCCTTTTTCCTACTATTATCCAATTAACTGGAAAAAAGATAAAACAAGTTCAGCTCCTCCCTTCAGATGAAGGGAGGAATGAATTGAGCTTCAGTTCAAGAAAGGAGGGTTTGACCACAATCGTATTATTCTCAATTCTGTAAAATATTGGCTAGCTCGTTTTTCTTACTTTTAACCAATGAACTGGAAAAAAGTTAGAAAGATTTCTCTGATTACCCTAGGTATTCTTGGTATAGTTTTAGGTGGGATCTATCTCTTTGCTTGGTATACATTTACAAAGAAATATATCCCTTCTAAAAATCGATATGAACATCGTATCGCACACATTGACCCAAATAATTCAATGCTTTCTGATGGGTTTGAAACATGTCATGAATATATCTATGATTACTATAACCCTGAAAGACCAACTTACGTCAACGGTAAAAACGGACTTCGGAAATTTGTCTTGAAAAATTATAAAAACGACGGTTATTCAGATTCAGGATATTTAAATATCCGTTTTGTGATAAACTGTAAAGGAGAAACTGGCAGATATGTCATTCACGAAAATGATTTAAGTCTATCTCCCAAAAAGTTTAATCCTGAAATAAAAAAACAATTATTTGAATTAACAACTCAACTAAATAAATGGAATCCTAATTTTATAAGAGGTAAAAAAGTGGATTCATATATGTATATCTCTTATCGAATTGAAAATGGAGAAATTATTGAAATTATTCCTTAGTATAGCTTTGATATTTTTACTTTTTTGTTGTAAATCAAAGGAGGAAAAGATTGAGTCCATCATGAAGTTTGGGAAACATGCCGATTACCAAGGCTCCACAACTTGCATGAATGCATTCGCGTATTTAGTGGAGACAGATTCCACCAATGCTGAAGCCTATCGAGAACTCTCCATTCCCTATCTAAAAAGAGGCATCCCCCATAATTGGAAAAAATGGATAGATAAAGCTGTTCGATATGATTCCATTACCTGGCGGCCGTATCGAGGCTACAATTATTTATGGTTCTATCGTGATTATAAAAAAGCAATTGCTGATTTTGACGCCTCAGACACGCTCACTACACATCTTGATTATCCGCAAGGTCATAGCGTCGATTTCTGGCGCGGCATCGCTTATTTAGGCTTGAAAGATTATGAAAACTCCATTGCCTATTGGAACAAACATATCGCGAAGGAAACCATGGATAGCGGGGAAGATTGGGTAGAATTAGAGGCTTTTCTATATCGAGGTATCGCTTATTTTGAATCAGGTAATTCACAAAAAGCTTTGGAGAACTTCGACAAAGTTATTCACTACTTCAAGAAATCTGCAGATGCCAAGTATTATAAAGCCTTGGTTTTAAAAGATATTCAAAAAAACAAAGAGGCCTCTCAGCTTGTTGAAGATGCCATTGTAGATTTTAAAGCCGGTTTCTATAATAATCGCCCTTACGTAGAAACGCTTCGGCAAATCTATTTAGAAGATTTAGAAAGTTTGAAAAAGTCACTTTTGTCATTCCGAACAAAGTGAGGAATCCTACGAACAGGTCAAAATCACTAATTGGTGGACTGAATAGCGCAAGAGTCTAGAACACTAAACGACAACCGCACCCTCCGGAAGTTTCCTCCTGCGTGGTGAAGACAAATGAATCGAAAAAGTTTTTGCTTAATTTTAGGTCAGTAATCTCGGTAGATGCGAAAAAGAATCGAAAAACTCTTTACCAAATTTCTAAAATGGCGGTATAAAAACATCTCCAACAAAACCTTTATTCATATACTGGGCATAATCGTTGGTTTTTTAGCTGGTTTGGCATCGGTAATCCTTAAAAACCTTACTTATTTCATTCAATCTTCTTTGAAAGACGGTATTGTATTTTCAAGCAATCAATTATACTTCATACTACCTATAATAGGGCTTACGTTGGTTTTCTTATATGTGAAATTTGTGCACAAAGAAAAATTGGAACATGCCGTATCATCCATCTTATTCGCCCTAAGTAAAAAGAAGGGGAATATTGACTTAAAAAAAATATATACGCCTTTGATTACTGCCCCTTTGACCGTGGGTTTTGGTGGGTCAGTTGGACTACTGGGCCCCGCTGTGGCGTCTGGATCGGCCATAAGTTCAAATTTCGGACGGTTGCTACATATGAACTCCAAAACCAGATCTTTATTGATTGCCTGTGCTTCAGCAGGTGCGGTCTCTTCCATTTTTCAATCGCCTATTGCAGCAATTATTTTTGCCGTTGAAATCTTCAGTATTGATTTTACCATGCTTTCGGTAATGCCCCTTTTATTGGCTTCGGTTTCGGGAGTGATCACCAGCTATTTCTTTTTGGGCAATGAAGTTCTTTTTGATTTTAGACTTTCAGACAGTTTTGAAATAAAAGACACCCTCTTCTATGTTTTACTGGGGGTGGGTACAGCCTTTGCTTCAATCTATTTCACAAAAATGTACTTCGGAATTTTAAAATTGTTCAAACCTTTGAGAAGTCCGAAATACAGGCTATTGGTTGGCGGACTGGCCATAGGGGTCATGCTCTATTTCATTCCACCTTTATACGGCGAAGGATTCAGTTTTATCAATAATCTGCTCGAGGGCAATCATTTATCCGCTATAGGCAGCACCCCCTTCGATGCCTACATGAGCAATATTTGGGTGGTTATAGCCCTACTCTTCGGACTTACCATTTTCAAGGCCATTGCGATGACCACAACATTTGCGGCAGGGGGTGCTGGTGGTATATTCATACCCACCATGGTCATGGGCAGCGCGTTGGGCAATGTTGCAGCCAAAGTCATCAACAACCTGGGTTTGGGCCTTTCGGTATCTGAAAGCAATTTCACACTCATTGGCATGGCCGGCCTGATTGCTGGTGTGTTACACGCTCCGCTAACCGCAATCTTTTTAATCGCGGAAATCACAGGAGGTTACGAACTTTTTGTTCCCTTGATGATTACGGCGGCCATTTCATTTCTACTTACTAAAAAGGTCATCAGCCATAATATTTATACCCGTGAGTTGGCAAAACAAGGTGCCCTCTTGACCCATGATAAAGACGAAAATGTGCTTACCGTAATGCAACTTGATGATGTCATTGAACAAAACTTCATCACTGTTGGCCCTACAATGTATTTAGAGGAGTTGTTGCATAACGCGGTGGCTCAATCTACCCGAAATTTATTTCCGGTTGTTGATGAAAACGAAGCCCTTGTGGGCATTGTTCTATTAGATGATGTGCGCGAGTTCATGTTTGAGAAATCGCTGTATCGAACAACCATAGTTTCTACGTTTATGAACAATCCGCCAGAACATATCTTTTATGAAAAAGATACGATGCGAACAGTTATGAAAAAATTTCAGGATAGCGGGGCTTGGAACCTTCCTGTAATCAAAAATGGCAAATACCATGGTTTTGTTTCGAAATCAAAATTACTCACCGCCTACCGTAAGGAATTGATTAATTTTGCCCTTTAAGTATTACCATGCGCTACTTCATTCTTTTCATTGTGCTACTATCTTTCGGACTCATCATTTACGGTTATTCACTTGATGAGGCTCAAGAAGCGGCTGCCCATAAATATATTGGCTCGGGAGTCATTGGCTTATTCTTGCTTGCCATGCCGCTTTTTCTATGGAAAGAAAGCAAGGGCAAAGACTTTAAAAACTACATGTTAACAGATGAAAATGTGCGAAAAATGCAAGGCAAAGAACCGAAAAAACCAAAGGATTCTTAATTCAGATTTCGTCTTTGAATAAAAAACCGCTTCAATAAATCGGAAGCTTCTTCCTCTAAAATGCCACCAGTGATTTTTGTTTTTGGGTGCAGTGTGGTTCCCATGATTCCACAACCACGTTGTGGATCTTTTGCCGCATATACTACTTTTGATATTTGACTCCAGTACAAAGCTCCGGCACACATTTGGCATGGTTCTAAAGTGACATAGAGGGTACAATCCTTCAAATATTTACCTCCTAAAAAATTCGCTGCTGCCGTTATGGCTTGCATCTCGGCATGGGCAGTGACATCATTCAATTGCTCGGTAAGATTGTGCGCCCTAGCTATAATTCTATCTTGCACCACTATAATGGCCCCAATGGGCACCTCCCCTTTTTCAAAAGCTGCCTCAGCTTCTTGCAGGGCTTTTTTCATAAAATAGTTGTCATCATAGGGTAAAACCATAAATTCAAAAATACGACATTAACATAATTGAAAAAGGATCAAAAAAATGATTTTAGCGTACATTTGTTTCCTGCCATGGCGCTACTAGATCAAATCAATACTCCTCTAGATCTTCGACAAATAAAAAAAGGCGAATTGCCCCAGCTCGCTCAAGAATTACGCGATTTTATCATTGATATCGTGGCCACTAAAGAAGGACATTTAGGGGCCAGTCTAGGGGTGGTAGAACTGACCATTGCCTTGCATTACGTTTTTGACACCCCAAATGACAAACTTATTTGGGATGTTGGTCACCAAGCTTACGGACATAAAATCTTAACGGGTAGAAAAGAAATTTTTGATACCAATCGCCAAATGGGCGGTATCAGTGGTTTTCCAAAAATGAATGAGAGTGAATACGATGCTTTTGGCACCGGGCATAGTTCCACCTCTATCTCTGCGATTTTAGGAATGGCCATTGCCTCTAAATTAAAAGGGAAGAAAAACAAACAACATATTGCCGTTATTGGTGATGCTTCTATCGCAAGCGGAATGGCCTTTGAAGGCTTAAACCACATGGGTGTCACTGACGCTAATATTTTGATTGTTTTAAATGATAATGCCATAGGAATTGACCCTAGCGTTGGTGCCTTAAAAAAGTATTTGACTAACGTCAAAAAAGGAACCGCTAAAGAAGAGAACATTTTTGAATGTTTGAATTTTGATTACTCTGGTCCCATTGATGGGCATGATTTAGATGCCTTACTTTCAGAATTAAAACAATTAAAATCTGTTTCAGGCCCAAAATTGCTTCATGTAATCACAACCAAAGGAAAAGGATTAAGACAAGCAGAAGAAAATCAAGTAACCTACCATGCCCCTGGAAAGTTTGATAAACATACGGGGGATTTAGAGAAAAAATCTTCTGAAAACCTACCCACTAAATATCAAGATGTTTTTGGCCATACTATAGTTGAACTTGCCAAAAAAAACGAAAATATTGTAGGTATCACTCCCGCTATGCCCACAGGAAGTTCCTTGAAATTCATGATGGAGGAGATTCCAAAGAGGGCTTTTGATGTAGGTATTGCAGAACAGCATGCCGTAACCATGGCAGCAGGAATGGCTGCAGAGGGCATTGTGCCCTTCTGTAATATTTATTCAACCTTTTTGCAACGTGCCTATGATCAGGTAATTCATGATGTTGCCCTGCAAAACCTTCCGGTTATTTTTTGTTTGGATCGGGCCGGACTGGTTGGGCAAGATGGTGCTACCCATCATGGAGTCTATGATATTGCCTACCTGCGGTGTATTCCGAACCTCCTCATCTTCGCGCCAATGAATGAGCGTGAATTGCGAAATATCATGTATACGGCGCAATCAGGATTAGACCATCCTATTGCGATACGCTATCCTAGAGGGAGAGGGGTTTTGAAGGAATGGCAAACTCCTTTTGAGAAAATCGAAATCGGAACTTCCAAAGAATTGAAAAAAGGCACTAAAATCGCTGTTCTGTCCATAGGACCAATAGGAAATATGGTAACGAAAGTTATTACGGAACTGGATAATCCAAATGAAATTGGCCATTACAATATGCGCTTTGTAAAACCCTTGGATGAGGAGAAATTAAAAGAAATTCTCAAAAATTACCAGCATATTTTAACCATAGAAGATGGCTGTAAAAAAGGTGGTTTTGGCAGTGCGGTTTTAGAATTAGCGAACAAAGAGGAAACATCAGCTGACATAGAAATCATGGGAATTGATGATATTTTCATTGAACATGGTAAAATAGACCAACTTCATAAAATTGCAAGTATCGATTCAGATTCAATCAAGAGGAAATTAAGAGGTCGATTAAGTTCTCCATTGCATTAATTATACTTTTGATTTTCAAAAAAGCACTTTTTTACCCCTTCCCCTTTCTGGGGAAGGAGCCAGTTTTGTGGCAATCACCTATTACAATTGTTTCCCCATGATCTTATTATGAATATGCACCGCAGAACTATCGGAAAGACTGGCCACATAGCAACAAGAATTCAACAAGATCTGGTAAATGGAAATATCGGTATTTCGGTAAAATTCAGGAAGTGTATTGAGCATTAGGCTATCATAGTTTGAAGCATTTCCCTCTTTCGCTCTCACCAATGCTGTGATATACACATTAAGAATATCGGAAATTATTTTATACCCAGCAATTTCCTTTTCAATAACTTCTTGCGATTGATATATCTTATCTACACTCAATTTAATAATATCTGAAATCTGCGCTTCGTATTTACTTTTATCCAATAATGAAACGTCAAAAGAACCGTCTAAAATTGCTTCTTCATTTTTGATAAAGACATCAATGGCATCTTGAATTAAAGTGCCAATCGCCAAGGCCCGCAAATAACTCAAGCGGTCTTCTTTGTATTTCAGTGAATTATATTTCTTGGTATTGATACTGTCTTTGACCAGTTTTATCAAATACTCCAAGGCAAAGTCCTCCGAAATCAGTCCCAGGTTTATACCGTCTTCAAAATCGATAATAGTATAGCAAATATCATCAGCAGCCTCAACCAAATAAGTCAATGGGTGCCTTGAAAAACTGACGTCTTTTCCGTCGCGTGTTTGAATCAAACCCAATTCTTCGGCGACTTTTTTAAAAATCTCTTTTTCCGATTGAAAGAACCCGAATTTTTTATCGGCAATGTGTTTTGAAGGTTTTTTAGGAAGCGATTCCTTTGGGTATTTCATGAAAGCACCCAGGGTGGCATAACTCAATCGCAGTCCGCCATCTACACCTTCCCTTGTTTGGGTCAGTAATTTGAACCCGTTGGCATTGCCTTCAAAATCGATGATGTCTTGCCACTCTTTTTCAGATAAGAACGACTTGTATTGTTGCCCGTTTCCAGTAGCAAAATATTCTCCTATCGCCTTTTCCCCACTATGTCCAAAAGGCGGGTTTCCTATGTCATGTGCTAAAGCCGCAGCCGCAACAATGGCACCAAAATCATTAAAGCGATAGCCATGTATTTCTGATAAATGAGGGTGTTTTTCCAACAACTTTTTACCCGCAATTCTTCCTAAACTACGTCCTACAACTGAAACTTCTAAACTGTGCGTCAATCGGGTATGAACAAAATCGGTTTTTGAAAGCGGAATCACTTGGGTTTTATCTTGCAGACTTCGAAAGGCGGAAGAAAAAATAATCCGGTCATAGTCAACTTCAAAACCCAAGCGGGTTTCATCTTGTTCTTTTCTGATTCTTTTATGCGTATCGCCGAAGCGTTTTAAGGATAGTAATTGTTCCCAGTTCATGCATTCGTGGTTATATACCTCTCTTTTAAAGAGTCCGAAAATACGCTTTTCGGCGTTTCCGGATGAGGTTCACAAGATACAGTTTTTTAGAAATCCCCTTAAACAAAGGCAATGCTGTTGCTTAACATTCTCTTAATGTGGTAACAATTCCCTAACACTTTTACAATACATCTTTAACATACGGATAACTCGACTTTTACAAAGCACTGCGTTATTTGCAGCGGTATTTAAAATCAAACATAAAAAACAAATGAGAAAAACGTTAATTGGTCTGCTCTTGCTAGCAACTGTGCATCTGACTGCTCAAGAAACGGGCAGTGTTTCTGGTACGGTGACTGATAAAAGTTACAATAATGAGGTGCTTCCGTTCGCCAACATTCTGATCGAAGGAACCACCAAAGGCGTTTCAACTGATTTTGACGGACTTTATGAATTAACTGACATTGAACCGGGCACCTATAACATCGTGTTCAGTTTCTTAGGTCTTGAAACCCAAACGATCTCAGTACTGGTTGAAGCTGGTAAGATTACAAAACTCGATGTTGCCTTGGATGTCGCGGCAGGGGTTGAACTTGAGGAAGTTGTTTTGACTGGTTCTACAAAAAAAGATACGGAAACAGCTTTGTTACTCGATCAACAAAAGGCGGTTTTGGTAAAAGAAAGTATCGGGGCTCAAGAACTTTCGCGAAAAGGAATTAGTGATGCCGCGGCCGCAGTAACCAAGATTTCGGGTATTTCAAAACAAGAAGGCGGTGGCAATGTGTATGTACGTGGTTTAGGAGACCGCTATTTGAATACAACCTATAACGGACTTACCCTACCTGCGAATAATATTGAAAAGAAGAATATGGATTTAAATCTTTTCTCTTCAGATGTCATTCAGAACGTAGGGGTAAGTAAAACCTATTCTTCTAATTTCTATGCTGACTTTGCCGCAGGAAATGTGAATATTGTTTCTAAAGAACATACAGGTGATTTCTTTTTGGATGTGAATTTAGGCACGAATTTCAATTCAAATGCTATTGGTGAAGACTTCGTGAAAAGTGAAGGTACAGGTTACTTTGGTTTTTACAATAGATACCGAAATAACCCTTATGCTGTAATCTTATCTCACGGTGTAGACCCTCAAAGTATTGATGCCACTCTTGGTCTTGACGGAAATTTCTCGACCGGCTACTCATGGAATATTGGTGAAGAATCACGTTTGAGCGTATTCGCTACCGCAGCTTTCGGAAGCTCATTTGAATACAAAAGAGGGCAATTTGCCAATGTTACCGCCGCTGCAAATCAAATATTTCAAGATTCTGAAGTGTTCGGGTTTTCGCGTAACACCACTGCGATGGCAAATATCGTTTATCGCATCAACAACAATCATAAACTCAAATTCAACTCTTTATTTATCAATGATGCAACAGACGAGGTAGGGCGTTTCGGAATTGATGGTCGCGGTTATAACCGGAACACCATTGCCGATAATGATGACTTCGGATTTTTCACTCAAAACGTGCAGTTTGAACAAGACATGATTTTTGTGAATCAAATTCTAGGAACCAGTAATTTCAGCGAAAAATTAAAACTGGATTACGGTTTAGGTTACAACAAGGTTTTGGCGCGCCAACCCGATCGTAAGCGTATCGCATTAGAGCGCTTTGAAAATACGCTTGATAATGATGCAACAACCAATGCTATTTTTTACCGAAATGTGGATTTTGACAACCAACGTTATTTTCAAAATATTGAAGAAGATGAATTTAATGCACGAGTTAATTTTAGCTATACCTCTTCGGAGCATTTAAAATTTAATTTCGGATACAACGGGCGCATCAAAGAGCGAACTTTTGACAACCAACGCTATGGTTACGAGATTATCAATCCGTTTACAGAAATTGAAGACCCTAACAATTTTGACAACTTTTTCTCAATTGAAAACCTAGGGGTATTATATAACACCAGTGTTTTTAGACCATTAGATGGTTTGGGTCGTGAAAACTTGCCTGGCAAATTAGAAAACACCTATAAAGGTAACCTGAATGTTCATGCAATTTACGCTGATGCCGTCTACAAAATTGGGGGAAAGTGGACCTTGGTTCCAGGCTTACGTCTAGAAAATTTCAATCAAGAAATCAGTTATGACGTAATCAACCTATCTTTCAATAATCCTGGAAGCAATGAGGCGAACGAAACATTTTTCCTTCCAAGCTTAAATGTAAAATACGCACTAACTGAAGATCAAAACCTTCGTTTTTCTGCTAGTAGAACTGTATCCAATCCTGAATTTAAAGAGGTAGCCCCCTTTGTTTATGAGAACGTAACAGATCGTATTGGTGGTAACCCCGATCTTTTAAATGATCCTGCATTTTCAACCATTCTAAACCTAGACTTAAAATACGAGTGGTTCTATAATGCTGGTGAAATAGTATCATTGGGTCTTTTCAACAAGACCATCAACGATCCTGTGAACTTGGTCTCTGCAAATGACGCAACAGGTACACAACGTTTCTTTAGAACAGGAGATCGCGCTGATGTTTTTGGTATTGAACTCGAAGCCAGAAAAAAGATTCTCAAAGATATAGATGAAAGGAGTATTTTATCGGCGGGTATGAATATTACCTACACCACAACAAAACAAGACTTGAAGACGGTTTCAGGCACCTTTAACACCAACTTCAATAAAGATTCTGATGCTTTGCAAGGGGCATCTCCCATTCTTTTGAATGCAGATGTAAGCTATAGTCCTTCTTTTGGTGGATACAAACCAGTTGCGAACCTGATTTTCTCTTATTTCTCAGATCGAATTGATGCATTGGGTTCTGGTCAATTAGGAAATATTATTGAGAAAGGAGTACCCACTCTTGACTTTGTTTGGAAAAACACAATCAATGAGCATTTTGAAATCAATGCAAGCGTAAAGAATATACTGAACCCAACTATAGAACGTGTTCGTGAAAATGTCTCTTTTGATGCAACCTTAGCAAATGATTTAGGCATCAGTTCAAACCTTTCTGAATTTGCCCTATCTAGCTATAAAAGAGGTGTAAACGCAAGTATTCAATTCAAGTATAAGTTTTAAAACTAAATAAAAACAGGATAATTAGAAACAAAATGACAACAAACAAATTACTTTTAGCATTATTTACCGCAGCCCTTCTTTTTGTTGGTTGCGCTTCAGATGACACCGCGGATGTGATTATTAATCAAGGAGGAAATAATCCGAGTGGTCCAGCAGTCCCAGATTCAGATACCAATGAAATTGGCGGAACCCTCAGTGAAGACCTAACTCTGGATACAGGCGTTGAATACAATTTGACAAGTGCATTGCTTGTTCCTGATGGGTTTACCTTGACCATCAACCCTGGGGCTATTATTAAAGCCTCTACAGGTTCTGACGTTTATGTTACCATTAAACAAGGAGGTATGATCAATGCTGAAGGAACATCCTCTAACCCTATTGTTTTTACCTCAAATTCTGCAACACCAAACCCAGGTGATTGGGGTGGTCTTATCATTTTAGGCCGTGCACCTATCAATTCTGTAGTTGGTGGCGATGCAACCTCAACATCAGAAATAGGTGGTTTACCATACGGAGGCAGTATCCCTGATGACAATTCAGGAATCATAAAATATGTTCGTATCGAATATTCAGGGGGTGCTGCAGATGCTGCTTCAGAAAATAACGGATTCTCTTTCTATGCTGTGGGAAGCGGAACAACCATCGATTACATTCAAGCCTTTGAAGGTGCTGATGACGGTGTGGAATTTTTTGGAGGAACCGCTAACGCATCACACATTTCAGTTGTTGGGGCTCAAGACGATTCTGTTGATTGGACAGAAGGCTATACAGGCACATTGACTGACGTATATATAGAACACAGACAATCACATGACAAAGGCATTGAGGGCGACGGATTCAATACAGATATAGGAAACAACTCTAGTCCTGTTTTTTGGAGTGCTCCAACCATAAACAATTTGACCATTAATGGTTTGGGATCTAGCAATGGCAATGAAGCGATTCGTTTAAGAGCAGGAACAAGAGCAATGTTTTCAAATGTTTTGCTTCAAGGTTTTGAAGAAGGGTATGACTTAGACGATGAAGAAACAGGTACCGGTGTACTCGCAGGCGATACCAGTGTGACTGATATTGCTTTTGAAGATGTAACGCTCACATTAAAGAATGATACCAATGGCGATTTTGACGCTGATTCATTTTTTACCAGTGTGGGTAACGGAACAGGTACAGATTACAACTCTTGGAATTCTGGATGGACGCGTAACTAAATAGGAATTTTGTTTGATTGGGCCACAGGAAACTAAAGCCTTCTTAAATACCACTGAAAACCCTGCTTCTTGCAGGGTTTTCTTTGTTTTCATAAAAAGGCTCTTATCAGTTTAATAACCTTTTTGTTACGAACAGTTAATTTGTACTTAACCCTAAGTTTACATTGCTGACGTTATTTTGTGGTAGATGAAGATTTCGAACATGAAAAATATGCTTTTTGCCTTTGCACTTTTATTTTCATCAGTGCTGTCCTCACAAAATAAAGGTGGAATCAAAGGGACCATTACCGATCAGTCAATGAATGACGAGCCCATGTTGTTTGCCAATGTGCAACTGAAGGATTCTGAAACAAGCTATCAAACCAATTTTCATGGTAATTTCGAAATTTCTGATATTCAACCAGGTGCCTATACCTTGTTAGTTAGCTACGCTGGTTATCAAACTAAAGAAATACAGGTTTCAATTAGAGAAAATGAAATTTCTAAAGTTGAAGCAGGTATGCAGCTGATGGAATTGAATTTTGATTTGGTTGAAGGTATTGACACCGTTTCGAAAGAAGAAACAGGCAGCCCTAGTTCGAAAAAATAGTTTACCCCACTATGATATAAAAAAGAGACCCACGAAAACGTGGGTCTCTTTTTTATTTTAGAATTACTGAAATCTAATTTCGACTCACAATACCTTCTTTGTTTTTACTTTCATTGACCACTAAAATGGCATTGTTTGTATACTCAACTTCTTTCAACACATCATTGGCCCAAAATAACCACTTACCAGTTTTTACTCCGTTTGTATACGAACCAACTGAGGTGGTTTTACCATTTTCATTGTAACTCACCCACTCTCCGTGTAATTTTTTATCTAGGTTGAAAGTCCCTTTTTGACTTATTTCTCCATTGGTATGAAAATACGTTGCTTCAACCAAATTGGTTTCCTTATTCAATTTCATCTCTGGTTTTGTCTGAGCAAAAACATTGACTGAAATGAAGGCAAATACAAGAACTAAAATTATCTTTTTCATGATATCCAATTTATAAGATGATACAAAGATAGATTTATTTTACGTAAAATCTACTTTTTCTTAACATTAAATTTACATTGAAAACGATTGATAATCACATTTAGTATATTTCTTATTATTTAAACCTCCTTGTTTATCGAATATTCAGAGCGTTTTTTTGATTTTGATCTCTGTATGGAAGTCTTGGCAAAAATTTAGTTCAAATTTTACCCTCGAATGTATTTCATAACATTAAATTAACCTTTAAACTGATTTATAATATGACTTTTGCTACTGACCAATTCATTGATGGAAGAGAACATTTATTTATTCATGATCATCGCTTTGGCGATACTCGCAATTACTGATTTAGTCGTCGGAGTAAGTAATGATGCCGTCAATTTTTTGAATTCTGCCATTGGTTCAAAAGCCATTTCTTTTAGAACCATAATGATTGTTGCCAGTCTGGGTATCGCAGTTGGGGCCATGTCATCAAGCGGTATGATGGAAGTCGCTCGAAAAGGCATTTTCAACCCTTCTGAATTTGTCTTCGCAGAGATTATGGTCATTTTCATGGCCGTCATGATTACCGATATTCTATTGCTTGACTTTTTCAATACTTTGGGCATGCCAACCTCCACCACGGTTTCCATAGTCTTTGAACTATTGGGTGCGGCAGTAGCTATTTCATTGGTCAAAATTTCTGGTGCTGAAGGTGGTTTATCAGAACTCAGCAATTACATCAATACCGAAAAAGCAACACAAATCATTTTAGGTATTTTGTTGTCAGTGGTGGTGGCTTTTACCATAGGTGCACTGGTGCAATACGTTTCACGTCTTTTGATTTCCTTTAAATTCAAAGAAAAGCCAAAATGGGTTGGGGCTCTCTTTGGTGGTTTCGCCATAACCTCAATCATCTATTTCATTATAGTCAAGGGATTGAAAAGTGCGTCTTTATTTAGTCCTGAAATAATGGGGTATATCAGTGATAATCCCGAATTGTTTTTACTCGGAAATTTTATTTTTTGGACACTCATTTCTTGGTTATTGAGTAGTTTTTTCAAAATCAATATCTACACCCTCATTATTGTTTTAGGAACTTTTGCATTGGCCATGGCTTTCGCGGGCAATGATTTGGTAAACTTCATTGGAGTGCCTCTGGCAGCGTATGAAAGTTTTACCTCATGGAGTGGTTCGGGTAGTTTACCCTCTGAATTTACGATGGAAGGCCTACAAAAAGCTGTGAGAACGCCAACCTATCTTCTTTTGGCTTCAGGGGTTATCATGGTCATTACATTGTGGTTTTCTTCCAAAGCAAAGAGCGTTGTGAAAACCAGTGTAGATCTGTCAAGGCAAGACGAAGGCGATGAACGTTTTAAACCTAATTTTTTATCGCGTCAAATTGTGAAATTTTCCATTCAAGCTTCGGAAAAGTTGGCGGGAATAATCCCAAAATCATGGGCCACCGTAATTGATTCCCGTTTTGAAAAACCCTATGAGTATGTTCCTAAAAGCAGGGTCAAAGATTTGCCTGCTTTTGATTTGGTCAGAGCTTCGGTCAACTTAATGGTTGCCAGTGTTTTGATTTCAATTGCGACCTCCATGAAGCTACCGTTATCAACCACATACGTCACTTTTATGGTTGCCATGGGAACTTCTCTGGCCGATAGAGCCTGGGGAGCTGAAAGTGCCGTTTACAGAGTGGCCGGTGTGCTCAATGTAATCGGTGGTTGGTTCTTTACCGCTTTCAGTGCGTTTACCTCGGCGGCCATTATAGCTTACATTATTCACTTGGGCGGTATTTGGGCAATCGGTGTTCTTTTGGTAATTGCTTTCCTTTTGATTGGCAGAAACTACCTTTCTCACAATAAAAAAATGAAGGAAACAAAGCTTGAGGAAAAACTGCAAAAATCAGAAAGTAATTCGATCATTGGTCTGATTGAAGAAAGTTCCTCCAATATTTCACTGGCCATTGCAAGGGCGAACAAAATTTATACCCAAGCCATTGACGGCTTATCAAAACATGATGTTGATCGTCTTAAAAAGAGTAAAAAAGGAATTTCAAAACTCAATAATGAAGTTGAGGATCTGAGAGGAAACATTTTCTATTTCATAAAAAATCTTGACGAATCAAGCGTGGGAGCCAGCAATTTCTACATGACCGCTTTGAGCTATTTACAAGACATGACGCAGTCAATAGAATATATTTCAAAGACCAGTTATAAACACGTAAACAACAACCATAAAAAACTGCGCTTCAATCAAATAAAAGATTTGAAGGAAACCGATATTTTTGTTGATGAAATCTTCACTAAAATCAAAACCATATTCGACACCAAGTCTTATAATGAGCTCACACCATTAATAGTTGAGAAAGAGGTTTTGATGGGTACTTTAGATCAGAAAATCAACAAGCAAATCGAACGTACTCGAGAAGACGAATCGAGCCCTAAAAACACGGCGTTGTATTTCAGCCTTCTATTGGAAACCAAAGATTTATTGTCCGCCACTATGAACCTTTTGGAAATTTATGACCAACACACCAATACAAGAGCCCTGTAACCATGACTCGTACACTTATATCATTTTTTCTTGCGATTACGTTGTGCAATTTCGCCAATAGCCAAACACTAACCGGTAATGAATTACTTGAAAAAGCCATTTCATACCATGATCCAAACGGTAATTGGGCGACCTTCAATGGCCAACTCAATATCACAATGAAAATGCCTGATGGCTCCGTAAGGTTAAGTGAAATAAAGATTGATCTGCCCCGGCAGTTCTTTCAAGTAAATTCGACCAAAGACAGAGTTCAAATTCAAAGAACGGTTAACAAAGGGCAATGTGAGCTTCAACTCAACGGTAGTTCGGCCATTTCAGAAGAAGAACAAAAAAAACATCGATTAAGCTGTGATAATGCCAAGATGTATCGTGATTACTATACCTATCTCTACGGCTTACCCATGAAGCTTAAAGACCCCGGCACCATCATACATTCTAAAACACAGCGAAAAACCTTCAAAGGCAAAGAATATGTGGTTTTGAAGGTTGCGTATGAAAAAGAAGTGGGCGATGATATTTGGTATTTCTATTTTGATCCGAATTCGTACGCCATGGAAGTGTATCAATTTTTTCACGAGGAAGCCAAAAATGATGGGGAGTATATACTTCTTAGCGAAATCGAAGAAGTTTCAAACATAAAAATACCCAAAGTTCGAACTTGGTATTACAATGAAGGCGATGAGTTGCTTGGAACAGATTTTCTGACAAGTGGTAAATCATTATAAGATATCCTCACTCCGCATCGAATCTTTTTTGAATCTGCTACCGTAACCGATAAAATGATATCCTTCACCGATATTGGCAACTGATTGTTTTTCATGCGATATTTTTCATCTATTTTAGTTAATTAAACTCCTTCAATTCCCCTATGGGTAAGACTTCGTCTATAGATAAAGTTCCAATTGCGGAACATGAACTCGAAATTGGTCGCATGACCTTTTATCCAAACATTATAGTAGGTGAGGTTGGTGAAGGAATGCATATTACCTTTGAAAGTGCAACCATAGCCGCACAGGTAATCGCCCAGACTTATAAGGGCACAATACCATTTGTTTATATATCTAATCGAGTAAACTCTTATTCGATGGATCCCGTAGCCTATAAAGAGCTATTCTCTCTTGTTCCTAATTTATTGGGGTTTGCAGTTGTCTCAGAAAGTAAAAGAAGACGTATGTTGTCAAATCTTGAGCGAATGTTTGTAAAAAAACCAATGCGTGTTTTCAGTTCTATGGATGAGGCTTTTGACTGGGCTCATAAACTTTTGGAAAGTAAAAATTAAAGCTTGCCCTGCCCAACCAATTCAAGAGTCACCTCGTAAATATCCCTTTTTTCCATTTTCGACTTCAACCAAGCAAAAAAGCTCATAACAAATACATCTTCCTGTTCTTTTCCCAACCATTGAAAGGAATCTTCAACCTCATTTTTGAATTCTGGGGTCGTCACTTGCTCTGGTCTATCATAATACTTACTTATCAAGTCAACGAAAATCAAAACTCGTTTTTCTCCCCGCTCTTGAAGTTGTTTCGAAAATTTTCTTTTGAACCTGTTCAATCTTGAAAGTACTAAATCCAGTTTATCCAACTCCGTGAGCAAAAGAATTTCAACAAGGTTCTTTTTAATTACCCAAACCCATCCCATCTTTTTCTCATACCAGATATCACTATGATTAAAGTCCTTGACTATTTGATAAGCCTCTGAAAAGTTGTGTTGCTGAAAAAGGCACATTGAGGTCAAAAGTTTTACATTCAAAGAATCATTTTTAAATTCTTTCAGCAAAGAAATAGCTTTATCAGCCTCACCTATAAAGTTATGGTTCAATGCTTTCATTGTTACTAATTTCTCTTGAAAAAAATTTCTATACTTATTTTTATCTTTTTGCATTTCAACTTCCATTTCAGCAGTAAACTTCATTGAAGCGGTGAAATTCTTATTTCTGAACTGGGTTATTGCCAATAAATTTAGAATGTTGAGATGGTAATAACGATGCTTGTCTTTAAGATTGCTTTTCTCGTTGACAAGCTCATATAATTCCAATATAAAAGGGGTAATAGTGTGGAAATCATTTTCCATTTTCGCCGTGGCGATAGTAAGCTCCATTAATTGAAACAATGATTTATAGGTAAGTGATTGGTTTATTTCAATTTGAAATTCTGAAAAAGCGTTTTCAACAATATCTTTGACCGAACCATTGTCGCCATTTTTCAATCTTGATTTTATAACTGCATAAGATTGATTCAAGTGTAGTTCTTGCCTGAATAAACCCATATTCAATTCAGAAGCCCTGATGATTTCATCAAGAGCCCAATTCTTATGAAGGTGGGCATACTGGATTTTGGTCTGGTAGATTTCATTTAATATGGAATACAAATCCAAGGGGATGGCCAACTTTTCTGCTTTTTCTAAAATTTTAAAGGCAAGGTTGAAAGCCTTTTTTTCAAAGAAAATTCGACTGGCCAAAAGTAACTTGAGAATTTCAAGTTCTTCAGAGGTTTCTCCTGCAAAACTCTGACTAGCCACAAAATCTATCAAATTATCTTGTAACCTTTTGCACAGGGCATGAAAAGAATTACGTGCTGGTTTTCCATATAGTAGTATATCCAGATCATCTCTCTTACCAGCATTGATAAGGTTGAACAAGTGTTCATTTTTTGTGTCGGTTCGGCGATTCTTTCTTCTTAATTGAAGTAAAAATTCTTGCTTTTCATCGTTGGTCAGCGTTTTTAAAATAGCACTTATATTATTCATTAAATCGTAAGTATATAAAACTTTAAATTCTAATATTTAGGTCATATTTGCTAAATTAATTAATTTTTAATCATAAGTTTTTAAAAATATTTGCATTGCTGATTGTTGCTTTACAAACCATCTTTGCCCCAATAAATCGAATTATTAAATCAAACAATTATGGAAAATTCAGTTTTTAATGAAAAAAGTGAAGTGAAAAAAGTTGAAGAATTTAATGGCAGGCCAACTGCCGCATTCGTATCTGCCTCTTGGATGGCGGTTTTAATAGGCATGACATCTTATTGTATCGGGCTATGGAATGCCTACATGGAATTGAATGAAAAAGGATACTACTTTACCATTCTTCTTTTCGGACTTTTCTCTGTGGTATCAGTTCAGAAAAGTGTTCGTGATAGACAAGAAGGTATTCCGGTCAGTGAAATGTACTACAGTATTAGCTGGTTTACCACCATTGCCTCGATAACCCTTTTAACAATTGGCCTATGGAATGCAGACCTTGAACTAAGTGAAAAAGGCTTCTACGCCATGTCATTTCTCTTAAGTTTATTTTCAGCGATAGCCGTTCAAAAAAATACTAGAGACATTCAGTATTTAGATTCATTGGAGGAAAAATAATCAATTGTAACACTAACAAAATAGCCCGTTCACTTCTATGATCGGGCTATTGTTTTAAACAGTCGATTAATACTACTTTCTATAAAAATTCATCTCATCCATATAGCTCCAAACCGCATCAGGTAGCATGGTTTTTATATTCTTACCCTCAGCATGGTTTTTTCGAATGAAGGTTGAAGAGACCTCCATGATAGGGGCGTCAACCTTATGAATCTTTTCATGGTCTTTAAATTGAGGCTCAATTTCGCCTTTTGAAATTCGAGGATATACATAAAGGTCATAATTCTCTAAAATGATGTCGTAGTTCTTCCATTTATGAAAACCTTTCAGATTATCCTCTCCCATTATCAGGCAAAATTGGTACGTATTACCATATTCTTCTTCCAAATGTGCCAGAGTATTAACCGTATAATTGGGTTGCGGTAAATTAAATTCTATTTTACTGGGTTTCAATTTGGGGAAGTCTTTCGTGGCCTCAAACACCATTTGATAGCGATGATGATTGTCAAGAAGGGTTTTCTTTTTTTTAAACGGACTTTGAGGGGTTACCACAAACCAAACCTCGTCTAAATCAGAAAATTCGACCATATGGTTTGCAATGACCATATGCCCAATGTGTATCGGGTTGAAGGTGCCGAAATAGAGTCCTACTTTCTTGCTCATCACTCCTCTTCTACATGATTGGAGTCTGAACCAACAAAATCGGCCACTAGTTTATGGGCTTCTTTCAAGGCCGTTTCCAAGTCATAATTTTTGATGATTTTATCAAATTGCGGTGCTGTCGCCAATTCAACAGAGGCCTTGGCAATACGCATATTGATTTTGTCATCACTTTCAGTGCTTCTTTTTTTAAGCCGGATTTTCAATTCATCAACACTGGGTGGCTTCACAAAAACAGCCAATGTCTCTTTGGGGAACTTTTTTTTGATCCTCAACCCTCCTACAACATCAATATCAAAAATGACATTCTTGCCTTTATTCCAAAGTCGCTCAACCTCACTTTTCAGGGTGCCATAAAAGTTATCGCGGTACACTTCTTCCCATTCAATGAAATCATCACTCTTGATATGGTTCTTAAATTCTGAGACAGATATAAAATAATAGTGTTCACCATGTTTTTCAGCTCCTCTAGGTGCCCTGGAAGTAGCCGATACAGAAAAAGCCAAATTCAATTCATGTTGATCCAGTAAGTGCCTCACTATGGTGGTCTTACCACTACCTGATGGAGCAGAAAAAATAAGAAGTTTGCCGCCCTTCATTATAAAACATTCAACATTTGTTCCTTGATTTTTTCAAGTTCATCTTTCATTTGCACCACTAGTTTTTGCATGGGCGCAAAGTTTGCTTTTGAGCCAATGGTATTGATTTCACGACCGATTTCTTGGGTAATGAAACCTAATTTTTTACCGTTTGAATCTTTAGATTCCAAAGTTTTTGAGAAATAATCAAGATGGTTCGCCAAACGAACTTTTTCTTCAGTGATATCATATTTTTCGAGGTAATAGATCAATTCTTGTTCAAATCGATTTGCATCAACCTCAGCTTTCACATCAGCTATGGCTTTGTGTAGGCGTTCTCTGATTGTAACCTGTCTTTCTGGGTCTATTTCAATGACATCGGCCAACAAAGATTTCAAGTTGTCAATACGGCCCATAAAATCATTCATTAGCACCTGTCCCTCTTCTGAACGAAAGGTATTGATTTCAGAAAGCGCCTCTTTTAAGGCCTTTTGAATGGCTTTATATTCATCTTCATCGATATCATTTTGATGCGTTTTCAGGGCGTCGGGTAAGCGCAACGCCATGTCCATTAAACTCAAATCATCTCCATCAGCTATAGTGCTTAATTGCTTCATATATTGACGCACCACAACTTCATTGATTTTGGCGGAGGTTTCACTGCCGGTAAACTCAACATAGAGTCCGAAATCGACTTTGCCCCTAGTCAAAGAATTGGCAATGATTTTTCGCAACTCCAACTCCTTCTCTCGATATGCAGATGGCATTCGGGCATTTAAATCCAGATTTTTACTGTTCAGCGATTTCAGTTCAACAGTTATTTTTTTGGTGGGAAGCTGAACAACATGCTTTCCAAAGCCGGTCATGGATTTGATCATATATTATTTTAAATTTAATCAAAGGTAGGGCAATTGTTTTCGAATTGCTTCACTTTATAATTCACGTACCCAAATATTTCGGAAACCAACACGGCTATTATCGCCGTGGTCTTGCAACATTATCGGGCCTTTACCGTGCACCTTGTTCTTGGGCCAGCCTATATACTCAGTTGTGCCCTTGAGCTCGGCATTGTCTTGAATCAGCACGCCATTGTGAAAGACCGTTAACGTACCTGACTTGATTTTACCCCCTATTTCATTAAATTCTGGAGCATGGTAGACAATATCATAAACATTCCATTCTCCACTGGCTACCGAAGCCATGGCCATAGGGGCATATTGCTTGTAAATTGATCCCACTTGTCCGTTCACATAGGTGCTATTATCATTGTTGTCCAATATCTGAACTTCGTAAAGGCCGTTTAAATAAACACCACTATTACCACGGTTTTGACCTTCTCGCTCCACCTGGGCAGGCGATTTCCATTCGATATGCAATTGAACATCACCAAAATTTTGTGTTGTTTGAATATTGCCTGTTTTATCAGCAACGGTCATACTTCCGTCTTTGTTCAAATGCCATTTGACCGCTGTACTATCTTGGCTATGAACCCATCCTTCAAAAGAACTGCCGTCAAAAAGGACAATTGCATCTTGCGGAATTCGACCTTTATCCCCCGGCCCAACAACGGGCACCACGGGTTTATAGAATTCGGTTTCTTCAGGTTTTGTTGGTTCTTCTCCAGAATATTCTTCATGCAAAATAACCTGACTTTCCGCTATTTCCATTGGGGTCATTTCGCTTTCTTGCGTTGCCTCTTTGCAAGAAAATAAAATTGAGATGAGCATCAGAATAGTAACAAACTTCATAATCAATACGTTTAGATGAAAAAATTAAAGCTCTTTTATTTTGATATTTCGATAGGCGACCACATCTTCATGATCTTGAAGCGCAAGCTTTCCACTTTTAAAAGTGCCAAAACCTTCCCAGTTTTCAAATTTTGAATCTTTTAAAAGTGAGGAAAGTTCTTCTCCGCCAACTGGAAATGAAGCCACCTCAATACCATTTAATTTTGAAGTGCCTTTATTTAATTTGTGATCTACGGTAATTACGGCCAAGTTCCATTCTCCGACTGGCTTGGTTGCATCTACATTCGGAACTACCAAGTCATACAAAGCTCCAGCTTGATGAGAGGGGTCTTTTCTATCAGGATGTTTTTGATTGTCCAGTATTTGTATTTCCAACCCAGTCTGATATGGCTCCCCATACTTTTCATCCTCACTGACACCCCACATGATGCCACTATTACCAGCTTCTGAAATTTTCCATTCCAAAGAAAGCTCAAAACTGGAATAGTTTTCTTTTGAAATAATATTAAAAGACCGTCTATTGCCGTTTTCATCTTTTCGTTCTTCTGCTGTTGGCGGAGTGAAGACAATCATCCCATTTTCCTCTGTCCAGAATTTAGGAACATCTCCCCCTCCAAAAGCTTGCCAATGTTTCAATGACAATTCTTGCCAATCTTTTAGCGTAGCCATTTCAGAAGTGGTTACATCTGCAAACTCGTCAGATTTCAATGTTTCCCTTTGATTCTCCTTACATGAGAAAACCATAAGTACGATTATGGTAGCTATGAGTACATTTTTCATATTTGTGTTTTTGATCGTTTTAAAAGTATACCTGAAATCACAGCGATATACTTTTTTATAACCAATTATTTCAACGCCTTTAGGCCCTATAATCCTAAAATTTTCTTCAGCATTGCGTTATCCGTATCTGCTCCAGCAAAATCATCAAATGTTTTTTCAGTCGCCTCAATAATATGGTCTTGAATAAAAATAGCTCCTTCGCGCGCTCCTTGTTCAGGACTCTTAATACAGCACTCCCATTCCATAACCGCCCAAACATCACAACCGTATTGGGTCAATTTTGAGAATATGGTCTTAAAATCTATTTGACCATCACCCAAAGAGCGATACCTTCCTGCTCTGTTTCCCCAATCATTATAACCTCCAAAAGCACCTTTTTTGCCAGTTGGATTGAACTCTGAATCTTTTACATGAAAAGATTTTATGAATTCATGATAGTGATCAATGTATTCGATATAATCCAATTGCTGAAGAACAAAATGACTTGGGTCATAAAGAATATTAACCCGTTTGTGATTCCCGGTTGCTTCTAAAAATCTTTCAAAAGTGTCGCCATCGTGAAGATCTTCTCCAGGGTGTATTTCGTAACAAACATCAACGCCCTCTTCATCAAAATGATTTAAAATGGGCATCCATCTTTTGGCCAATTCCTCGAACCCCATTTCTACCAAGCCAGCTGGTCGCTGTGGCCATGGGTGCATCGTATGCCAAAGCAAAGATCCAGAAAAAGTGGCATGGGCAGAAATACCCAATCTTCTACTTGCAGTTGCCGCCTTCTTGACCACATCAATTGCCCATTCTGTTCTTGCCTTCGGATTGTTTTTGACCTCATCAGGGGCAAAACCATCGAACATAATATCGTAGGCCGGGTGCACTGCCACCAATTGACCCTGCAAATGCGTTGACAATTCCGTTATTTCCAATCCATATGAATTTACTTTGCCCTTGAGCTCATCACAATATGTTTGACTTTCAGCTGCTTTATCCAAATCAATAAGAAAACTTTCCCAAGTTGGTATTTGTATTCCTTTATAACCTAAATCAGCAGCCCATTTACACATACCATCCAATGTGTTGAACGGTGCCTTACTATCTACAAATTGTGCTAGAAAAACCGCGGGTCCTTTTATCGTCTTCATTTTGATGTTTTTAATAATCTTTGAGAACTTCTCTTCTTACATTTTAGGGAATTTAACCTTATATTTAGAATTGAAACTTTTTCTCTTTAAACTTAGTTGAGTTAAGATATAAATATAGCGATTACCGCTAGAAAACAACAAGAAAACAACAAATGAATCTGGAAGAACAGTACGATGTCATTGTAGTTGGAACAGGCATAAGTGGGGGTTGGGCAGCCAAAGAATTATGTGAGAATGGTTTGAAAACCTTAGTTTTGGAACGAGGCCCAATGGTAACGCATATCAAGGATTATAGGACCATGAATGATGACCCGTGGGATTATGCTTTAAAGGGAGAATTATCGAACGAAGACAAGAAAAAATACCATGTTCAATCAAGAGTTAATTGGGCGCCAAAGGAAGATGTAAAACATTTCTTTGTCAACGATTTAGAACACCCTTATGTTGAAACGAAACGTTTTGATTGGATTCGTGGGTACCAAGTTGGCGGAAGATCTTTGACATGGGGCCGACAAAGTTATCGTTGGAGCGATATTGATTTTGAGGCCAATAAAAAGGAAGGTGTTAGTATTGATTGGCCCATAAGATATAAGGATATTTCGCCTTGGTATGACAAGGTCGAGGAATACATTGGTGTAAGTGGCGAAAATCTAGGTTTAAAGCAATTGCCAGATGGCAAATTTCAGCCTCCGATGGAACTCAATTGTATTGAGAAAGAACTTAAAAAATCAATTCGGAATGAGTTTGATGATGGACGTTTGCTAACCATTGGTCGCGCGGCACATATTACAGATCCCAATGGTACTTTTGAGGGTCGTGGGGTATGTCAAAATAGAAATCGATGTTGGCGTGGTTGCCCTTTTGGTGGATATTTCAGCAGTAATTCTTCAACGCTTCCGGCAGCGGAGCGAACAGGAAATATGACCTTAAGACCAAATTCAATTGTGCATGAAATAATGTATGATGATTCCTCCAAAATGGCGACTGGTGTGAGAGTTATTGACACCGAGACGCATGAAAAAATGGAATTTAAAGCAAAAGTGGTTTTCCTGTGCGCCTCTGCAATGGCCTCGGTGGGAATTCTATTGCAATCAAAGTCAAAACGTTTTCCGAACGGCATGGGCAATGATTCAGATGCCTTAGGTAGGGGTATTATGGATCATCATTACAAACTTGGCGCTAAGGCCAAAGTAGATGGCCATTTAGATAAATATTTTAAAGGCAGTCGACCCAACGGATTTTATATTCCACGTTTTGTAAACCTCGATAAAAAAACAAAGAAGAAAGATTACCTGAGAGGTTTTGGTTATCAAGGTAAAGCCAGCCGCCTAGATTGGACAGCGGCAATAGCTGAATTAAGTTATGGTAAAGATTTGAAAAATGAAATTCTAAAACCAGGCGGGTGGAATATTGGTGCAACTGGTTTTGGTGAATTCTTGCCTTATGATGACAATAGAGTTACATTAAGTGAAACTGAGAAAGATCGGTGGGGCCTACCGCAACTTGATTTTGATGTAGAGTTCAAAGAGAACGAGTACAACATGAGAAAAGACATTAAAAAAGAAATTGTAACCATGTTTAAGGCAGCTGGTTTCAAAGATGTGCAACCATATGAAGATCCATCAGGGCCCGGCCTAGGTATTCACGAAATGGGAGGTGCCCGCATGGGGCATGACCCAAAAACATCTGTGGTTAACAAGCACAATCAAATTCATTCAGTTCAGAATGTGTATGTGACCGATGGGGCTTTTATGACCTCATCTAGTTGCGTCAACCCTTCATTGACCTATATGGCAATTACTGCAAGAGCCGCAAATCATGCCGCAACTGAATTAAAAAAAGGTAGCTTTGACAGCTAAAATCAAATAACAATATTAAATACCTCAAAACGTTTAAAGAAATATGACCAACGAATCAGCTGAAAATCTATGGCATGAATTTCTTGACCAACAAGAAGGATTTGCTTCTCTTGAAGAAGTACCTGAGGCAGTTCATTTTTGTGATAATGAAGAGGATGCAAATGTCTGTGCAAAATTGGTCAAAAAAGGAATAAAACAAGCAACATCACATTCTTTACTTGGCTTGCAATACCGTAATGAGAAACTTCCTAAAATAGGAGATTTTAAAGTAGTTACTGATTGGGAAGGCAATGCCCAGTGTATTGTCAGAACCACAAAAGTTCAATTGAAACCTTTTTTCAGCATCGATAAAGAATATGCGATCAAAGAAGGTGAAGGTGACAAAAGTCTCGATTATTGGAAAAAAACCCACTGGGATTATTATACTCGAGAACTCGAAGCTTTCGAAAGACTTCCTCGTGAAAGCATGATCGTGGTATGTGAAGAATTTGAAAAAATCTACGAATAATTGATAGACGCACTGATAAATAAAAAAGCCGCTTAAAAGCGGCTTTTTTATAGCTTACTATTTACTTATTTCATCAAGCGCACCCATGTATTCTTCTTTTTGTGCGACTCAACTGTGGCCTCGATGAAATTCATGCCTCGAACACCATCTTCCATAGTCGGAAATTCCCCATCATTATATTTTTTACCTCTGATGGCTTTGGCTGCCCCCAAATAAATATTCGCCATGGAGTCAAAAATACCCTCCGGATGTCCGGCAGGAAGTTTTGTGCCATCCAATGATAATTTGCTGTTATAAGCATGTCCGGGTTTGTACACTTGGGTCGGCTCCGTGTCACTCATTTTATACAAGAAATTTGGTTTTTCCTGTTCCCACCTGAAAGCGCCTTTTGAACCATATATGGCGATTGCCAGTCCGTTTTCCTCCCCTGTGGCAACTTGGCTACTTCGAATGACCCCTTTCACATGGTCATCCATACGAATAAGAACGGTTCCATCAACATCCATCTTGTTGTCTTTGTACAAATAGTTGAAATCGCAAAGCAGTGATTTGACCTTCAAGCCAGTGGTATATTCGACCATATTGAAAGCATGCACCCCAATATCGCCCATACAAGAACTGATACCCGCCTTTTTAGGGTCTAATCGCCAAACAGAATTTCTCTTTTTCTTATCATGGATTATCGTATTTATCCAGCCTTGATAATATCGGGCATCTACTTTATGTATTTTGCCAATGGCCCCTTTTTTGATCATTTCACGCATCTGTCGAACCATAGGATAGCCCGTATACGTATGGGTAAGTGCAAATACGGTACCTGCCTTCTTATGCGCTTTTTTTAAAATCTTTGCCTCTTCCAAAGATGTGGTCATGGGCTTTTCGCAAATCACATGAAACCCATTGTCCAACAGCTTTTTTGCCATCGGAAAATGCAAAAAATTAGGTGTCAATACAGAGCAAACCTGTATGCGTTCATTTTCAGGCAGTTTCATCTCCTCCTCGATCAAGGTGTCAAAGTCGGGGTATATTCTATTCAATGGTATATCAATTTCTCTGGCAAATGCTTTATTGACCTTGAAATCAGGGTTAAAACATCCGCCCACAATTTGATAATTATCATTGATATGTGCTGCAACTCGGTGCAAAACCCCGATTAGGGAATCGCCACCTCCGCCTAAAATTCCTAAAAGTATCTTTTTTGGCATTTTTTATTGGTTTTTGATTATAGAAAAGTAGTATCTGTTTTAAATTGGCCTACTGATTATCTTTTGTAATAGATATAATCAAAGGGTACAGGTTCAATATCGTTAAGCCTAAAGTCCATTGAAATTTGACCTCTGTGGTGTGCAGAATGATTGATGATATGAAAAAGTATGTCCCTCAAATCACTAATGAACAATCTGCCTTCAGAATTTTCATAATCCACACGTTTTTCAAAATCATCTGCATTGGTTATGATCTCAAATGAACTTCTCTGATTTTCATAGTGTATATCTCCCCAGTTTTTTAAGTCATGTATTTGAAAAGCTTCATACCTTGGCTCAGTTTCCAATATTCTGGCGTTATACAAATGATGGGTATTCAAAATATGACTGAAAAGTTGGATGCTTTTTTCCGGCACCTTCTTTATTTCACTGCAAGCTTCAATGAGTTTCTTATTACAATGGAAATTATAGTCAAATAATTGGTTGAAAAAAACCTTCACTTGGTAATTTGGTTTGGTTAGGTGGTTATTTCAGTTCTTTTGAGGCCTTCAAAATAAGGTCTTTTGTTGCAATGATTCCCGCTTCTTCACCAAGAACACTTCCTTCATATTCTACTCCAATGTAACTATTGTAGCCAGCATCCTTAACAATTTGAAGCATTTTCACATAGTCGATATTCGTTTCATTACCATCTGCATCAAAATCATGTGATTTGGCACTTACTGCTTTTGCATGTGGCATCAATTCGGTGACGCCCTGGTAAATGTCATATGCTTCAGCGCAGCCGGCTTGCCAATCGTTGGGGTCTTTTCTTTTGATGCAGAAATTGCCAAAATCAGGTAAGGTTCCACAATTATCCATATCAACCTGAGACATGACCTCCGCCAGCATGGCACCATTGGAAGAAAGTCCTCCGTGATTTTCAACAATTATATTCATGTTTTTGCTTTTGGCATATGTGGCCAGTTTGGTCAGACCATCAATTGAATTCTTTTTCCATTCCTCAGGTACGTTGCTTCCGGCAAGATTCACTCGAATGGCATGACAACCCAAGGCCGCCGCTGCATCAACCCATTTGTGATGGCGCTGAACGGCTTCATCACGCTCATTATCATCAGTGACTGCAAGATTACCTTGGCGATCGATCATGATCAAAACGTTCTGCATACCATGTTTTTTCGCCTCTGCATTACTTTTCTCGATAAACAAGGCCATGGCCTCTTCAGAATACTCATTGTTTTCCAAATCCGCCGGGTATAACTGACTCACGTACTCCAACCCGGTAAAACCCCAGTTTTTGGCCTTCTCGGCAAAAGTATAGGGGTCGACACCTTCATTGCGAATCATTTTATTGATTGACCATTGCGCCAGGGATAATTTGAAAATAGGGCTCGCTGATTCAGTCATCACTTCTTCAGTGTTCGCGCTTTCCGTAGTATTCGATTTTGCATCCTTGCAAGCATTAACACCTAATAAAATCAGTACTATGCCGAAATTAAAAATTACTTTGATAAAATTTGTTCTTTTCATGAGACCACGTTTTCGTTATTTTTTGATTGTAGCGTTGATATCTAAATACATCAATAAAAATGAATGATTTTGAGCTTTGTGAACAGTCGATAAATGTAGAAAATTAAATTTATATTTGATAACTTTAGAAATTAAACAATTCACTTAATGAGTAAATTCTATTACAATGAGGAACAAGAATCGTATGATGCGATTGTTGTTGGTACAGGTATCAGTGGAGGCTGGGCCGCCAAAGAATTGTGCGAAAACGGATTGAAAACCTTGGTTTTGGAACGTGGGCGTATGGTAAAGCATCGTGATGATTATGAAACCGCAAATATGGATCCATGGGATTTTCCGAACGGCGGTCAACCTACACAAGAAATTATAGCCAAACAAGAAAAACAAAATAGAACCGGGTATACCACTAATCAAGCCAGTCACATGTGGTTTGTGAATGACCTAGAGCACCCTTACAATGAAACCAAGCGTTTTGACTGGATGCGCGGCTACCATGTTGGTGGGCGCTCATTACAATGGGGGCGCCATAGTTACCGATGGAGTGAAATTGATTTCAAAGCGAATTTAGAGGATGGTCACGGGGTTGATTGGCCCGTGCGTTACAAAGATATCGCGCCTTGGTATGATAAGGTGGAATCATATATTGGTGTAACTGGAGAAAAATTAGGGCTGTCACAATTACCCGATGGTCAGTTTGAACCAATGATGGAACTGAACTGTCTTGAGCAACATGTGCGGGAAAAGGTAGCGGACAATTTTGATGGCCGTGTTATCACAGCCGGCAGAGTAGCCCACATCAACAGTGATAAAAAATTTGCAGGAGATGGTCGTTCAAAATGTCAATACCGAAATCGTTGTATACGAGGATGCCCATTTGGTGCCTATTTCAGTAGTTTGTCATCAACTTTACCTGCCGCTGAAGCAACTGGTAACATGACCCTTAGACCTGATTCAATTGTTCATGAAGTCATTTATGACGCAGATTCAAAAAGAGCGACTGGGGTAAAAGTAATCGATCGCGTTACCAAAGAGGCCTATGAATTCAAGGCGAAAGTCATTTTTCTATGTGCTTCAGCGATTGCATCGACCTCCATACTGATGCAATCGAAATCTGACCGCTTTCCAAACGGAATGGGCAATGATTCGGATCAGCTGGGCAGAAATATCATGGATCATCATCTGGGTGTTGGGGCTTCTGGTAAGTATGATGGCTTTGAAGACAAATACTACAGTGGTCGAAAGCCAAACGGCATTTATCTGCCTCGTTTCAGAAACCTAGGGGGCAAATCAAATAGAACCGATTACAAACGCGGTTTTGGTTACCAAGGTGGTGCTAGAAGAGGAAATTGGGAAGAATCCATCGCTGAATTGTCGCATGGAGCCAAATTGAAAGAGACTATTTTAAAACCCGGTGGATGGACCTTCGGTATGGGTGGTTTCGGAGAAGTGCTACCCTATCAAGATAACAGATTCACCCTTGATTATGACCAACTTGATCAATGGGGATTGCCCACGGTCACTTTTGATGCTGAATTCAAAGAAAATGAACTAAACATGCGCAAAGACATGATGGAATCTGCGGTTGATATGTTGACAAAAGCCGGTCTCAGAAACGTTGAGCCTTTTGACAGAGAAACTGCCCTTGGCCTTGGTATTCATGAAATGGGTACGGCACGAATGGGTAGAGACAGAAGAACATCAGTTCTTGATGGCAATAATGCACTTCATGATGTGCCCAATGTCTACGTGACTGACGGTTCTTTTATGACCTCGGCAAGTTGTGTGAATCCGTCGTTGACCTATATGGCCTTTACGGCAAGAGCGGCAAACCATGCGGCGAAAGAACTTAAAAAAGGAAATATATAATGGATAGAAGAAAAGCGTTAAAAAACATGGGTTTGGCTTTGGGTTACGCTGTGGCCACACCCACTTTAATGGGTATTGTTCAAAGTTGTAAAAAAGAAACGGCAATTGAATGGGTGCCCGAGTTTCTGTCCAAGGGTGAAAGTTTGGTACTTACCCATTTAGTGGATATCATCTTACCAAAAACGGATACCCCATCTGCTTCTGAGGTACAGGTTCAACAATTCATAGACCTTTTTGCCAAACAAGTGATGCCACCAGAGCAACAGAACTTCCTAAAAATGTCAATGGGCAAGTTTATGGACAAGGCCTTAAAAGATAGTGGAAAAGAAACCGCAGATGAATTGACTGCAGAAGATTTAGAGCCGGTTTTGGCTTCAGCCCTAAAAATTTCGAAAGAAGAAGAGGAAAAGAACAACAAGGCAGTAGAAGCTTATAATGAGGCAATTGAGGAAGGAAAAGAAGCCGTTTTAGAAGATCGTGTTGCCAGACATGCGTTTGCCAACAACCTCAGAGGCATGACCATTTGGGGTTACAAGACTTCGGAGTATGTAGGTGAGGAAGTTTTGGCCTATTTACCACTTCCTGGTCAATATGTTGCCTGTGGTGATGTAGAGGAATTGAGTGGAGGAAAAGCTTGGTCACTGTAAAAAAGCCATGTGAAACGTAGAAGATTCGTTCAAAATTCTGCATTGACTGTTGGTGCAATTGCCTCTGGTGGTTTTTCTCATGCAATGAAGAGGGAAAGCGATTATTTAACGCATGAATTCAATCTTAAATATGCCCCACATTTGGGGATGTTTGAAAATCATGTTGGTAATGATCCCATAGACCAATTGAATTTCATCGCCGATGAGGGTTTCTCGGCCTTTGAAGATAATGGCATGCGAACCCGAGATATCAAGGTTCAAGAAAAAATGGCCATTACCATGCAAAAACGAAATCTTCAAATGGGCGTTTTTGTAGCTCATGAAATTTATTGGAAAGAACCCAATCTGGCATCAGGAGATAAAGATAAGCGCGCTGAATTTTTAGATTATATATCAAAAGCGGTTGAAGTGGCCAAAAGAGTGCATGCCAAATGGATGACCGTGGTGCCCGGGCATGTTGATTTAAAACAATCCATGGGCTTCCAAACGGCCAATGTGATTGAATCTTTGAAACAAGCTGCCGCTATTTTGGAACCCCACGGACTAACCATGGTTTTAGAGCCACTTAATTTTCGTGACCACCCCGGATTGTTCTTAACAGGCTCGCCTCAAGCCTATGAAATATGTAAAGCGGTTGATTCTCAGGCCTGTAAAATACTTTTTGACATCTATCATCAGCAAATTCAAGAGGGTAATCTAATTCCGAATATGGAGCGCGCTTGGGATGAAATCGCGTATATTCAAATTGGTGATAACCCAGGACGAAAAGAACCGACCACGGGAGAAATCAATTACAAAAACGTGTTCAAATTCATTCACAGTAAAGGTTTTAATGGAATACTAGGGATGGAACATGGTAATTCAAAACCCCACAAAGAAGGTGAACGTGCTGTCATCGATGCTTATAAAAGTGTTGATTCTTTCTTGTAACGATGGACTATTTCAGTTTAATTTCCTTTGATTCACAACATTTGTTTTTAAGGACCCACCTACAAACTATGTTAAAATTGGTAGTTCATCGAATATTTAAAGGCTTTTCGATGTACTGCACAATACCCATGTAAGAATTCACTGAGAACTACCGTTCTTGATTACATGAACGCCTACCTATATACCATACTCGTCTACGTCATACTTATGTTGACTGCCAAAGTTGCATTCAAATACTACAGTTTTAAGAAAGAGGGTAAAACGCTGATACCACAGGTACAATTCAATTGGTCTCAATTGAAAGAAAGTGTATTGAGTTACCTGTTTTAATGACTCTTTGCTTTTAGCTTTTAATTGAACATCTCGAAAAAGAGCAATTTTTACCACAAAATTGTAGTTTAGCGGTTATTTTTAACACTTTATCGGTAAAAATGCACTAAATTTACAATAGTCATAATCTTTTTACGTTTTACATACGTATATCTTAAAAACCCTGGGGCATGGAAAAGTATCTGATTATTCTACTTCTATATATCGTGGCTTTTGTATTTTCATTGGCCGTTAGACCTTACATTGAAAAATAATTCTTTTATTAGACATAAGATTTAATCATATTTCAATAAATGAAAAAGCCCTGATCATGATCAGGGCTTTTTCATTTTTAGTATCCTCAACTTTTAAGATCCACACATTAAACAGTCATCATCGGCCTGACCTTCTTTCGCCCTAGCAATCATTTCTTTCATTTCTTCAGGGGTC
This sequence comes from uncultured Maribacter sp., assembly GCA_964432915.1. Lineage (GTDB taxonomy): Bacteria > Bacteroidota > Bacteroidia > Flavobacteriales > Flavobacteriaceae > Maribacter_C. The sequence continues at coordinate 152,175 of CAYSPL010000002.1, forward strand.
ATAGGTTGAATATCTGTTTCCGTTTGAGCCACTAAAGGAGTAGTTTCTACCTTGATACTTGCAGCTGCTTCTGCGGTTGGTTTTTTAGAAACTGGTGTTGCCGCCGCTACCTCTGCTTCCGCGGCAACACTTGTTGGCACCTCTTTCTTTTTGGTATTGTCCAAAGTGAACTTAATCGCGTCAACAGCCGCCTTTGTTCTTAGGTAATACATTCCGGTTTTTAGACCGCTTTTCCATGCATAGAAGTGCATTGAAGTCAGTTTGGAATAGTTGGCATTTTCCATGAAAAGATTGAGCGACTGACTTTGGTCAATAAAATACCCTCTATGACGACTCATGTCAATGATATCTTTCATACTCAACTCCCAAACTGTTTTGTAGAGTTCTTTAATATCATCGGGAATGACATCAATATGCTGAATCGAACCATTGGCACGCATTAATTCTTGTTTTAAACTCTCATTCCATAGACCCAACTTCACCAAATCTTCCAAAAGGTGTTTGTTCACAACAATGAATTCGCCAGACAACACTCTTCGGGTATATATATTGGAGGTATAGGGTTCAAAACATTCGTTATTGCCCAAAATTTGAGAAGTTGAAGCCGTTGGCATTGGAGCCACCAAGAGTGAATTTCTCACTCCGTTTTTCTTCACATCTTTACGAAGTTTCTCCCAGTTCCAGCGTCCTGAAAGTTCCTCATCTTTGATATTCCATAGGTTATGCTGAAATTTACCCTCAGAGATAGGAGAACCTTCGTAAGACGAATATGCCCCATCTTCTTTAGCGGCTTCCATAGAGGCCGTAACTGCAGCAAAGTACAAGGTTTCAAATATTTCTTGATTCAATTGTTTGGCCTCATCACTGGTAAAAGGCAAACGCAACATGATAAAAGCATCAGCCAAACCTTGCACCCCCAAACCGATGGGTCTGTGACGCATATTTGAATTTTTCGCCTCTTTGACAGGGTAATAATTACGATCGATCACCTTGTTCAAATTTTTGGTAACTCGCTTGGTTACCTTGAACAGTTCTTTATGATCGAATTCCCCATTTTTCACAAACATTGGCAACGCAATCGAGGCCAAATTACATACGGCAATTTCATCAGGTGAGGTATACTCCAAAATTTCGGTACAAAGGTTTGAAGAACGTATGGTACCCAAATTTTTCTGATTGCTCTTGCGGTTCGCTGCATCTTTGTACAGCATGTAAGGCGTGCCTGTCTCTATTTGAGATTCTAAAATCTTCTCCCAAAGGTCACGGGCTTTTACGGTTTTTCTCCCCTTACCTTCCTCTTCATATTTTAAATAGAGCTTTTCAAACTCTTCACTATGTGAGGTAAAAAGACCTGGGCACTCATTGGGGCACATCAACGTCCAGTCGGCATTGGCTTCCACCCTTTTCATGAACAAATCTGAAATCCACATGGCATAGAACAAATCCCTTGCGCGCATTTCTTCTTTACCATGGTTCTTTTTTAGATCGAGAAATTGATAAATATCTGCGTGCCAAGGTTCCATATAAATGGCGAAACTTCCTTTGCGTTTTCCTCCTCCTTGATCCACGTAGCGTGCTGTGTCATTAAAAACACGTAGCATGGGCACTATTCCGTTTGAGGTGCCATTGGTACCTGCAATGTACGATCCCGTTGCGCGAATGTTATGAATAGATAACCCAATACCCCCTGCTGATTGCGAAATCTTGGCAGTTTGCTTCAAGGTGTCATAAATACCATCAATACTGTCATCTTTCATGGCCAATAAAAAGCACGATGACATTTGCGGTTTTGGAGTACCCGAATTGAACAAGGTTGGGGTAGCATGTGTGAAATATTTTTTAGACATGAGCTCGTAGGTCTCAATTGCCGCATCCAAATCATCTAAGTGTATTCCGATGGAAACACGCATCAACATATGCTGTGGGCGTTCAGCAATCTGCCCATTTATTTTTAAAAGGTAAGAGCGCTCCAATGTTTTAAAACCGAAATAATCGTAGCCAAAATCACGGTTGTATATTATGGTGGAATCCAGTTTTTCTGAATTATCCTTTATGACCTTATATACCTCATCTGAAAGCAGGGGTGCTTTTTTGCCTGTTCGTGGGTTGATGTACATGTACAAATCTTCCATTGTTTCAGAGAAAGATTTCTTGGTGTTCTTGTGTAAGTTAGAAACGGAAATGCGCGCTGCCAATTTCGCGTAGTCAGGATGTGTTGTCGTCATTGTTGCGGCAATCTCCGCGGCAAGATTGTCCAGTTCTGAGGTAGTCACTCCATCATACAGCCCCTCAATAACCCTCATGGCTACTTTTAAAGGATCAACTAATGGGTTCAACCCATAACATAATTTTCTTACTCTGGCCGTGATCTTGTCGAACATGACCACCTCTTTTCTTCCGTCTCTTTTTAATACATACATTGGCTACTCTTGTTAATGGTGATACGTTGATTACATCAAGCTTTAGAACTTGACCTTAAAAATAATTACTAAAACCCCGTGGGGTAGAGGTATGGTAATTTGATTGTTTCTAGAAATCAGCGTCGAAACTGATTTTCTGCGCGTCTTCGTCTTTGTTCATTACCCCAGCCTTCTGGTACTCAGCAACTCTTTTTTCAAAAAAGTTGGTTTTTCCTTGCAGGGAAATCATATCCATAAAGTCAAATGGATTGGTGGCGTTGTAGACTTTCTCACATTCCAATTCCACTAAAAGTCTGTCTGTGACAAACTCCAAATATTGTGTCATTAGTTTTGAATTCATTCCAATCAAACTCACAGGAAGAGATTCAGTGATGAATTCACGTTCGATATCAAGTGCATTGGTCAAAATCTCCGTAATACGTTCTTTTGGCACCTTATTCACCAAATGTTTGTTGTGCAGATGCACCGCATAATCACAGTGCATGCCCTCGTCTCTTGAAATCAATTCATTTGAGAAGGTAAGCCCTGGCATTAAACCTCTTTTCTTTAACCAGAAAATAGAGCAAAAAGCCCCTGAGAAGAAAATACCCTCTACCGCGGCAAAGGCAATCAAACGTTCTGCAAAACTTGGTGATTCGATCCAATTCAATGCCCAATCCGCTTTTTTCTTGATGGCTGCGAAGTTTTCAATGGCCTTGAAAAGGATGTTCTTTTCTTTTTCATCTTTCACATAAGTATCGATCAAAAGCGAATAGGTTTCAGAATGAATATTCTCCATCATGATCTGGAAACCATAGAAAAATTTTGCTTCGGCATATTGCACTTCACTTACAAAGTTCTCTGCCAGATTTTCATTCACGATACCATCTGATGCGGCAAAAAATGCCAAAATATGTTTGATGAAAAACCGCTCGTCATCATTCAACTTATTGTTCCAATCGTTGATGTCTTCGCCTAGGTCGATTTCTTCAGCAGTCCAAAAACAAGCCTCACATTTTTTATACCAATCCCATAAATCATTGTGTTTTATAGGAAAAATGACAAAACGATCATCGTTTTCTGCTAAGATTGGTTCTACGGCTGTTGACATGCTTTTGTGCGATTTTAAGTGTTAAAAAAGATGGTGATTTATACCCTACGGCACGGACGAACAAAGATGTAAAAACATGATCGATTTGAAAAGGGTGTTTTATCATATTCGATACAAAGTTTTTAACACGGCATGTTGAAATGTGGGCTCACTCGTTGCGATCATTGCCCTTGACGGAAAATGAATTTTTAAATAAATTTTTTATCGAAGTTGAACAAA
>CAYSPL010000003.1:0-18551 GCA_964432915.1 uncultured Maribacter sp.
TTTCTTTCCGCCGGATCTTGCCTGTTTTTGTTTCTGTGAATTGAGGAAGGGTAAATATTTGCTTAGGAATTTCAAACTTTTTTAAATCAGTTGACGCACTAAGCTCTTGCATCAGTCCTTTTACATCAACATGACCTTCAATAATCAACACCAATTTTTCACCCAATTTTTCATCAGGAACCCCTGAAACGAAAAAACGAGAATTGATATGAGCTTCGAGTTTTGCCTCAATTTGTTCAGGAAACAATTTCACTCCACCTGAATTAATAACGTTATCATAGCGGCCCAACCATTCAAATTCCGTGGCAGAAATTAACTTTATTAAATCATTTGTAATGACCTTGGTCTCCGATACTTTAGGTGCGGAAATGACAAGACAATCACGTTGGTCAGTAGAGAATGTAACATTTGGCATGGCCTGAAAGTGGTGCTGTTTATACGTACCACTGGTACTATCGCTTTTGATACTTTTGATGGCCACATGGGTGCAGGTCTCAGTCATGCCATAAGTTTCATAAATGGCCGTTGACTTCGATTGAACTTTGGTTTTTAATGTTTTCGATACGTTTGCCCCCCCCACTATGAGCGTTTTGATTTGTTCAATATGGTCTAAGGAGTTTTCAAGTTGTAGAGGAACCATAGCACAAAAATCATAGTTCTTGGAAATATGTTCAAGTGGACATGAACTTGGTGCAACATAATCCAATTCCCAACCCAAGACCATTGCCCGTAACAACATCATTTTACCTGCTATATAAGATGCAGGTAAACATAACAGGGTATTTGTACTATTTGATAAACCAAAAAAATCTGCAGTGGCCAGGGCCGAGTTGACCATATGCTGTTTCTGAAGTTCTATTATTTTCGGAGTGCCAGTTGAACCAGAAGTACGGACTTGAATAATTGGCTCAGAATCTAGCCATCGTAATAAAAATTCACCAATTTCAACTTCATGCCTCGCGCCCTCTTTGATTAAACTGTACGCAAGTTGCCTTAACTCGTTTGCTGAATATGAAGTTCCATTTAGAGTAAACTTCGAGTGAACTTTACCATCGCCTACCAGCATACGTTTTCAAATTTGCCCAATTGTATTAAGTCAAAGAGTCGGTATTTGATGAACCAATTTCTTGAACCTCGACTACAGGTTCAATCACCCTACCAGTCAAGCGTTCCTTCCAATTGGTCCAACCATAAATCTTGGAAAAAATGAATAAAATGATAGGGTATACCACAAAAACCGGAATTAAAACATCCCAGCCCAGTACTGGATCCGAGACGTCCCGATAAACAGAATCTGTCTGAAAGGCCGTCCAGTCGGCCGTTACTAAAAGCGCTGCGGTAAGATTATTGGCAGCATGAAAACCCAATGCCAATTCCAGACCTTCATCCATAAGCGTTAAAATTCCCAGAAAAAAACCTGTTCCGCAATAAAAAACCATAATTCCATAACCCAATTTCGAAACTTCAGGGTTGAAAATATGCATTCCCCCAAACAACATTGAAGTGACCACCAAAGGCACCCATCTATTCTTGGCCATAACCCCAATACCTTGCATCATATAACCTCTGAAAAAATATTCCTCCATACTGGTCTGAATGGGTATCATAATTATGGCGATTACCGCTAAAATCAAAAACGGTTCCATATTAAAATTCCATTTGTAATCATCTGGCGCAAGTTGAACATCAACTAAAACCATGACTCCCGTGATTATTGCCCAAATAAAGAAAGCTGTAAAAATACGTTTCCAGTCTACCTTTTCTCTTGAGGTGGTCAATTCTCTTATCGGCTGTTGATGAACTAATTTTGTCCAAATAAAAAGCCCTAGTAGTCCGATGGCAAAAGTCAGGAGCATGTAAAACAAAAATGGATTAGACCCCAAGACTTCAGCCATGGCCCCCATATCGCCACCACTCAAAACAGTGAGCGAATCTGACTTCATCATGAGTGCCGCGATCAAAGGTAGCCCACCCATGATATTCCAAAAAAGGAAGACAACAAAAAAGCCCAGAATGTATCTCCAAATATCATCAAGTCTTTTATACGCTTGTTCTATATACATAATTCCGATATTAAATTAGTGTTCCAGTGTTTGTTCTGATCGTAATATAATGTTCCTTTTTCAACAGTCAAAGGGCTCTTGAAATTATTGGTGAACAAACTTCCCGTACCAAGACCCTGCGGAAGTTTATTTTTCAAGGTATATGTCCATTGCGCAATGGCGTTCAAGCCTATATTGCTCTCGAGAGCACTGGTTACCCACCAGCCAATATTCATTTTTTCGGCAAGATCTATCCATTCCAAACTCCCTTTATATCCTCCAATCAAACTTGGTTTTAAAATAATGTACTGCGGATTTATATTCCACAATAATTCCTCTTTATCCTTTCCGTCAAAAACCCCTATCAATTCCTCGTCAAGAGCAATGGGAAGATGCGAATCTTGACATAATGCACCCATTTCGTTGATTTGCCCTGGTTTGATCGGCTGTTCTATGGAGTGAATATCCAAATCTGATAAAATCTTCAATTTTTCCATGGCCTCTTCAGGAGAAAAAGCCCCGTTGGCATCAACACGAATCTCTATTTCATCATGCTTGTATTCTTTTCTAATAGCTTTAAGTAATGCCATTTCAGTTTGAAAATCTATGGCCCCTATTTTCATTTTGATACAATGAAAGCCTTCTTTCAACTTCTGCTTTATTTGTGTATTCATGAATTCTTTGCTGCCCATCCAAACCAATCCGTTTATGGGAATAGCTTTGTTTTTTTGCGTAAAATCTGATTTGAAGAGCTCAAAAGGTGCGGAGGAACTCAATGACAGAAGAGCCTGCTCTAGTCCAAATTGAATACTCGGAAATTCAGTAAGTGCCTCGAGCAATGCATTTTTTCCAAGATTGATATGATCACATACCCATTTTAATTTTTCTTCATATTCAGGCACATCATCAACACTCAATCCTCTGAGAATTCCGCATTCTCCGATTCCCATATTCTCGTTCTCTTTTAAAATGAGAAACCAGGTTTCCTTTTGGTGCATTACGCCTCGTGAGGTACCGCTGGGTCGTTTGAAGTCAAGTATGTGTTTTTTATAAAGGGCCTTCATCAATTGTTTCAAAAATACCTATATTTTCGCTCTAAAATCAAAGGAATGGACCGTATTGATGGAAAAACAGTTTGGATAACAGGAGCCTCTTCAGGAATTGGAGAAGCCCTTACCTACGCCCTTGAAAAAAGGAAATGCAAACTTATCATTTCCTCAAGAAAATTTGACGAACTCGAAAGGGTCAAGGCCAACTGTGAAAATCAAAGCGACATCAAAATTGTTCCTTTAGATTTGGCTGATTTTGAGCTCATGCATCAACCTGTGAAAGAAGCGATTGCGGCTTTCGGAAAAATTGACATGCTCATCAATAATGCAGGTTTAAGCCAACGTTCAAAAATTCTGGATACAAATTTAGGGGTGTACAAAAAACTGATTGACATCAACTATTTGGGCACGGTTGCCCTTACCAAAGCTCTACTACCGCATTTTATACAAAACAAAAACGGTCATTATGTGACGGTCTCAAGCCTGATGGGGAAATTCGCTGGGCCACATCGTTCAGGTTATTGCGGAGCTAAACACGCCTTACACGGATTTTTCGATGTGCTACGGATGGAACACGAGAAAGACAATATCGACGTAACCATGATATGCCCAGGCTATGTAAAAACCAATGTAGATAAAAATGCCCTGACTTCAGATGGCACCCCTCAAGAGAAACATGATATTGAAAATCAGAATGGACTACAAGTTGATCTTTTTGTCAAAAAGATGATTCGGGCTATTGAAAAGAAAAAGTATGAAGCCTACATGGGCGGTTTTGAAGTCACTGGAATTTACCTCAAACGCTTTTTTCCAAAACTCTTGCACCGCATGGTTCTCAAAAGAACCGAAAACTAAATGTCTTACTTGAAATTGAACCAAAAACGAACGCCCTCTGCCGTTTTATCTATATTCAATTTTGATTGCAATTGATTTACCAAACGGTTCATCAAACGAATTCCCATAGAAGAATTTGCTCTTTCATCAGTATCATCAGGCAGCCCCACCCCGTTGTCGGTATATTCGAAATAACCGTCTTGGCCATTGGTCTTTCTCAGATGTATGTAGATTTTACCATGTTCCTCATTGTTCGGAAAAGCATACTTGAAAGAATTGGAAACCAACTCATTCAAAATCAAGCCAAAAGGAATGGCGCGGTCAATATCCAATTCAACTCCTTCGGCATCAATGGTAACATGAATGTTGTGCCCTCCTTTTTTATAAACAGATTGAACGCTATTGACCAAACTTTCAATATAGCCTTGCATTTCGATAACGGATAGGTCATCATTTTGATATAGTTTTTGATGGATCAAAGCCATGGCTTTCACTCTACTCTTACCCTCTTCCAAGGCTTCAATGGCTGCTTTACTACGAGTGTTCTTGGTTTGTAGACTCAATAAACTTGACACCATCTGTAAATTGTTCTTTACCCTATGGTGAATTTCCTTTAAGAGCGAATCTTTCTCAATAAGCGCATTTTCAATAATATGTTTCTGCTCGGCAATCAAACGTTGGCTATTGATACTCCTGAGGTATGCATAGACGAGTGCTGATAAACCTAGTAGAGCAAATACCAAGAAAATGAAGATGTAGCTGATATTCTTGTCTTTTTCATCCAAATCAATACGTGATTGTTCTAGGGCTTTCCGGGTCTCATTCATCATCTTTTTGACATTCTCCTTATCAGCGCCAACGACAGCGGCAAGTTGTTTTTGATGGAGCCCTGATTTACTTTCTGCCAGAGAATCTTGAATCCTTTCATTTTTTCTGTAGAAAATTGATGCATTTTCAAAATTTCTTGTCCTATCATAGAAAGCCGCCATCAAACGGTTTTTCTTGATGATGTTCTCTACTTTTCTTGGCTGCATTCCATCACTCAAGTAATCAGTGGCTTTTTCCAAATTGCCCAGTTGAAGATAGCAATCGGCTATTTCAAGATTGTTTGCCACCAAGTCAGGTGAATATTTACCTGCACTATATACTTTGATGCTGTCGATACTTCGTTCTAAATAAGGTACTGCCGTCTCAGCTTGCTTCAATCTTAAATGTGTTTTACCAATATTACCTTCGATAATCGCCGCCAACAATCTGCTTTCATTCTCCTGCTTTTCTGATTTTTCGATAACCACGTCATTTAAATACACTTTGACAAAACCACCCGCTTTGTTGTAGTTGGATAGTGCCGTGGGATAAGATTTATCGAGTCTGAGATAGGTTCCAACATTGTTCCAAAACACGGCCTGGCCATAATAGTCCTTTTCATCAACCTTCTTTTTTTCGTTCTCAAAATAATCTTTCATCGCCTCACGATGCAAACCCAGATTTGAATAAATATCATAAAAAGAAATATCGGTTTTCATACCCAATCTTTTCTTCTCTTTCCTGATTTCAATCTGTTTATCGAAAAGTCGAAGTTCGGCATAGGTTTTATCCATTAAATCCAAAAGAAGTGTTTTGATAGGTATCTTCAATGCTGCCTTGTTCTCATATATCTCACGGGTAATGGCCAAACTCTTATCAAAATTACCCAAGTCATATTGAATTTGAGAACCCAATAAACGATAATGGCGCACGGCAGTAGTATCTTCTATTTTTACGGAATTATCCAAATATACATTCACGACTTCAAGCCAGTCGTAGGCAGAATTCTCAGAATAGCGATTTGGCGTATGAAAGAAGAAATTGAATCGCTCCTCTGAGCTTGAAGCATTTTGAAACTCCTGAAAAAAACCTTTGCTCGTAATTACCGACTCTTGGGCAACTAGCGAATAAAAGCCTAAAACAAAGGCGACTAGGGGAATTGAAATTTTGATTGGGACTCTTTTCATATCATATAAACGAACAAAAACAAACATAGCATTACAAAGCGACTTTGGTAAATTTTTGCTGCATGTCAGTGAACTGAAATCGGTGCTTCTTCAGAACATTGACAATCATTTTGGGTTCTACTTTAATTCTAATTTTAAATGGATGTCACGCCTCATGCTCCTCTTCTGTCTCAATTGAGAAGAATCTGCGCATAAAATGACATCATAAAAAAGCCGTACAAGGCATACCCAGCTATACAACTTAAGTTCGAAATTGATACGTAAGAAATTTGGGGATTTCCGTTAGTTTCAAAAATATCGATAAGAAATTAATAAGGCCTCAGTTTGTTGTGTAACCCCTGTTTTTTGTGGTGAAACGAATAATTTACCGAAAAGAGTGTATTTCGTCGGATTTTTTCGCATTTCATGGATTTTCAAGTCGGGCGAAAAAGGGTTTTTTGAAGTAAAAAAGGATGCAAGAAGCATCCTTTTTTAAAAATATTGAGCGATTTTGACTTTTTGATTATGAATTCATCGCTGAGATAATGAACTCTTTGAAGTCTTTTGATATGGGAATCAAATTATTATTAATCATGATATCTTTGGAATTGATTGCGTCAATATGATCCACATTCACAATATAAGATTTATGCGCTCGATAGAACTTGTTACTAGGTAGTTTTCCGAGATAATCTTTCAAAGGAGAGCGTACCAAAAATTTCTTATCAACGGTATTTACCTCTAAATAAACGTTGTCGGCTTTGATGAATTGAATATCATCAAATTGAATACGATAGTACAAATGTTGTTTCTTAACGAAAATCGAATCTTTCAAAACCGAATTCGACATGGGCATATCTGCCTCATTCATCATGGTATCTTCAGTACCGGCATTACCATTATAAATGAAATTTGAAAGTGCAATCTCAATAGAGGTATACAAGTCTTGTTGTTCAAATGGCTTTACGAGATACCCGTTAGGCTTTACGGTTTTGGCGTTTTCAACGGTTGCCCTATCAGAGTTTGAAGTGACAAAAATAAACGGAATATTATACTTTTCCCTGATGAGTTTGCCCAAATCGATTCCTGTTTTATCGGATGCGAGAATAATATCGATCAAAACCAAATCAACATGTTGGCTTTTCAAAACTTCTTCTGCCTGTTCGTAAACAATCACATTATCGACAATTTCATAGCCAATTTCCTCTAGCATTGACTGCATATCATCTGCAATGATTACATTGTCCTCAACGATTAGTATTTTAATTGCTTGTTCCAATGGGGTTATGGTTTAGTGGTTATACTTCAAAATTACAACTTTATTTATAAGTTATGTAAAACAAAACCGAGAGCAAAAAAGTACTCAAGGCCAGTTTTTTTAATTCCGTATCAAGTTTCATAGGTTCTTGGGTTCTCTGAACTTTCAACAAATGGATGCCTATTGGCAGAAAAGCCAAAAACGGCAATAGTTGCATTTCATAAGTGTAATTCAAAATAGTAAATACCGCGATGCTTAGAAAAGCCACCAACAGTAAAACCAGATGGTAACGCTTTCCATTTTTGAATCCCATTTTCACAACAAGGGTTTTCTTTTGGGCCAATTTATCAGATTCAAAATCTCTAAGGTTATTCAAATTCAGTACCCCTACGCTTAAGGCGCCAATGGCCAAAGCCGGTAAAATAGCGCTAGGAGTCAGAAATTTCGTGAACAAGAACATAGATCCCAATACGCCTATCAATCCGAAGAAAATAAAAACAGCTACATCACCCAATCCGCGGTAGCCATATGCTGATTTGCCAACCGTATAACGAATAGCGGCCCAAATTGAAAGTATTCCCAGACCCGCAAATATTGAAATGTAGACTATGTTGTCACTACTAAAAGCAGTGTATAAAAGAGCGATGACCAATAGTAAGCTTATGAGTGATAACAGAATGATTCCGTTCTTTAATTCTTTGCGAGAGAGCAGACCACTTTGCAAAGCACGTTTTGGACCAATACGATTCTCATTGTCCGTACCTTTGACTCCATCGCCATAATCATTGGCGAAATTAGAGGTAACTTGAAAACTAATGGTTGTTAGCAAAGCAAGCATAAATATCTGTAGGTTGTCTTCTTCATAAAATTTGGCCAAAGCTGTACCGACAAGAACGCCAGAAATCGATAGGGGCAACGTTCTTAATCTTGCTGCACTAAGCCATGCACTGAATTTGGGCACGACTAGTTCGGGGATTCAATTCTAAGTCTTTTGCCCTCTTTGTAAGAGGCAACAAAGGCATCTTCAAACCCCATTGTCACTAATTCCCTTCTAAATTTTTGCGCCTCTTCAAGAGTTTGGAAATTCCCAAGGGAATAAGAATAGAACGGATTTGTTTTCACAAATAAAGTATTGGTCAAAGCCTCTGATGCCAAGGTCACGTTATTATCAACAAATGATTTCACTTGAACCGAATAGATTTTTTCCTTTTCCAAAAATCTTTTTGCCAGATAATATTCTTTGACCAGGCTCAATTCTTCATTTTGTTCTTTAAGATTATCAATTCTCGCCTTGACTGCATCAAGACTATCAATCGATACCAATAAATTATTTTGTTGGTCCATATTACCGGCCCTGCTACTCCATCCAGTCATGTAAGAGGTTATTCCAAATACTGATATCAGAAACAAAGCAGTAACTCCTGCAAGCACATTGCGTTGCATCTTACTCTTCTTGAGTTCTTTGTTCTTGAATTTTATTTGATCGAGAAGGCGTTCATTAATGATTTGAGCCTTGTCTATGTCTTTGTGCAATTCGAGTAAATCGCTTTCTTCTATAAATGGCATTTTTTTGAGTTTTGAGGGCGATAGCGTGCTAATATAATTAAAATTCGCAGATGGCTAAAGATTAATTCACATCAATGTTGTAAAATTCGAATTTTGAGTGGTCTAGGTAAGAAAAATCGATGTCATTTGCTTTGTAGAGAATTGCAGGTCATATACTTATCGATGAAATACACAACCTTGAAATAGCGGTATTTCGATGAAATATCAAAGATTTATCTAGCTCGCAGATCCATCTTCTTTCAAGGCATGAATGCCGTCTGATTTTATTTCGATTTTTCGAGCTTTATATAAAGTACCGATTCCTTTTTTAAAGGTTTTTTTGCTCATTTGTAGTTCTTCTTTAATCAATTCAGGATCTGATTTGTCATTTAAAGGAAGAAAACCTCTGTGTATCATTAAGGTGTCATAGATTTTTTTAGCGGCAGGTTCAAGAACTTTAGACCCCAAGGGTTGTAGTGAGACATCAATTTTGTTATCAGATCTGATTGCCTTTATACAACCTGCTACCACATCACCAATATTGATTTTCTTGAACACTTCATTGAAATAAACCAGCCCTTTATGTTGGTTATTGATAATGACTTCCCAACCTAAATCGGTTTTTCTGGTCACGACCAACTCAACCTCTTCCCATGGCCTAACGGTCAAATTATCATTGCTCAGAAACTTGTCAATTTTATTTGAAGCTACAAGGCGTTTGCTTTTTTCATCCAAATAACAATACACCACATACCACTGACCTTCTTGCATTTTATTGCGCTGTTCGCGAAATGGCACGAGCAAATGTTTTTCCAAACCCCAATCCATAAAAGCACCATATTCATTGACCTCAACCACCTTCAAACGTTGAAATTCACCCGCCGTGATATGTGGTTCAAGCGTTGTGGCCACGGGGCGTTCTTCATGGTCAAGATAGCAGAAAACATCAATCGTGTCTCCGATGGTAAATTCTTCAGGAACATATTTATTGGGCAAGAGAATTCCCGAATGCTCGCCATTGCCCAAAAACAATCCTACACTGGTTTGCCTCAGTATTTCAAGGGTATTGAATTTTCCCAATGCTATCATGCCACTAAAGTACTGCTAAAAAATTGGGGCATAAAAAAACCGTCAAACTTTTGCTGACGGTCTCATTAATTTCTTGATTACCAACTTCTAGTAAACAGATTGCTTTTTGAAGTGCTTGCACAACATATAGTATACAACAGCTCTATGCTTGTTTCTGTTGGAAGAACCATACTTTTCCATAACGGCGTTGATACCTTCCATCAATTTAGGACTATCAGCCATTCCCAACTTTTTCATTAGGTAGTTCTTCTTTACAGTCTCCAATTCTTTCTTATCAGAACCTGAAACTTTAGAAGCATCAATATTGTAAATTGATGGGCCCAAACCAATGGTCACTTTTGTAAGTAAATCCATGTCGGCACTCTCTCCAAATTTATCTTTGATGTCTGCTGCGTACTTTGCAATTAAATCGTCTCTTTTGCTCATAATTGTTAGTGTTCTCGTTTAATAATTGTTTTCAATACTCTAAGATATAAAATCGAAATAACCGAGCAAAATTTTATCGTTTATTATTCTCGGCGTGCACACCTCTAAAAGGGAAGGACCGCTATCAGATTTAAAAAATTCTTCCAATTTTTCAACCAATCCTTTTTTGTCATTTACCCTTTGATGGGCTATGCCGAACATTCTACATAAATGGGAAACATCATACTTTTGAACGGTCTCAAAATAGGTTTCAAAATTCTTGGTTTTTTCGTGTCCTGGTAAAATTCTGAAAATTCCACCTCCTTCATTGTTTATCAGAATAATCTTAAAATCATGTTTCAGGTAATTATTCCATAACGCGTTGCTGTCATATAAAAAACTAAGATCACCAGTTATCAATAGTGTGGGATCACTGCAATATATTGAAGCTCCCACGGCAGTGGAAGTGCTTCCGTCAATGCCACTGGTGCCCCGGTTGCAGAAAACAGTCACACTTGGTTCTATATCAAATAGTTGCATATATCTTACCGTAGAACTATTGGCAAGTTGCACATGGTAATTCGCAGGAATTTGATCGCATATGCTTTCAAAAACCGACAAATCTGAAAAGGGAATCTCCTTCAAATATGTCGCCCTTTTATCCTGATAACCGATTTTGACCTCATTCCAATACCTATAATAATCACTTTCAACGGGGCCAACCAATGATAAAAAGGAATCAAAAAAAGAATTCACATCTATTTTGAAATGTTGCTTCAAGGCAAAAAAAGTATCATTGGCATTGATGGGGTCTACATGCCAATGGAGCTTTGGTTTGTATTTTCTGAGGAATGCCTTGATTTTTTTTGAAACAATAAGTCCACCAAAAGTGAGCAATATTTCAGGTTGTAGTTTTAAAAAAAGTGCTTCACTCGTTTCCAACTTCTCAATTGGCGCTACAATACTGTCAATACTTGGAAAGAAATTTGGGTGGTGCAGATTAGAGGTCGATTCAGTAAAAACAATAACCGAGGGGTCATCAGCAAGGATTTTCAGAAATCGCTGCTCTAAACTATTGGGATGATTCACACCCACCAACACCATTTTTCGCTTCGAACGGTTCCAACGCTTCGAATATTCGCTTACATCTTCAAACGTAGTTCGCTCATTTGGGGTAGGTTGAACATTCGATTTCACTGTATACGCTGATAAGGTGTCGTACAATGGTTCCTCAAAAGGCACATTAATATGCACGGGCAAACATTTTGTCAAGGTCACATCAATGCACCTATTCAATTCATGGTCATTATAGGTTTGAATGTTCTTTTGGGTACTATCAATACCTGATGACGAAATCATACTTGGAGCATATTTCTCAATGCGATCGGTGGCATGAACCACATCTTGTTTTAGATTTGCTGAGTAGCCGATATGCCTGTGGAAAACATCATCTTGGCGTATTGTTTGTCCGTCGCCAACGTCAATCTTGTAAGAAGGTCTATCCGCAGAAATAGCAACTAATGGAATATGGCTGTAAAACGCTTCAGCAATCGCCGGATAGTAGTTCAAAAGGGCACTGCCTGATGAACAAATAATGGCAACTGGTTTTTGTAATTGCTGGGCCATGCCCAATGCGAAAAAGGCAGCATTTCGTTCATCGACAATACTAAAACAATTGAAAAAGGAATTTTCGGTAAAACCCAATATCAAAGGAGCATTTCTAGATCCGGGCGAGATGATGATATTCGCAATACCTTTGGCCTGGCAGTGTTGAACTACAGACTGGGCAGTGGGTATACTCGAATATTTCATTGACACTATTTGTAACTGAACAAAAGTACAACTCAAACTGTTCTTAGCCCAATACTTGAAGAATGGTTTTTGACTTGGCAACCGTTTCATGCCATTCTTTCTCTGGGTCCGAGTCTTTGGTCACTCCGCCACCCACATAGATAAATGCCTTGCCCGCAATTAATTGCATGCAACGTAAATTCACAAATAAGGTGGTGGTTGACTTTATGGATTTATAAACGGTATTTTCTTGATTTTTTCTTCGGGATGTTCTTGGCTTTTCACTTTTGAAATTCAGTTCACCCAAATAACCTGTGTAAAATTCCCTATCATAGTTTTCATTTTCCAAAATGAACTCCTTCGCTTTGCTCATGGGCATTCCGCAGACTGCTGGTGTAGGATGTAGTGCTGAAAGAACATCTGAAAGTCCACCAGTTTTAAGCGAACTTTTGAGCTTTGTTCTCAGATGCAAAAGATTTCCTGCCTTTATGGTTTCCGTAGGGAAGACTTTCAACTCCCCCACTTTTCCTTCCAAAGCTTTTACAATAAAAGAAGTGACCATATGCTGCTCATCCAACTCCTTGCGTCCCCATTCTGCCGTCTTCTCATCCTCATGCTTTAAAGTACCTGCCAAAGACATGGTCGTCAATTGATTATTTTCAACATTCAAAAGCATTTCAGGGGTGGCACCCAACCACGTACCCACTTTTGGATGATGCCATAAATAGCACAACGCGTTGTCATAAGTAATCATTAAACGCTCAAAAAGTTCAATGGATGAGGCAGTGCATTCAACAACCAATTTTCTTGACAGAACAACCTTTTTGAGCTTTCCATTCGCAATTTCTTTTATGCCTTTATCGACCAAATTGCAATGGAATACCTTTTGTGCAACATCAGAATTCGATGGTTTTGACGTTCTAAGAGAAATTTTTTCACGGTCAATACTGACTGCATCGAGACGATCGTATGGTATTAAAATGGTGTTCTCTTTTGAGTCAAAAGGAGCAAAAATGAATCCCGTTTCTGAGAAATCCTTCAAAAGATGAAGCTGATCATCATTTTGAAAAACCGCCTGAATTTTTGAGGTCTTGGGTCTTTTATACACCACAAAAGGCAGATTGTCATCCAACTGCTTTTTTACCATTTGCATCAAACTAATGAACATTTTACTTTCTAGGTAAAGCGATTGTGGTCAATTTACAAACTGATATCAGGTTATCAGCTTCGTCTGTTATTTTGATATCCCACAATTGTGTGGTGCGGCCTTTATGAAGTATTGTCGCCTTGGCAAAAACATACCCTTCTTTAACACTCTTTACATGATTTGCGGCAATCTCAATGCCCCGAACAAAAAACTTTTGAGCATCCAAAAAAATATACGATGCCGTACTGCCCACACTCTCGGCCAAAGCTACCATGGCACCGCCATGTAAGACGCCATCGGGTTGATGAACCTTTGAATTGACGGGCATTTTGCCAACCAAAAAATTCTCTCCAACATCTACATATTCTATTTGCAAGGTCTCCATCATCGTGTTTTTTGAAGACTCATTGCAAACCTTTAGAATTTTATCTTTGTAATCGTTCATGATTGTTTTTTGTAAAATTACGGATTACAAAAGCAATTCATGCCATTACTTTAAAAGAGATTAAATTCAGATAATGCAAGAGGAGAAAACCGTGGTTTATTCCACAAAAAACACCTATGAGACCTTGAATCAATTGACCGACAAAACCAAAAATGTTTGGGTGGTTTTGCACGGTATCGGTTACTTAAGTAGATATTTCATCAAATATTTTGACCAACTACCGGCTGATGAAAACTACATCATCACTCCGCAAGCCCCTTCAAAATATTATTTAAAAAACGAATACAAACATGTGGGCGCGAGCTGGTTGACCAAAGAAAAAACCGTCATGGAAACCGCCAATGTTTTGAACTATCTCGATGCGGTGCTCGAAAAAGAACAACTACCGCAACATTTGAATTTCATTGTATTTGGCTACTCGCAAGGGGTCTCAGTGGCTACCCGTTGGGTGGCAAAACGAAAATTGAGATGTGACCGATTGATTTTACATTCCGGCGGATTGCCCCGTGAACTAAAGGCCGAGGATTTCTCTTTTTTAAGCGAAAATGGTACCAAGGTCACGGCCATTGTGGGAGATAATGATGAGTATATTGATGCGGAAATTTTGAAATCAGAGGCCCAGCGTATGGAAACATTGTTTGATGGACAGGCCGAACAAATCATTTTTGAGGGAAAACATGAAGTTAAAAAAGAGTTATTAATCCAGTTTGCCGAATAAAGATGAATTTTCCAGAACTCAAAACAGATAGACTCATTCTTAGTCAGATACAACTTTCTGATGTGCCGGTCATCGCAAAATATGCCAACAATAAAAAAATAGTGCAGTTTACTCGTACCATGCCCAACCCCTATCATGAAAAAGATGCCATTGACTGGATAACCAAGGTAGATGAGGGTTTTAAGAAAAAGAACAGTTACATTTTCGCCATTCGAGACAAAAAAACAAAACACTTTATGGGTGGCATTGGATTGACCTTAGCAACGGAGCATAATCGGGCGGAATTAGGTTATTGGCTTGCCGAGCCCTTTTGGAATCAAGGTTTTACCACCGAGGCCGTTTCACCCATTTTGAAATTTGGTTTTCAGGTTTTAAACCTAAATAAAATCGTCGCGATGTATATTGATGTCAACATCGCTTCTGGTAAAATACTCGAGAAAAACTTCATGATCAGAGAGGCTGAAATGAAAGAACATGATAGCAAAGATGGTAAATACGTGACCCTAATTCAATATCGTTTGACCAAAACTGAGTTTGAACAATTGAAATAGTAAAAAGTTTATTCCTCCCGAATTGGGTTGGATGCAGGGTAATACTGAATTTTTCTTGTGGTGTAGGTATTGTCAGGTTGTATTATTTCTTTGACCCAATTTCCTTGAGTATCGAATTGATAGATATATTCTTTGATTTCATCAAGACCTACTCTTTTGGCTTCAGAATGGCTCAAGTTACCTTCCTCATCAAAGCTGTAGACCATGGTTTCACTGAAAATGAGCTTCTTACTTTCGGAATCATAATCATGTTTTTCACTTGAAACCATTTGCCCCAGAGGGTTGAAGCGCTTTTTAATTGATTGATTGAGCAAGCCGCTTAAATAAGATTTTGAGGTCACGATTTTCTCCGTAACCGAGTCATTGAGTTTTTCCATTGAAACCAAAAGCTCTTTGGTAATAGTGCCGTTGGTGGTGTAGGTAGTTATGGAAACTCCATCTTCATTGGAATAGGTCAAGTCCGTTTCGTCATTTCCATCGTTATTGCTCCGCAATATTTTTATTAATCTGTTTTTATCGTCATATTGATATTCATAACGGTCAATGTATTCTTTGTTGTAAGAAATAATCTTCTCGATAATCTGGCGATTACCGCTTGAGTCAATTTCGAATAAATGGGCAATAGAAGTTTCTTTATCGACCACATTATCGCGATAATTTTCAACTCGCTTTTCCATCAAGAAATTATTTTTGTATTTGTAATATGAAATGTCATAATCGGTGTCACTATAACGTGTGACTGACATGGTCAATAGTCCAGAATCATTGAATTCATACTCTTCTTTACCATAGTTAGCGTGTACCAAACATGATTTGACCTTTCCTTTCAAATCAAAATCAGAACGTTTGAAAATTTTGATTTCTTGGGCCTGAATCAAATTTGACAAAATGGATAAACAAAAGAATGACAGTATGAGGCAGTTTTTTGTCATGCCATAAAATTAATGATATTGAGGAAAGTAAAAACAAAAGTGATGCCAAATCGATGTTCTGCACAAGATCAACAGAAATATTGAATTACCTATTCTTACTTGCTTTTATAAATAGTCTTACAATGGCAAGTTTCGGCATTTTTTTTGAAACTATACGTTTGAAGTACTTCCGTTTCACTCATTAACTACACGAATGCGGGGGTTCACAACATATTTTTAAAATCCCAAATTGTGCGTCCTATTTTAGCGGTTGTAAAATTATGTTATAAATTCTCACATGATAATGGTATTTTTACGTCTTTACCTTATAGCATCCCTTTTTTATTATCTAAAAAACCAACAAACCACATTGACACTTTTTTCCTACCCAAACAAGATCAACCATTCATCTAACTTAAATCCAACTATAAGGCAAATTCCTTGCTTTCGGCCCCCAATTGTCTTCTTTCTTTTTTGCATTTATTTTCTGAGTAATGGAACGCTAGCCGCCCAAGATTCTGAAATTATGCTCGCCTATAATTTGGAATTCACGAGCGATACCGCCTTTGAACCAACGGTTAACGGTCAGTCACCTTGCGTTGAACACGATCAAATCAAAGTGATTGGCAGCGTAAAGCTGAATAATGCCAATTTAAATCCGGTTGGTGGTTATGGTAACACTCCATCAGATGTGATTTTGCTTATTGATAATGATGGTGATGACCCCATTGTTGGCACATTTTCAAATTATTCGGAGGGAGATACCATAACATTTGGAGATTTTTCGGGAATAATAACCTACCAAGGTGGTGATGGCAATGATTTGGTTCTATTGGGAATACCAGAAGATACAGAAGCACCAACGATTTTATGTTCAGAAGAATTGACCTTGTCAACAGATGCGGGAAGCTGTTTTGCCACCTACACAATTCCCGCGCCCCAGTTGAGTGATAATATTTCTGCTGTCGAAAACATCAGTGTTTCATATACTAGAAGCGACAATCTCAATTTGGAAGAGCCATTTTCCTTGGGGGAGACCATTATAACTTTGATAGCTACTGATGAGGCAGGCAACAGTTCTTTACCCTGTGAACAAATTATAATTGTACAAGACAATGAAAAACCCTCCATTACTTGTGCCAACGATATTTCCATAATAGCGTCAACCGGACAAACAATAACTATTCAAGAACCTGTTGTGTCCGATAATTGCACGGGCGAAATGTCTTTGACTTCACTAAGATCTGATGACTCTAATTTGACAATCAATGATGAATTTCCTGTAGGAACAACAACCCTATTTTGGCTGGTAACTGATGCCAATGGTAATCAGGCATCCTGTGAGCAAGTGATAACAATTGTAGCGCCACAGTCCATGGAAAATGACATTAGTTCTTTCTCCATAGCCAATCAAGTAGGCGAAACAACTATAAACCAAATTGAAAAAACCATTACAGTAACTATGCCTGCGGGTACCGATTTGACGGTGATACTGCCGGAAATATCCATATCAGAAAGTGCAACGATCAGCCCAGAAATTCAACAGCCCACTGATTTTACACAACCCGTTGAATTTGAAGTGACTTCAGAAAACGGTGTGAGCCAAACATGGACAGTTAGTGTTATTATCGCTTCGTGCGAAGGCTTTGAATTGACCCTTTTTGAGGTTATAAATCCCCGTACTTGTGATGGCACTGATGGTTTTGTGCATATTACCCAAGTTGGAGGATCTTTACCAATCACCTATTCTTGGGGCCATGACGAACTTCTTTCAGAAAATCAAGTAACCAACCTACCTTCAGGGGAATACACCGTGCAAGCAACTGATGCCAAAAACTGTACCGTCGAATTGACTTTTGAATTGGTCGATCCTGAACTTCCGGAAGTGACATTGGCACCTTTTGAATCAATTGCTGAAAACGAACCTCCATTTGTCTTGTCAGGCGGCCTTCCGATTGGGGGTACCTACTCTGGTCAAGGAGTCGCGAATGGCGTTTTTGATGCATCAAATGGGGTAGGGAGTTATGAGATTATGTACACCTATATTGACCCTGAAACGAATTGTCAAAACAGTGTGAAGCGAACAATTACGGTCACTCCCAATCTCATAGTGACCGCACCAGCAAATCTTGTCGATGCCACTTATCTTCAAGGATCTCTCAACCCTGAACCAACAGGGCCCATTTTAAGGGCTGAACTGACCCGAAGATTGGTGTACCTGAAGTTCGACCTGAGCACCTTCGATACCGCCATTACAGCGGCCGAACTGCAAATGCAGGTCGCCAGTGACCCTGGCTTCGGTACTTTGGAGGTCTTTCTGGGATCACATTCCAATTGGACGGAAAGCAGTTTGAACGGAGCCAACAAACCCCTCATGGTGGGCACTGCTTTGGCCTCCATCTCGGGCACCCACAGTTTGGGGCAGACCAAAACATGGAATCTAGATGTCGGTCAGATTTCCGGTGGCGGTATGCTCACCCTCATCGTCAAACATGTCAATGGCAACGATGTCGCATTCGCTTCGGATGAAACGCCACAAGCACCGCAATTGACCATTACCGCCGGAGGTTCAAATCAACCTGTTGACTTTGATGGGGATGGATTTCCTGAGGATGTCGATTGCGATGACACCGACCCCGATGTGAATCCGAATGCCCCGGAAACCTGTGATGGAGTCGACAACAATTGTGATGGATTGGTCGATGATGCCGATCTTGCAGTGAACTGCAATCAACCCGTTGACTTTGATGGGGATGGATTTCCTGAGGATGTCGATTGCGATGACACCGACCC
>CAYSPL010000003.1:18651-144274 GCA_964432915.1 uncultured Maribacter sp.
TTGCGATGACACCGACCCCGATGTGAATCCGAATGCCCCGGAAACCTGTGATGGAATCGACAACAATTGCGACGGATTGGTCGATGATGCCGATCTTGCAGTTAGTTGCACACCACAAGAAAGTGTGGCCGACCTGATCGATGCCACTTATCTTCAAGGATCTCTCAACCCTGAACCAACAGGGCCCATTTTAAGGGCTGAACTGACCCGAAGATTGGTGTACCTGAAGTTCGACCTGAGCACCTTCGATACCGCCATTACAGCGGCCGAACTGCAAATGCAGGTCGCCAGTGACCCTGGCTTCGGTACTTTGGAGGTCTTTCTGGGATCACATTCCAATTGGACGGAAAGCAGTTTGAACGGAGCCAACAAACCCCTCATGGTGGGCACTGCTTTGGCCTCCATCTCGGGCACCCACAGTTTGGGGCAGACCAAAACATGGAATCTAGATGTCGGTCAGATTTCCGGTGGCGGTATGCTCACCCTCATCGTCAAACATGTCAATGGCAACGATGTCGCATTCGCTTCGGATGAAACGCCACAAGCACCGCAATTGACCATTATTACTGAAAGCTTGCGAACCTTTGAACCGCTTTTGGCATTTAGAATTACTGACCAATTGAGTATCACACCCAATCCTGCGGTTGAAGAGACGGTCATCAGTCCGAAAGAACCCAAGACCATTGTTGAAATTCACGTTTACGACCAAATCGGGAGATTGGTAAAAACATATCAAGGTGAAGCCATTGAGAAGAATGGAGCCTACACCTTGGATGTGAGATCGCTTTCTGAAGGATCTTATTATATCAAATCAGTTGACACCGATGGAAATCAGTACAATGAGATAATGGTTGTGAAAAAGGAATAAGGGAATACCAAAATTAGCAACAAAAAAAACCCGCTAAGCTTTCGCCATGCGGGTTTTGGTTTATTAAGGAGTACCCTACTTCACTTCTTCGAAGTCGACGTCTTCCACATTATCCCCATCAGAACCACCGTCTGCAGTTGCATCTCCTTCAGGAGCTGGGCCTCCAGCCTGTTGTGCTTCGGCCTGAGCCTTATACATTTCTTCAGAGGCAACTTTCCAAGCTTCGTTGATTTTCTCCAAAGCAGGGTTTATAATGACCACATCTTTTGTTTCGTATGCCGTTTTCAACTCAGCCAAAGCCTCTTCGATTGGTTTTTTCTTATCCTCAGATAATTTATCACCAAACTCCTTTAGCTGCTTTTCTGTCTGGAAAATCATGCTATCGGCTTCATTCAATTTATCCGCATTCTCTTTTGCAGCCTTATCAGATTCTGCATTGGCTTCCGCCTCTGCCTTCATTTTCTCGATTTCCTCCTCTGTTAATCCTGAGGAAGCTTCGATTCTGATATCCTGTGTTTTATTCGTCGCCTTATCTGTTGCCGAAACCTTGATAATTCCATTAGCATCGATATCAAAGGTAACTTCAATCTGTGGCACCCCTCTTTGTGCAGGAGGAATTCCATCTAAATGAAAACGACCGATGGTCTTATTGTCTGCCGCCATTGAACGTTCTCCTTGAAGGACATGGATTTCAACCGAAGGTTGGTTGTCCGCCGCTGTAGAAAATATCTGTGATTTCTTGGTCGGAATGGTCGTATTGGCATCAATCAATTTGGTAAAGACATTACCCATGGTTTCGATACCCAATGAAAGTGGTGTCACATCCAAAAGCAATACGTCTTTTACATCTCCAGTTAAAACGCCTCCTTGAATAGCAGCACCTACGGCCACGACCTCATCAGGATTCACACCCTTTGACGGAGCCTTTCCGAAGAACTTTTCAACCGCGTCCTGCACCGCAGGTATACGGGTTGATCCTCCTACCAAAATAATTTCATCAATATCGCTTTTTGACAAACCTGCAGCTTTCATTGCAGTTTCACAGGGCTCTATGGTACGCTTTATCAAATCATCGATCAATTGCTCAAATTTTGCCCGTGTCAATGAACGTACCAAGTGCTTAGGTCCTGAAGCCGTAGCGGTTACATAAGGCAAATTGATTTCAGTTTGCGCTGAAGAAGACAATTCAATTTTTGCTTTTTCAGCAGCTTCACGTAAACGTTGTAACGCCATGGCATCATCCCGAAGATCGATACCTTCATCTTTTTTGAACTCCTCAGCCAACCAATCAATGATTTTCTGATCAACATCATCACCACCCAAGTGCGTATCACCATCGGTGGAAAGCACTTCAAAAACGCCATCACCCAATTCAAGTATCGAAACATCGTGCGTTCCGCCACCAAAATCAAAAACAACTATTTTTTGGTCGGTGTCCTTTTTATCCATTCCGTATGCCAATGAAGCAGCAGTTGGCTCATTGATGATGCGTTCAACCGTGAGTCCGGCAATCTCGCCAGCCTCCTTTGTTGCCTGTCGTTGTGCATCATTGAAATAGGCAGGTACTGTAATTACCGCTCTTGACACATCTTGACCTAAATAATCCTCAGCAGTTTTCTTCATTTTTTGAAGCACCATTGCTGACAATTCTTGTGGTGTGTACAAACGTCCGTCGATATCAACTCGAGGCGTGTTGTTATCACCTTTGACCACATTGTAGGGTACGCGATCAATCTCTTTTTTGCACTCTGAGAATTTATTTCCCATGAAACGCTTAATCGAGTATACTGTTTTTTCAGGATTAGTAACCGCCTGTCTTTTGGCAGGATCACCTACTTTGATTTCGCCACCCTCAACAAAGGCAATTACCGATGGAGTGGTTCTTTTACCCTCTGCATTGGGTATGACCACTGGCTCATTACCTTCCATTACAGAAACGCAAGAGTTTGTGGTACCCAAATCTATTCCTATTATTTTGCTCATTCTATTTATTTAAAAGTATTAGTGCTTATTTAAACTTGACATGTAATTGGCAAACAATATGCCAAGCACAAAATACTGACAGGTTGGCATATTTTCAGATATGGTATAATGGAATGCTTGGAAGTTTGGTTACGCACAATGAGCTAATCGTTACCAATCATCTGTTCTAAAAGGTACCGCAGGTAGACCTTCTGAATTATATAAATTGGTAGCCGGGTTGACTGCCCATGCATAACGAACAGCCACTGGTGCGGTAACTTCCGCTGTACTTAATTTGACTTGCCCATCTTGTATTTGAGCATCAGCCCAATAAAAAACTTGGTCTGCCCCGGCGATGGCGAAACCAACTGGCTCATTACCATCATTGGTTTGCAAGCCTGCGCCAATATGCTCAAATGAAACGGAAATCGTATCATTGACAACTTCATGACTCAAATACATGGGTCCCGAGGAAATGATGTCTTCGCCAAAGGATGCCTTTCTGGCATTACGCCATAATCGCTCTCCAACATCTTTTTTATTTCGAGGATGAATGTCATTTGCATCTCCAATATCAATTGTTGTGGTCATTCCAGTATTATTGACCGATAGAGCCTGCGTTTGTGCTTCTCTTATGTAGGCCCAATTGTGTTCACTTGGTTGCTCTTCCCTTGCCTGATAATTGGGCAACTGAACAAAAAGAAAGGGCATGTCTGGTTTTTGCCAACGATTACGCCAGTCTTGAATCAAAGCCTCAAACAGCTCATTGTATTCACTCGATCGAAAAGCATTAGATTCACCTTGATACCAAATAACTCCTCGTACCGCAAAATTCGTAAGTGGTGCAATCATGCTATTGTAGAGAAAAGAAGGAAGATGCCGATACGTCTTGACTTCCGGTAGTTCAGGTTCGACAGTATTTGAATACTTCCATTCGCCCTCTAAGGAAATTTGAGTGCCCTCAATCTCCATCCACATATTATCTGCGTACCCAAAATAAGCTCGCCCGCCATAAGGATTTGCCACCCGACAGCTGATGACATTTTTTCCTTCCCGCAATAATTCAGTGGGTATGGAAAGGATATCCACATTTGTGGTAGTTTTGTTATAAATCAACTTTTCATTGAAAAAGACCTGTCCCCTGGTCTCCATTTTACCAAGGTTAAGTTTTACTTCCTGCTCTGTGCCTTTCAATAAAATGTTCTTTCTGAGCCATACAAAATCAAGAATGGGTTCCGTATTTGGAATTTGAACACATTGCCAACCGCCATCATCGAAATCAAGCAAATGCGCTCTTGGCACCTTGGCCAGCAAGGTATCAGCAATCACAGCAAAGCGCAAGCTATCATTGACTTTATTTTGTGCTAAAATGGCAGTCCAGTCTTTTTCGGGGTCCAAAACGTTCGCCACATCGGGTGCATAACTGGGCACTGCGGCAACTGCTTCTATAGACATCCAAGCTTCGGCGGGAGAACCCCCTGTATTACTATCAATAATACCTACAGGAACATTTTTATCCAAATGATTTCTTTTGGCAAAATACCAAGCAACCCCCGAAAAAATCTTTGCTTGTTCAGGATTGGCCACCCTCCAATTCTGAGCGGGCACTTGCTCAAATACGGTATTTGAAACCGTTTCAGGTATTTGAAAAAAACGAATTTCGGGATAATTGGCAGCCGCTATTTCGGTAGCAGCATTTTCTGTGTTTTTGAGAATCCAATCCATGTTGGATTGTCCACCAGCAACCCAGACATCGCCAATCATAACATCTTGAATGGTCGTGGTGTTCTCTGCTTGAATGCTTATTTGATAGGGGCCGCCAGCATCCATGGCAGGCAGTACAACTTCCCATTTGCCATTTTGACTCGTGGTTTGGGCCGTATTGGAACCCAATATCACATTGATTTGGGCCGCATCGTTCGCCCAACCCCATATTTTTATGGGTTCTCCCCTTTGAATAACCATATGATCGGAAAAAAGGTTTGAAATTGTGGTTTGAGCCTGCAAAGCCGAACGACCACAAAACAGAAATATAGCGAATACAGTTGTACGAACCGTTCTCTGCCACATGATTTTCTTGGCAGAACTATTTGAGTACAGGTTCATGGAATGGGTTTCTTTCGACCTTGAAAACGGGTTCTTCATAAATGATTTACTTGTTAAAAATTACGATTATTCCGCAACGAAATTAAAGATTAATCCTCAAATCAATGAATAGAAAGGATTTATTAAATTCTTGTAAAGCACAAGCTCTGAACTAAATCTTACAACAAATTCACAATTAGAACGTTATTAAAACATGAAAAAAATAGCGTCCCTACTCATTATATTTGCCACGTTTTCAGCCACCTATGCCCAAAATCTAGATGGCGTATGGGTTTCAACCGGTAAACAGAAGAAAACGCATAACGCCGATATTCTTCTTGATTTTGATTCAAAGACCATAGGTAACATAAATTCAAATGCTTCTGGCAAGATTGTGGTCAACCGCAAAGCAACAAAAATGAAGGCTGACGGAATAAAAGGTAAGCTCAACGTTCAAAAGCGTGGTAAAAACACTTTGATTTTAAATGGAAAAAACACCTATTATATTCTGAACAAATTAAATACAGCCGGTAAGGTCAACATGACCAAAAAAGAATTGGGCCGTTTTTTAACCGATCAATTTTGTGATGAAATTCAGGGTATCAAAGCGCAATTTACCAAAGAACAGTTCTTTCTCGACAAAAAAGCCAAGAAGGCTCATAAAAGAAACCAATTTATCAACTATTCGCAAAGAGATAATGGATATTGGTTTATCAAAAAATTCAAAGGCTACGCTCTTTTGGTATTCACAACGGGTCAAAACAAGTCAGAGAATATTTTTCAGATTGAATCAGTCAGTTTGAACGGACTTAAGCTGAACCAATTGCAAAACAGTGCACAGGTGAAAAACTTGACTCAAATCAAAACCTGTTTGTGAACCGGCAAGTGACACAGCGAAATCATTCAATTCACTCACAGTTTTCTTTACGTCGGGTGTCAATGAGGTAGACAATTTTCCAAACCCCATCAAACTTTACCAATTGAAACGAATTTACCCCGCAATGGCTAAATTCATCTCGCAACCTGAATTCATAAGGTGTCCAGGCATTTGCCATAGGGCCATCAATCTGAATGGAAAAAGACTTTAGAATTTCTTCGAATTTGATTTCTTCGGGGATACCCACTATTGAGCTCAAGAATTTTGAAAAAGATACCTCTCGCACTGAAATTTTTCCTTCAGAATCTTCGGCAATGGTTTGTAATACCATTTTATCGGCCACCATTTTCTTCATCAAAACGGAGTCTTGCTGATGAAACCCCTCAAAAAAAGTTTCCACGGCTTTCTGAACCGCCTGTTTGTCATCTATCTGAGCAAATAGTCCGAAAGAAACCATTGTTAAAATAAAGACCAAGGTATTTTTCATGGTGTAGATTTTTTCAAAAATAAGGCAAATCATAAAACCCGTAACTATTTAACTTTTTACCTACTTTTATGGCACAAAAATCAAATCAATGTCAACGGCCAAAAAAGAATACAAGAGAGTTACGGTAAAGTCTCTGGTGGATATGAAAAGAAATGGGGAGAAAATCTCCATGCTCACTGCTTATGATTATTCCATGGCGAAAATTGTAGATGCTGCAAAGGTAGATGTGATTTTGGTGGGCGACTCTGCCAGTAATGTCATGGCAGGTCATGAAACCACACTGCCCATTACACTCGATCAAATGATTTACCATGCCTCATCGGTTATTCGTGCTGTGGATCGGGCCCTCGTGGTGGTTGATATTCCGTTTGGCAGTTATCAAAGTGATCCGAAAGAGGCGTTGCGCTCTGCCATTAGAATCATGAAAGAAAGTGGTGCGCATTCCGTAAAAGTCGAGGGAGGTGCTGAAATCAAAGAATCAGTAAAACGAATTTTGAATGCCGGTATTCCGGTAATGGGGCATTTAGGATTGACACCACAATCCATATATAAATTTGGCACTTATACCGTTCGGGCCAAGGAGGAAGAAGAGGCTGAAAAATTGATTGAAGATGCCAGGTTATTGGAAAAATTGGGGTGCTTTGCCATTGTTTTGGAAAAAATACCTGCTGCTTTGACCAAGAAGGTATCTGAAAGTATATCCATTCCAACAATAGGCATTGGTGGCGGTAAACATGCTGACGGACAGGTATTGGTCATTCATGATTTATTGGGAATGACCCACGAGTTCAATCCCCGTTTTCTGCGCCGCTATATGAATTTATATGAATCAATGGGCAAGGCCATATCACAATATGTGACCGATGTGAAAAGCAAGGATTTTCCTAGTGACCAAGAACAATATTAACCCCGAAAAACAAGCCCTCAAATGCTCAAAAGACTTGTCATAATCTTACTGGTTCTCTTAAATATTGGTTGTGATCAATGGTCAAAAGAGATGGTACGTCAAAATGTTGATTATGGCGAAAGAATCACACTCATTGGTCAAAATTTCACGCTGACAAAAGTAGAGAACGAAGGAGCGATGCTAGGTTGGGGCCGTGATTTATCGCCGTTTTTGAAAACAATCATACTTCAAATTGTACCTCTTGCCCTACTCTTGGTTCTATTGATTAGAATTCTTCAAAAGCAAAACTTGAACAAATGGTTGGTTTTTGCATTTGCCTGTGTTATCGGAGGCGGAATCGGAAATCTAATTGACCGCATTGCCCATGGCGAGGTAACCGATTTTTTTCATATTGAAATCTGGTTTTTTAAAACGGGTATTTTCAATATGGCCGATGTTTCAGTGACTATGGGCGTACTTTTAATATTATTATTGAGTTTCAAAAATCGAAAATTGGAAATGTAAATCCACATCCACCCTCAAATAATCCTGCTATCCAAAAATCCAATAATCCAAAAGCGAAGCGTTCCAATCCTGATAATCTTCAAATACTTTATGAAGACAATCATTTGATTGCGATCAACAAAAGATCAGGTGATATTGTGCAAGGAGATAAAACAGGTGACCTGCCGCTAAGTGAGGTGGTAAAGCAGTATATCAAAATAAAATACGAGAAGCCCGGCAATGTCTATTTGGGGGTGGCACATCGGTTAGATCGCCCCACCTCGGGTATCGTTGTCTTTGCCAAAACGTCAAAAGCATTGCCTCGATTGAACAAATTATTTGCAGAAAAGTTGGCAAAAAAAACGTATTGGGCCGTGGTTAAAAAGCTTCCCGAAAATGCCCAGGGAAATTTGGTTCATTGGCTCAAACGTAACCCAAAGCAAAATAAATCCTATGCATATCCTAAAGAAATTCCTGATAGCAAGAAGGCTATTTTAGATTATCGATTACTGAAAAAACTAAATTCCCATTACTTATTGGAAATTGATTTAATGACCGGAAGGCACCATCAAATTCGTTCACAATTGTCGTTCATTGGTTGCCCGATAAAGGGGGATTTAAAATATGGTTTTGACCGAAGCAATAAAAATGGCAGCATACATCTGCATGCGCGCTCTTTATCCTTTATTCATCCGGTGAAAAAAGAACCCTTGAATTTACAAGCACCGCTGCCTGATGATCCAGTTTGGAACGCTTGTTGCTAATTTTAGTACATTTAACGCTATAAACGTACACCATGATCAAAAGAACACTATTCATTGCTAGCATTGTGCTGCTCTCCTCTTGTGGCAGCTATAATTCGATAGACTCTTTCTACAACGCACACAAAAATGACAACCAAGTAACTGCGGTTCGAGTGCCTCAATTCATGCTCTCTTTATTGGGAAATATTTCGCCAGATATGAAATCACTGATAGGCAATACCAAAGATTTAAGATATATGCAGTTTCCGAGTGCCACACCAGCTCGAACTGATTTTTTGAACAAACAAATGAACACCATTACCGGCAATTCTTTTATCGAGGTATACCGAAAGAATGATGACCTGAAAAGAAATGTCATTTCAATACGCGAGAAGAAAGATGCGGTAAAAGAAATATTGATTTACAATAACAATAACCTCAACGGTTCTTTTCTATATTTCAATGGAAATTTTGACCCTGCCAAGGTTCGTCAAATGGCCGAAAATGAGGATTTTCAAAAACTGGGCGAAGGTCTCATCAACCAATT
This sequence comes from uncultured Maribacter sp., assembly GCA_964432915.1. Taxonomy (GTDB): domain Bacteria; phylum Bacteroidota; class Bacteroidia; order Flavobacteriales; family Flavobacteriaceae; genus Maribacter_C. The sequence continues at coordinate 27,611 of CAYSPL010000003.1, forward strand.
TAACTTCAAAAAGGCAACGCCCAATATCATCGATAAAGAAGCAGGAGGAGACAACAACTAGCGTGTCAAAACTGCGGCTTTTTCACGAATAATTTGTGAAACAGGTTTGTCTTCCAGATGACTTTCGAGCCACGAGATAATATCCAAATACAAGAAAGCCCGCTTCTCATAAGGGTGGTTTTCGTATTTCTTTAGTTCAGTGTGCAATTTTTTGAATTCATTACGGAGCTCGTTAGGGTATATGTTGCCAAGGTTTCTTAGAAATTTGATCATCTCTTTTTGAACCTCGTGAAGGTCATCCATCTTTAGAAGAAATTTGTAGGTGCTTTTCAATTGTACCTCTAAATGATAGTCCATTCCGGATTCATAGTGGGCCACCAAACTCAAGACACGCGCAAAGCACATGAGGTCTTCCCGCATTTTGAGTTTTTTATTCGTGATTATTTTCTTTAGGTATTCAATACAGTTTTTATTGTCTCCCACCCCAAAATACAGACAAGCGATTTTGTAGTATAACAACATAATATGATGTTCATCTATACGGTCTCTGTGTTTGTTGATTCCATACTCAATGATCTTGACCAAGTAAAGTCCTTTTTTGAAACTTCCTTCTAGAAAATGCAGATTCAATTTATTCGAATTGATGTAGAGAAAAGCCAACGAACTGATATTATCATTCTTCGGAAATTCTTTGCTCTCAACCATTGCCTCTAACTTAACAAGGTTTTCTTTGAACTGCGAACTGTACTTTACAAAAAACAAGGACTCCAATAAATAATGGTTTCCTTTCAAAAAGAAAACAGGATTCAAGCGAATCATATCTTCATGCTCGTAGAACAAATCAACCCATTTGCTCGCATATTTATAGCATGACAAAAAATCTTGTGTCAAAAAACTATACCAGAGATGGGCCTTGTACAACCACAACTTTTCTCTAAAACCGAGCTCTTCAATTTTGTATTTAGGAAGTTGCTTTTTAAAATACGCTTCGACCCTACTGAAATCTTCGTCACTTCTTGCGTAGCCCACCTTCAACATCCATCCATACAACTGAAGAGAAAGGTTCGACAGTTTACTGGTCATCACATTGTGCGCAGAAAGTTCTTTGGCCTGTATGGTAAGTTCATCAGCCCGATCCGGAATACTGCGGGTAATGTATTGGGTTTCAATGATTTTTTCCAACTCAACAATCTCGTAGGCTATGTTTTTCTCTTCATTGTCGATTGCGGTTTTTTTGGCCTTGTCCAATATTTTAAGGCTCTGCTTGTAAAGTCCTTTTTGATAAAGTATCGTGGCAAAGTCCAGTTGCTCTCTAATTTGAACCCTAATATTCTGATTTACCGGATTCAAGCGTAAACTGATCAATATCTGCTTGTACAAATGCGCCTTCAGGTTAGAGAGTTGTGATTTGGTCACAATACCATTGTCCAAAATGGTCTTCTCATTGTACTCGCGCATTTTATCCATCAAATTGAAGAGCGCTATGAACTTCGCATCAGTGTTGACCCCTAGCCTTCCCACATACAACTTAAATTGCCGTTTCTCTGATTTGGAAAGTGATTTTACCAGCACAAACAATGCATCCTTGTGGATATTTGTCATCGTAATAAAAAGGGTTTAAATTGCTGTTTTTCAGCATGTTGATATATCGTAAAAGTCATTGCCTGTTGTAAATTGAAATCGCTTTTTTAGATGGTTTCATTGAATGTTTATATATTCGTAAGAAGGCTATCGTTAAGCTTATAAAACTACACAAATATAATGAGCAAAGACAAGGTACAAATTTTTGACACTACGCTGCGTGATGGTGAGCAAGTACCCGGTTGTAAACTTGATACAGAACAAAAATTGGTCATCGCTGAACGTCTTGAACTTTTAGGAGTTGACGTCATTGAAGCTGGCTTTCCGGTTTCGAGTCCGGGAGATTTCAAATCCGTTTCGGAAATTGCCAAATTGGTAAAGAACCCTACGATCTGTGGTTTGACCCGTGCCGTTAAAAAAGATATCGAGGTAGCTGCTGAGGCACTGAAATATGCCAAAAAACCAAGAATTCATACGGGTATCGGCACTTCAGAATCGCACATAAAGTATAAGTTCAATTCAGATAAGAACGCCATTATCGAAAGAGCGGTCGAAGCCGTCAAATACGCCAAAACCTTTGTTGAAGATATCGAATTCTATGCGGAGGATGCCGGTAGAACGGACAATGAATTTTTAGCTCGGGTATGTGAGGCCGTCGTGGCGGCAGGAGCTACCGTATTGAATATTCCTGACACCACAGGTTACTGTCTTCCTGAAGAGTACGGTGCGAAAATCAAATACCTCAAAGAAAATGTCAAGGGAATTCACAAAGCAACATTGTCTTGTCATTGCCATAACGACCTCGGATTGGCCACTGCGAATTCCATTGCGGGAGCAATGAATGGTGCCAGACAAATAGAGTGTACCATCAATGGTATTGGTGAGCGCGCAGGTAACACATCACTTGAAGAGGTTGTGATGGTCATGCGACAGCATCCATCCCTTGGTCTCGATACGAGTATCAATAGCAAACTACTTTTTGACACCAGCAAAATGGTATCTCAAAAAATGGGAATGATCGTGCAACCCAATAAAGCCATTGTGGGGGCAAATGCTTTTGCCCATAGTTCTGGAATTCATCAAGATGGCGTGATTAAAAATCGCGAGACCTATGAAATAATAGATCCTGCCGATGTTGGTGTGACCGAGTCGTCAATTGTACTCACAGCTCGAAGCGGTAGGGCCGCATTGGCCTATCGCGCCAAAATTGTTGGGTATGAACTGACCAAACTACAACTGGATAAGGTTTACCAAGAATTCTTGAAATATGCCGATTCAAAAAAAGAGGTCTTGGATGAGGACATTCACAAAATAATCGACACTGCCGATGTGACGATTGAAAGAACAGCCCCATGAAACTGAAGATCGCCATACTTGGCGGCGACGGAATCGGGCCCGAAGTGCTGCAACAATCCGTGAAATGTCTGAGAGCCATCGAAGAAACTTTCGGTCATCAATTCACATTTATCAAAGCCCCTGTGGGTGCGGTCGCTATTTCAAATAATGGACAACCCCTGCCACCAGAAACCCTCAATCTTTGTAGAACGGCTGATGCCATTTTATTTGGTGCCATTGGTGCCTTGGAATACGATGAGAACCCCACTGCGCTTGTTCGCCCAGAGCAAGGTTTGTTAAAACTTAGAAAAGAACTAGGACTTTATGCCAATATCAGACCGGTTAAGGTTTTTAAGGCAATGGCTGAAAATTCATTGTTGCCCAAAAAAATTGTTTCTGGTACTGATATGGTCATTTACCGTGAGCTGACTGGCGGAATTTACTTTGGAGAAAGAACGCTGAGCGAAGATGGTACTGAGGCATCAGATTTATCCACGTATTCAGAAGCGGAAATATCACGCATCGCGCACATGGCCTTCAAAGCGGCCAAAAGAAGAAGACGAAAATTGACTTTGGTTGACAAGGCCAATGTCACGGAAACATCGCGACTTTGGCGAAAAGTGGTCACGGAAATAAGTGCAAGTTACCCTGAAGTCCATTTTGAATGTTTGTTTATTGATAATGCTGTGGTCAAAATGATGATGAAACCAAAAAAGTTTGATGTCATTCTCACTGATAACATGTTCGGAGATATACTATCTGCTCAAGGGGCCGCAATTAGTGGCTCTGTGGGGCTTCTGCCCTCAGCCTCTGTGGGAGATGATAATTCGATGTTCGCTCCCTTTCACGGTTCATACCCACAGGCAAAAGGAAAAAACATTGCCAACCCTGTAGCTTCAATACTAAGCGCTGCAATGCTACTACAACATTTTGAATTGATTGAAGAGGCTGATGCCGTGGTCAAAGCGGTAAAGAAATCTTTCAAGAAAAATGTCACTACCAAAGATGTATTGGGCAGCCGTAAATACGGTACCGATTACGTGGGCGACTTTATTTCTGAAAATATCGCTTTCTCTGATGAGGATTTGAACCTAAATGATGAGAATATTCATTTAGGGAAGTCTACTATCATCTAAATATCAGGTATATACTTACTCAGTTAATAGCTTTTCAACAAAGGCCTCAAAATCGTTTTTGAATTCAATGAATTTTTCTCCGGTGGCGGGTCCGTTGAAGCCCGTATGAATTTTTCTCACAGCACCCTTTTTATCAATGAAAATTGATGTGGGATATGACAACACATGGTTCAACATGGGCAGTTTATCATTGGCTAATTTTTTATCAGAAGTACCTGTCTGTGCCAATAAAATGGGGTATTCGATACCTATTCTATCACGCAATCTTTGAATACTATTAAAAGCTTTCTCTTCGGTTTTGGCATATTCGAAGGCCAAAGCAATGATTTCAAAATCGCTATTCGTATTGTTCTTCAAATAGTTGACATAATACTTTGATTCATCCAAACAGTTAGGACACCAGGTGCCCATAATCTGTACCAAGACCACTTTGTTTTTAAACCGATCGTCACTCAAAGAAACCATCTTACCTGAGGCATCTGGAAAAGAAAATTCAACCTTGTCATATCCTTTTTTCAAAAACGTGAGCGAATCGGCGTTGGGCAACTCAAAATCCTTGTTTCGCTTGGCAACAAAAATCTCCTTGGCATGGTTTCCTGAATAGAAAGCTCCGTTCAAGGAACTGTCTGTTGCCTTGGCAGAGAATAGAAAGGCATGTGCGCCGTCAAAGGCTGAAATTTTCAAAGAATCACCATCCATGACCCCGTCAAGGTAGCGATAATCTCCAGTGGCCGTTCTAAAAGTGCCAGTTACCCTACCATTTTTTTGTGTAAAAATACCTTTGGCCTTGTACGGATCGTTTTCTGAATTCAAATCAAAATCAGCTTCCCAAATTCCTGAAATATCAGTCGTAGCTGCCTCGGTGTTGGTGAATCGCTTTTCTTCTCCAAACTTTGCCTGAAAAGGAACGATACGATCCAAACTTTCCTTTATAAATTGGCCTTCCATCCGGTTTTCTGTGAAAGTCCCTGCTATATAGCCTTCAAAAACGGGGGTTTTGATTTTTATGGAATCCCCATCAATTAAAACTTCATCCACAGCGATAACTTCCTCAGCATTGTAGATTTCCATGGACACGCCTCTTGTTGCCGATTTTCGAATCTTAAAATTAAAGGGAAGTATTTGATGATCCATGACTTCCATTTCAGCCAGCCAAATTCCCTCAGCAGGAAGCTTATTTTTTTCTTCCGAACAAGAAAAGAAGATTGATAAAACCACTACTGATAACAACAAAAATAGAAACCTCACATGTCAATTTTAAGTTGCCAAAAATAGCAAAAAGCAGCATGATAATTTAATGCGGTTCAAAAGTGTTTGCCCTATTGAAAGTCATAAAGCATTGTTTTATCTTTACCCCCTTTAAAACCAACCCATGAATATTTCTTACAACTGGCTAAAACAATTCATTAAAATTGATCTAAAGGCCGAAGACGCCGCAGAAGTTTTAACCGACTTGGGGTTGGAAGTTGAGGGCATTTCATCTTTTGAATCAGTTCAGGGTGGTTTACAAGGGGTTGTAGTGGGCGAAGTATTGACCTGCCAACAACATCCGAATGCTGATCGATTAAAACTGACCACGGTTGATATAGGAGACAACGAGCCGGTTCAAATAGTTTGTGGCGCACCAAATGTGGCCAAAGGTCAGAAAGTACCGGTGGCCACAATCGGCACAACGTTATACACGGCTGAGGGAGAAGCTTGGAAAATAAAGAAAGGTAAGATTAGAGGAGAAGAAAGCCATGGAATGATCTGTGCCGAAGATGAATTGGGTCTGGGCACCGATCATGATGGAATTATGGTTCTTGAACCCGCATTGAAAGTGGGTACCCCTTGCGCTGAAATATTCGAACTTGAGAATGATGAAGTTTTTGAAATTGGTCTCACGCCCAATAGATCGGATGCCATGAGCCATTTCGGGGTGGCCCGTGATTTAAGATCGGGATTACTTCAAAAAGGACAAGAGCTCGAATTGATCACACCACCTTTGACTAATTTTCATGTTACTGAAAGATCGTTAAAAATAGATGTGGAAGTGGAGGACAATTCATTGGCACCGAGATATTGCGGACTGACCATCAGCAATGTGATTGTAGAGCCATCTCCTCGTTGGTTGCAAAATAGATTAAAAGCCATAGGGCTTGCCCCAAAAAACAATTTGGTTGATGCCACCAATTATGTGTTGCACGAGCTCGGCCAACCCTTGCATGCTTTTGACGCAGCCAAAATAAAAGGGAATAAAATAGTAGTGAAAAAGCTGCCAAAAAGCACCAAATTCATTACGCTTGACGGAGTTGAGCGCGAGTTGCATGAAGAGGATCTCATGATCTGTGATGCAGAAAAACCAATGTGCATCGCAGGTATTTTTGGCGGGGAACATTCCGGTGTGACCGAAAATACCACGGCCATTTTCTTGGAGAGCGCCTACTTTGACCCTGTATCTGTAAGAAAGTCAGCCAAAAGACACGGTCTGAACACTGATGCTAGTTTTCGTTTTGAGCGGGGAATAGATATTGAAAGTGTTGAATCGGCACTCAGAAGAGCGGCTATTTTGATTACCGAAATTGCAGGTGGTAATATTACTTCTGAAGTGGTTGATCTGTATCCGAACAAGGTGATGCCCGTAGAAGTTTTTTTAAGTTTTGAAAAAATGGAGCGACTGGTGGGGCAAGAAATTCCAAGAGATGTGGTAAAATCAATTTTGACGTCTTTGGATATCAAAATCATGAACGTTACAGAAGCAGGTCTCGGACTTACCATACCTACGTACCGAGTTGATGTTCAACGTGATATTGATGTGATCGAAGAGGTGCTGAGGGTATTTGGCTACAATAATATAGATTACAAGAAGAAATTGAATGCTTCGATTGCCACTAGTTCAAAATACGAAGATCATAAAGTTCAAAATGTAATCGGTGATTATTTGGCAGGTCAAGGATTTTATGAAATCTTGTCAAATAGTCTTACCAATCCTGAATATGTGAATATTTTAGGAAGTGAAAAAAGTACCGTGTCAATGCTTAACCCATTGAGTAATGATTTGGCCGTGATGAGACAATCAATGCTTTTTTCAGGTCTCGAGGCCATTGCCCATAATAGCAACCGAAAAAAACACAACCTTAGACTTTTTGAATTTGGCAAAACATATCATCAAGTCAATGAAAAACGTCTTGAAAACAAACATTTAAGCTTGTTCTTGACCGGAAACAGAAATGAGGATAGTTGGATAGGGACAAAACAAAAAAGTGATTTCTTTTTTCTAAAAATTATTGTTGAAAACATCTTAAAACGATTGGGAATCAAAAACCTTGAGATGTTTCCTGCATCAGAAAATATATTTTCAGAGGCTGTGATATTTAAGGTAAAGGAATCAGCACTTGTATCTTTTGGTGTTGTAAAAAGGCACGTTTCCAAGAAGTTTGACATTAAAAACGAGGTGCTCTATGCCGATTTCAATTGGGATAATGTCTTGAAAGCACTATCACAAAATGAAATAATTGTTCATGCCATTCCAAAATATCCGGAGGTCAAACGTGATTTTGCACTTCTTTTAAACGATAAAACAAGTTTTAAAGAGGTTCATGAACTGGCATTTATCACCGAGAGAAATCTCTTGAAAAGTCTTCATCTATTCGATGTCTACACAGGTAAAAATCTACCCAAAGGTAAAAAGTCCTATGCCGTAAGCTTTACATTACAAAATGACAAAAGTACATTGACAGAAAAACAAATAGATAAAATCATGGGTAAGCTGCAACAACGCTACGAGAAAGAACTGGGGGCCGAACTTCGGTAGTACCTATAATTTGGTTGGACGGATAACAGCATCAATTTCATGAATGACGCCATTGCTCTGAATTGAATCAGCCGAGACAATTTTTGCAGTGTTTCCCAAATTATCGGTCAAAACAATATCAATTCCTTGCATAGTGGCCGTGATCGCATCGCCTTGAACCGTGGTAAATGTGGCGGTCCCCTCGCCCCTACACATGGCCCGCAAAATCTTTGAAGCAGAAAAATCGCCTGCAATAATATGATAGGTCATTAAAGCCTTTAACTTTTTTTTGTTTTCGGGTTTTAAAAGCACTTCTAAGTTTTCTTTAGAGAAATTCTCAAATGCTTTGTCTGATGGGGCGAATACCGTAAAAGGTCCCTCAGCACCCAAAATCTCCTCCAAATCCGCGGCCCTCATCGCGGCCAAAAGTTTGGTATGCTTATCTGAACTTTCAGTATTTTTGATAATTGACTTTTGAGGATCCATGCCTTCTTCGAAGGTTGATGCAGTAAATTGCATTTGCGCTTGCAGCGAAAATACAGACAATAAGATACCAAAGGTAGAGGCGACCCTTTTTTTCATTTTTGAGATAGTGTTTGCGTTCTGAGCAGGAACCACCGATGAACGGTAGCATTACATCGACAAAGTACAATTTTTAGGGAATAATTCAAGTATTATCCACTATAGTTCCGATGTATTAACAAAAAATTAACAAGTTGAAAAGTTAAACAAAAAATCTACATCACCACCTAATCATTAACTTTGATACCATTGCTAAAAAAGAAAGAGATGCTTTTTGACAAAACAAACATTGAGACCCAGTTAGCGAAAAGAAAACTCAAAGCCTTGAAATCCAACGAAATGCTGGAACAAGTTTATCATATTCTCAATAACCACCAACAAAATAAGAAACGCATAGCTGAGAACATATTCCAGTCCAAAAAGGCACTTTCAAACGATTTCACTTTCGATTTGCTTGAAACCGATCGTCTTTACCATATCGATCAAATCAAATCAGTTTGTATTGATTACCGCTTGCGATTTTTAGATTCCAAATATTTCAAGGGGGTTATTCCGCAAGAGGCGCTATCAAAAATCGAAGCCATGGAAAAGGAACATCAAATTGAGATCAAAGGCTTCAAAATCGTTGCTCCTTCAAAATTGTTCAAGCTTGAAGACAAAGATGACCCTTTATTGTTCGCTCCAATCGGCAACGATTATTTTTACCTAATCCATAAATGGGGCAACGACCTCAGCCCATTCAGAAAAATGGCCATGTGGCCCTTCAAAAATGTCAGTAACCTTTTATTGGTGATTTTTGTAATCAGTTTTTTTGCGACTTTATTGGTTCCGAACGGACTATTTTCCAAGAATAGCTCAGGTATTGAATTTTTGGTCATTCTCTTTTTCATGCTCAAATCAATCATTGCCGTGGTCATTTTCTATGGCTACGCCATGGGCAAGAACTTCAATCCCGCCATTTGGAACAGTAAGTACTTCAATGCCTAATAATGGCAACGATGCAATGATGTTTTTGAGACGGGTGCGCGGCCTATTGAACAATGATTTCGTAAGGAATTCCCTCCAAATCAATATGGTCAACGAAAGCAGGATCAGGAACGGGTTTTATTCTGATCAAGCCCCCTTCATTTGAAGTGCCCATCTTCCTATAACCAATAAGAATCAAGTTATTCTCAATATCATAAACCACAGAAGTTGTGGTTTCAATTGCAAACTCATTGTTTCGTTGCTCCTCTGTTAAGAAGTTTTCAAAAGCGTAGCTCGTGACCAATTTTTTCGAGAAGTCATAAACGCCTGCAATGGCAGGATACGAGGATATCGATTGCGAATCATAAGGATAATACAGCTGACCCCTATCATCCATATTTACAGCGCTGGTCTGGGCAAAATTAGGTTCAGTGCCCTCTTCGTATTGCGTGTAGGCCACTGAGAAGTCATTACTATTCATGGTTGTATGAAGTTCATCATAACCAATGATGACTTCATCGTTCTTATTAGTGAAAATCCGTCGAGCACCATAGCCCAAATCCAATTCATGAATCAAATCATTGTTTGAAAGATTCAATACTGAAAGGCTGTTTTCTTCTGTTACGAGTTCATCAAGAGTCAATATGAACAATCTATTATTGGCAATGGTCGATCCGACCGGCTTTTTAGGCAGTGTTACATCAACTGAGGTGGCTGAATTCAAGTCAAATGAACGCAGCATGTATTCTTTTTCAGAGTACGAATTGGTCAGTTCATAACCAATGAACATTTTATTCTCAGCCAATGAAATGGTATTGGCGGTCAGCATACAGTCATTCAAATCTTCAAATGGTATGATGTTCTCTGACTTATCTGTTGAAAAATCATGTAGGATGACACTACTTGAGCAGTCGCCGTTTTTAAAATATTGGAGAAATTTCGACCCCGTTGAAAAAGACAATTGGGGTTTTGGATTGTTCGACAATGCACTATGAGAAGGATTGAAATCAATCGACTCTCCATTCGCATTCAATAATTGTGTTGAGAATTCGTTCCCGATGTCGAGAACAACAGCATAATCAGCATCAACGCTCTTCTGTTTTTCTTCGCCCCCAGCGACGCCATCAGATTTACTGCAACTTGAAATTACCAGTGCCAAAAGCACATAGCCAATGTTGTAGGTCTTCATAATGTCAGAATTTGGGTTTACTAAAATCAAGCAGGAACGGGGTACATTTTCGTACGTTGTTCTTTTATAGTCTTGTCAGACATATATTCTTCGAACGTCAAATGCCTGTCAATATTGCCCTTTGGCGTCAATTCAATGATCCGATCAGCGACTGTTTGGGCAAATTCATGATCGTGGGTCGTGAAAATTACGGTTCCCTTAAAATTTTTCAGTGAATTATTGAAAGCAGTGATACTCTCCAGATCGAGATGGTTAGTAGGTTCATCAAGCATGACCACATTGGCGCGCAATAGCATCATTCTACTCAACATACAGCGCACCTTTTCGCCACCTGATAATACGGTGCATTTTTTTAAGGCTTCCTCACCACTAAAAAGCATTTTACCCAAAAATCCGCGAATGTAAACTTCTTCTCGCTCTTCTTCCGTTTTCGCCCACTGGCGCAACCAATCGACCAGACTAATGTCTTGGTTAAAGAAGTCTGAATTATCAGCTGGCAGATAGGACTGATTGGTGGTCACTCCCCATTGAAATTTACCATTATCGGCTTTTCTGTTATCGTTTATGATTTCATAAAATGCCGTGGTGGCCCTTGAATCTCTTGAAATCAAGGCCACCTTATCACCTTTTGCCAAATTGATATTGACATTGTCAAACAGCAAATCACCATCTTCCGAACTTGCCGTAAGACCCTCAACATTCAAAATCTGATCACCCGCTTCACGCTCGCGCTCAAAAATGATGGCAGGATATCTTCTACTTGAGGGTCTGATGTCATCTATTTTGAGTTTTGACAACATTTTCTTTCTTGAGGTGGCTTGCTTACTTTTTGCCACATTGGCACTAAAACGAGCAATGAACTCTTGCAATTCTTTTGCTTTCTCTTCAGCCTTTTTATTCTGTTGCGCTCTTTGGCGGGCAGCCAATTGACTACTCTCATACCAAAAGGTGTAATTACCGGAATAGTGATTGATCTTGCCAAAATCAATATCTGAAATATGAGTACAAACCGAGTCTAAAAAGTGACGGTCATGCGAAACCACGATCACCGTATTGTCGTAATTGGCCAAGAAATTCTCTAGCCAAGAAATGGTTTCATAATCTAGGTCATTGGTAGGCTCATCCATTATCAAAACATCAGGATTACCAAAAAGTGCCTGCGCCAATAACACCCGTACCTTTAGTTTTGAGTCCATTTCAGACATTTGTGTATAGTGCAGTACTTCCTGTATTCCGAGATTTGATAGAAGCGCAGCGGCCGAGCTATCGGCATTCCAACCATCCATCTCTTCAAATTGCACCTGCAATTCCCCTATTTTGTCAGCATTTTCATCACTATAATCGGCATACAGGGCGTCGATTTCCTTTTTTAATGCGAACAAAGGTTTGTTGCCCATGACCACCGCCTCTAAAACCGTTGATTCATCATAGGCGTTGTGTTCTTGTTCCAATATGGACATCCGCTTTCCGGGTTCAAGATGAACTTGACCAGAGGTCGGATCAATTTTTCCGGAGAGAATTCTAAGAAAGGTGGATTTACCGGCCCCGTTGGCACCTATGATTCCATAGCAATTACCCTGGGTAAAGGACACATTCACCTCATCGAATAGAACTCGTTTACCAAATTGAACAGATAGGTTAGAAACAGATAGCATACTCCGGTTTATTAAAATTCGTGCAAAAATAAAGAAATTTAACTCCCTAATACAATAAGTTCAGCCCTTAAAACCATCTGAATTTTTAACTAGCCATTAACAACAATCGATATATGGGTTTCTTAGATTTGTTCGTTATATGGTATATGCTTTTTTATGAATAAAACACTACTCATTGTCTCTCTTATTGTTCTAACTGGTTGTAGTATTGGCAAAACCAATTCCTCCAGTGTTTTTTTCGGTGGCGAGATTGTCAATCCGACAGATGATTACGTTGTACTCTACAAGGGTGACGAGGTTATTGATTCTGCTCTTTTGGATCAAAACAACCGATTTCACTTTCAACTTGATACACTATCCGAGGGCCTACACTATTTCTTTCATGCCCCTGAAGTTCAATACGTATTTCTGGAAAAAGGAGATAGCCTTCAAGTCAGGTTGAATACCATTGATTTTGATGAATCTTTGGTTTTTTCAGGAATAGAAACTGGTGCTCAAATCAATAATTTAATGCTGGAGTTGTTTCTATCACAAGAAGAAGAGCAAGAAATGATAAACAAACAAACCTATGACTTGGAACCTGAGGTATTCAGAAGCCAAATTGACTCGCTGAGACATCTTAAATTAGTACTTTTAAATGATTTGTACTCAGAGGGATTACTATCAGATAGTGCCCAAGAGATTGCAAAGGCCAGTATAGATTACACCTATTTCAATTACAAGGAAGAGTACCCTTTTCAACACAAAAAGTATATCGGAAAAGAAGTTGTGCAAAATCTTCCGAGTGGTTTTTATGATTACCGTAAAAACCTGAGTTTTTCAAACCCACATCTGAATTACTTGAGACCCTATCATGATTTCATGAAAGCCCATATCAAGAATCTGTCATTTGCCGTTTGTTCTACAAATTGTGACAAAAAGGGAAATGTGATTCGAAATCAACTTCATGTCAATCGCCATAAACTAAGTCTGATCGACAGTTTGGTCGAGGAGAAAGAATTGAAAGACAATCTCTTTAGAAATGTGGCCATCAATTATTTGTTAATGGCAAATGACAGTGAGGAGAACATCGAGACTTTCATAAGTGATTTTCATTTGCGATCGGCCAACAACAGGCATATTGAAGAGATAGATGATCTTTACCAAGGCATCAGAAATATTCAACCTCGGAAGAAAATTCCGAATATCGGTGTGACTGACATTGAAGGCAACAAAGTTTCACTTCAAGAAATCTCAAAAGATGGCAAGGTGGTCTTTTATTTCTGGACAACCACTGACAAAAAACATTTCAAAAATATTGTGGAACAGCAAAAACAGCTGTCGAACAATTATAAAGACTATACGTTTGTGGGAATCAACATTCGCAGTGATGATACTTCATGGAAAGGTATGATAGAAAATGCGGGGCTTGACAAAAGCTTGCAATACAAGGCAAATGATTATGAGGAGATTATTCGATCACTGGCCATCTCTCATTTGAACAAGTGTATTATTACTGAAAACGCAACCATTTTGGATGCCTTCTCAGACCTGTACACAGCTTCTTTATAATCCTCTAAAACCTATTAATTTCCCTTTTTGTAGTCAGCCAAGAATTTCGCCAAACCACTATCTGTCAACGGATGCTTTAAAAGACCTTCGATTGAAGATAAAGGTCCGGTCATGACATCAGCACCAATTTTGGCACAATCAATCACGTGCATGGTGTGACGTACAGAGGCTGCTAAAATTTGGGTTTCAAAAGCATAATTGTCGTATATATGTCTGATCTCGGCAATAAGATTGAGTCCGTCAGAGGAAATATCATCCAATCTACCAATGAAAGGTGAAACATAGGTTGCACCAGCTTTAGCTGCCAAAAGAGCCTGCCCAGATGAAAATACCAAGGTGCAATTGGTGCGGATCCCGTTGTCTGAAAAACGTTTCAAAGCCTTTACACCATCTTTTATCATGGGTACTTTTACCACAATTTGATCGTGAAGTTCAGCAAGAACCTCTCCTTCTTTCACCATGGCCTCGAATTCAGTGCTGATCACCTCGGCCGAAACGTCACCATCAACAATATCACAGATATCTACATAATGTTTCAGAATATTGTTTTTTCCTGTTATCCCCTCTTTTGCCATTAATGAAGGGTTGGTGGTAACACCATCAAGAACTCCCAGGGCTTGGGCTTCTCTGATCTGGTCTAAATTGGCAGTATCGATAAAAAATTTCATTGGTTTTTAGCTTAATGTTCTATTATAATAATTCCCCTACGATTCAAAAAATCAGCGACGAAATTACAACTTATAATGGTTCAATAATAGTTTCTCATATACTTTATCTGGCAACGCCGCTTTCAAAAAGAGAGAAAAGCGCTGCATCGTCGTACCCACCTTATAATGAACTTTGGGCTTGGCTGTTGAAATGATTTCAAGAACCTTTTTTGCAACCAATATGGGATCTTCACCATCACTCACACCCTCATTTATTTGCTTCAAGGTATTGTGGTATGCTTTCTTATATGCGGAGTTTTTCAAAACCGGCGCGTGATATCTTCCTGCAGCGATGTTGGTGGCAAAATCTCCGGGCGCCAAATTGGTAATATGCACTCCAAAATTCTTGACCTCCATGCGTAACGCTTCCGTCACGATACCCAAGGCCCCTTTGGTGGCGGAGTAAATTCCCCGATAGGGCAAACCCATGTATCCGGCGATGGAAGTTATGTTAATGATCAATCCGTTTTGTTGTTTGCGCATTTGAGGCAGCACGGCTTTCATGACCTCTATGGGTCCATTGAAATTTATGGCAAAGCCGTTTTCTATTTCTTCCCGTGGGGTTTCTTCAATTGGCCCGGTTATTCCGACACCAGCATTATTGACCAAAACGTCAAGTCTACCCTCTTGTTCAATCACACTTTTCACCGCATGGTTGATACTAGCCGTGTCTTTCACATCCAATTCAAGAAGGGTAAAGTCTTTAAAATCAGGGTGTTTTTTCAATGACCTTGTCGTGCCATAAACCATAAAACCCTTCGAAATCAAATATTGACCAATTGATTTACCTATTCCTGAAGAACCCCCTGTAATGAGAACCACCTTTCTTTTCATAAGGACTGCAAATTACGGATAATTGCTAGGTAATGGAAGTGCCCCAGAGGTAGTACCAAAAATTTTTATGCTCCCTTTTTTAAGCTGATTTCAGGGCATAAAAAAAGGCAAGCTACCTACATCGCACCGCTACAACCATATACCCTTGCTGCGTTCCCACCCTGGGGGATTCTACAGGAGCTGGTCGTGTAGGACTTGCCAAGGGCAAAGATACGATGTTTTAATTCTTTTGCAATCCTTTTTTCCTGTTCGTTTTTACATTCGTAATTTTACAAAAAAACATAGCTTTTTGAGCTCATAACCACTCTGATGAATTCATTTAAAACATACACCATATTTGTCCTTTCACTTGTTATTGTCTCTTGCGCAGCTGAAAAAAATGCCATTCTGTTTCAAATCAAAACAGACGGAAATCAATTCAAACAAAATGAGAGTATGTCGGTTGCAATCGCCAATCTTGAAGAAAAAGATATTCAAAGTGTGATATACAGTATTGATGGAAAAGAGTTGCCCGAAACTGGAGGGCAAATAACTTTGGCCATTGACAAATTGGGCAATAAAACCCTTACTGCAAAAATTTCTTATGATGACACGTCTACCATTGTAACCAAAAATATCAAGGTTTTGGCAGAAAAGTCGCCTGACTTGTACACTTATGAAATTCTCAATGAATATCCGCATGACAATAAAGCCTATACCCAAGGTCTGGAATTTCATAACGATACCCTTTACGAAGGCACGGGTCAAAAAGGGCGTTCATTTTTACGCAAATTTGATTTCAAAACAGGTAAGGTGCACAATCAAATTGATTTGGATGAAAGTATTTTTGGGGAAGGCATAACCATCATGAACGGAAAGATCTATCAGTTGAGTTGGCAGAGCGGGATTGGCTTTATCTATGATTTGTACGCTTTTAAAAAAACTGACAATTTTCAATATGGAAAAAGTAAAGAAGGCTGGGGCCTGGCCAATGACGGAAACAAAATATACAAAAGCGATGGCACTGAGAAGATATGGTTATTGAACCCCGAAACACTGCAAGAAGAGGGCTATATAGAAACAGTGACCGATAAATCCGTTTTTAACAGAGCCAATGAACTGGAATTCGTAGATGGAAAAATCTACGCCAATGTATATCAAAAATCGGGGGTCATGATTATCGATGCCACTAGTGGAGCCATTGAAGGTGTGGTCAATTTTGGCGGCCTGAGCGAAAAAATCACCAAAACACCTGATTGGAATGTGAATAATGTGCTGAACGGCATCGCCTACCACCCCACCCGAAAAACATTCTTTGTAACCGGAAAAGATTGGGATAAACTCTTTGAGGTCAAAATCATGAAAAAATGACTATGCCCCACTATGAGAAAACAGTGACGGTCTCAAAAGATGACCTTGATGATTTGAACCATGTCAACAATGTTCGTTATGTGCAATGGATCCAAGATATTTCGAAGGAACACTGGCAAAAACTAGCTTCTGAAAAAATACAAGAATCCGTTTTATGGGTGGTCATGAATCACAACATCACGTATAAAAAGGCCGCCGTTTTAGGCGATCAAATCACGGTTCGAACCCATATTACTGAAAGTCGTGGCGCCAAATCAATTCGAGTAGTTGAAATGTACAACAGTAAAACAAATTCACAGTTGCTTCGTTCAAAAACAGCGTGGTGTTTGTTAAATTCAAAAACACTCAAACCCATGAGAATACCACGAGAAATTGAAGAGATATTTTCATAATCCCTACTTTTAATGAACTCATTCTTTAAAATACTTTTTCTCTTAACTATTATAGTAGCATGGAGTTCATGCCGAAAAGATTTGGATTTTGAAGCCAGCAAGGGCAATTTGGAATTCTCAAAAGACACGGTCTATCTTGATACCGTATTTTCCAACATTGGCAGCGCGACCTATTCTTTTAAAGTGTACAACAGAACAAAAGATGATATTGAGATACCGACAATTGCTTTGGCTCAAGGTCAAAATAGCAGTTACCGTCTCAATGTTGATGGCGCTGCTGGCAAAGAATTTAAGAACATACCCATTTTTGCGCGAGACAGCATTTTCGTCTATGTTGAAAGTACCTTTGATAGCAGCGATTTGAATAGCCTTGATTTTCTGAACACCGAGGTCGTTCAATTTGATTCAGGAGATCGGCAACAAAATGTCCATCTGGTTACCTTGGTGCGTGATGCCATTTTTCTTTTTCCTTCTACCCTGGCCGATGGCAGCAAACAAAGATTAAATATTGGTTTGGATGAAAACGGGAATGAGATTTCCATTGAAGGATTCACCTTAAATGACGATCAACTAAATTTCACCAATGAAAAACCGTACGTTATTTATGGTTATGCCGCAGTACCCGACGGAAAGCAATTGCGTATCGATGCAGGCGCGCGAGTGCATTTTCACAATGATTCGGGCGTTTATATTGCCCCCGGAGGAA
The DNA here is from genome assembly GCA_964432915.1 of uncultured Maribacter sp. Lineage (GTDB taxonomy): Bacteria > Bacteroidota > Bacteroidia > Flavobacteriales > Flavobacteriaceae > Maribacter_C. The sequence continues at coordinate 45,307 of CAYSPL010000003.1, forward strand.
CTTTGGATATCAACGGAAATCTAAGTAACGATCAAGAGCTGTTGGAAAATGAGGTTGTTTTTGAAGGCGATCGTTTTGGTAGTGCCTTCGATGATATTCCCGGGCAATGGGGAACCATATGGATTTCAGCTGGAAGCATGAATAATTCAATCGATTACTTGACCATAAAAAATGCAACGGTCGGCCTGTTTGTTGAAGGAAATGACGTGTTGGACTCAGAAACCCTTACCATCGCGAATACGCAAATTCACAATAGTTCAATCACCAATTTATGGGGGAAAAACGCTTTTGTAAAAGGAAATAATTTGGTTTTGGGTCATGCGGGCAACAACGCATTGCACCTTAATCTTGGTGGAAAATATGATTTTACACACACCACTATCGCAAATTTTTGGGGCAATGGTTTCCGTCAAGGTACAGCATTGAAGGTCGATAACATAGAAGGAACAAAATCAGCAGATTTGACTTCAGCCCTATTTTCAAACTGTATCATAGATGGTAACACCATAAATGAATTGGAGTTTGGCCGTAATGAAGCCAAGTTGTTCAACTTTAGCTTTTTGAACTGTATGATAAAAATTGACTCTGAAAGTGGCTCGTTTGAAAACGATCCCTTGTACGATTTTGAAAATCAGACCTTATATACTGATGTATTATTGAATGAAGACCCAGGTTTCTTTGATACAAAACGAAATGACTTTAGAGTATTGGAAACTTCCGCTGGGCGTGATAAGGCCAATTTTGAGGGAGCAAATTTGGTTCCTTTGGATATACTTGGTATCGATAGAACGGGCTCTCCTGATATAGGAGCCTATGAAGTGCAGCCCGAGAATTGATTTACTATTGCCTTTTCCATTTTTTCCCTTCTACAAACTTATTTAGCTTACCTGATTGTGCCACAATCTTAAAATAATCTAAATATGTAAGTTTTTTCTTTCTTTTTTTTATATATTGAATGAATTTTTGTCGAAAACCTCCGTTTTTCTATGGTTTTCCTAACAAACAATTTAATTCCAGCTATATAATTTTGCTATGAAATTACTTGGGGACATGGAATTTACCTATATCATCATCAATTCTGATGCTGCGGCTATTGCCCAGCTGCAGGGTATGTTAGAGGAGTACGGTGAATTCAGATGTGTTGAATATGCCCAAGATTCAAAGCGCGGTTTGAATTCCATTCTAAAGTTTTCCCCAGATATTGCTTTCATTAATTTGGAAAACAGTCCCGAGGGCTATTTCAGAATGGTTAGTGAACTATATTTGTATGACAATAAAATACCCCTGGTAATAGGCATTTCAAAAACCAAGGCCTATGCTTATGAAGCCATAAAAAACAACTTCTTTGATTATTGGCTTTTTCCATATGATGAGTATGACATCAGAAAGTCGTTGTTAAGACTAAAAAAACTGATGCCAAAAGAAAAAGAATCGCATACCATATGCTTGAAATCTTATCGTGATTTCCAATATTTAGACACAGATGAAATTCTTTATCTAAAGGCTGACAACAATACTACTGAATTTATAATGAAAGACGGCACCATCAAAAATGCCTTTAAAACGCTCAAGTCTTTTACCCGTCAAATGCCCTCAAACTTTGTGCGTATTCACCAAAGTTACATGGTCAATATCAACTACATATCAGGTATCAGTTATGGTCGCGGTCTATGTATGCTCAAATTAAGAAACCTTCAACTGCCGTTCTCAAAATCTTATCGCGACAATATTGATGAATTGAAAAACTTGTTGACAAAAAACACGATTCCTTCACTAAGCTGATGCAATACTCCCAGAAATAGGTCATTTACTTGCAGATCTTCTTAAAATTCTCTTAGAATTACACCAACTATCTCATTTTCAAGAGCTGGCGTTAGTTTTATCGAAACAATAATAGAACGTCTAACCCATTTAAATTTTTGAGAATGAAAAAAGTAGCAAGTATTTTAGCCTTAGCGGTGTTCGCTTTAAGTATGGTTTCATGTGATAAAGACAACGCGAGTAATGATGAACTCTATGAAGTTGTGGCCACAGATAGAGAGGGTGAAACCAACTCTGGCGGTAGTGGTGGCAACTAAATTGTAATATGATACAAAGTAAAGCCTTGAACATGAAAGTTCAGGGCTTTTTTTTATCTTGTGATTGATGAAATTCAAAATCAAGCCTCAAATCAATGGTTTTCTGTACATGGTCATTTTGACCATGTTACTTACCCCACTGAATTGTACGCAGAATAAAAATGATGACGAGCAGCCTATTCATTCAGCCCAATTAGATCAAATCGCAAACTTAGTCAGCGTAGGCAGAAATACGACCAACTCAGATTCTGTGCGATTTTTGAACCTACAAAAAGCCTATGAACTTACCCAAGAAATAAAATCAGATTCAACCAAACTAAGAAACCTATCGCGCATACAATGGAGTTTTTTGGGTTTAAAAGATTCCCTTTGGTTTCGAAAGACCAATAAAGAAGCGAACCTTCTTGCCCGTAAAATCACGGATTCTTCAAAAATAGCGGGAACCCTATGGGATTTGGGTATTTTTTTTGAAAACTCAAATGTCATTGACAGAGCATACTTCAATCTTTATGAAGCGCAAAAAATATATACCGCTTTGGGTAATTCTTTGAATGTAGGCAAACTTGAATATGATTTAGCGACAATTCAGAAAGATGCCAAAAACTATACCAGTGCTGAGGTTGGAGCGATTCGAGCCATAGAATTGCTGAAACCTCTAGAAGAAAATGACATGTTGTACAGATGTTATAATCTTTTGGGCATCATTTATAAAGAATTGGCTGAATACGATGAATCTTTTGAATATTATACTATCGCCAAAACCTATCTCAAAAACCCTGCGTTAAGAGAAGATTTCGAAGCGGAACTTGAAAACAATATAGGTGTAAACTATGAAGAAAGAGGTGATTTGAAAAAGGCGGTTGTCAGTTTTGAAAAAATATTGGGCTATGACAGTTTATATGTAAAAAACCCAGGTGCGTATGCCCGGGTTTTAAACAATTTAGCCGCAAGCCAACACAAATTGAACCCAAACAGTGCCAAGGTGGAAAATATGTTTCTAAAATCATTACAGATTAGAGATAGTTTGGGAGACCATTACGCTATGGCAGGTGGGTTTTATCAGCTTTCCGCTTACTATCTTGCAAAAAAAGATAGCGTAAAGGCACTTTCCAATGCATTGAAGGCAAAAACCTATGCTGAATCAGGTGATAATTACAACCGCATACTTGAATCCTTGGCCATGTTAACGCGCTTGGATCCAAAAAATTCGTCCTCGTATGGTCAGCGATATATGGTTTTGAATGATAGTTTACAGAATGAAGAACGCAAAACCCGTAATAAGCTGGCGCGTATACGATTTGAAACAGATGAGGTGGTTGCTGAAAACCAATTATTGGCAAGACAAAGGCAATTGTGGACAGGTATTTCGGCCGCATTATTGTTATTGGCTATTTCGGGTTTTGTCATATTCATTCAAAGAACCAAAAATCAAAACTTGAGATTTGAGCAGGCGCAACAAAAAACCAATCAAGAGATCATGGGTTTGATGTTGGTGCAAAGCGAAAAAGTGGAGGAAGGCAAAAAAATGGAGCAAAAAAGAATCTCTGAAGAATTGCATGATGGGGTTCAAGGCAGATTACAAGGTTCTCGAATGCTACTACTTGGTCTGAACGCAAGAACCGATGAAAAGGCGGTCAATGAAAGAAAAAAAGCGATTGTCATGCTCAAAGATATTCAAGAAGAAGTAAGGTCCATCTCGCATGAATTGAGTCATGCCGCCTATCAAAAAATTCATAACTTTATACTTTCCATTCAAGAGTTGATCGATTCAAATGAGAAAGGTGCTTCATTGAAAATCAATCTCCAATATAAAAATGAATTTGATTGGGACGCATTATCAGGCGATATTAAAATCAATCTTTACCGCATTATACAAGAAAGTATTCAAAATTCAATCAAACATGCGGCTTGTAGAATTATTGATATCGATTTGACCGCTGATGAGAATTCAGTCAGTGCAACAATTGCTGATGACGGCAAGGGCTTTGTGGTAAAAAAAGGAAGAAAAGGTATTGGCATGCGAAATATCGCATCAAGAATTAAAAAGTTGAACGGTACTTGGAACATTGAAAGTCAACCAGGTAAAGGAACAAAAATAGCCCTGGTATTGCCATCTTAGAGAAACGTCTCAACTGAAAAGTTCATCGCAACCAAATAGACACAAAATGTATATATGAGCGAAGAAAAAAATTTGAAACTCGTGCGTATTCTGGCCGTTGATGATCATGAAATGACCACAACCGGTTACAAGTACATACTTGAAGGCGAACCATTTGATGATTTTGAGGTAAGGGTAGATATTGCCACTACCTATGATGCCGGAAAAGAAAAAATAGAATTTTCAGCACGCTCTTTACAGTATGATATCATTTTGTTGGATATTCAAATGTTTCCTACGCATGAAAAAGATATTCGAAGTGGTGAAGACTTGGGCGTTCTCGCGAGGGAATTGGTACCCGAATCAAGAGTGGTTTTCATGTCGTCATACAGCGATAACTTGCGCATCAACAGTATTTTTAAATCTGTTGACCCAGATGGGTATATGGTCAAATCTGAAATAGATGAGAAATCACTGCGTACCATGGTAGAGACCGTTATTGCCAAACCACCATATTATACAGCAGGTGCCTTTGCAGCCATTAGAAGAAGAATGAAGAATGATATTGTACTTGACGCTCTAGATAAAAAAATTCTGTATTATCTCTCCATAGGAACACGAACCAAAGATATTGCACCCCTGATTTCCTCGGCCAACACCACAGTCGAGTCTCGAAAACGGCAATTAAAATCACTTTTTGGAATAGAGAGTGGAAATGATATTGCCCTGATTGAGGAAGCCCGTAAGAGAGGTTTTATATAAATCTCTCATTTGTTCTATTTTTTTGCACTTTTTTTAAATACGCAATTCTTTGTTTTACAGATATTTACGGTTGGACTTGGTATCGACAAAGGAAAACCTCCGTTTTTATATGGTTTTCCTTTGGTGACGGTTGGCAGTTAAAAACTACTTTTGGGTATACACTATCCATTATTGATTCAATATGCCGCTATTCAATAATAACTCAGAAGAGTTTTCAGTTGGGTTCAACAAAAACTTTAAAATTTTAGGATTGGATTCCTTTAAGGAAAATTTGGAAAAGTCCTTTTTCTCAAACATTTCAATTCGAAACACTTCCACCACATCTGACAAAGCCAACCTTGTCTTGGACGTGAATTGTAATTACGAGTTATCAGAGATGTTGTACCATTATGATTTGGGCACTTGGGGACATTCAAGCGATGGACAAATTTCGTTTTTGGAATATTTCACTCAACTTGTTGAAATGAACGATGTTGATATTGAAATTGAAGAGCTGTCGTTCCACTATGAAAGCACTTCCATCATAATCAATAAGATATATAAAAACAGCATATCAGAACAAATTGAGGATATTCTTCGTAAAATAAGTGAAAATTTTACCTCTATTACAAAAGGATGCAGTGCAGAGCCCTTCGAGATCTATATTCCTATTTTTGAAGAGGAAGCGGAAACCGACCTACTTCAAATTTCAGATTCTGTACAAACCGATTTTAAGCCAACCGATTATTTCAAATATTGGGCTCTTTATTTCGAAGGTGAAAATAATCCTGAAATATATGATGTTCAGAGCACTTTGATCGCCTCAGGTAATTTATACTTTCTGAACACTCCATGACTTTTGATAAAAGTTAACTGCCAACTATTGGCAATTAGAGTATTTAATATTAACTGTCCGACGGAACTTAAGCCTTGAACAAAGGTCGGTCTGCCATCAGTGCATTTACCTGGTGTTTTACCTCTGTTATGGTCTTTTCATCTTCCGGGTTGTTTATTACCCGATCCACCAAATCAACAATAACAGCCATATCTTCTTCCACTAACCCTCGAGTGGTAATGGCCGCAGTGCCAAATCGTATGCCAGAAGTGACAAAAGGAGACTTATCATCAAAAGGAACCATGTTTTTATTGGCTGTGATATCTGCCTGCACCAAAACCCGCTCCGCCTCTTTACCTGTTATATTCTTATTTCTAAGGTCGATCAACATCATATGATTGTCTGTTCCACCAGAAATAATATGATATCCTTTTTCGACAAAAGCCTCAGCCATGGCTGCCGCATTTTTCTTGACTTGCAGCATATAATGAAGAAAATCATCACTTAAAGCCTCTCCAAAGGCAATGGCTTTTGCAGCAATGATGTGTTCTAAAGGACCACCTTGATTTCCAGGGAAAACCGCTAGATTCAACAATGCCGACATTTTTCTGAGATTTCCGTTCTTTAGCGTAATACCAAATGGGTTGTCAAAATCTTTTCCCATTAAAATGAGTCCGCCACGAGGACCTCTGAGTGTTTTATGGGTTGTGGTAGTAACGATATGGCAATGTGGAATGGGATCATTTAAAATACCTTTGGCGATTAATCCTGCAGGGTGCGCTATATCGGCCATCAAGATAGCTCCAACGCTATCGGCGATTTCACGAAAACGTTTAAAATCCATGTCACGCGAATATGCCGATGCCCCTGCAATGATCATTTTAGGCTTTTCACGACTTGCTATCTCTTGAATAGTATCATAGTTCAAAACCCCAGTCTCCTTTTCAACGCCGTAAAAAACAGGGTTGTACAGCCTACCTGAAAAATTCACAGGGGAACCATGCGTTAAATGGCCACCATGTGAAAGATCAAAACCCAAAACTGTTTCTCCGGGTTTTAAGCATGCATGGTAAACTGCAGCATTTGCCTGAGATCCCGAATGTGGCTGAACATTTGCATATTCGGCTCCAAAAAGTTCTTTTGCCCTATCTATGGCCAACTGCTCTATCTCATCAACCACCTCGCACCCACCATAATAGCGCTTTCCCGGATACCCCTCGGCATACTTGTTGGTAAGTACCGAACCTGCAGCCTCCATTACCTGCGGACTCGTAAAATTTTCAGAGGCAATCAGTTCTATTCCACACGTCTGGCGTTCTTTTTCGGCTTCTATTAAATCAAAAATCAGATGATCTCTTTGCATTGCACAATTTTCTTTTAATAAGCGGTAAAAATACGAATTGCCAATCTGAAATAAACCGAAAATAATATCTTTGAAAATAATTTTATCAAACATCAATTAACAATATCAATATGCCCAATAATTTTAGTGATTCTTCCAAAAAATCATGGTTGCCCGTTGATGTAAATTCTGATTTTCCAATTCAAAATATACCTTTTGGGGTTTTCAAAACCCAAGATGAAGTAATCACCATCGGTTCTCGAATAGGTGACTGCGCCATTGACCTTGCGGCAATGCATCAATTGGGGTATTTTAATGAAATTGACCTGCCAGAGGATGTATTTTTGCAAAACACCCTAAACAGTTTCATTTCTGAAGGAAAGAAAGTGTGGCGTGCGGTCAGAAATCGAATTATTGAATTATTCGACCTTGAAAATCAAAGCCTTCAATCAAATGAAGACCACAGGAAAGCGATTTTGTTCTTAGTAAATGAAATTGAAACCTTGCTTCCTGTCAAAATCGGCGATTATACTGATTTCTATTCCAGTAGAGAACACGCCACCAATGTAGGAACCATGTTCAGGGATCCCGAAAACGCGCTCCTGCCAAATTGGTTGCATATTCCGGTAGGCTATCACGGAAGAAGTTCAACCATAGTGAATAGCGGAACCGGGATCAGAAGGCCATTGGGGCAAACTTTTCCCAAAGGGTCGGACAAGCCCATCTTTGGCCCTTCAAAACTTGTTGATTTTGAACTTGAAATGGCCTTTATCACTTCTGATGCCAATGTTCTAGGCCAACCTGTACCGATTGATGAAGCTGAAGACCATATTTTTGGAATGGTTCTTTTTAATGATTGGAGTGCTCGCGATATTCAAAAATGGGAGTATGTACCTCTGGGACCTTTTTTGGCTAAAAATTTTGCATCATCAATTTCACCATGGATAGTTACTTTAGATGCCTTAGAACCCTTTAGAGTTGAAAGCCCGAAGCAAGACCCGCAACCCTTTCCCTATCTTCAACAAAAAGGAAACAATAGTTTTGATATCAACCTTGAGGTCGCCATTGCCCCCGAAGGGCAAGAACCCACAACGATTACAAAGTCAAATTTCAAATACATGTATTGGACCATGGTGCAGCAGTTCGCCCACCATACCATCAATGGTTGCCAAGTAAAAAGTGGTGATATGATGGGTAGCGGCACCATTTCTGGACCAACACCCGATTCTTACGGCTCAATGCTCGAGCTCTCATGGCAAGGCACCAAACCAGTGCAACTTGCAAATGGACTAGAGCGAAAATTCATTGCTGATAATGACACGGTGATACTAACTGGGTACTGTAAAAATGATAATTTAAGAATAGGGTTTGGTGAGGTTTCAACCAAGTTGCTCCCGGCCCTGAAAAACTAGGGTTTTTTCACTTCAACTGAGGAGGCGTTTACCCGAACTATGCCGTAGGTCATCGTTTTGCGTTGGCATACTTTGTACTTTTGGCATGGCTGTTGAAAGGTATCAATTTTAACCTGACCCTAAGGCGGGGTCAATAAAACAAGCGTTATGAAGAAAATACTACTATTCTTGGCAATTACAGGATTTCTTGGCTCTTGTAGTGGAGTTAAAAAAACGCAAGAGGCGTTGAATGCAGGTGATTATTCAAATGCGATCAATACCTCTATACAGCGTCTGACGGAAAACAAGACGAAAAAAAGCAATCAAGAGTATATTTTGCTGCTTGAAGAGGCGTACGCTAAAAATACTGATAGAGAGCTTCGTCATATCGCTTTCATGGAAAAAGATGATAATGAAGCCACTTATGAAGGAATTTATAAGGCATATGTTAATTTGAAAAATCTTCAGGAACGGATAAAGCCCCTGTTACCGCTTAGAATTATTGAAGAAAACAGGGAGGCTGAATTTGAGTTCAATGACTATGATAATCACATCATTGATTACAAAGAAGATCTTTCAGAATACCTTTATGACAATGCAGAACATTTATTGGCCAATGCGACCAGCAAATTGGATTATCAAAGGGCTTATGAAGATTTTGTATATCTGAATGAGATTAATCCCGGGTTTGAAGATGCAAAAGAAAAAATGGAGAAAGCTTACGAAAAAGGCATCTATTATGTAAAGGTGGGTATGGTGAACAACACACAACAAATAATTCCGGCCAGACTTTCTGAGCATCTATTGAATTTCAATACGTTAGGGCTGAATGAAAAGTGGATCAATTATCACACCAATCATTTATCGAATGTCAAATATGATTTTGACATGTTGATCTCATTGGAAGACATTCTGATTTCACCAGAACAAATCAGTGAACGCCAATTCATCAAAGAAAAGCAGGTTGTTGATGGCTACACTTACGCTGAGGATGCCAATGGTAATGTGGTTGTGGATAGCCTGGGCAATAAAATTAAGATTGAAAGATTCAAAACCGTGACCTGCAGATTTGAGGAGTTTACCCAGACAAAAGCCACTCAGGTCGCCGGTCAAGTGATTTTCACAGATTTACAGTCCGCCCAACAAGTTGATAGTTATCCGCTTTCAACAGAGTTTGTTTTTGAGCATAGGTACGGCCGATCAAAAGGCGATAATAGGGCGTTGAATGATGATGAAAAAAGACTGTTGGAGCTGCAGGCAGTACCATTTCCTACCAACGAGCAGATGGTTTATGATGCGGGCGAGCAATTGAAAGCCACCATCAAAGACATTATAGCAAGACAACGCTTTTAGTTAAAACATTTTAAAAAAAAATCCGCTGTTTCATCAATGGCGGATTTTTTCTTGTCCGAAAGTCTTTTTAAACAAAGCGTGACAAATCAATTTCTGAAATTGCCCCATGCGAGGCATGTGCGACTGTGACTCCGTTCCTAATGACCAAGAGTTGTGGCGATTGGTGAATTACTTGAAATTTATAGCCTGTCTCATCTGATACCGAACGGTGGGCATGAAGATCCAAATAGTAAAGGTCTATTTGGTCGGTAGAAAAATCATAATTGCTTTTAAACATATTCATGACCATTCTACTAATACCACAAGTGGTGGAGTGCTTGAAAATAACCTGCGTTTTTGACTTCGAATTTAGTTCAATACGCTCTAACTGATCTAAAGCGTTCAGGGGTATCCAAGGTAATGGTTCTTTTTCCTTTTTTTTCTCCGAATTTTTATTTCCAAAAACATTTCCGAATAAACCCATATCTAAATTTTACAGATAAGTCGTGTTGATTAAAAATACTTACAACTGACTAATTGTCCTGTTATTATCGCTTTTGCAAGACAATTTGTCTGGCAATATCAGTTGGTAGGGTTATTGACCCCTCCAAATCATAAGTAGACAATAACACAAAGATAAATATATGAACTTCAATAATTTAACTATAAAGTCTCAAGAGGTTTTACAACGTGCGCAACTACTGGCCCAAGAAATGGGGCATCAGCAGATTGAAAATGAGCACTTGTTCAAGGCTATTATTGAGATTGATGAAAATGTATTGCCGTTTCTTCTAAAGAAACTAAATGTCAATACTACATTGCTGAATCAGGTGCTCGAAAAGGATCTTCAGAGCTTTCCAAAGGTCACTGGGGGCGACATCATTTTTTCGCAGAACGCAGGAAAAACAGTAAACTCAGCTATCATTTTAGCAAAAAAAATGGAGGACGAGTTTGTTTCAATAGAACATCTTTTTCTGGCCATTTTCAAATCAAAAAGCAAAATTTCGCAGATTCTCAAAGACCAAGGTGTATCAGAAAAAGACATCAAAGCTGCGATTGAAGAACTTCGCAAAGGAGGCAAGGTAACTTCTCAAAGCGCTGAAGAAACCTATAACGTGCTTGACAAATACGCCAGAAACCTCAACCAACTCGCAGACTTGGGCAAATTAGATCCGGTCATCGGAAGAGATGAGGAGATTCGTCGTATTCTTCAAATACTATCCAGACGCACTAAAAACAACCCGATGTTGGTGGGCGAACCGGGCACGGGTAAAACGGCCATTGCCGAAGGTCTGGCCCATCGAATTATTCAAGGTGATATACCGGAAAATCTAAAAGACAAAATTATTTACTCCCTAGATATGGGGGCTTTAATCGCCGGGGCCAAGTTCAAAGGTGAGTTCGAAGAGCGTTTAAAAGCCGTAATCAAAGAAGTGACTTCGTCAGATGGCGATATTGTGTTGTTCATTGATGAAATACACACGCTCGTAGGTGCGGGCGGTGGTCAAGGCGCGATGGATGCGGCCAATATTCTAAAACCAGCCCTGGCAAGAGGAGAACTTCGCGCCATTGGAGCGACCACATTGGATGAATATCAAAAGTATTTTGAAAAGGATAAAGCCCTGGAGCGCCGATTTCAAAAAGTGGTGGTTGATGAACCCGATACCGAAAGTGCCATTTCAATTCTAAGGGGAATCAAAGAAAAGTATGAGGCGCATCACAAGGTTCGCATTAAAGATGAGGCCGTTATTGCCGCTGTTGAACTTTCCCAACGTTATATCACCAATAGGTTTTTACCGGATAAGGCCATTGACCTTATGGATGAAGCAGCTGCAAAACTTAGAATGGAAATCAATTCAAAACCTGAAGAGCTCGATGTATTGGATCGAAAAATCATGCAGTTGGAGATTGAAATTGAGGCCATAAAAAGGGAAAACGATCAGGCAAAGTTAAAATCATTGAATGCCGATCTCGCCAACTTTAAAGAAGAACGAAACGAAATTTTCGCGCAATGGGAAAGTGAAAAAACCATCGTGGACCGAATTCAGCAAACAAAACTCGACATAGAAAACCATAAATTGGAAGCCGAAAGAGCAGAACGTAATGGCGATTACGGTAAAGTAGCTGAACTTCGATACGGTAAAATCAAAGAGGCCCAAACCACTTTGGACGAGCTTCAGAAAGAACTGCAGTTACAACAAGACGCATCATCAACCCTAATTAAAGAAGAGGTTACCAATGAAGACATTGCCGAAGTAGTTGCCAAATGGACAGGCATACCGGTTACCAAAATGCTTCAGAGTGAACGAGAAAAGTTATTACAATTAGAAGATGTGCTCCACAAAAGGGTTATTGGACAATTAGAGGCCATACAAGCTGTTTCAGATGCAATCAGAAGAAGTCGTGCTGGCCTTCAAGATGTCAACAGGCCCATTGGTTCGTTTTTGTTTTTGGGATCCACAGGGGTTGGTAAAACAGAATTGGCGAAAACATTGGCGGCCTATCTATTTGATGATGAAAACGCAATCACGCGAATAGATATGAGCGAGTACCAAGAAAGCCATGCGGTAAGTCGTTTGGTGGGTGCACCCCCGGGCTATGTGGGCTATGACGAAGGCGGTCAATTGACTGAAGCGGTAAGAAGACGCCCCTACTCCGTAGTCTTGTTGGATGAAATAGAAAAGGCACACCCCGATGCGTTCAATGTCTTGTTACAGGTTTTGGATGAAGGTCGATTGACCGATAATAAAGGTCGCGTAGCCAATTTTAAAAACACCATCATCATCATGACCAGTAACTTGGGTGGTGAAATAATTCAAGAGAAATTCAATGATGAAAACACGATTGAACAAGCAACCGAATTGGCTAAAACCGGAGTTTTAAATTTATTGAAACGCGTCATCAGACCTGAGTTTTTAAACCGAATCGATGATACCATTATGTTCACGCCTTTGACTATGGAAGATATTACTAAAATTGTGGGCCTTCAATTGAATCAGTTGAAGAAAACGCTACTGGAACAACATATTACCATTGATGCAACAGAGGAAGCCATCGCTTTTCTGGCCAAAAAAGGATATGATCCTCAATACGGTGCCAGACCAATTAAGCGCACCATACAAAAACAAGTGCTCAATGAATTGTCAAAGGAAATTCTGGGCGGAAAAATCAAAGCGGACAGCATTGTGCTCATTGATTCTTTTGATGATAAATTGGTGTTTAGAAATCAAAATGAGTTAGTCAAATAGCTACTTATTTTTATCAAATAAGGATGTCTTCATTTCAACAAGCAATGAAGACATCTTTTTTGTTATTATATACCAGACAGTATATAATTTTTCTATATTCGCACTAAATAGATTACGTTTTATGTCCTCAAAAGCTGAAAGAACCACCGCATTTATAATTCAAACTGTAGCACCCGTTTTCAATAAACATGGTTATATCGGCACTAGTATGAGCGATCTTACTGAGGCAACTGGCCTGACCAAAGGTGCGCTCTACGGAAATTTTGAAAATAAAGAAGCATTGGCTTTATCGGCATTTCAGCGTAACAGCAGACTGCTATTGGCTAAATTGGATGAGGTTTTGGGTATTAAGGGAAATTCATTGGATAAAATTTTTAATCTTACCAAATTTTACAAATACTACGGAAGCTTTACAAACCCGATGGGAGGTTGTCCTGTGCTGAACGTAGGTGTTGACGCCCAACATAACAATAAACTTCTGAGTGCCGCAGTTGCTGAAACCATTAAAACCGTAGAAGGTAAAATTGCTTTGGTATTAGAGTCAGGGGTCAATAACGCAGAATTTAGATTACCTGTTACTCCGTTACAATTTGCGAAACAATTGTTTACCATGATTCAAGGGGCCGTGGCGATGTCAACCATGACCAAAGATCATAAATATCTCGTGAACACCGTGGTTTATCTAGAACAGTTGGTTGAGAGAGAATTGAAAAAGTAACACTTCTATTTTCCTACCACCCTGAATATCCAAGTTGGGTCGGAATACTGTCCGAAGAATTTGCTATCACGAGCCTGTCTTGCTTCACTCATGGTATTGAAGCGTTTTAGATAAACATGGTTATAGTTGTTTTTCTTTCTCAAGAAAGACCCAGGATTCAAACCTTTATTTCTCAAATCGGCCATGAAAGCATTAAAGTATTTTTTAGTGCCAAAAACATTGGCAATCAAATAAAAGCCGGGCTCTAAATCACCTTCTGAGACCACCTCAAGATATTTTTCGCCAGATTGTACCTGAACTATTTCATTGGATGCTTTTGGTTCTTCGGCTTCTGTTTGCGCTTGTAATTGTTCCGCGCTGCGCTCCTCTTCCAATTTTTGAGCCTGTTGAACGGCTAACAATGAGTCGCGCTCCTTGATTCGAGCAGCTTCAGTTGCTGCCTTTTTGAGTTTGTTCGCTTCATCCATTCGCGCTTTTTCAAGCCGCTCCAATTCTACTGCCCGGGCCATCTTCTGCTCTTGGGTAGCTATTCTGGCATTTCTTTCTTTTTCTTCCTTTTCAGCTTTAACCATAGCCAACTGTTCTCGTTTTGCCGCGGAAATAGAGTCTTTTCTTCTCGCCTTTGCTTCCGCCTTTTGCTGGGCGGCAAGTTTTCTTGATGCTCTCTTACCGCTGCCATCTGAAACTTCCATATCTTTTGTTTCTTCCTCAGGAATTACCGAGGTTTCCACACTTTCCGTCTGATTTTCAGTGGATTGTTGCGCTTTGGCTATTTCTTCATCGATTTTAGCAGCTCTTTCCGCCTCGGTCAAAATCATCGCTTGTTCCAAATCCCTAAAAGAATTGCTCTTAATTGGTCTTCTGTTTTGTGGTTTACCTAGGTAGTATGAAGCAACTATTTCAAAAGAAGGGTCAGTACCTGAATCTGATGTGACTTCAAACTCGACCAGCGCGCCCAATGAAAGTCGATTGAAAAAAGTGCCCCCAGCACCGGCAGAGACTCCGTAAAAAGAATTATAACCGGATTGTGCCCAAAATTTTCGGGTGCTCAACAGCGCATTGAATCCTATTTGATTGTCTTCTTGCGGAACCCTTCTGTAATATACTGAAGGTCTAATATAGGCTGTTGAATCAGAGGCCATTACTGGAAAATCATAAGAGGCCATACCCATATAAATCTTATCTTCTTTCGCGGTATTTGCCACCTTATCACCAAAGTTGTAGTCAAAAATATTTTCAGAGCCAAGGGCCAAAGAGAAATTTTTAAGAGAGAAATTCAATCCTGGCGCAGCTTGAAGAATGAAATCATTGAGCAAGTTTGGAATGGGCAAGATACTCGGATCTGGTATTGCTTGGTTATTGGCAAGTTTTTGGCTGAACCCAAAGAGGTTCAAACCAAGGGCTAGTTTCATTTCTGAATTGAACTTCAACTCATAAGCATAGTTGACAACCCCTCCGGTATTGAAGAAAACACCGGTATTATGCTGAAAAAAACCGAGTCCGAAACCTGACTTCGAATTAATAAATCTTGAATAATTGGCAAAAAGACTGGTTGGGTCAGCATCAATCGCCTGCCATTGCCATCGGGTCCAAATTGAAAATGATTGCGGACTGTGACGGTCTAATGTAAATGTCGGGTTGAATAAACTTGAATTGTATTGTGTTAAGCTATGTTGCCTGAAATCTGCCGGCAGAGAAGCCTCTTGCTGAGCACCAACAACAAAACATAGTAGAAAAAAAGTAATTAGGGCGATACTTTTAAACATATGCAAAAAAAACAAAAAACAATCAGTTTAACACACTATTTCTTAATAATTTTAGTTAGAATTAGTGGATAATTCGTGCCAATTACAACGACTAATCTTATGATATCACCAAAAAAAGTACTTGTCCTATTATTAGCCATTAGTATTTTAAGCTGCAAAGATGACAAGAAAGAGAAAATTGAAGACCCCGTAGCAACTGCAATTTCAACTTTTTACTTTATTCGTCATGCAGAAAAAGACCGATCAGACCCAGAAAATTCAGACCCTGAATTGAGCCAAAGTGGTTTGGGCAGAGCGATGCACTGGAACAAAATTTTAAGGGATGCCGAACTCGATGCCATCTACAGTACCGACTATCAACGAACGGCTATGACGGCGGCACCTACCTCAGTTGACATGGACCTTGATGTGCAATATTACGATCCAAGAGTCATCGATATCAATGAGTTCAAAAACGAAAATTTAAATAAAAACGTTTTGGTGGTTGGGCATAGCAACACCACCCCAGATTTCGTGAATAAAATGATAGGAGAAGAAAAATATGAAGCTATGGATGATGATGATAACGGAAGCCTTTTCATTGTTCAAATTGTCAATGACGTGGCCACGGCGCAGCGCATTCATTTCAATTGTAATTGTCCCGATTGACCGAAATATTTTCCATCTCAATTTTAGAAAGGAGTTTTAAACCGTCATTTAAATAGAGGCTATCTGCCTCGTAAATACTCGACCTTTCGTTTTTTGGTTTCCAGTTTTCGTAATCAACAAACCGAATCTCATTGACATATCTTTCATTATAAGCCACTCGAAAACGGGTGCCACCACCATCCACATGAAAACTATAGCCCAAAAAATCAGGTTTGAACGTTTTTTGGTTGATCCAATAGATATAGGTGTCATCAAAATCATCGCCCCCACCTTCCTCATTAAAAGTGACTTTGATTTTATAATAATCATGGCCCTTGATATTGATTTCTCCTATTCGTTCCTTTTGTACGGCTGCATCATTCAACCCATACGGTAATTTTGAAAAATAGTGAACCGAATTCACTGAGTTTGCATATTTATGGGCCGTGGTATCAGCCAAGACAACCTTTGAACCATCAACATATCGGGTCAAACCACTATGGGTTCTGACGTCCTTTATAAGCGCGGTATCGGTTTTGGTAATCCGCGTCAACACCTCCTTACCGTCAATCATTTCAGAGATATAATGCAGCTTTCTAAAATCAAAACCTATGGTACTTTGTTCAAATAGCTTACCCCCAGAAACGGCGATGCTCTTGTCAACAATCTCCTGCGCCGTAAGCGTTTTTGGTTTTTCCGCTTTGCAAGAAATGAAAATCACAATCAAAAGAAAAGAATACCATTTGTTCATATGACTTGTTTGTAGCAAAAGTGCACTAATCCTTTCAAAAAGTAAAGGGTTGATCAGATTCATTATGTGGTAACCCATAATGTGCCTATTTTTGCGGTATGGTTCAAAAGAACATCAATATTAAAAACAAGAAGGCCCGTTTTGAGTATGAATTGCTTGATAAATATACTGCTGGAATTGTTTTAGCGGGAACAGAAATCAAGTCGATTCGTCTTGGTAAAGCCTCCATATCTGAAAGTTTTTGTGAATTCAATGATGCCGGAGAACTCTTTATCATCAACATGAACATAGATGAATATTCGCATGGATCACATTACAATCACAAACCAAAAGCCGAACGAAAATTACTTTTGAACAAGAAAGAACTCAAGAAATTGCACAAAGAAGTTTCGACTACAGGACTTACCATCATTCCCCTTAATCTGTTCTTGACCGATCGGGGTTTGGCAAAACTGAATATCTCGCTGGCAAGAGGTAAAAAACTTCACGATAAGCGAGAGTCCATAAAAGATCGAGACAACAAACGCGATCTCGCACGAATAAAGAAAAGCTTCAATAATTAGTTTTTGTTTTCCAACAAAGGCACAAATCTGAAAGCGCCCATTTCTTTCTTATCAAATTGGGTGGAAGATTTACGCACCATGAGCGTCATTATTTGGGCATCAACACCAACAGGTATTACCAATCTACCGCCAATTTTAAGCTGTGATAGCAATGCTTTTGGCACTTCGGGCGCGCCTGCTGTCACAATGATACCATCAAAAGGCGCCTCGTCGGGTATGCCTTTATAACCATCTCCAAAAATGGTTTTCTTGGGGCGGTATCCCATTTTTTTGAAAAACAAACTCGTCTTTTTAAAGAGCTCATGTTGTCTTTCAATGGTATAAACTTTGGCCCTTAAATTCAAAAGAACAGCAGTTTGATAGCCGCTTCCAGTTCCTATTTCCAATATTTTTTGATCTGGTTCCACCTTCAGAAGTTCCGTTTGAAAAGCAACGGTATAGGGCTGTGAAATAGTTTGATCCGCACCAATGGGAAAAGCCTTATCTTGATAGGCATGGCCCTCAAAACCACTATCCATGAACAAATGCCGCGGTATTGTACGAATGGCGGTTATCACTTTTTTATCAGTGATACCTTTGCCCATGAGCGCATCTGCCAACTTATTGCGCATTCCAACATGCTTGAGGGTATCTTTCAAAAGTTTGGTATATCAAATTCAAAGTTAGCGAAGTATCTGCTAATCATGAAGCGGTTTCTTTGGCCATTTACGTATTTTTGCTCAAAATTTGTTTTATGCTCAAAGTTGGTGTTTTGGGTGCGGGTCATTTGGGAAAAATCCATCTGAGACTGCTCAATGAATCAGAAAAATTTGACCTGATCGGGTTTTTCGATCCTGATACCATCAATGGTAAAAGAGTATCTGACGAATTTGGTATAGCTTATTTTGACAATATCAACGAGCTCATTGATTCGGTGGATGTCATTGACATTGTAACCCCTACCCTTTCCCATTTTGATTGCGCCAAAAGGGCCATGGAAAAAGGAAAGCATGTCTTCATTGAAAAGCCCATAACCAATACTTTGCAAGAGGCTGAGGAATTACTCGCGCTGGAAAAAATACATGAAGTCAAGGGTCAAGTGGGCCATGTTGAACGCTTTAATCCGGCGTTCATTGCTGTGAAAGATACGATTGAAAATCCTATGTTCATTGAAACGCATCGATTGGCGGAGTTCAATCCAAGAGGTACAGACGTACCCGTTGTGCTTGATTTAATGATTCATGATATAGACGCCATTTTGAGTGTGGTCAATTCAAATGTCAAAAAAATCAATGCAAGCGGGGTTGCGGTGATTAGTACTTCCCCAGATATTGCAAATGCTCGAATAGAGTTTGAAAATAGTTGCGTTGCCAACCTTACCGCCAGCAGAATTTCATTGAAGAACATGCGAAAAACCCGCTTCTTTCAAAAAGATGCTTATATCGCCGTTGATTTTTTAGAGAAAAAAGTGGAAGTGGTCAAAATGCAAGACGCACCCGAAATACCCGGGGATTTCGATATGATTTTACAAAATGCGGAAGGGGTAAAAAAACAAATCTACTTTGAAAACCCTGAAATACAGACCAATAATGCCATCAAAGATGAATTGGAAACCTTTGCAGATGCCATTTTGAATGACAAAACACCAATAGTGACCTTAGAACAAGGTACGCAAGCGTTGAAAGTTGCGTTACAGATAATATCATGTTTCTAAATAAGTTTACAAGATACCCATGGCAACCATAAAACCTTTCAAAGCAATAAGACCCACGAAGGATAAAGTCGCCAATTTGGTTTCAAATTCCTATCAATCATATTCGCGCAGGCAATTGAATGCCGAGCTTTCTTTCAATCCGTTTTCTTTTTTACATATTCTGAATCCTGGATACAAATATTCGAAAACCGTCAAGGGCCAACAGCGTTTTCAATTGGTACACAGCCGCTATTTGGAATTTTTAGAGGAAAATATTCTATTGAAGGATGCCAAAGATTCGTTTTACATATATCAAGTGGAAAGTAAAAATGTCAATTGCTCGGGCCTTTTTTGCGCAACAAGTGTTGCCGACTATAGAAACAACATCATAAAGAGGCATGAGAATACATTGCAGCGTCGTGAAGAACTTTTTGCCAATTATTTGAACACCGTAAAATTCAATGCAGAACCGGTATTGATGACTTATGAGAACAAAGATTCCATTGCCGAATTGATCAAAAAAGAAAAGGAAAAAGATCCTGAGTATTTTTTCACGACCGCTGATAGGATCACACACAAACTTTGGGTCATTGCCGAGCAGCCTACCCTAGATGCCTTGGTGGCTGAATTTGAGTCACTGGATAATCTGTATATCGCAGATGGCCACCATCGTTCGGCATCATCAAATCTTTTGGCGCAAATACGTGAGCAGGAAAATGAGAACCAGGTGGGTAATGAGCCTTACAATTACTTTATGAGCTACCTTATACCTGACAATGAAATTCAGATTTATGAATTCAATCGCATGGTAAAGGATCTCAATGGCCTTACCAAGGAAGAATTTTTGATACAGCTTGACTTGTATTTCCGAATAGAAAATAAAGGAAACATGCTGTACAAACCAACCAAGAAGCATCATTTCAGTATGTATTTGGATGGTGATTTCTATTCGCTTTATCTCAGAAAGAAGGTTTATAAATTTACAGATGCCCTTAGCGAATTGGATACACAGATTCTTTTTAAAACCATTCTGCAACCTATTCTAGGAATTCAAGATTTACGAAAAGATAAGCGAATAGGCTATGGCTACGGTAAGCACAATATTGTGAAAATGAAAGACCTGATTGATAAAGGAAAGTATACCGTAGGTTTTGGTTTGGTGCCCACGACCATGAATGAAATAAAATCAATCGCAGATGCCGGACTCGTAATGCCCCCAAAAAGCACCTATATTGAACCTAAGCTAAGAAGTGGTTTGGCAATTTATGAACTGTAAAAAAGCGATGTGAAAATGTCCATTGCCCAAAATCTCAAATCAGTAAAAGAGAAGCTGCCACAAAATGTTACTTTGGTGGCGGTATCAAAGACCAAACCCATTGAAGACATTCAGGTGGCCTATGATGCCGGGCAACGTGTTTTTGGGGAGAATAAAATTCAAGAAATGACCCATAAATGGGCATTGTTGCCCAAAGATATCGAATGGCACATGATTGGGCACGTGCAACGAAACAAGGTCAAATACATGGCTGAATATGTGTCACTGATTCACGGGGTGGACAGTTTAAGACTTCTAAAGGAAATCAATAAACAGGCCAAGAAACATGACCGAATCATTAATTGCTTGCTGCAAATACATATTGCGGAAGAAGACACCAAATTCGGACTAAACCCTGCCGAGCTTAACCAAATAATTGATTCTGAAGACTTCAAAGCACTCGAAAATACAAACGTTGTTGGTTTGATGGGCATGGCAACTTTCACCGATGACAAAGCACAGATTTGTCGTGAATTCAAAAGTCTTAATGAAACTTTCAAAGAACTGAAGGAAAAAATACCACTGGCCACTATTCGCTCCATGGGCATGAGTGGCGATTACCAAATGGCCATCGAAGAAGGTAGTAACATGGTACGCATAGGAAGTAGTATCTTTGGGTCAAGAAATTATTAATGAAGGGCGGTACGCCAACATTCCAAAGTTTACATGTACGCAGTTTTAGATATTGAGACCACGGGTGGAAAATTCAATGAAGAGGGCATCACTGAAATCGCGATCCATAAATTTGACGGGCATCAGGTAGTTGATACTTTTATCTCATTGGTTAATCCGGAAAAAGAAATTCAGCCTTTTGTAATCAAATTGACGGGCATCAATAATAAAATGCTCAAAACCGCACCCAAGTTTCACGAAGTTGCCAAACGCGTGGTCGAAATTACCCAAGATACCGTTCTCATTGCCCATAATGCCCAATTTGATTATCGAATATTGCGCACTGAATTTCGCCGTTTAGGCTTCAATTTTGAACGGAAAACCCTTTGCACTGTTGAGCTGTCAGAGAAATTATTACCTGAGGCTGAATCGTATAGTTTGGGCAAACTGGTACGTTCATTGGGTATCGCCGTAAGTGACCGACACCGGGCAAACGGAGACGCCTTAGCCACCCTGAAACTCTTCAAATTATTATTGGCGAAAGATTCGGACAAGTCCATCTTAAAAGAGGTTGTAAGAGCTGAAACTTTAGGCGAGCTATCTTCAAGACAATTGGCCATAGTTGAAAGCCTTCCCACCGAGACCGGTGTTTATTACCTGCACAATAAGGATGGAGACATAATCTATATTGGCAAAAGCAAGAATATCAAAAAAAGGGTCAATCAACATTTTACATCAGGGGGAGATAAAGCGCGAAAACTACAAAAGGGAATTAAAAAGGTAAGTTTTGAAAAAACGGGAAGTGAATTGGTTGCCATCCTCAAAGAATATGAAGAATTGAAACGCAACAAACCTCGTTTCAATCAACGTCCAAAAAAACGTCTCTTCACGCACTGCATTCATCAAAAGCTGAATGAAAAAGGTGTTAAAGTTCTTGAAATAAGTCCTGTAAATGATGTGAATGAAGCTGTCTTGACCACCTTCAGCAATCGAGAGGGAGCTAAAAGTTTTCTCTCCAAAATAAATAGTCATTTTCAATTGACTGCTACAAGAATAGAAAACAACAACCTTCACAATGAGAAAATCGCACAGATTTTTGAAAAGTACTCCATAACGGGAAAAAATATGTTACTTGTTGAAAAAGGACGTGAAGTTGGAGAATATACGGCAATACTTTTGAAAAATGGGGAATTCAAGGGACTTGGGTTTTACGACTTGAACCATCAAATCAATAATATTCATATCTTAGAATCGATTATAACACCCATGAAAGGCGATGCAAATACCAAACACCTCATTGAAACTTACCTTAGAAAAAATAGAGTTCACAAAATAATATCACTGGAACCTGGTACGGATTGAATAGTCAAAAACCACATAAAAACTGGAAAAGTAAACTTCATGAAATTATTTATGAAGCCGATACCCCCATGGGTAAATGGTTTGATCTCACATTGATTCTACTGATTTTGATGAGTGTGGTGTTGGTCATGCTTGAGAGTGTGAAAGAAATTGACCAAAAATATCATAATGAGTTATTCTTTTTAGAATGGGTGGTAACCATCTTTTTCACCATTGAATATATTGCTAGAATCGTTTCCATCAAGAAGCCTTTCAAGTATATTTTCAGTTTTTATGGAATCATTGACTTTATATCGACCATACCGCTATATCTTTCCTATATTCTAGCAGGCTCACAGGTTCTTTTGGCTGTTCGCGTTTTTCGTATGCTGCGCATATTTAGAATCTTGAAACTGGTAAAGTTCTTAGGAGAGGCCTCTCAACTGAGTAGGGCCCTCAAAGCCAGTAGGGCCAAAATAGCCGTTTTCATTTATGTGGTTTTGATTTTATCTGTTATTATGGGAACGATCATGTACCTTATCGAAAGTGACGAAGCTGGATTCACTAGTATACCGAGAAGTATCTATTGGACCATTGTGACCCTGACCACAGTAGGCTACGGAGATATTGCTCCGCAAACAGATATAGGGCAGTTCATTGCGACAATTATCATGATTTTGGGTTACGGGATCATTGCCGTACCCACCGGAATTGTAACGGTGGAGTTTACAAAAGAAGGTCAAGGAAGCGTTAAAGAAGATACTATTGTTCATTTAAATACCCAGTCATGCCCAACCTGCTCTGCAGAAGGGCATCGAGATAATGCGACACATTGCTATAACTGTGGAAGCACCCTCTAATGAAAAAAAGGCTTTTATCCGTTATCGGACCCACAGCGATTGGAAAAACCAAACTGGCCATAGATTTGGCCAAGCATTATGATACGGAAATAATCTCGGCTGATTCAAGGCAGTTTTATAAAGAAATGCACATTGGTACCGCAGTTCCATCCAAAGAAGAACTTCAAAGTGCCCCACATCATTTCATTCAGCACAAAAGCATTTTCGAACCATACTCCGTAGGCGATTTCGAAAGTGAAGCCCTCGCGCTACTTGATGAACTTTTTCTAAAAAAAGATACTGTTGTCATGGTTGGTGGCAGCGGGTTGTATGTTGATGCGGTTACCAAGGGTTTGGATGAATTCCCCGACATTGACCCCAAAATTCGTATTGAATTAAATAAAGAATTCAGTGAAAACGGCAAAACCTTTTTACAAGACAAGCTGCTAAAGCATGATCCTACATACCACGCAAGGGTGGATTTGGATAACCCCCATCGGCTTATTCGTGCTTTGGAAGTCTGCATTGGTTCGGGTCAGCCCTACTCCAGTTTTCTAAAAAAAGAAAATACCTCAAGGCCTTTTAAAATAACCTCAATCGGAATCACAGCCGATCGCGAGCTTATTTATGAACGAATCAATAAAAGGGTTGATGCAATGATTGCAGCGGGACTCATTGAGGAAGCTCAAGCGTTGCGACCCCATAGAAAATTAAATGCGCTTCAAACTGTTGGTTATAAAGAACTTTTTGACCATTTTGACGGCCACTGTTCTTTAGATGAGGCCATAGCGGAAATCAAGAAAAACACCCGAAGATTCGCCAAACGCCAATTAACATGGTTCAAAAAAAGTTCAGATGTCTTATGGGTCTCACATGATGAAAAAAGGGAAGATATATTCAATGAACTAACAAAACACCTCAAAAATTAAGTCAATATGAACAGACCTAAGGTTTTCATAGTCATGGGCGTGTCAGGTTGCGGTAAAACCACCATCGGTAAATTATTGGCACAAGAACTAAAGGTGCCCTTTTTTGATGGAGATGATTTTCACAGCCCAGCCAACATAGAAAAGATGTCCAAAGGAAATCCTTTGAATGATGAGGATCGAAAAGGCTGGTTGGCACGTTTAAACGAGTTGGCCAAAAAACATTTAGATAAGGGAGCAATCATTGCCTGCTCAGCGCTCAAAAAAATGTATCGAGATCAATTGAAACTGGGCATTCCTACTTTGGAATTCATTTATTTGAAAGGCTCAAAAGATGAGATTTTAAAACGAGTGGAAAATCGCGAGGGACACTTCATGCCTTCCGCCCTACTTGATTCGCAGTTTGACACTTTAGAAGCCCCTGAACAGGCTTTCGAGGTATCAATTACACAAGCACCGGATATTATTGTAAAAAAAATTGCCAGGCATTTCAAAATCAAAACACTTGGCAATCAATAAATTATAGGTCTTTAATCTGCTTTGGTAACCAACCTAAAGCCTTCACCATGTATATTCAAAATCTCTACAGTATCATCTACTTTGAGATACTTTCTGAGCTTCGCGATATAAACATCCATACTTCTCGAAGTGAAATAGTTATCATCGCGCCAAATTTTAGTCAAGGCCAATTCTCTAGGCATTAAATCATTTTCATGAAGCGCCAACATACGAAGCAGTTCATTTTCTTTTGGCGAAAGTTTGATGGCGTCCTCATCTTTGAACTTCAAGAAACGAAGTTTTGAATTGAGGTGGAAATTACCGATTTGAAACTCAAATTTTCGACTATTAGCAAGCGTATTTGAGGCCTTACGTTGTAAAATGGCCTTCAACTTCATCAATAAAACCTCTGAGTCAAAAGGCTTGTTCAGATAGTCGTCAGCCCCAGCTTTATATCCTTTCAGAACATCTTCTTTCATGGTTTTGGCTGTCAGAAAAACTATGGGAACATTTTCATTTTTCTCACGAATCTCTTTGGCCAGCGTAAAACCGTCTTTGTACGGCATCATCACATCCAATATGCAAATATCATAATTGTCTCTTTTGAACTTTTCGAAACCCTCCATGCCATTTTTGGCCAAAGTAACATCGAAATCATTCATGGCTAAATAGTCCTTCAGTACAATACCAAAGTTTGGATCATCCTCCACCAAAAGTATTTTCTTGTTCATTGTCTCCATAATTCCGTTTAAATTATAGGCAGTTTTATGTAAAAAGTGCTTCCTTTTCCTTTTTCACTTTCTGCATAAACCTCACCTTGGTGATCATCTATTATTTTTTTTACGTAGGCCAGACCAAGTCCATGGCCCTTTACATTGTGAATATTTCCCGTGTGTTCACGGTAAAATTTCTCAAAAACCTTCTTCAGTACAGCCTTACTCATTCCAGCTCCCTGATCCTGTATTTTTATTACCAGTTGATTTTTTATCAATTCTGTCAAAACATCGATTTTTGGCGGTTCAGTTGAATACTTAACGGCATTGTCAAGAATATTCACAATGACATTCGTTAAGTGCATCTCATTCGCCAAAACATCAGTGCCTTCAGCATCTAAATGGGTTTTTATGTAGCCGCCTCGATCTTCAACAATCAATTCAACATGGGCTATTGCGTCTTGAATTATGTCGTTTACGTCAACCCTTTCCTTACTTATATCGAGTTGGTTCTTTTCCAACTTTGAAATTCGCAATACATTTTCAACTTGGGCATGCATTCTTTTATTTTCATCTTTGATCATATTAAGGTACCGCCGAACCTTTTCTTGATCTTCAAGTGTCCTCGGATTCTTAATGGCCTCAATAGCCAAGTTGATGGTTGCTATAGGGGTTTTGAACTCATGAGTCATATTATTTATGAAATCAGACTTGATTTCTGAAATCTGTTTCTGTTTGATCAGTTGGTATATCGCACCAGCATAGGAAGCCACAATGACCAAAGTGAATAAAATAGACAGTAGCCCCATACCCAATAGAGAGCGCATCAAAAAGCGGTTTTTCTTGGGAAAGGACATCAACAAAGAAAATTTGGAATTTCCCTCACTGTCTTTGAATATGGGTGCTTTGAAGGGCATCTCCTCTGAAAATCTAAATTTCTTTGATTTCACTTTGGTTGGTAGATCATCACTGTAAATGCCATATTCAAAATCAATATCAATACCCCTATTCTCCAATTCTTGATTCAGTCGAAGCTCAATTTCTTGCGTTGACACCCTAGAATGTATGGGTTCTTTTTCAGCGAGTTCTCTGAAGGTATCCTCAAACTGGGCTTTCTCAATAGACGAAAGACCGCCTACTTTCTGTATGACCTGCGTAGGTGTCAATCGATATTCAGAGCCATCCAAACCAAAGTCCTCTTTAAATACCGTCGTGGTTCTTGCGCTGGTTATATTGGTTATGATAGTGCTGTCATTCACAGCACTGTTGCCAAAGAACGAAGGGTCAAAGCTGTATTGTTCCTTTAAAATGCCATGCCCATATAATCTAATCTCATCAGCCGTCAAATCGCGATCCACGAAAAAGAGACTGGTTATGTTACCGCCCTCCAACTTTCCGAGACTATCTCTATTGATCAGGTAACGGTCTGAATAGTCTTTTCGTTCTCGTGCTTCAATCTTCTCGGTTACTTTGTTCAACACATCAACCACAACGGTTGAAAATTGTTCTTCTTTATCCTCAACAGATTGTTTGAACCAATAGCCTTGTACAAAGATTATTCCGATAAGAGAAAGGCTCGTCAGTATTACCAAAAGAGCAAACAATCGCTTATTCATTCTTGGGTAAAATTAAAGATTACAATTGTAGTCAAATATATGTTTAACCAAACCTTAACAAAAATGTTAAAAAAATGCGGCATCCTTAGCTATTATCAAGGAGAGCTTGATGCAAGTCGATTACTTTTTGTCGTGTTTTTTCCAATTCCAAGTTTTCAATCACGTGGTCTGCAAAAGGAATTTTTTCAGCATCAGGAAGCTGTTTTTTCAAGCGATCCATCACTTCTTTTTTTGTACAATCATCTCTTTTCATAACCCTGTCCACTCTGATATTTTCAGGAGCCGTGACCAAAATTGTACCGTCATAAAATTCTGCTACCGAGTTTTCAAAAATCAATGCGGTTTCTTGAATCACATAAGGGGCATCTTGTTTCTTGGCCCATTTCAAGAAATGCTTTCGAACCGCCGGATGGACCAAATCATTCATCTTTTGTAGCAATGCCCCATCTTTGAAAATCTTGTCTGCGATATAGGTTTTGTTCAAGATTTTACCCTTGTACGCTTTCTTGCCTAGAAGCGCAATAATCGACTTTTTCAATTTTTTGGAATTGACCATAAGAGCCTTTGCCTCCTCGTCCGAATTGTACACCGGTACATCAAGGGCACTGAAAAATTCGGCAACAGTGCTCTTGCCGCTTCCTATTCCACCGGTAAGTCCTATTATTTTCATGGTTTAAAATTTCATCTCCAAACGAAGCACAATCTTAAAAGAACAGCTCAGGAAATAACTCTTTTTCTTTTTTATTCGAGAAGTTCAAAAACAGTGTTGATTTCAGAAATCCCCAGCCGTAACCAATAAATTGTATGATTACGGCAACAATGGACAATACTGCAATCGAAAGACTTTTGTTTTTCAAGAGGGAATCTACAAAAATCAGCCCAAAATAACCTGTATATAAAAGTATTGGCAGATAAATACCCAAAAGCCACAACAAAAGAGCAGCTAAAATTCCCAGGCAAAACAAGGTCGGAAACCAGTAAGTGACCTTAGACGTTTCAGGGTGCCATTTATTGAGTATGGGCCGCACCGTACCGAATTTCTTTACCTGAGTGTAAAATTTAGACCAGTTGATCCGACGCTTATGATATACAAACGCCTCAGGTATCAATCGGGTCTCAAAACCTTTTTTCCACAGACGTATGCTTAAATCTGGATCTTCGCCTGGGTGTATTTGACCAAAGCCACCGCTCGCCTCAAAGGCTTTTTTCGAAATACCCATGTTAAAACTTCTGGGTTGAAATTTATTGACCATCTTTTTATTACCGCGTATACCGCCAGTGGTCAAAACAGAGGTCATCGCATAATTTATGGCCTTTTGAACCAAGCTGAATGATTTATGGGCGGCATCAGGACCACCCCAGCAATCGATATATTTATCTGAAAGTGATTGATGTGCATTATTCAGATATTGAGGGGGAAGAATACAATCAGAATCGAGAACAATGAAATAGTTGCCCTTGGCCCTTTTCATTCCGTAATTTCGAGAATCCCCAGGACCGGAATTTGGTTTTGAGTAGTAGGAAATCTTCAAGTCGCCTTGAAAATCATCAACCACATCAGAAGAGGATTCTGTGGATCCGTCTTCAACAATGACCACCTCAAAAGTCTTTGAAAATTCCTGTTCTTTCAGACTTTGCAGAAGCTCACGTATTTCTTCTGGCCTATTGTACACCGGTATTATGAAAGAAAAGGATAGGTTCATTTATTTAAAATTACACCTAAAAAGTAAAACGCCGAACGCTTTGCGGGTCTATTCTGAAAAAAGCTCGATAACTTCTTGGCTAACGCCGGTATTCGAAAATCCGCCATCATGAAAAAGATTCTGCATGGTCACTTTTCTGGTCAAGTCAGAAAACAAAGACACGGTATAATCTGCACAATCATCTGCCGTGGCATTTCCTAAAGGAGACATTTTTTCAGCGTAGTTTATAAACCCATCAAAACCTTTCACGCCTGAACCAGCCGTTGTTGCTGTGGGAGACTGCGAAATTGTGTTTACCCGTACCTTCTTTTCTTTCCCGAAGAAATAACCAAAACTACGTGCAACCGACTCTAAATATGCTTTGTTATCTGCCATATCATTGTAATCAGGAAAAGCCCGTTGCGCAGCCATGTAGGTCAAAGCGACAATACTTCCCCAATCACTCATGGCATTGGCCTTGTAAAGGCTTTGTAAGACGCGATGAAAAGAAAGTGCTGAGATGTCCCATCCTTTTGTGGTGAACGAATAATTCTCATCAGTGTAATGTCTGCCCTTTCGAACATTGATGGACATGCCTATGGAGTGCAACACAAAATCAAGTTTGCCACCTAAAATTTCAAGGGATTTCGCTATCAAATTCTCCAAATCTTCCTGACTCGTGGCATCTGCGGCGATCACTTCTGAACCTGTCTTTTCAGCCAACTCATTTATTTGTCCCATTCTTATGGAAACGGGTGCATTGGTCAAGACGAATGTTCCACCTTCTTCATGAACTCTTTCCGCAGTTTTCCAGGCGATTGAATTTTCATCCAAAGCACCGAAAATGATTCCTTTTTTTCCTTTAAGTAAGTTGTATGACATGTTCGAGGTTGATTAAAAATTATGAAGTGTCAAAGATACTAAAGAATTACTTGAAACCGACTATCCTCGAGGCAGAGCCAAAGGGATATTTCGCTGGTTTCATTTTGACCTAAAGATCCAATAACGAAATTCCATTATTTAGATTTCCACATTCGTGGGAATGGCATTTCATTGGAAACCCCAACGCAAAACATCAGGAAATTCTTTTTGATCAAAATTGTTGGCAGCAGACCGAAAATCAATTCAGTAATTGTTTGGCATGGGCCAAGGCAGAATCAGTCACGTCTTTGCCACCTAACATTTCAGCGAGTTCCACTACCCTTTCCTCATCATTCAACAGTTTCATTTGGGTTCGGGTCATGACCCCATCATCGGTTTTGAAAACCTTAAAGTGCTGATCGCCCTTTGATGCCACTTGCGGAAGATGGGTTATGGAGAAGACCTGCATATGTTTGCTCATGTAATGCATGATATCGCCC
This sequence comes from uncultured Maribacter sp., assembly GCA_964432915.1. Classification (GTDB taxonomy): domain Bacteria; phylum Bacteroidota; class Bacteroidia; order Flavobacteriales; family Flavobacteriaceae; genus Maribacter_C. The sequence goes on from CAYSPL010000003.1 coordinate 75,372, forward strand.
ATTCTATTTGAAATTTCGCCTGAAACACCGGTATCGATCTCATCAAACATCATGGTGGGCAAATGCTCGAATTTCGCCAAAATGGCTTTTATGGTCAGCATTATCCTACTGAGTTCTCCGCCCGAAGCCACTTTTTTCAAATCGCCATATTCAGTGCCCCGATTGGCGGAAAACAGGAAGGTCAAATCATCTTTTCCATTGCCCTTGAAATCATTGGCCGCGTTTATTTCCAATTTAAAACTGGAATTGGGCATGCCAAGAGTGGCCAGATTCTTTTCCAAATTGGCCTTCAATTTCGGTAACACAATGCGCCTCCTCTCACGAAGCGAGTTCGAGGTTTTATCAAGTTGTCCTTTTATTTTGTTCAAGGCCTCTTCTTTGGCTGTGATATCGGCTTCAATATTCTCGCTTATACTGACTTTTTGGGCCAGAGCATCACGAACGGAAATCAATTCTTCAATATTCAGAACGCCATGTTTTTTCTGCAAATCAAACAACACCTGTAACCTCTCACTGACCGCTGCCAATTGTTGCGGATTCGCATCTGAGTTCTCAGACAAATTCTGCAACTCATTTGAGATATCGTCCATTTCCAAAAAAACCGATTGCACACGCTGATTCAATCCTTCATAAGTTTTTCCAAAACCGGCCAAGCTACTCGTTAATTGTCGTAGTTCTGAAAGCATGTTCATCACGCCCATTTGGTCATCATTCAACAATTGGTTTCCTTTTGAAAGTTGTTCCATAATGCTTTCAATGTTGCTCAATTGTTCATATTGGGCCTCTAACTCTTCTTGCAGCCCTCTGGTTAAAGTCGTCGCTTCCAACTCTTTCAACAAAAAACTATTGTAATCGTGTTCTTTATTTGCATTTTGCTGAAATTGAATCAAGTCGGCAAGTTCTTTTGTGGTCTGCCTATACATGAACAAATCTCTTGAATAATTACCCAATAATTCTTTGTTTTCAGCCAAGGCATCAATAACCCGCATCTGAAAATCGGTGCTCGCCAGTTGCAATGTTTGATGCTGCGAGTGCACATCGATAAGTTGATTGCCCAGCTTTGTGAGAATATCCAAAGTAATGGGAGTATCATTGATGAATGCCCTTGATTTTCCGCTTGGCAGAATCTCTCTTCTTATGATGGTCGCCTCATCATAATCAAGATCGTGGGTTTTGAAAAAGGGTTTCAAACGATAGTTACCAATTCTGAATTCAGCCTCTATGACACATTTCAAATCTTTGTCTTTGAGTGAGCCCAAATCAGCCCGTTTGCCAAGTACCAGAGAAAGTCCGCCAAGTAAAATGGACTTACCTGCACCGGTTTCGCCAGTGATTATGGTAAAACCACTATTGAACTTTACGTTCAAATGATCGATAAGCGCATAATTCTTTATGGAAAGATGGGTAAGCAATACTATACGTTCTAGAATTGCCGTAAAGATATATTAAATGGAATTAAAAATGAGATCAATATTTGATCTTGTTCCACGTGCTGGAATAGTATGGCGCCACCCGATTCAAAGTCTCTTTCAACTTCACTATATCAACCTTTGGGCCATCACTGAAGATACTCTGTATTTCATCAGATTTGGCATCAAAAAAAGTTTGGATCAAGAACGCATTTGGTCTGCGTTTTTGCATGGTTTCAAACAATTTCATGGTGCCGGCAATGACCTGTTTTCCGGTACTGTTGTTGTCGCCAAGAATATCAAGACCCTTTCTGTGGTAATTGTACATGGCCACACGATACTCTCTATACGTATTTGACAATAGATCATCTATCAGTTCAAATCTACTTCTGTCTTGTGAAGAGTTCCATCCCCTATAATTCGAACTCTGACCTTGGGTAACAATACCTTGCGCCACTTTGAAATTATCTGTACCGCCTTCCAAAGAAAAGGTATCGGCATCCAATCCTAAAATGACATTGACGTAATAAGCGATAACAGCCACCAAATTCGATTCAAAGACATTCTCATTGAAAATCAAGGGTTGAAATTCAATGTATTCAAAATTCAAAGCATTGTCTTTATAATTGAAAACGGAAGTTTCATAAGAAGTGTTGAAAACCGTCCTTGAGGATTGAATTTGAATATTACCCTCAAACCGATTTGATTCATATTTCGTTAGGGTAATGAAAAATTGCGCATTGACACGTTCATTCTCTTTGTACTTTCGATTGCTCCAAACATTTTTGTTGACGAAATCATTCAAAGAGCGTTCGAGGGTTTTAAAAATGGGCAAATCGCCTTGGGGCAACTGATCTGAATTCACGGTTACCACACAATTCAACTCTTGCCCTTGCAAAGCAAAGGTAAATAAGGTCAAAACGAACGTGAAAAATATACTACGCATCAAGTCTTTCGATAATTTCATTCAAGATATCAACAGCCACCGCGGCCTTCGTCTTTAACTCAAACGATTTTATAGCGGAATTCTTGTCTATGAATGTTATTTTATTGGTCGCTTTGCCAAAACCCGCTCCTTTATCGTTCATTGAATTCAACACAATGGCATCTAAATTCTTTTTTTTGAGCTTACCTTTGGCGTTTTCCAGCTCATTTTGGGTCTCTAGTGCAAAACCAACCAGAAACTGCTTCTTTTTATTTTTCCCGAGGGATAAGAGGATGTCTTTGTTCTTCACCAAATCAATCGATAAATCATCTGAAGATTTCTTGATTTTCTGATCGGCCACGTTCTTTGGCCTATAATCAGCCACGGCCGCAGCGCAAATGGCGATATCCATATCATCATAATGGGCATGGGCAGCAGCGTACATTTCATCGGCCGAGACCACACGTTCAAGACGGATGTTTTGATGATCCGTGTTCAAATGAGACGGACCAGAAACCAAGACCACATGGGCACCCAATGCGGCCGCGGCATTTGCCAGTTCAAAACCCATCAAACCCGAAGAATGGTTGCCTACAAAACGAACAGGGTCAATCGCTTCATACGTAGGGCCCGCGGTGATCAAAACCTTTTTTCCGCTTAAGGGAAGGTCTTTTGATAGATATTCAGAAATAAAATGGACAATATCCTCGGGTTCGGACATTCTCCCCTCTCCATGGAGTCCACTGGCAAGTTCTCCCGATCCAGCAGGAATCATTTGATTGCCATAGGATTGCAGTTTCTTAAAAGATGTTTTGGTCGTGGGATGTTTGTACATGTCCAAATCCATGGCCGGTGCGAAAAAAACGGGACATTTTGCTGACAGGTAAGTGGCCAACAATAAATTGTCGCAGGTGCCATTCGCCATTTTCGAAAGTGTATTGGCGGTTGCGGGGGCCACTATCATTAAATCGGCCCAAAGCCCAAGTTCCACATGATTGTTCCAATCAATGGTTTCCTTCTCCTCTTTCACGAATGAGGAACTTACGGGGTTTTTGGATAAGGTCGCGAGGGTCAGCGGAGAAACAAAAGAACTGGCACTATCAGTTAAAATGACTTTAACATGGGCGCCAGCTTTAATCAATAAACGTACAAGAAAGGTTGTTTTGTAAGCAGCAATACCTCCGGTAATACCTAAGAGAATATTTTTACCGCTCAGCATGATTATGCTTCTTTCTCAGTATTTCTGTAGTATATTTTTTCATTGAGCCATTCTTCAACGGCCAATGCGTGCGGTTTCGGCAATTTTTCGTAGAATTTGGAAACCTCAATCTGTTCTTTGTTTTCGAAAACTTCCTCTAAACTATCACTGTAGGTGGCAAATTCCTCCAATTTTTCAAGAAGTTCTTTCTTGATTTCCGCATTAATCTGAACTGCTCTTTTCGCCGCTATTGATATTGCTTCATAGATATTCTCAGTCGGTGCGTCAAACTCATTTTTGTTGATTGTCTTGGTAGTGACGGCCGCATTTGAGTTCTTAAAGTCATTCATAATCAAATATTTATTTTGTTGCATTGTTTTCTTCGATGGAATAATTCTTCAATCCTTTATTTATTTTTTTCAATAGCCCATTCGCCTTGTTCATAAACTCACTTTCAGGATATCTTTTCACAAAAGCATCATACGCCTCCTTTGCCGTTAAATAACGCTCCTTCTGAAGGGCTTTATAACTGTTTTCAGCCATGTTGGTGGTTGCCTCGACCTTAAGGTAAATTGCTTCTTCACGATATTTCGAACCTGGGTTTTCAGAAACAAAGTTATCAAGTGATGCGACTGCTGATTTCAACAAATCATAATTGAACTCTCCTAATGTATTGAACTGCTTGGCAATTTCATACGCCTTTCGCTCTTTTTTAGTCGTCAAAATTCGAGCCATATCATTAGCTGTGTCAAAATATTCCGAATCAGGATAAGTATTGATAAAACTTTGCAATTTTGCCAGTGCCTTATCCGTATCGGTTTGATCCAATGAATGTTTGGGTGAAAGCTCAAAATAACTTTTTGCCTCTAGAAAAGCAGCCTCTTGCAACTTATTGCTTTTTGGGTATGACTTTATGAAACGTTCAAACTGATACCCCGCCATATTGAAATCTTTTCTATGGTAATAACAATCCGATAAAAAGAAAGTGACTCTTTCACCTTGGGGCTTACCGATGTATTTTGGAGCGATTTGTTCGAAAAGACGCAGGGCACGCTTGTAATCTTTGGCATCATAATATTTCTGGGCCAAATCATATTTTTCTTTGGTCTCTGTACTTTTCAACACCTTCTGGTATTCATTACATGATGAAAACAAGGTAATGAGCAATAAAAAAACAGTAACGCGACCCATATTAAAAAACATTTTGCAAAATTACGGATAAACTACGGATATAAAAAATTAACCTACGGCTGGTAAATGTAGGGTCGTTCAAAGCTTACGGCAAGTTTTTAGCTAAGATTTAACGTTGCCTCTTTTGAATCAAACCACCACTTTTTGGAAGGGCTTCATGAAGGCACTGATTTTTGATTTCAATGACGGAGTGGCTTCCACCAAAGGCAAACGGACCACTGCATTGGACAGCCCCATGGACTCAAAAATACTTTTGATTCCCGCCGGATTGCCTTCCTCAAAAATCAAGTCCATACCCGCTTCCATCTTTCCGTGGAGGTTTTGGGCGGTTTCCAAATCTTTGTTCAAGGCCGCGGTTATCATTTTTGAGAATTCCACGGGAAGTCCCTGTCCCAAAACAGAAATAACACCTGAACCGCCTGCGACGGTTGTCTCCATCGCCGTTATATCATCTCCAGAAATAATATGAAAGTCATCAGGGCAAATGGCAATCAGCTCTTTGACTTGTTCCATAGTACCAACCGCTTCCTTCAGCCCCACGATATTGTCAAAATCATTGGCCAAACGCTTTGTAGTCTGAGGAAGCATATTACTGCCCGTTCTGCTAGGTACATTGTAAAGGATTATTGGTTTTGTGGCTACTTCTGATATGGCTTTGAAGTGTTGGTAAATTCCCTCTTGGGTGGGTTTATTGTAATAGGGTGATACGGAAAGTATGGCATCAAAATCATCTGATTGAAAAGCCTGAACCTCGTGTACCACTCGATGGGTGCTGTTTCCTCCAATACCCAAAACCAAAGGCAAGCGACCGGCGTTTGCGGACACCACCGTACGCATGACCAACTGTTTTTCGGCTTTGTTCAAGGTTACGGATTCACCCGTAGTACCCAATACCACCAAATAGTCAACCCCGCCCTCAACACAAAAATTGACAATGCGCTCCAAAGCCTCGGTGTCAATTGAAAAGTCGCTTTTGAAAGGGGTAACCAAAGCAACTCCTGTACCAACAAATTTTTTCATTTTTCTATTTCATTTAAGACAAGCAGGTACTTTTTCAGTTCCTTTTTAAAAGTCTTGAAATCAGCGATTGGGTTATCGATTATCAAATCATTCAAACGCTGATCAACTTCTTTGAAACCCACACGTACTCTTGCCTTTGTTTTAACACTCATGAGCTTCAGCAGCAGATTCTCATCAGTATAATAGTTGACCAACAAATCATACTCTCTACTGAGAAACTCCAAAACATAACTATTTTCAATGTTACCGCCCCACCCTAGATCCTTATCAGAAAAAACCGGAGTGGCATAGGGCGAATTTTTATCATAAAAGTTTTTATATCCAATTACTTTGACCGCGTTGGGCCTCAGTGCGAACTCTTCAATAAATTCATGAAATAGATTCGTGTTCTCAAACTGATCCAAATTAACCAAACAACCCAGCTTCACGATACCTTTCGTTCTAGCGATAGAGGCCAAAGGATTTTTTAATTCCTCTTTCAAAAACTTCGCCCCTGATTTTTGTTTAAATTTATCTTTTATGCGCTTGAACATCTATTTTTGCCTTTAGGCAAAAATAAAGAATATCCATTCATATAATTGTGGCAAGTTAAAAAGGATTATGATTTTAAATTTAAAACATTTTGTTGTATTTGTAACAATTTTATTTTTGACGTCCTGTAAACAAAAGCCTCAAAAGCTATCTCGAATCGAAGGAAAACAAATTGCAATTGATAGTACGCTGCTCCAAGTTGATTCGATTGATTCTTTTGTAAATCCTTATCGCGATCGAATCAATCAAGTTTTGGACAGCACCCTGGCCTATGCGCCAAAAGTTTTGACAAAAGAAGACGGAGCGTACAATACCTCGGCAGGTAATTTGATGGCCGATATCATCTTATCAGAGGGAAATACCGTTTTCAAAAAACGCACGGGTAAGGACATCGATTTTGTTCTGGTCAATCATGGTGGTATACGCGCTATCATCTCCAAAGGAAACGTGTCAGCCCGCACGGCATACCAAGTCATGCCTTTTGAAAATAACATTGCTGTGGTTGAATTGAGTGGAGCATCAGTGCTCAACCTGGCCAATTTTCTGATCAAATCAAATAGAGCCCACCCTATTGCCGGTATGCAGATCATCATTGATAAAGACGATTCTCTCAAAACATTGAAAATACAAGGCAGACCCCTCGATAAAAAAAGGAAGTATTACGTGGCAACCTCAGATTATTTGGTCTCTGGAGGCGATGACATGGTCTTTTTCAAAGATGCCTTGTCAATTACCGATACAGATTATTTAATTCGCAATGCGATGATCGATTATTTCAAAAAGACAGATACCCTCAGGGCCCAAGTTGACGACCGTTTCATAAAACTGAATTAAAATGGACAGAAGAAAATTCATCAAAAATACCGCTGCGGTGGTGGCCTTGAACTCTCTAGGCGTACTATCGTCATGTGCGGTCAATCGCAAAAAGCACCTGACCATTTTGCATACCAATGATGTACATAGTCACATTGATGTTTTTCCAAAAAACCATTCGCGGTATGCCAACCTTGGTGGATTTTCGCGTCGAGCGGCCTTGGTACATGCCATTCGTCAAGAAAACCCGAACACGCTTTTGTTCGATGCTGGCGATTTCTTTCAAGGCACCCCTTATTTTAACTTTTACGGGGGTGAACTTGAAATCAAATTAATGAGCAAGATGAACTATGATGCCGCGACCATTGGCAACCATGATTTTGACAATGGCATTGATGGCCTTTATGCGCAATTGCCTCATGCCAATTTTGATTTGCTGAGTGCCAACTATGATTTTAAGAACACGATCATGAATGGGCAAACCAAACCTCACAAAATATTTCATGTTGACGGTTTGAAAATAGGTGTTTATGGCATCGGTATTGCCTTAGATGGTCTGGTCAGTAAAAAGCTGTGTAAAGAAACCCGCTACATGGATCCTTATGCCCTAGCGCAAGATGCTGAAAAAAATCTCAAGGTACATGAGCAATGTGATTTGGTAATTTGCCTATCGCACTTGGGTTACGAATACCAAAATGAAGACAAACCCGATGATGTTTCATTGGCCGCTAAAACAGCATACACTGATTTGATCATTGGCGGCCACACCCATACTTTTTTGGATAAACCGAGGATAGTCAAAAATAAAAAGGACAAAGATGTTCTTGTCAATCAAGTAGGATGCTACGGCATCAACCTGGGCCGAATTGACTTCTATTTTGATAGTGAATATACAAGCGCGACTGGAGCTTCAATAATGGTATAATTTCATGAAATGCTACACGTAATAAGAACAAGTGCCTCACATGAAGATTTTATCAAACTTGTTTCAAAGCTTGATGCAGATCTAAGTGACCGTGACGGCGATGACCATGCTTTTTACCATCAATTCAACAGAATTGACACCCTTAAATATGCACTGGTCGCCTATGCTCAAAATGAGGCTGTGGGTTGTGGGGCTATTAAGGAATTTGACGCCGATGCAATGGAAGTCAAGCGAATGTATGTGCTGCCCAATAATCGAGGTAAGGGCATTGCTACAACTCTTTTGTGGGAATTGGAAAAATGGGCGTTGGAATTAGGTTACATGAAATGCGTATTGGAAACTGGAAAAAGACAACCTGAAGCAATTTCCCTCTACGAAAAGTCTGGTTATCAGCGCATTCCGAATTATGGTCAATATAAAGGAGTTGAAAACAGTATTTGTTTTGAAAAAATCGTTACTTTCGGAGCAAAACCTCCAACCCCATGAAATTGCATTTTTATGTAATGTTCGCCACATTCATTCTGGCAACAAAAACCCAAGCCCAAACACCAGAACATTATCAACTAAAAATTTATTCCTTCGAGACCAGCGCTCAAATGGTTAACATGGATGACTATTTGAAAAACGCTGTGATACCAAAATTGAAGAAATCAGGTATCGACTATGTTGGTGTTTTCAAACCACGGGAAGAAAATTCAGCTACTTCAAATTGCACCTATGTGCTTATTCCGTTCAACTCCCTTAAAGAGTTTATCGTTTTGAACAATACTTATGTAAAGGAAAAGCAGAATTTGTTCAAGAACTTTGATTATTTGAATCCTTCAAACACGAAGACACCGTACCAGAAACTTGAAGCTGTTTTGATAAAGGCTGATTTGGATTTGCCCCTGAACACCAACATTGAATTGAAGAGTAGTAAAGAAGATCGCGTTTACGAACTCATTAGTTACGAAGCAACGGCAGAGGATCTTCTCAAAAAAAGGGAAGATCTTTTCCCTTCAGAACAAATAAAGGAACAATTAGAGGGCGCAAAATTTGATGAGATTTTTTATGGCGAAGTTCTTTCTGATTATGACCATGCCAATCTTATGTACATGACCTCTTACAACAAGGTAAGGCAGACCCCAAAAACACTGACCACCAACTATACTTCAAGAAAAGAATGGCGCAAGCTAAAACGCCAACAAAAAAGAAAATTGAAACGGCAATTGAGAAATGGCGGGCCCACCAAAATAGAAGACAACACTGCTCAAGGCCCAGCGGACAAACTTCGCGAAAAAAATGCGGTTTCAAATCTTCTCTTCGCGGCGGAGTACTCTGATTTTTGACGTTAGCCAAATCTACCGCAACCAAATATCAGGATCTAAATGAAACATGCGTTTCCACCCCTGAACCGAAACATCATCATATAAATGCGGATACGGAAATGGCGATGTGATTGCGTAATGTAAGTGCGGTGGGGTATTTATGGCATTTCCTGAATTGCCCACCGTACCAATAACGGTTCCTCTTTTCAATGGTTGAAACGTAAATGCTTTTATTTCATTTAAATGGGCGTAATAATGAAATCGCCATTTTGGGCCAAGCACCATGACAGACTTCCCCCCTTTTCCTCCTTCATGGGTATAAATCACAATACCGCCAGTTGATGCCACAATATCGGTTCCCTTATCCGCAAAAATATCGATGCCTTTATGGGTTATTGAAGTACCCCACGGATAGGCCCAAAAAGAATCATCATCCCAACTTTTAGTGGTTGCTCCCTTTACAGGGATAATCATATGTTGCGGTAATAAAAAACCAACTAATAGCACTAGAAAAGGCACCCAAAACCATTTGCGCATGGAACGATTTCGCACTAAAAACGCCAGCGATGTCAAAACCGCGTACCAAAAACGCCTAGTAGTATTGGTTATCATTACGGTCGAATATAAAAAAAGCATCCGAATTATTCGGATGCTTTAAACTGGGTTTTAAAAAATCTAATTGAAAGTCGCGTTAACAACAGCCACCAGAGAAGGGGCTTTTCCTTCTTCAACCGCACCGGTTATGACTATTTTGTTTTTGCCATTGGGTTTGACACTCAAAGGAATAACCACGGCCCCACCCGGGGCACCGGCCGGCGGTACGGCTAATGTTCCCTTACCGATTACTTCACCATCAGGTCCATTCAAGCGAGCATTGAAATTGTAAGCAACCTTGGGAGCCTCTTGCCAGCCAACGGTCAAGACAATGGCACCTACTCCGGTCAGATCGATGGCATCCAATTCAAACCAGCCTTGAGGTCCGGCCAAGACCAATAAATCTTGTCCGCCAAAAGTAACCGCCATCATATCTTTGGTTTTTGTGTTTGCTGAAAACCCGACTGTATTGCTGGCCAGTGCTATGGACTTAGAGCCTGTCAACGGAATGGTACCCTTTGCGCCATTATCAGTATAGCTTGCGGTCAGTACCATCTGGTTGCCCGGTGCTGTTGGTTCAGCAATGACAGCACCTTTTGGCGGTAAGGAGGATTTCATATTTCCGTTACCTGCCAATGACAGAATATAGGTCGCAATTTGACGCGTTTCAGAGGAGGTTATATTCGGATGTGCCGCCATCATGACCTCGCCCCAAACACCAGAACCACCTGCTTTGATTTTGTTTTGTAAATAACCCATGGCATTGGGATCGTCTTTATATTTCTCGGCAATTTCAGTATAATTCGGACCGATGGATCTCTCAATTTCCTTATGGCAGGTTTTGCAATCCATACTTTCTGTCAAGGCCCTTCCGGTCGTGGCCCCTGACACTTGCTGGTGGCCCAGCGACATGGCCACTTCATCCATTCCCTCTAAATAATCAACGGAAACATAAACATTTGAAAGGTCTATGTCGGTTGATTCCTCATCATTGACTGATACTTCGTAATTGACGGGTTGCCCTGGCACAAAGAACGATGAATTACCACCTATGATCTTGATATCCACTTCTGGTCGGGCATTACCCGAGACCACTGCTACAGACTCACTTTTTATTGACTTGCCACCATCATCTTTGACCTCAACACTTACCTTGTATTCTCCCGCATTTTCATAAGTGTGCGAAATAGAGGGTTCTTTGGTTTCATGCGTTTCTCCATTGCCCAAATCCCATATATAGGTCATTGCATTATCTTCTCGATCCCTAGCGTCAACCGTTGCGGTTATGGACAAGGGCAATTTTCCTGAGGTTTTGTCAACAATGAGATTGTCAATTAGCGGCGGGCGATTTCCACCGTTGAATTCGATATACGACAATCCTGAATCATCATTGGCAGAAAACCATGCGCTGCCGTATTCCAGCAAATACATGCGGCCATCCGAACCCATTTCCATATCAATAAGATTATTGACTTTTATGTCTGAAGCGAAAGGCTCCATCTTGTTCACACTGCCATCTTCGAACAAGGTAACTGCCATCATCCACCCTCGCATCCAATCATAAATAATGACTTTTCCGTCATAGTAACCCGGCAGTCCACCACCGTTTTCGTATTGATCGGAATAGTATGTGGGTCCGGCCATGGCATTGCGCGCCCCAGAGCCCACTTGCGGAAACTCTGAAGTTTCTCCATACGGATAAAAGACGTATGCCGGTTGTGCCGGAGGTAATTCGCGCAAACCCGTGTTGTTTTTTGAATCGTTGATAGGTTTGTTGGGGTCAAATGTCGCACCGCTTTCCCCGGTTGCGTAATCATAGTCCAGATAGGGTTTGTTATCGCCAATGAACAAAGGCCAGCCAAAGTTTCCAGGGCCGCGAGCTTGGTTCATTTCATCATAACCTCTGGGGCCGCGACTCAATTTATCTGCACTGGCATCAGGACCAACATCACCCCAATAGACATAACCTCTTTTGGAGTCCACCGAAATTCGATACGGATTTCGATGCCCCATGGTATAGATTTCAGGTCTTGTTTTGTCGATACCCACAGGAAAAAGATTTCCTTCTGGAATGTCATAACTACCGTCTTCATTCACACGAATTCGCAAAATCTTGCCTCGTAGGTCATTGGTATTTGCTGAAGAACGTCTGGCGTCATATTGTTGTTTACCAGGCAGATCATTCAAGGGTGCATAACCATCATTCGCGTATTTTGCCCCTTTTTCGTTGAAAGGGGTTGAGTTATCTCCTGTGGATAAGTATAATAGTCCGTCGCCACCAAAAGTGATCGAACCACCGGTGTGACAACAGATTTCGCGCTGTGAATGAACATCAAGAATCTTTTGTTCTGAGGCCATATCAAAGTTACCGTCTACATATTTGAAACGTGACAATCGATTGACCTCCTCATCTCCTGTGGGAGCATAGAACACATAGATCCAATTATTGGTTTCATAGTTTGGGTCTTTTTGAAGTCCCATTAAACCTTCCTCCGCATTGACCCCTGGGGTTTTCAAGGTTTGGGCATATACATCAAACTTGGCCACCTCACTTACTTCTTGGGTTTCTGAATTATAGCGTAATATCTCGCCACGCCGTTGCCCTATCAGCACATCGTTATTGGGCAATACCGTCATTTCGGTTGGTTCGAAGAACTTTCCTTCTGACAAGGAAACTTTGGAAAAACGATCGGTATCAGGAGGCAACTGGGAGGTGGCTTTGCTGTAATCCAATTTCAAATTTTCGCCTATGGCGTATTGAATTCCCCCTAAGATATGTTTCAAAAAAGGTTCTTCAACATAACTTTCGTCGGTATGTCCACCACCTGTGTAAAAAGATCTTCCGCCATCATATTCATGATACCAGGCAATGGGATGAAAATCTCCGTTTGCACCTCCTTCATAGGATGATTCATCAAGGGTCATCAATACGTTGACATCCTGATTTATTTTTTTGTAATTGTACAATTCATCTGTGCGCCGCCAAACCGAATCAGTAAAATGTTTGGTAGCGATAAAGCTGTTGTCCTTAATTATGAAATCGGCCTCAGGTGTACCATTAGGATGGTTCAAAAACTGCGCACCGACCAATTTAGTATACCACCCCCAGTCATATTCAGTGTCAGAAGCCGCATGAATACCAACAAAACCACCACCGGCTTGAATATAGCGTTCGAAAGCCGCCTCTTGATGATGGTCAAGCACATTCATGGTAGTGCTCAAAAAGATAATGGCACCATACTGCCCTAAATTTTCCTCATTGAACAATTCAGCATTCTTGGTGGTATCAACTTCGAATCCGTTTTCAATTCCGAGTTTTTGTATCGCAGCGATACCGGCAGGAATGGATGCGTGTTTAAAACCCATAGTCTTGGAAAATACCAATACCTTTGGGGCTCCTTCACGCTTTTTGCTGCAACTGCCCAGTAAAATACCTAGAACGATACCAAAAACTACTATTGATTTTTTCATAAATACTTCAATTACGGTCTTTCACTGCCTATGCTGATTATGGTTCAGTTAAGGGTGGAAATCCACTGTTTAAGATTAGTTGAACTCCTAAAGTAAGAAATCGCTTTCTATTAAAAAACACTATTTTTAAACAATACGCAACCAAATAGTGGTGCCTTGAAAGATATACCTGAATATTACTTTAAAAATGACAATCAATGGCGCGATTGGCTGCATGAAAATCATGATCAAAATGAGGGGGTTTATCTCATCTTTTATTCGGTCTCACATGAAAACGAGAGTATGCGATGGGAGGAAGCCGTCAAAGTTGCTTTGTGTTACGGATGGATTGACAGTACGGTCAAAAATATAGGTCCCGGAAAAAGACGCCAATATTTCTGCCCTAGAAAACCCAAAAGTGTATGGAGCAAGGTCAATAAAGATCACATCAAAAATCTCAAGAAACTCAAATTGATACATAGAAGTGGACTTAAAGCCATAAAAATCGCAAAAGAAAATGGTTCTTGGACAGCATTGGACGCTGTTGAAAAAGGAATTGTTCCACCAGACTTGAAAAAGGCGTTCGCCCAGAATAAAATCGCCTTTGAAAATTATCAAAATTTTACACGCGGACAGCGAAAAAGTTACCTGTATTGGTTGAACCAAGCCAAAAGGGAAGCAACCCGTCAAAAGAGAATCAAGGAAATTGTAGGCCTATGCGAAGCGAATATCAAAGCCCGTGGCGGATGGGGATAGATTTCAGTGGTAAGTGGTCAGAGGGCGGTGGTCAAAAGTTGATGGGCATTGGGCAGAGGGCAGAGGGCAGTGGGTAGTGGGTAGTAATCAGTAAACAGTTATCAGTTATCAGTAAAATTATTTTTTTGAACTAATTCGACGATAACTAAGCTACTTATTGCTCCATGCTGGTTTCTAATTCCTTTCTCCTTTTCCATATACACGATAATAGATGAGGGCGGCGATTCCTCCAATGGTTGAAAATGAGGTCAGCATCCAAAAGACATTTTGGTGGCCCAGTTCTTGACCTTTATGGGCATCCAATAAATAACCATAGGCCGGACCTGCAAAAATATCAGGGGTGTACCCTACCAAAGAAATCAACCCCACAGCGGTTCCCGTCAACACCAAAGGAATACGCCCTTCCTGCATTACCGCAAAATAAAGCGCTCTGGCAGAATAAACCCCCGCAGCGATAATCACGACCGATATAAAAAACAGGGCCGTAGTTGAAGGCGCTATGATACCCGAGGCAAATATAATTCCGCCCACTATACAAGCCATAAAACTTAAAACCAACACACCGCTGATTCTGAATCGGTCAACCAACAGACCCAATAAAATGCCGGTTGTAGGTCTTAAAAACTGTAAAAAGGTGCCCACTTTGGCTGCTTCGATTTCATCATAAAGCATGACCTCGGCCGCGTACTGCGATACGATGTCGGTTATCTTATAGCCCACATAGGCACACAAAATAATAATCATGAGCAACTGTACGGCTGGTAATTTCAAAACCGATAGAATTTGCTTGCTCGAAATCTTTTCCATCAATATCTCCTTTTCATCGCCACCGGTTTTCATAAAGAACCAGGTCACAACCCCGATGATGCCAATGATTACAGCGGAGCAATAAATCACATATTTGAAGGCTTCTTGACGTTCAATCAATGAGGCAGTTTCCACATTTTCCGATATGAAAAAGGAAAAAATAAATACACCCAAAAGTCCGAAGAGAAAACCTGTCAGTCCTCGACCGCCATCCAAAAGTCCGAATGCCCTGCCCTGTGAGGCTGTTCCGCCCCAAACGCGTGTAGCTTTTATCATGGGTGCCCAAAAAAGGAAAATGGTAGTAAACCCCCAATACCCATATAAAATCTGAAGGGTATTGAAACTGGGAAAATTGGCATAAACCAAACCACCCAAGGCTGTCATCCATAAGGCAATCGCCATCAACTTTCTAGGCGGAAATTTATCAGCTAATGGGCCACCTAGTAAATACGATGGTATTGCGACAATTCCGTATACCGAAAAGCACAAACCCAAGGCCACATTATCCAACGAAAAAACCTCCAAAACAGTGGGTCTAAAAATTCGGGGCAACACAAATGGTAGAATAAAAACGGCCTCTCCTGCCAAAATTAAAAGCAGCAAATAATACCAAGGTGCTTTATGTTTCATAGTGTGAAAGATAATAAGAAGAGATGAAACAGTGTCATTAGTAAATTCAGAAGCATTCGTAACTTTACAAAGTGCATAGCGAGTATCAAAAAAAATATTGGACAAAAAGATACCTTGAAAAAAACACGGGTTGGGATATTGGCTACCCCTCAACGCCATTGAAAGAATATATTGACCAGTTGGAAGATAAATCAATTTCGATTCTGATTCCCGGTGCCGGAAATGCGTACGAAGCGGAATACCTTTGGCAAAAAGGTTTTCAAAATGTGTTTGTGATGGATATTTCAGAATTCCCCCTAAAACAATTTGAAAAGAGATGTCCTGATTTTCCGAAAACACAATTGTTGGTTGAAGATTTCTTTCAGCATAAGACACAATATGACCTCATCATTGAACAGACCTTTTTCTGTTCTTTCGTGCCCAACAATGAAAACCGAAACCGCTATGCGAAACAAATGGCCAACCTTTTAAAACCCAAGGGTAAATTGGTTGGGGTTTGGTTTGACATACCGTTGACAGGCGATTTGGAAAAACGTCCTTTTGGCGGGAATAAAAACCTGTATATAAGTTATTTAAGCCCATTTTTTGAAACAAAAACTTTTGAGCGGTGTTACAACTCCATTCCCCCTAGAGTGGACAATGAATTGTTTGGTATTTTAATAAAAAAGTGACCCTACGTTTTATTCATTCATTTTCAAGCAGAAAGAATAATTTGTAAATTTCACAATATGGAAAATAGACTGACAACAAGAATTTTAATGGTTTTAATTGCCATGTTCTGCAGCCTGCAACTTGCGCATGGTCAAAAGAAAAAAAGACTAACAAGGGAAGAGCGCAAATTAAAACATTATGAACTGCTCTCACAGGCGGTGCGTGATACTAGTTTTTCATTCGGCACGCAAGAAATAACCATGCCCTTTATCTCATCAGGTATGGCAGGAGGCGGTTATATTGATATAGAAGACCAAATGATTCGGGTTAATGAAATATTATGGGTTGAAACTCAAACGGATATCAAAACCCTGAAGGATCAAATAGCACTCAAAAGGTATACCTATTACATTGCCCAAGCGCCAAATACCTCAGAGGTAAAATTTGAAGGGCAAATACAAGGGACTAAATACTTCTTTACCGTAAATTTTGGTGTAGCTGGCAAACCTACCATGGCCATAAAAAATGACAAAAACCATACGGTCAAATACATTGGTAGAATGAAGACTAATTAGGGTAGTTGAAAACCAAAGTACAAACACACCTCTTTTCGAATTCAACTGAAAGTTTTCCCTATATTTAGTACCGCAATCCAACACGACTCAAGAATGACCAAAAAACTACTTGCACTTAGCGTATTGTTCGGTGTTTTTACCTTGCAATCCCGAGAAAAAAAAGAGAAAGACAAATGCGATGTCGCCGCCCCCGGAGCTGATTTCAATTACAAAAGCCATCAATTTACCACTGATGAAGGAGTCAAAGTGAATCTGGGTGCCCATGTACAATTGCAAGGTTTAGGTACCCATTGGGAACTATGGATGCTGCAACAAGGGGGCATGACCAAAATGGAAGCCTTGGAAGCCGCCACGATCAATGGTGCCACGTATATTGGTGCCGGTAATGAAATCGGTTCTTTGAAAGAGGGAAAATTGGCTGATTTGATCGTGCTGGAAGAGAATTCGCTGACCAACATACGAAATACAGAAACAGTGACCTATGCCATGGTAAATGGCAGACTCTTTGACACCCACACCATGAACAAAATCGGCAACACCGAGGCCGAACGGACCAATTTCTGGTGGGAAAATAATAAATATAGCGAAGCATTCGAATGGCATGAAGAGGCGCAAAGCTTTACAAGGCCCGGCTGCGGTTGCCATTTAGGTCATCAATAAAATTAACAACTAATACCAACTCAAGAATGAAGTATCTATTCAAAGTAACTATTTTCTTTTTCATCATTGCCACAGTTTCGGCGCAGAACATTGATATGAAATTGATGCAAGACCTAAAACCCAGAAATATTGGCCCTGGGGGTATGAGTGGCCGTGTCACGGCAATTGATGCGGTGCATACCAATCCTGATATCATGTATGTAGGCACAGCCTCTGGCGGACTCTGGAAATCGACCTCAGGAGGCATTAAATGGGAGCCCATTTTTGACAAAGAACTTACGGCATCAATTGGTGCAGTGGCGATTCAACAATCAAACCCATCGGTTATTTGGTTGGGTACAGGTGAAGGAAATCCGAGAAATAGTCTGAATGGCGGTTTTGGTGTATATCGCTCGCTCGATGGCGGAAAGAATTGGAAAGCCATGGGTCTCGAAAAAACGAGGCACATACACCGTATCAAAATTGATCCCACTGACCCCAATACCATTTATGTGGGCGCAATTGGTTCGCCTTGGGGCGAACATGAAGAACGTGGGGTTTTTAAAACTACTGATGGTGGTAAAACGTGGAACAAAATTCTTTTTGTCAACAATAAAACAGGTGTGGCCGACATGGTCATGGATCCCACCAACCCTAACAAATTGATTGTCGCCATGTGGGAACACAAGCGCGATCCATGGTTTTTCAAATCTGGCGGAAAAGGTAGCGGACTGCACATGACCCATGACGGAGGGAAGACATGGAAGAAGATATCAGCTGAAGACGGATTGCCCAAAGGTGATTTAGGAAGAATAGGTGTCGCGATAGCTCCCGGAAAACCAAATATTGTCTATGCGTTGGTGGAAGCCAAAAAGAATGCCCTTTACAAATCTGAAGATGGCGGCTTCAAATGGAAAAAAATCAATGATAAAAATGATATCGGTAACCGCCCATTCTATTATTCGGAGATATATGTTGACCCACAAAATGAAAATCGGGTATTCTCGATTTTCACTTATGTCAATGTCTCAGAAGATGGTGGTAAAAATTTTAAACAACTGATGCCTGCTTATGGTGTTGACAATGGAGTACACCCCGATCACCATGCTTGGTGGATACATCCTAAAAACGGACAATTCATGATGGATGGTAATGACGGCGGTATGAACATTACCAAAGACGGGGGCAAAACTTGGCGTTTTATCGGCAATATTCCCGTGGCACAATTCTACCATATTGCCACTGATAATGAGTTTCCTTATAACGTTTATGGGGGTATGCAAGATAATGGCTCTTGGAGAGGTCCGGCCTATGTTTGGCGGGCCCAAGGTATTCGCAATAGCTACTGGCAAGAAATCAGTTTTGGCGATGGTTTTGACGTTGTGCCCGATGTTAATGATTCAAGATATGGTTATACCATGAGCCAGCAAGGTTACGTGCAACGCTACGATCATGTGACAGGCAATAATTATATGGTGCGCCCCACTCCACCTGATGCAGACACCAAACTGAGGTTTAATTGGAATGCGGCCATCGGGCAAGATCCTTTTGAAGATAATACCGTTTATTTTGGAAGTCAATTTGTGCACAAAAGCACCGATAAGGGTCTTACCTGGAAAGTGATTTCCCCAGATTTGACCACCAATGACCCTGAAAAACAAAAGCAAAGTGAGAGTGGAGGACTCTCCATGGATGCCACCGGAGCCGAGAACCATACCACTATTCTGGTCATTGAACCCTCTCCTGTGGAAAAAGATATGTTATGGACAGGTTCTGACGACGGAAGGGTTCATTACACACAGAACGGCGGCGCAACATGGATTGATGTGAGCAAAAACATCAAAGGTCTACCTGCTGGAAGTTGGATTCCCCAAATCAAAGCATCCAACAAAAATAAAGGGGAAGCCCTCTTGATCGCCAATGATTATCGCAGATTCAACTACACTCCCTATGCCTACCGCACCAAAAACTATGGTAAAACCTGGGAACGCATTGTAGACGGCAATGATGTGCAGAGTTACACCTTGTCCATTGTTGAAGACCCTGAAAACGCAAACCTCTTGTTTTTAGGAACCGATGACGGACTCTATATTTCATTCAATGCCGGGGCAAACTGGCAAAAATGGACCGAAGGCTATCCAACCGTTTCGACCAAAGATTTGGTCATCCATCCGAGAGAGCATGATCTGGTCATCGGCACTTTTGGGCGCGCTGCATGGGTATTGGATGATATTCGCCCGCTACGTGAAATCGCCTCCAACAGAGCGGTTTTGAATGCCGATGTAAAAATTTTCACACCTCCAACGGCCTATCAGGCAGCCTATCAGCAACCCACCGGTAGTAGATTTGGCGGCGATGCCCTTTACAATGCTGAAAATAGAAAACGGGGTGCAATGATCACGTATTTCCTCAAAACAGGAAAAAAGAAAGGGGCAAAACCTCAAAAAAAGGATGTGGAAAAAGAAGACTCGGATTCGGAAGAAAAAAAGAAAATGACTGGGGTACAGAAAAAAGATTCGGTGCAATTTGAACTATTAGATGGTGGTAAAGTGATCAGAACCTTGAAATACAAAACCCCTGAAAAAGCTGGTTTCCATAGAATTTATTGGGGAATGGATGAGAAAGGTCCAGAAAGACCCGCAAGAAAAATCAGCAAACGTAATAATGAGCGTGGCGGCCGTGCCGTCAAACCGGGCACCTATAAAGTCCGCATGTCTTATGGAAACATGACCGATGAAACCAGCATTACAGTAAAATCTGATCCCCGTTTGGCCGTTGATATGAATTCCGTAAACGAGGTATATGAGGCTTCGGGTAAAATTGCGGCAATGACGCAAACCGCTGCAGATGCCGTGAAACAATTGGTAGAGAGTAAAAATGTTGCCAATTTGTATGCTAAAAATCTGAAAGAAATAGATAAGAAAAAGTATAAAGATCAAATCAAGGCATCAAAAAATATTGTCAAAGCTATTGATTCGGTTATTGCCATATACATTGGTAAAGTTGATAAACGCCAAGGCATTACAAGAAATCCTGAAATAACGGTTATGCAGCGCCTCGGTAATGCGGGTCGTTATGTGGGCAGCCGTCAAAGCGGACTTACAGAAACCGAGAACAAATTGATGCAATTTGCAGCAACTGATCTCAAAAGTGCGCTCGATAAGACGAATAAATTTTTTGCCGACCGTTGGAAGGCGTATCGTGAAAATATTGAGGCGTTGGAAGTTTCTCCTTTTAAAGAAATAAAGAAGTTTTAGTTTAAATTGAAAACTACATGAAAAAAATAATCTTACCATTTGCCCTACTGTTTACCCTAGTGAATTATGCACAAGAAATTGGCGATGATGAATTGGGCTCATGGCATATGTACTTTGGCACGAACAAAATATCTGAAAAAGTAAGCTTGCACACCGAGGCACAATTTCGATATTATGAAAATGGCAAAAACTTCAATCAATTGCTTTTACGTACGGGTGTCAATTATCATATCAATCCAAATGCGATAGCCACTTTCGGATATGGTTTTATTGAAACCGATGGCACCTTTAGTGAGCTGGATGATTTGGATAATTTGATTGAGCATCGAATATTCGAGCAGTTTATTTTGAAAAATAAAGTAGGGCAATTCAATTTTGAACACCGCTATCGTTTAGAACAACGTTTTATTACTTTCAGCGACCGAAAAGAAACCCAAAATCGTGTGCGTTATCGCCTGCAAGTAACCTTGCCGCTTACCGATATCTTTTTCTTAAACTTCTATGATGAAATCTTCCTGAATTTGCAGGATAGTGTTTATGGTCAAAATCGTCTATATGGTGCACTGGGTCTAAATGTAACGCACAACCTGAGCGTTCAGATAGGGTTTTTGAAAAATCATTTTCCGACAGCAAATTTTGACCGTTTGCAGATAGGAGTGTTCTTTAATCCCGACTTACGAAAAAAGACAAAATAGCAGACCAGGGTGGTAGAGGTAATTTGCAATAGTAGCCATTGGTTTGCATCAACAAATACACCCTAACATGAAGTTGCAAAAAATTATTTTCCAAAATAAAGAAGGCCAAAATTTGGTGGGAAGGTTAGAACTTCCTGTAAATCAGCATCCGCATAATTATGTGATTTTCGCGCATTGTTTTACTTGTACTAAAAACCTATCGGCCGTAAAAAATATTGGCAAAGCACTGACTTTAAAAGGTTTCGCCGTACTGCGATTTGATTTTACTGGCCTAGGCGAAAGCGAAGGCGATTTTGCCGACACCAATTTTTCCGGCAATGTGGAGGACTTAATTGCTGCTGCCGATTACCTGAAAGAAAATCATCAGGCTCCTACCCTTTTAGTTGGACATTCATTGGGAGGCGCTGCCGTGATATTTGCAGCATCACAAATTGAATCTGTCAGAGCAGTAACTACCATTGGATCACCTTCGAACCCAAATCATGTACGGCATCTATTGAAAAGTGGAATAGAGGAAATTAATTCTTCAGGAAAAGCCGTTATCAATTTAAGCGGACGTGATTTCATGATTAAAAAACAGTTTTTAGATGATTTAGAAACAAAATCACTTCCTGAAACCGCTCAAAACCTGCGTAAAGCACTGTTGGTCATGCACTCGCCACAAGATGCCATCGTTGGCATTAAAAATGCTGAAGAAATTTACATTGCCGCTCGACATCCAAAAAGTTTTGTTTCCTTGGATGGTGCGGATCATTTGTTGATGAATAGAAAAGATTCAGTTTATGTCGGAGAAGTCATTGCTGGTTGGGCACAGCGGTATGTAGAGATTCCTGAGGAATCAAAGCTAAAATCAAATCATCAGGTGGTTGCCAGTTTAGACACTGAAGACGGATTTACCACTGCAATGAAAGTTGGAAATCATTTGATGACCGCCGATGAACCGACTTCTTATGGTGGCAATGACTTTGGCCCTTCTCCATATGAATTGATCTCTGCGGGTTTATCTGCCTGTACAGCAATGACCGTTCAGATGTATGTAAAAAGAAAAGGATGGCCTCTTGAGAATATTGAAGTACATACTTCCTATTCGAAATCCCACGCCGTAGATTGTGGGAATTGTGAAGAAACGGATGCAAAAATTGATACCTTCCATAGAGAAATTAAACTCAGGGGAAATTTGGATGAAAAGCAAATCGCACGAATTTTACAGATTGCTGATAAGTGTCCTGTTCATAAAACCTTGCATAATGACACCCAGGTAATTACCGATATAATAGCCCCCTAACCCCTAATTGGGGCTTGATCGAACAACAGAAAATAAAAAACCATTGACCAAATTAAAAAGTAAACCTTTCGAAATTAGCATTACCGGAAGCTATTATTCGCTTTTACTACCTGAGGTAATCATTCGCCCATTTATTGAACGAAATCTAAAAAGGGTCAAGGCCAAAGCGACTTTTGAAAGTAAGGAGTTACATTTTCATGGAGCCATTCAGAAAAGGCATGGGCAACATTACATGATGTTCGGTAAGCGATATCAGAAAGAACTGGGTATTTTTCCGAATGATTATTTTCTATTGCAGTTATTTGAAGACGAGTCAAAATACGGTGTTGAAATGCCCGAAGAATTAGATGCCGTTTTATTGAGCGACTATGAAGCATTTCAAATTTTTGATGCCTTTACCCCGGGCAAAAAAAGGGGCATCATCTATATGATCGCACGCTATAAAAATTCGCAAACTAAAATAGATAAATCGCTCATCATATGTGAAAACTTAAAGAGAGGGGTACGTCACAACCCAGATCTTGTGAAATCTATTTGATTTCTATTTGATGAACCCTCGATTATTACGTAACTTTCTATTCTAAATAACAAAACTAACACCTATGAAAACCGTAAAAATAATCGCGACAGTAATTTTAATTGCTGGTTTATACAATTGTAAAGAAGTTAAGAAGGAAGCTGATTCGACTACGAAAGAAATAAAGGAAGAAATTCAAGTGGAAAGTATTTCTTTTAAAATGGAATCCAAAAGTGATAGCAATGTGACTGGAAATGTAACGTTCACTGAAGAAGATGGAAAAGTCTCAATGACCGCAATGCTAACGGGTCTCTCTGAAGGTGAACATGCAATTCATATACATGATAAAGCAGATTGCTCTTCCGCTGATGGAAAGTCAACGGGTGGCCATTGGAATCCAACCAGCACCCCACACGGAAAATGGGGATCGGAAGAAGGATACCACAAAGGCGATATTGGAAATTTCATGGCAGATGCCAATGGAAATGCCACGGTTGAATTTGCCACTGATGAGTGGTGTATCGGATGTGATGATGAAACCAAAAATATTGTAGGCAAGGGTGTCATTGTACATCAAGGAATTGATGACTTTACCTCACAACCCAGCGGTGCTGCAGGTGCCCGAGTGAGCTGTGCGGGTATCATACAGTAAAATGCTAAAAATTAACTGATGAGCCACGCCAATAGGCGTGGCTTTTTTGGTAAGATTGGTTTAAATTTACATTCTGAAAAAGAAACCAATATTATGCTTTTTTAAATGCGCAAAATTCTTACCCTTAACAAACCCATTCTTGCTCTTTTTATAGTTTTTGGTCTAGTTTCAGCATTCTTTCTTACGCAGCTTAGATTCTCCTTTGACTTCAGTCAATTTTTTCCAGAAGGCGATGAGGATCTTATTTTTTATCAAGAGTTCATTAAAGATTTTGGGGTAGATGATAGCTTCATGTTGGTTGCTGTTGAAAACGAAGGTGGTGTTTTTGAAAAGGATTTTTTAGAGCGGTTTCATGAAGTTTCTGTGGCTTCAAAAAAACTTCCTTTTGTTACTCAAAATCAATCACTTACAACACTATTTTATCCTCTAAAAACATCGTTTGGCTATTCCCGTATCCCGATAATCAATTTGAAAGATTCCACGCGATATGCCAAAGATTGGGAGAAAATCAAGGAAGACGGCCTTTTTATAAATACCCTCATAGATGAAAACGCCAGTTCATTGGTCTTGTCTTTAGAGACCGAAGATCAACTTGATTATGCCCAAAGCATTACCTTTTTGACAGCCCTCAGAGCGCTACTCAAAAAACATGGATTGGAAAAATATCACTTGATTGGGCGGACGTATTTCTACGAGTCTTTGATTGAAATGCAAAAGACAGAGCTAATCAAAACCACAATTAGTGGACTTTTGTTGGTTTTTATTGTGCTCTTGCTCGTCTACAAAAGAACCGCTGTAATATTGATTGCCTTATCCTCTATCATGCTCGCTTTACTTTTGTTTTTGGGGATTCTCTCAATGTTGGGAAAAGAGTTGACTTCGCTTGCCGCCTTTTACCCCATACTTATGCTCATCGTGGGGACCTCTGACGTGATTCATATCATGGATGACTATTTGGGTAAAATTGCAAGCGGCATCAAAAAAAGGGAAGCGATGTATGGCACCCTCAATGAAGTTGGGGTCTCCACCTTGCTTACTTCTCTCACCACAGCCATCGGTTTTGCCTCATTGTTGACCTCTAAATCAAGTGTGGTCAGTAACTTCGGAATGGATGCTGCCTTGGGTGTTTTGGTAGCTTTTATAACGATCATTGGGTTTACCTGTTCGTTGCTTTTATTGGTCAAAAAGGAAAAACTGCTCTCCAAGAAAAAGGCCTCTACCAAATGGAAAACCACCCTGGGGGGCGTTAACTTGTTTACTCAAAAACATGCTTTTAGCATTGGTGTCATCAGCTTATTGTTTCTTGTGGTGTGCTTCTACGGAATGACCAAAATCAATACAAATTATCAGATTAGGGAAAGTTTGCCCAAGGGAAGCCAAATCGCCGCTGATTTCGAGTTCTTTCAAAAGAACTTTTCGGGCTTCAGACCACTACAAGTGGCCGTCATTAGTCAGGGCACCAACAACATCACTGATTTTGAGGTTATTCAAGAAATTGAAAAAGTAGAACAAAAACTAAGCTCGCTTGAACCTATCAAAAGTGTGCAATCGGTAACCGCATTCTATAAAGGCCTCCACAAGGCCAACCATTTGAACAAATCAGAATTCTTTGTATTGCCAGAAAAGGAAGAGACTTTTGAAAAGTACCATAAAGAGTTGAAAAAGCTGGCCAGAAGGCCTATGGAAAAGTTTGTGAGTCCTGACGGTAGGAAGTCACGAATTACAGGCACTGTGCTTGATATTGGGTTGGATAGCATTCAAACGGTATATGCCGATTTCAACAATTTTGTACGCACCAAAATCGATACCTCACTGGTAAAATTCCGTTTGACCGGCACCGGAATATTACTTGACAAAAACTCGTTTTACGTAAAAGAAAGCCTGATTCAAGGTCTTCTGATGGGTCTGATACTGGTTGCCCTAATCATGGCCTTGATATATAAAAACGTTAAATTGATTTTCATTTCGTTGTTTCCAAACCTCATACCCCTGGTGTTTGCGGCTGCCTTGATAGGGTTTCTCGGAATTCCGCTAGAAGCAACCATTGCAGTGGTCTTCGCTATCGTATTTGGCATCGCCGTTGATGACACCATTCACTTCTTGGGTCGCTATAAAGTTTGTTTGTCTAAAGGAATGAACAAAGAAGAAGCCTTGAATGTAACCTTTAATGAAACTGGTAGAGCCCTTATCATCACTACAATGATCCTGTTTTTTGGCTTTATGGTGCTTCTATTTTCAATACACCTGCCGAGCATAACCATAGGTCTTTTGGTCAGCGTAACCTTACTGACTGCTCTAGCGTTCGACCTTTTGTTGCTTCCGGTTTTGATACGGAAGTTTCTTTAACACCGGGCTTTCAACTTCGATATTTATGTGATTCAAGTGTTTTTCTCAATGCCTTTTTGGCAAGAATTACGCGATAGACCAACAAGGCCATACCAAAAATCCAAATGAAAATCAGGAAATATTCCATAACATTCTAGTTTTGTGGGGTGTTCGGTTAAATTCATTAATTCTCTGAAAAATTGGGGCTTTTCAAAGAAGCATATAGTATTTGGTGCTGTAAAAGTAAGATTTTAGATGGAATATTCCCACAAAGTGACGGACATTAACATTTCCGCATCAGTTTAAAATTACCTTGAAGACGCTTTTTTTGACTTAAATTAGCACTATAAATCATCAATCAATGAACCCTTCTGCAACTGGTTGGATTAACAAATTCGGGCAACTGGTCAGTGATATTCCTGAGAAATATCGGTCTTTTCAAGATGTTTACAATGGCTTGAAAAAAACAGGTTTTGTGTATGGTATTAACATCAAAGTACCAAGATTCATTGAGACTGAACATGAATTGTCGGAAGATGAAAAAGCCAAACTGAACCTACTGATTGGGCTTTATCATATTTACGGACTAGAGAAGGGCTCCTTTAAATTTGAGGCATTTGTCAACAGTCTTTTTGCTTTTTACCAAGATCTGGGCATCGGGCAGATATCATTCTTCAATAAAATTTTAACAGGTACCAAAACCACCCCGCAACTGGAAAAGCTGATCAATTCACGTGTTTACCTTGAAGACAATCTCATAAGTAAAACATTCAACAGCATTATTACCAATTCGCTGTTGTTCATTGACTTACTGCTTTTCAAGCGCTACCTTCAAAACAGAGAAGATATCAGAGCATACGCCCAACAGCTTGAATATATTGCCATAAATGTGACCTACCATGCCTTGAATTCAAAAGAAAAAGAGAAGAATGACGAGCGTTTGGCCCAACTATTCGGGGCTTCGTTGACCTTTATAGATCAAAAAGAAGAGAGTTTTGACGGATCATACCGTGATCGACTATTACGAAATTTTGCGGAATGGGAAAATCGCTATTTCTTGGACATTGCCTGCTTAGGAGTTTGGGAAGACAAATCATTGGAGTACCAAGAATCAGAATTCATCTACGGCATTGGCAAAGATCTAGGGTTCGATGCAAAACAAATTCAAAGATCTCTGGAAGAGATCACCACTTTTTTTGAGAAGAATTCAGAAGTTATTCCATTTCTGCAAGACAATAATCTTGCGATTCAGTTCTATGAAAGCATGTCAAAAGTGGTCAATAAACTCATTTTAAGAAATAGCAAACGACTATCAAAAGAACTTTCTCAAAGTGCGGAATTGGTCTCTCTACTTTCGCAATCGACCTTACGGGATTTGACCACGGAAGAGAAAAAAAAGGTTCAAGATCAACTCATAGATATCTTCAAAAGCATTCCTTCACTGGCCATTTTCATGCTGCCGGGTGGTGCCGTTTTGATGCCCATTGTGATTGCATTGATTCCTAAATTGTTGCCTTCATCATTTGATGAAAATCGAATCGATAAAAAGGAGTAAAAGTGACAAAATAGGCAGTATAAGAAAAATCTATGGTTGCATTTAGTTAGTTATAATTCAGCTATTTAAATAATTTTATTACAACCATAACTTAAAATCACGTACCCGTTCCCTACTGACGATGATTTCTTGTTCAATATAGGTATTTAATTTGATTTGAAGGCGTGAATTTGTGTATGAAATAATGTCTTTGATATGATCGATATTGACGAAGAATTTTCTGCTGACCCGGAAGAATTTTTGAGGTTCCAATTCCGTTTCAAGATTTTCGAGGGTGGTGTCCAACAAATAATTTCTTCCTTCAGAAGTTGCCGCATAGGTGCCTTTGTTTTCACTGTAAAAACATTCAACCTCATCTGCATTTATGATTTTCAAATGCTGCCCTACTTTGACCGTGAATCTTTTTTTATACTCTCGTTCGATTGGGTTGACCAATAATTTTTTGATGTCGTCAAAATCTAACGCCAACTTTTGAGGTTTTGGTTTTAGGTCTTGGTATTTTTTGACCGCGACCTCCAATTCTTCATCATCAATAGGTTTCAATAAATAGTCAATACTGTTCAATTTGAAAGCCTGTAAGGCATATTCATCATAAGCGGTTGTGAAAATAATGGCGCTTTTCACTTCTATTTCTTCAAAAATCTCAAAAGAGAGTCCGTCAGACAATTGAATATCCAAGAAAATCAAATCGGGATGTTCATTGTTTTGAAACCAGTTGATCGATTCTTCCACCGAATGCAGCATGGTCGAAACTTGAACATTACACTCTTTCAAAAGCCTTGAAAGGCGTCTTGCAGCGGGTTTTTCGTCTTCTATGATGATTACCTTCATGTTCTTTGGTTATCGATTTGAATTTTCGTTCATGTATTTCTCTATTTGTTTTTGCTCCCACTTCTTTCCTAAAAACGGATTCTCAACAAATACGGTCAACGCATGAATACCGAGTGCTATCCCCCATATTATTGAGGTTCCATAGGTATCCCAATTCAACCAATTCAAGAATTCATGATTCCCAAGGGTTTCCTTACTGAATAAAGTGAAGATAAATTTTCCGTTTGTAAATACAACTATGACATTCACAACAATAAAAATCACTAGATGCAAATAAAAGTCTTTAATGTCTTTGACGCGCTTACGAGCCCTTTCATAAGCATTTGATGTTTTTCTATTTTTTGATTCCATATACTGTGTTTTTATCTATACTTCTCCGCTTCTTGACGGTCTTGCTCCATATATTTTTGAATCTGTCTTTCTTCCCAATTTCTATTGAAAATGGGGTTGTAGCGAAACACTTTTATGCCATGAAAAAAGAGCCCGATACCCCAAAACAGCCAAGTTGAAAAGACACCAAAATTCAAAACAGCCTCGGCGACACTTTCTCCGTCAGAAACTTGCGCCACAATAATCACCAGGCTGATCATGATGTTGACCAAAACATATACGGTCAAGTGGATATAAAATCCTTTTAATTCCTCGACCTTTTTCTTGGCCCTTTTTCGTTTTGCTCTTTGGTCAGTTTCCATTAATTCCATTTTTGTTGTTGCTCATCTTTCATAATCTCCTTTATTTTTCTTTCCTCCCAGTTTTTTCCTAAAATCGGATTCAGCCCAAACACTTTGAATGCCTTAAAAACCAAACCAATTCCGATACCCAAGGCGGCCCATAAAAACCACATATAGCTCCATTCGTTGATATAATAATTCAAGGCTGCCAAGAAGGCTATCAACAGTATTGACCTGAATAATTTTCCATAAAAATCCTTCATCTCTTGAACGCGCTCTTGCGCCCTGAAATATTTGCTGTCTTCTTGCTTATTCATAATTGACGGTTTTTGCTTATTAAATATAGGCAATACTTAAAAGTTATCTGATTTCATCAGTTCTTCGATCTTTCGTTGTTCCCATTTTCTACCGAATAAGGGGTTGTAGTCAAAGGCTTCCATCGCATGACCTGCAAGCCCAATGCCCCAACCTAGTGTTGGAAATATCGCCCATAGAAAATCTGTGGTTCTGTAGTTCAGATACCATAAGAATGGTATTACCAGGCAATACACCAAGAAATGGCTGTAGAATTCTTTTATGGTTTTAACTCTTTTTCTTGCTCGTTGGTACTTAAGTGTATTTGTCGTTTCCATTTTTTTTGTTTTTTAATTACGACTCAAATATCTCAAGATTCGAGAGTGTTTGAAAAAGAAGAATACCGAACTGTGGTTTTTGAGTACTGAATTGTGTTATAGCGCAAAAAAAGGCTTCCCATTGCAAGGAAGCCCCAATATTATGTACATTTCGTTTCACTAAAAATCGTCATCATCCATAAGCTCACGCATCTTTTTCTCCTCCCACTTTTTTCCCCAAAGGGGATTGACCCCAAAGGCTTCCATGGCATGCATGCTAACACCAAAACCCCAGCCCAAGGTCGGAAAAATGGCCCAAAGAAAATCGGTGGTTCTGTAATTAATAAACCAAAGGAAGGGAATTACCAAGCAATATGAGATCAAATTGCCGTAGAACCCCTTAATCTCTTCCACCCTCTGTTTTGCCTTTTCATATAGCTTGTCTTCGATGAAAGTTTGTTGGGTTTCCATCATGGTAACTTGCCTGGTTAAAATAGGCAATCCTACACTAAAGTCATTAGTTATTTTTTCAATTTCCACCACTCTATCGGTCAAAATACCATAACGCTGCTGAATGTTGTGCAAGCCAACACCACTGCTCTTCTTGACCACCTGTTTCTCCTGTAAGTTATTACTAACCTGCAACATACCATTAACTTCTGCTACCTTGATATGCAAGGGTTTCTCAGCAGTCACAACATTATGTTTTACGGCGTTCTCTAGCAATAACTGCAATGATAGTGGTACAATCTTAGCATCTGGATCTTCACTTTGCTCAGGGATCTCGAAAATGATACTGTCTTCAAAACGCATTTTTAAAAGGCGTACATAGGTTTTTGCAAATTTCAATTCTTCATTGACCGTGACCAAATCTTTGTTCTTTTGTTCAAGTACGTACCGATAAACCTTTGAAAGAGAAGTCGTGAATTTTTGTGCCTGATGCGGATCTTCATCAATCAAACTGGTCAATACATTCAGACTATTGAACAAGAAATGCGGATCTAGCTGATTCTTTAAAGCATTGAATTTGGCAGAAGCCGTATCAGCGATGATTTTCTGTTCTTTGACTTTTGTTTCTTGAGAAGCCTTATAAAAGTAGAAGCCATAAAAAACAGCGATAACTGTACCTGCGATGATCATAGAGGTATAGTACAATGAAGGTCTTTCGTTTTGAAGAAATGTGACAAAAGGTTTATTTTTTATCAGCACTTCAATAACAACACGCGATATGAAAATACCAATGAGCGAGACCACGAAGCTTGAAGATAGCCCGATCAAAACACGCTTTAGAGAGCGGAAATCGCTGCCATATTTTTCTGCAAAAAACCGCCAGGTATAAATATTGATCAGGTATAGAAATATCGAGAAAACAATATTTTCATAATACTCGCGCCACGCCATTTGCCATGAAAATCCATTGTCAAATCCACCTGTAAAGTAGAGTATCAACATGATTACCAAGTAAATTAGCGTACCCACCAAAGCGGCATTGCCAATATCTTTTCTAAATTGCAGCATTCGATCTTATTGTTTTCCGCAGTTCTCCAAAGTTTGTCTGGCTTGGTCTTTTCCCCATCTAGGGTGGAAATCAGACTCAGGCTTAAAGTTAGCGAAAAGTTCCAAAGAGCGTTCCACATCAATGCAGTAGAGTGATGTGTCTTTTCCAAAATAGGTGGCTGAACCCATATCCCATTGGGCTTTTGAAAAAATAACTCGAGGGTTGTCAGGCGCTATCTGCGCTGCCTTTGCGTATAATGCGGCCACCTTACCGGAAAGCGTCATACCGTAGGTGGCACCATCAAAGGCGACCCAGGCAGTATGTCTCATCGCCTGCTGCACCATTATCTCTGGATTTTTCGGGGAAATGGCATTAGCGAAATCAATAAATTCTTTTGCTTTTTCCAATTGTTGAGTCAATTTCTCCTTGTCTTTTTCACCAAAGGAAACGATGGTGTTTATTTGTGCGACATAGTAGTACGGAAGCCAATTGTCGATTTCCGCATTTGAAATGCGTTCAAACATGTTCGAGGCTTCTGTTGTTTTTCCTGACCCCCAGAGCTCAAATGCCTTTCGCATTCCTTTGGCATATTGATCTTGAGCAAATGAAACTACTGATATGAAAAATGCTAAAATTGTGATTACTGTTTTCATGATGTTTCTTTTGATTTCAAAACAAATTTGAAGAGGTAGCTGTCGAAACCAAAAAAAGAAATACCGAATTGTGGAATTACTGTGCTGAATTGCAAAAACCGTTTAAAGATTAATGATTTGCCTTACGTCGCCTCCTTTGATTTCAAACTTGGCGTCTTTCCATTTCGGCGGTCCAAATCTCGCCGGCGCATCGTTTGAGCTGCCAATAGCTTCGGAGGGAATTCCGAAAAAATTAGTGTCGAGCTCGCCGTCATTATCCTCATCGTGAAAAACCGATATGGCATAGGTTCCGTCACCAATATTTCTAAATTCCACAGTACTTTTTCCGTCCAAAATTTTACCAAAACTACCTTGATAGGGCTTTTTTAACCAACTACTTTCCGAATCAAACAACGCAATAAGTATTTGACCTTTTGAATTGTCAATATTGTTGATCTCAACTTCGATGACACTGCCCCCAGCCTGCCCATGGGCAACACTGGTCAATAACAGAAGTATCAGCATACGGATCAAATAGGTCATGTTTTTATTTTAAGATAATTATAGTGCAAATTTGGGCAAATAACCTCTTTCCTCGAAAGAATAAAGACAGAATTGTGGAATTATTGGACTGAAATGTAAAAAGAAAGTAAGACTATTGGCATTCTTGGTTCTTTAGTGCATGTAATAAACATGAGACCTCTAATTCTTAATGGTCTGGTTGAGCCAATCAAAATAAAGTTCATTTGTCTTTTCATCAGGATATTCGTGCCCCTTATCCTCGACAATACGTTTCGTAACCCGCGCGCCCGCCTCAGTTAATTTTTCACTCATTTTTTCTATTAAATCAACATTTATCGCAGCATCTTTACGACCATGGTAAATAAAAACAGGGAGATTGGAAAAAGAGGTCAAATAATTATCATCCAAGAAGTTAGGATGTTCTCCATCCAACCACTCATTTGCCAAATCAGGGTGTCCGGCATGCACTGTAATACCTTTGTAGCGATTAGGATGTTCATAAAAAGTGCGTAGTGCTCCGTAACCACCCATCGAGAAACCGCCAATAATTATGTTGTCAGTGTCTACAGCAAAATACTTGGCCACATCATCAATCGCCTCAATGATATCTTTTTGAGAATAGTCTTCGGCATAAGCGCGATAAATATCTCTTGCCAGAGGAGCAATTTCAATAAAATTCCCTCCACTTCTGGATCTGTTCAATAATCTTTGTTCCTGTTCATCACTTCCACTACCGTGTAAAAAAACCAATAACGGATACTTTTTACCAGGGTCATAGTTTACTGGTAGTTTTATCGAATACGGTTGGTAGGTGCCATCGTACTTTGACTTAAATGCCCTTCGGTAGGGTTCAGTCAAATTTTTGTAAGGATCCACACCTGAATTAAACAATTCATATTTTTCTCTAAATAACTTCCAATCCATCAGAATATCCTCACCAGTCTCATAAATTTTCAAATCAGTCAATTTGTTTGAAATTTGATTCAATTCAAATTGCAATGTATTTGCGGTACCACTTTTGATTTGGCCTTTGTTTTCTTGAATTTTTTGAGTGATTTTTTGAAAGTCAATTTTTGGCAAAATGACTACGGGCTCATCTAAGATGGTATCCTTTGAACTTTGAACGGTTAAGCTATAACGATCCGACTTTAAGCTTCCCATATTGATTTTGAACTCTTCTTTCTTTAAGCTGATCTCAGGCCGAATATTTATTTTTTCTGATGAAATAACGTTGCAATTCATATCAGAAAATGTGACCGTCAATTGTTCATTGGACCTATGTTTATCAATATGGGCAATTACCAGGGTCATGGGTTCATTTATGCCTAGATTATTTTGTTTTGGTTTAGCAAGAATGATCTTTTCATTGACCGCCGTGGGATCTTCGAAAGAAATGGGGATATGATTCCTTTTCGGAACCTCTTCATCCCAAATACCCTCATCTTTCACCAAAGAATATCCGTTGGTGATATATCCGTGTTGTGCATGGTCAATGCCCTTTGCAAAGTAAATATTGTATCCAATTTTATCCATAAACCATGGATGATAAGGTTTTATATCACTCCAGGCAATTAAGGCTTCAAAGCCGGAAGAACCTCTCTGCGCTTTCTCTTGGGATCTGGTTTCATTAGATAGTTTTCGAACGGATTGGTTAAAATTATAATAAGAGATTCCCTGTTTATTCCGTTCATACTCTTTTTCATCAGTAGGAGAAAAAAAGAGTTCATAATATTCATTGGTCAATGAATCTTTTTGTGGTATGCCCAACAAAACTTTATAACCATCTCCCCACAGATAACCCCGTCTATGATAACTGACACTATCAGCATCAGTTTCTATATAGATGTACAAATGAGAAGGTGTATATACCATTCGATATGTTACCCGAACGGTATCTGTGACCGGGTTGTCAAACTGCCAAATATAGTTGAAATCTTTAGGCCGTAAATATGCTAGATCAGCATCTAATCGCCCATCAATAGTTGGAGTTTTAAAGGTGAAAACGACATCTTTGTTATCATTTACTGGGCGGCATTGAATCAAGGAAAAAATTATCAGAAGTATTAAGGCAATTGATAATTGTCGCATATACGGCAGTTTGGTTGTACAAGAAATGTATTTAAAGGATAACCTCTTTTTAAGATCGTTACACTTTCAACTTTTTCAAATACCATATATCTGAATGTTTAGGCGTACCTTCGCAGCTTATAATTTTGTATGACATTCAAAGACCTTGGGCTTGCAGAACCTATTTTAAAAGCCCTTGAACAGGAAGGGTATTCCAACCCAACGCCCATTCAAGAACAAGCGATTCCCATTCTTCTCAAAGGAAAAGATCTTTTGGGCGTGGCCCAAACCGGAACAGGTAAAACAGCGGCCTTTGGCATTCCCATTCTACATATGCTGTACGAAAGAATTGGTCTGAGTCAAAACAGAAGGAAGGTAAAAGCCCTCGTGGTAACCCCGACAAGAGAACTTGCCATACAAATAGGAGAGAGTTTTACGGCATATGGCAAGTATACCGGACTCAAAAACACTGTTATTTTTGGTGGTGTGAAGCAGGGTAAACAGGTCAATGCGCTGCGAAAAGGTGTTGATATTATAGTTGCGACACCAGGCAGACTACTTGATTTGATGAACCAAGGAATAATTTCTTTGCGTGATATTGAATTCGCCGTATTAGATGAAGCCGATCAAATGTTGGATATGGGATTTATTCATGATATTAAAAAAATCATAGCCAAATTACCCTCAAAAAGACAGTCGCTTTTTTTCTCGGCAACCATGCCTAAATCAATAGTTGAGCTTTCCCAAAAAATATTGGGTGACTTTGAACGTGTAACCATAAAACCAGAACAAGCCACCGCAGAAAGGGTTGAACAAGGAGTTTACTTTGTCAGCAAACCCAACAAACCCAAACTATTGGTTCATTTACTGCAATCAAGGCCCCAAGACTCTGTATTGGTCTTTTCACGCACCAAACACGGTGCCAATAAAATTGTGAAAAAACTGGCACAGGCCGATATCAAATCAGCTGCCATACATGGCAATAAATCTCAAACCGCACGACAAAAGGCGCTTGGTGCTTTTAAAGAGGGAAAACTAAAAGTCTTGATCGCCACTGATATCGCGGCACGGGGAATTGATGTTGATGATTTGTCTTTGGTCATTAATTATGATTTACCCAATGTTTCAGAAACCTATGTGCATCGCATCGGACGCACAGGCCGGGCAAATGCAAGTGGTATCGCCATATCTTTCTGTATGTCTGAAGAGCGACCGTATCTCAAGGATATTGAAAAGTTGATCAAACAAGAGGTACCTCGTTTGGGGGAACATCCTTTTATGGATGAAGCCTCAGAGAAGGAAACTGAAGTCAGAAAACCCTCTAAAAAACCTAGAAACAATCAATCGAGAAATAACAATAGATCAAGACACCGTCAACGAAATAGGAACCGCAATCGAAACCGGAATAGAAATAGGAATAGGAACAGCAATCGGAATTCTTCTGATGGTCAATCTTTAGAACAGCAGTAGCGGTCACTATAAATCTCGGTAAAATGTAAGTCCGTTTTTATAAGGGTCATAAAAGGCGAATTCCCTTGTACCCCAAGCTGTTTCCCGCAGCAATGTATGGGCGTGAAAAACATCTTTTTCAGCGTACTCCTCGTAGAGCCCCTCAATATTTTGAGCAACA
This sequence comes from uncultured Maribacter sp., assembly GCA_964432915.1. Lineage (GTDB taxonomy): Bacteria > Bacteroidota > Bacteroidia > Flavobacteriales > Flavobacteriaceae > Maribacter_C. Next base: position 111,541 of record CAYSPL010000003.1, read on the forward strand.
ATACGAATCATTGGGCGATTCACTTCAACTTCCCATTCTTTGCTATCATGCCATTGTAAATGAATTTCAATACCATCTCGAATCACACCAGCATAGGTTGGCTTTTCGGCATCATCTGCAAATCCTATTCTAAAACCCAAACGGTTTACGTAAAAATCCAAAGCCTCCACTACATCCATTACCGGAAGAACAGGGTGTATTTGATGTAAATATCCTTTTTCTGACATGTGGTAAATTTAGAGGATTATGCTTAAATTGGTATATGACATATTATTATTAATGTATATACCAGAACATTACAAAAACCTGAACGAAACTGAAATCAGGGAGTTCATAACACAATACAGCTTCGGAATTTTAGTGAACCAGGTCAATGGCAAACCCTGGGCCACTCATATTCCGTTGGAACTCGATGTTGATTTAGAGGGAAATGATATTTTGGTCGGCCATATTGCAAAAGCGAACCCACAGTGGAAACATTTTAAAGAAAATGAACAGGTACTCTGTATTTTCAATGGTCCGCATAGCTACGTATCATCCTCTTGGTATCAAGAAGAGGAAGTTCCTACTTGGAACTATATTGCAGTTCATATCTACGGAATATTAAAAATTATTGATGAGGCGGCCGTTTTGGCCTCGCTACATAAATTGGTTGACAAGTATGAGGCGGCATCAAAAGAACGGCTCTCATTACATGACCTATCACCCAAAACCATGCGCCAAATTAAGGGTATTGTGGGTTTTCAAATAAAAGTGGAAGACATTCAAGCGACCAAAAAGATGTCTCAGGGTAGAGAACACGATCACCCAAAAATTATTTCTGAATTGGAAGAACGTCAAGATTCAGGAAGCAAGGGCGTTGCCAAATGCATGAGGGATGCTTTAAATAAATAATATGGCATATGATGAATATTTAGCCGATAGAGCACGACAAATTTTAAAAGAGAAATCTATTGTGCACACTGAAAAGAGAATGATGGGCGGACTCTGTTTTATGGTCGATGATAAAATGTGTTTTGGAATGCATATTGATAAAAACACGAATTCATCATTATTGATGGCGCGGGTTGGTCCTGATAATTATGAAACAGTATTAGCCCTTGAGCATTGTAATGAAATGACCTTTACCGGTCGCACTATGAAGGGATTTGTTTTTGTCAATGAAGAGGGCATGGACTTGAATGAAGATCTTGACTTTTGGATCCAATCGTGTCTTGATTACAACCCTTTGGCAAAAAGAAGTAAAAAGAAAAAATCAAAAAAGTAAAATCAAACAATAACCATAAAAAACAGCATTATGTTGAACAATAAATTTTGGCAAGGTTTTTTCGCCATTGGCCCCATTGTGATGTTCCTACTTTTTTTCATTGCTTATTTTTTTTTCATATTCTCCTTCATTACCCAAATATCGGAACTTGAAAACTCAGGAACAGAAATACTACCAACCTCATTGTTTGCAGGTATGGGTGTATTTTTCCTCTTTTTGATACTGATGCTGTTCGTTAGTCTTGGAAGTCTGATTTTCTATATCATGCATGCCATTAAAAATCCGAATTTAAAGCAAGGCAACACCTTGGTCGTATGGATTTTATTGTTCGTTTTCGTCAGTGGCCTAGGGCAATTGATTTATTGGATAATTGAAATTCTGGGTAAAAGAAACAACACTGAGCTAGAAACATAGTGCATCTTCTCCTATACTAAAGGGTAAAATATTTCGTTAGCATAGACGGTTTTGTCGGTAAACACAAGATTTTAACCGAAACACCTCAAATTTTGCTAACTAAATTTTACCTGTTATGAGTTTTAAAAATCGAATTAAGTCAATTTTCATTATTAGCCTGATGTTTACTGCATGTAACCTACAAGCGCAATTCAATCTTGGTGAATTTGAAGATATTGAAAAGCTAAAAGATATTCCTTTATTGGTTGTTTTGGAAACACCCAATCCCAAAAAAGTAAAAAAACTTGAAAAGAAAAATCCTGAAGAATTAAAAAATTACCTAACCGCAATCGAAGGTAAGAACAAAGCGTTGAAAGAAACGTTCAAATATGCTTGGGGAATTTCAAAGGACGTCAGATTTGTTGATACTGAAGGACTTTCCACATACAAAATGAAAGAGAACCATGGCAAATTTGCCTACCTTACCACCAAAGTTTACGACAAAGTAAAATGGAAAGAAAGTAAAACAGGCTACCTTGCCTATACCAACTACTCTATTTTTATATTGGGTGATGTCACGCCTTTATATACAAAAAGATATGCTTCTGAATACTCTCCAAAAAGTATCATTGGAGTTGAAGATATGCAGTTGGCGTTCGGTCAAATGAAATCAAAATTCCAGTATAAAGAAACGCTAATGGCCAAAAGAATGGCAAAACGCGCTCTTAAAGAGGACATCAGAACAGCGAAAAACACTTTTTCAGATGACGACGAATAGTTGATACAAGCTTGAAAAAATTAAAAAGGGATGTGAAATCAATTCACATCCCTTTTGATTTATAAGAGGTTTTTCGATACGAAATAATTCCATTAAAGATTACCAATTAAAATCGCTTAAAACCTCATTTTAAAATAATTAGGGGGTTTCAGCGTTATAATATCCAATCCATTGATTAACCTAAAAATACCTACAATGCGAAAATCAATTTCTTTGAAAAATGTTTTCATCCTAATTCTTTTTATAAGTGCAAGTACAGTTAATGCACAATTAGGAATGGGCAAACTAGAAGATATACAAAAATTAAAAGAGGTACCTCTATTGGTGGTACTTGAAAGTCCTAACGAAAAAGTAGTAAAGAAACTAACCAAAAAAGACCCTGAGGGTTTAAAAAAATACTATGCTGATATTGAATCCAACAATAATGTCTTAAAGACCACTATGCCCAATAATTGGGGGGCTTCAAAAGAGATCAGATTCATAGAAAGAGAAGAATTTGAAAAGTTCAATGATAAGAAAAACAAGGGTAAGTACAGTTTTTTCAAACCTGTAGTATACGACCGAAGTAGATCTAAAATGAGCACAGCAGGTCTTATGGTTACTTATAGTTATGCCGTCTACATAAGTGGGGATAAATCGCCAGTTTACTCAATGATGTATGGTTCAGAAAATTCAGATGTCACAGTAAACGAGGCTGACTTGAAATTTATTTGCCAGCAAATGCAAAATTATTTTACCTATCGAGAGCAATTGAAAGGTAAGAAAAAATCAAAAAAAGAGTTGGTTGATGAAATGTACAAAAACGCCGAAATACTAAGTCAAAAAACAGTACTTCTCGATAAAAATGATTTGAAGAAGGAGGTAATCGAAGAGATTGACAACATTTACAAGTTCAAATATAAAATGGCCACAAAAGCAGAAATCGACCAGGCCATACTAAATGAAGATGAGAACTACGCTTATTTAAAGATTATGCCTGTTGGTCAAATTACTAGTTCTGGTGGTGCTTTTAAGGCATCAAAACTCCTGCATGCTCAATATTTCATGAATGCCAAAGACGGTAAAGTCTTGACAATGATAACACCAACACCAATTGCCATGCCTGGTTTACTGGGTACTGCCATGAAGAGTAGCAATAATAAGGTGTCCAAAAAAGACCTTGATAAGGTAGTCTCTAGAATAGAGAAATCTAAATAACAAATGGAAATTATTCTAAAAAAAGCCAGTTACAGACTGGCTTTTTTTATTGCACGATTAAATGCCTACAAATTATCCAATTGATTATCACTCTTATCAGCACTGATAGTCCAAAAAAAGCCCACAAAAAAGAAAGCATCAGCTGATGGCCTGATGGCCCTACGATCAAAGAATCCATTTGCATCCGGATTATCTGTATACTGATACCCATTAACGTTTTTGTAACCTGTGACATTGCTCACTGAGAAGTACAGAATCTTTTGTTGCGATACCAAATACGCCCAATTCAAGCTCAAACTATTGTAGGCTTTTGTTTTCTCCGACATAAAATCTTCACTGTTCGGATTATCGTAGGGCCTGCCCGACCCGTAATTATATGATAGGCCAACTTGCGTACGCCAATCGGTCATGAAATACTTGGCAACCAAGAAAAAATTATGCTTCGGTGCAAAGTTCGGCGTGGCAGGTTCTCTGAAATAGTGGTTTGTGCCATGGTGATTACGCCATGTAAAAGAAATATCAGACTTAAGATCGGTTTGTTCATGACTATTCGCTTTTTAATTGATGAAACAAAAATGCGAACATGAAAAAGAACTTTGAAAACCATATAACTGAACTGTCGCTTTTTAAGGTTGAATTGATATTCAAATTGAAAGTTACAACTCAGCATCAAAAATCAACAACTCGGTTAGTTTCGTTTCATATTGGGCGAAGGCAGTCCCATCTTTGGGTCATTATTAATCAATTAAATTGAACATCATGAAAAAAGTACTAGCACTTATCGGAGCACTAATTATCGGTTTTGCTTCAATCGCACAAGACAAAAAAGGAGTTACCATAACCGTTACCGTTGAAAACGTTCTAAAAGATGGCGGCACTATTTTGGCCGGACTACATACGGCCGAAACCTTTATGAGAGGAGAAGGTGTTGCAGGAGCCGCGGCACCAGCAAAAACTGGGGAAATAACACTGACTTTTGAAAACGTGAACCCAGGAACATATGGCATTATGGTCATGCACGATGTCAATGACAACAAACAAATGGACATGGAACCCAATGGTATGCCCAAAGAAAGTTTTGGTACGTCTGGAGAAATGAACTTGTACGGCCCTCCAACTTTTGAGAGTGCCAAATTCGAGGTTACCGATCAAGACCAAGAAATCCGAATTCGGTTTTAAGGTTCTCCCTATATTCCCTCTCCCAAGCAGAGGGGTCTTACATAAATATTCATCAATCGAAAATCAAAAGGCTTGCCTGATGGCAGGTCTTTTTTGTTTTCTAAAGCAAATCATGAAAGACGATCTTCACAAACTTTTGTACGTATCTTTTTTCTTTCAAAGATTAAGAAAAAAATAACACAGCTTGGATCTTTTAAATGCACTTATTAAGTAGATTTAGCACAACTAAAACCAAACCAACATGAATAGAAAAAGACTGCTTTTAGCGGGTATTCCTGTTTTACTAATTATTCTAGGTTATACTTTCTTTACCTCTGGCGATGAGGAAGACACCGTAATCACGGCGCAGGTTGTTCGAGGGGAATTCCTGAATGAGGTAATCATCTCAGGTGAGGCTCAATCAACGAGTCTTAAAAATATCGATGGGCCTGCCAATCTTCGGAAATTTAGACTGAACAATATTAAAATTCAAGATTTAATACCGGAAGGAACGGTCATAAAGGAAGGTGATTATGTGGGTAAATTGGATCCCTCTTCGGTTAATGAACAAATTATAGACGCTCGTCTTAATCTTGAGAGTGCAGAATCAAAATATTTGCAAGAGCAATTGGATACCACCCTGACTTTGAAACAAGAACGAACCGCTATTAAAGATATTCAATTCAATATTCAAGAAGATCGATTGGAATTAAAGCAGTCTATTTATGAGTCTCCCGTGACCATAAAGCAATTGGAGATAAAAATCGAGAGAGCTGAGCGTGATTTAAAGGAAAAAAAAGAAGATTACACCATAAAAAAAAGGAAAGCCATTGCCAAAATGGTAGAAGTAGGTACCGAAGTTTCAAAAATCAGAACAAAACTTGAAGATTTGATAGCGCTTCAGGCTTCCTTCACAATTCGTTCTGAAGCCAGCGGAATGGTTACCTACGCAAAAAATTGGGATGGTAGCAAAAAGAAAGTTGGATCCGACATAAACCCTTGGAACTTAACCATTGCCACTTTACCTGATTTGACCAAAATGGAATCCAAGACCTATTCCAATGAAGTGGACATTAGAAAATTAAAAAAAGATCAAAAAGTGTCCGTTGGTTTTGACGCCTTTCCTGATATTACCATTGATGGAATAGTCACTAGTGTTGCCAATGTCGGGGAAAAGAAAAGAGGTTCAGATATCAAACTTTTTCAGGTTTTGATAAAATTAAATGAGTCAAACTCAAACATTAGGCCCGGAATGACTACCTCCAATAGAATTCTAATTCAAAAAGAAGAAGATGTTATCATGATTCCGCTAGAAGCGGTATTTGCAAAAGATTCGATTAGCTATGTGTATAAAGATTCTGGATTTTCAATTGACAAAAAACAGGTTGAATTGGGCAGTTCAAATGATGATGTGGTAATCGTCAAAAAAGGATTAAGCGAAAAAGATGTGGTTTATCTAAGTAAACCCGAAGGCCAAGAGGATAAAACCATTGCCCTACTAAAGTAATCCTCAATGTTCGACAAGCTATTCTTTGAAACTTTAAAATCGAATATCTCAGAGGCGATTCGTGTGATATTGGCCAATAAGATTCGTACGTTTTTGACTGCCTTGGGCATTATTTTCGGGGTGGCAGCCGTGATTACCATGCTGGCTATCGGAAAGGGTGCCGAACAGGAGATACTTGCACAGTTGGAATTGGTAGGTGTAAATAACATTGTAGTAACTCCAATTCCTGATGAACCCGATGAAAATGGAACTGATACCGAAGAAGAGAGTGGTGCAACGGAAACGGTACGATTTTCAAAAGGTTTGGATTTGTTGGATGTCAAAAGTATTCAAGATAATATTCCAACGGTGAAAAAGACCAGTCCTGAGATTATTATGGAAACCTACATGATTAACAGGGGAAGACAAAGTCCCGTTAAACTAATAGGCATTACCAACTCCTTTTTTGAAACTTCAAATGTGCACTTAGGACGAGGGAAAAAATTTACGGAAATACAATTAGTAGGAGGCCTTCCCGTGTGTATAATTGGTGAGAAGGTGGAGAAAAGATTGTTCACAGGTGAGAGTGCAATAGGCAAACAAATCAAGGTCAAAGATGTATGGCTTAAGGTCATTGGTATTATTGAAGAAAAATTAATCTCTGAAACAGCTCAGGAAAATCTTGGAATTCGAGATCTGAACCAAGATATCTACATTCCCATAAAAACATTTTTGGTACGCTTCAAAGACAGAAAAATTATCAGCGATCAACTTTTAGATTTCAGTGGAGGCATGGTTATCATAAACGGTAATAGTGATGGCCCGAAAAAAAGAAAGCCAAGAGGTAATTATCATCAAATTGACAAATTAACGGTTCAAGTCAATAACTCAAATGAACTAAAAGCGACATCTGAGGTAATCAGTAAGATGCTCAAAAGAAAACACAATGGTATGTTGGATTTTGAGATATCCATTCCAATCAATTTGTTGAAACAACAGCAAAAAACAAAGCAGATTTTCAATATTGTGTTGAGCATCATTGCCGGAATTTCTTTGTTGATCGGCGGAATCGGAATAATGAATATCATGTTGGCCTCCATTTTAGAAAGAACCAAAGAAATTGGTATAATGAAAGCTATCGGAGCAACCAAACAAGATATCATACTACAATTTTTATCAGAATCAATTTTGATTAGCCTTGGTGGGGGTATAATTGGTTGTATTCTGGGTGTAATCGCAGCTTACGTACTCGAAATTGCCACTGATATAGAAACAATAGTATCCACAGGTTCTATTCTGTTGTCATTCTTGGTGGCCACAATGATAGGACTGATTTTTGGGGTTTTACCCGCTAAATCAGCCGCAACCAAAAATCCGATAGAGGCAATTCGCCATGAATAGCTATGGTCACGAACATACCAGTTAAAACAAACCAAATGAGACGAATTTTTTTTTTCCTAACTCTAGTTTTGCCCTTATCGATCTGTGGTCAATCGCGACAGATAAAATTGAGTGAAGCCATAAAAATCGCACAAAAGAAATCACCTCAATATATTCGGGCACTAAACACATATCAAGCAAGCTATTGGCGGTTTCGAAATTACAGAGCTGATTTTTTACCTCAGTTGCGCTTGAATGCCACTTTGCCGCAATACTCCAATGCGATAAGTAGACTTACCAATGACCTGGGGCAAGATATCTTCGTTGAGCAGAATCAATCGATTATAGATGCAAATCTTTCCATACAACAAAAGGTTGCTTTCACAGGCGGACAGTTCTTCATAAATAGTAGATTGGAACGAATCGATCGGTTTGGCGACAATAGGGCCACCAATTACTCTCTGGTACCCTTATCCATTAATTATTCGCAAAACTCACTTTTCTACAATCCTTACAAATGGGATCGCAAAATAGAACCCCTCAGATACGAGGAATCAAAGCGAAATATCATCGAGAATATGGAGGATATCTCTTTGACCACATGTCGGCGTTACTTTGGGCTTTTAAAAGCCCAGGTAAGTTTAGACATAGCCAAAAAGAACCTGTCAAATCAAGATACACTGTTGCAAATCACCAAGGGAAGATTCAAAATAGGAAAGATAGCTGAAAATGAACTTCTTCAAATAGAACTGAGTCATTTGGGTTCAAAGAACAATGTGACCACAAATACAATCCTTTTGAAACAAACCACTCAAGATCTTGCCCGATTTCTAGAACTTGACACAGAAGCCATTAAACTTGAAATACCGGCAAAGTTGGAAGATTTCGTTGTTGACGTAAATAAAGCATTACTGGAGGCTGAAGAGAATCGAAAGTCAGTCATCGAATTTAGACGAAGACGATTGGAGGCTGAAAGAAATTTAGCTGAAGTAAAAGGAAACAATCGATTAATTCTTGACCTCAATGCCAATTTTGGGTTAAACAGACGTGCTGATGAGTACGATGCCCTTTTTCAAGATTATAACCAACAACAAAATGTTTCACTTCGTCTGGGCATTCCAATTTTTGATTGGGGTGTATCTAAAGCAAGAAGAAAAATGGCAGAAGCCGATTTAAGTTTAGTCAAAAATGACATCGATCAGGCGAAGCAGGCTTTTGAACAAGAAATTTACTTGCACACCTTGAATTGGTCAAGTCAACGAGATTTTTTAGCCACTGCTGAGAAAGCTCAAGAAATTGCACTAAAGCGATATGAAATCACCAAAAAGAGATATGTTTTGGGCAAAATTACCATTACAGATTTGAATATCGCCCAACAAGAAAAAGACAGAGCGGTGGTAAATTACCTTAATTCTTTGGAAAAATTTTGGATCGACTATTATACCCTCAGAAGATTAACCCTTTTTGATTTCATTTCAAATGAGAAGATTGCCATTGAAGATATTCTTTTTGATTGAATGAAACAATTTTGTAATTAACCATTAAGTCAAATAATCATTAAGAAAACTTTATTGATAATTGTTCCCCTTTCAGGTCAAAATAAATATTCCTGAACTTTTTCTTCAACCTACTTAGTTGCATTACTAGCCGGTAAGGTAAAATATGTTACATATATTAAATTGACATCTCAGAATAATAGTCGAAATTGGGAAATATGCTATCTTGTGCTTCTATTTTGCTAGTCATGCAAAAGACCACAACTAAAGCTAATCTAATTTCTCTTATATGAAACCAATCAAATCAAAATCGTTGATCCTTTCGCTATTATTTCTGACTTTCATGGTTATTGTAGGATGTTCGGAAGACAACAAGGAAGCAGAAACCTTATCGGAAAACATGATCAACCCTGAAAATTGGCCCATCATCAAACCATTGCCCCTTGACCCTAAAATAGAGGCACAAATTGATGAAATTTTACCAAAACTTACCTTGGAGCAAAAGGTTGGTCAGGTAATACAGGCCGACAACGGTTCGATTACCCCTGAAGAGGTCAAGAAATACAGATTGGGTTCAGTGCTGAGCGGCGGTAATTCTGCTCCAGGTCCTCTACCCTATGCCGATGCCGAGGCATGGTTGGCTTTGGCTGATGAGTTTTACCATGCTTCCATGGATACCACTGGAGTTGAAATCGCCATACCCTATATCTGGGGTATTGATGCCGTTCATGGCCATGCCAATCTAACCGGTGCGATTGTCTTTCCGCACAACGTCGGACTCGGTGCCATGCGCAATCCTGACCTCATTGAGAAAATTGCCCAGGTAACGGCTCACGAACTCACAGTGTCTGGTCATGATTGGACCTTTGCACCAACATTGGCGGTTCCGAAAGATCTTCGTTGGGGACGCAGCTATGAGGGCTTTTCTGAAAACCCTGATATCGTCAAGTCATACTCTGACCGAATCGTAAAAGGATTGCAAGGTAATTTCGGCGAAGAAAACTTTATGGGAGAAGGTCGCGTCATATCAAGTGCCAAGCATTTTCTCGCTGATGGCGCAACAGAAAAAGGGGTTGACCAAGGTGATGCCCAAATAAGTGAGGCGGAATTACGCGATATTCATGCCGCCGGCTATTACGGCGCCATTCCTGCCGGAGTACAAACCGTCATGGCCTCTTTTTCAAGCTGGCAGGGCAGAAAACTTCATGGTGATAAAGATTTATTGACCGATGTTTTAAAAGGCCGAATGGGCTTCAACGGATTCGTGGTGGGCGACTGGAACGGCCATGGTCAAGTACCCGATTGCACCAATACAGATTGTGCTCCCTCACTGAACGCCGGACTTGATATGTTCATGGCACCCGATAGCTGGAAAGGCCTCTATGAAAGTACACTGCAACACGTTAAAGATAGTACGGTTCCCATGTCACGATTAGACGATGCGGTGCGTCGCATATTGAGAGTAAAAATAGCCTCGGGCATTTTTACAAAAGGCGCTCCGAGCACGCGAAAAAATGCTGGCGACGAAACACTTTTGGGTCTTCCTGAAAACAGGGCCATTGCAAGGCAGGCAGTACGTGAATCAATGGTGCTGTTAAAAAACAACAACGGTCTTTTACCGTTGGATGCCTCAAAAACCATTTTGGTAGTTGGCGATGGTGCCGCAAGCATTTCAAAAACTTGTGGAGGTTGGACACGGTCATGGCAAGGAACAGGACATACCAATGATGAGTTTCCAAACAGTCAATCTATTCTTGAGGGGATACAGGAAGCTTCTAAAAATGCCGGCGGCAAGGTGATTTTTTCAGCGGATGGCAATTCAACTGAGAAAGCTGATGTTGTCATCGCCGTTTACGGGGAAGACCCTTATGCTGAATTTCAAGGGGATCGTGAAAATCTCGATTTTGTACCCAACGGATTTGATGTAGCGAAGTTGAAGGAGTTTCAGAGTAAAGGTATTCCCGTGGTTTCGGTTTTTCTTTCAGGTCGTCCATTGTGGAGCAACCCAGAAATAAATATGTCAGACGCTTTTGTGGCCGCCTGGTTGCCTGGCACCGAAGGGGGCGGTGTGTCCGATCTATTGTTTCAGAGAGACCCATCCTTTGATTTTACAGGACGTTTATCATTCACTTGGCCCAACAGTGCGGTCGTATCAAAAGACCCAATGGAAGAAGAATCGAATACGTTATTCACGCTCGATTATGGCCTTACCTACAAAAGCACCAATATAGTCGAAGAACTTTCTGAAGTATCAGGACTGGAAAGCGCTGAAGTAGCTTCAACAGGTAATTTTTACGAAAAAGGTGCTGCCGTAGCACCCTGGGGCCTTTGGTTGAAATCTGGTAGCCTGAAGAAACAAATTGCTAGTTTCCCTACGTCAGTAGGCGGATTAATTGTCAGCAAAACGGATCATTTAGCACAAGAAGATGCCCTGCGTATTAAATGGACGAAGTCTGATGCTGACCAAATACAAGTAAAAACGGCCAAGCCAACTGATATGTCACGTGAAACCAATGGTGCCATGGAGTTGACCTTTGCAGCAAAATCTTTTACTGATAAAACAGCAACCATCAGTATTACCATGGGTTGCAACGAAGAATTAGAATGTGGACAAACTCTTGATTTGAACATTGAACCTAACGATTGGAAAGAGTATCGTGTAAGTTTAAGTTGTTTTGCAAATCTTGGTACAGACATGAGTAAGGTCAGCACAGCTTTAATGATTACCGCTGGTGAAGGCGTGGATATTGGTCTTGGCCATATTCGCTTAGAATCAGATATTGATGCTAAACCTGGTTGCGACGGCAAATAACAGCGAAATAAACGCGCTGTTTAATTGATTTGTCATACTATTATTAGTATCGAAAATTCAAAACCATCAGTAAATCATAAGTTTTACTGATGGTTTTTTGTATTTTTATCTTTCTAATCTATTGAAATGACAATTACCCAACTACAATATGTTTTAGCCGTTGCCGAATATCAAAACTTTACTTTGGCTGCGCAAAAAAGTTTTGTAACCCAGCCAACGCTCAGTATGCAAGTTCAAAAACTTGAAGATGAGTTGGATGTGTTGATTTTTGACCGTGGCAAAAAACCCATTGGTATTACAGAAGTCGGTAAAAAAATCGTGGATCAAGCCAAGAATATTGTCAACGAGGCCAATCGCATCAAAGATATAGTGGATCAAGACAAGGGATTCATCGGAGGCGATTTCATTCTCGGAATCATTCCCACGGTAATGCCCACGCTGCTTCCAATGTTCCTCAAAGCTTTCATCAAAAAATACCCACGTGTAAACCTCATCATCAAAGAACAAAACACCGAGAGCTTGATTCGCAATCTGCAAGATGGTCATATTGATGCGGCAATTGCGGCGACCCCGTTGGAAATCGAATTCATTAAAGAAAGACCATTGTATTATGAACCTTTTGTGGGCTACGTACCGCAAAACCATCGTTTAGGAAAAAATGAAAAATTGACTCCCGAAGATTTGGATGTTGCTGATGTGTTACTGCTTCAAGACGGGCACTGTTTTCGTGACGGGGTAATCAACCTGTGCAAAGCCCCAAAAGATTTATCAAATGAACATTTTCAGTTACAGAGCGGCAGCTTTGAAACCTTGGTTAATCTAGCCGATGAAGATATGGGAATGACCTTATTGCCCTATCTCAATACGTTGGAATTGGATGATGCTAAAAAGAAAAATCTCAAATATTTTGAAAACCCCTCCCCGGCCCGCGAGGTCAGTTTAATTTATCATAAGAGCGAATTGAAAATTCAGATTACCGAAGCTTTGCGCGATGTAATTTCAGGAATTGTTCGTGGAGCCATTCGATTTCAAGATGTGAAAATCATCAGCCCCATCAATCAAAAATAAAAATCCCTGCCAATTGACAGGGATTTTGTTTATGCTTTTAAATAGATTAAACTTTCTTGCAATTCTGGTTTATCTGTAATGAAGTGATGTAACCAGAGTTTTAGTTCTTCAATCTCATGTGGTAGTAAATTTGAAATTGCTTTTTTTAACTCTTTACTGAACAATCGTGCATCGAAACTTACTTTTTTTAGTACGGTTTTAGTGTACTCAAGCATTGCTCTAGCCATATTACAAAATGTTTTTTAAGGACGTTAGGTCGAATAGCGACTTCCGCTACCTAAAATTAAACAGAAAAGTATATATGATATTGCCTCATTTTTGTTAAAAAATAGATAATTTCATAGTTCATCACAACTAGAAACATAATTGTCATATTTCCGTTTAAAATACACGCAAAAATCCATATTGTTTAGCCTTCTTTTGACCCTATTGGCAGGATGTTCAAGTTCAAAAAGGATTTTACAAAAGGATACTTTAAAATTCTTGTCCTCAGTTAGTTATGAGAATCAATTTACTGGATTATTGGTGTTGGATGCTGAAAAAAAGGATACACTGTTGAATTTTAACGGTAAACGGTATTTTACCCCAGCAAGTGTGACCAAAATATTCACCCTTTTTGCAGCATCTGAACTGCTTCCAGAGTATATTCCAAGTGCTACGTATTTGGCCATCAATGATAATCTCTATATTGAGGGCAATGGAGATCCAACCCAACTGCATTTTTATTATAAAGACAGCACACTACTCAGCTTAATGGCTGATTATGAGCACATCAATGTTCATTTAAACAATTTTACCGATGATGTTTTGGGCCAGGGTTGGTCATGGGATGATTATCAGTACTATTATCAAGTTGAAAAGGGCGCATTACCATTATATGGCAATGTATTGACCCTATCAGATGCCAATGGGGTAAAAGCGGTGCCCCAGTATTTTAGAGATAGTGTTTTTCGAAAAGGCGATACAAATCGCGAACTGGTGAAAAATGTCTTTACGTATGGGTCTACACAGAAAGATACCCTTGAAATACCCTTCAAAACATCATCAGAATTGACAAAAAACCTATTGCAACAAGCCAGTGGGAAAGAAATAAGCCTTATTTCAGAGATGCCCTCTGGTATCAAGCAAACCTTGTACAGTGTGCCTACTGATTCTGTTCTCAAAAGAATGATGCACCAAAGTGATAATTTCTTGGCAGAACAATTAATGGTGCTCGCTTCATCGACCTTATCCGATTCTTTGGATGTACGATTGGCCATAAAGCATATTTTGGAAAATCAACTCAAAAACCTCAAGCAAAAGCCACGGTGGGTTGATGGCTCTGGACTTTCGCGCTATAATCTCTTCACGCCCGAATCAGTTGTTCAGGTCTTGGATAAAATGTATGCGAGCATTCCGCAAGAGCGTCTTTTTGATTTTTTTCCGGCAGGTGGAGTCTCAGGAACCCTTGAAGACTGGTACCTTGGCGACCCCGAACCCTACGTTTACGCCAAAACAGGAACCTTGGGAAATACCCATAACCTCAGCGGATATTTACTGACAAAATCAGGTAAAACATTGATTTTCAGTTTTATGAACAACCACTTTAGGCGTTCATCTGTTGAAGTGAAGGAAAATATGCAGTACCTGCTCGAGCAACTTCGTGACAATTACTAAGGTGCAAAATTCTAAAACTCAAATTCCAAATGGTTATATTTTTGGGTTCTGGTTCTTGTCATGTGACAATTTAAATCAAGTTATTGATTTCAGCATATTGCAACAACATAATGGTCTTCGCATCTTTTATTTCGCCCGATGTAATCATCGCCATGGCCGCTTCAAATTGATATTCCAAAACCTCAATGTTCTCGGTTTCATGTTCTGAACCTCCACCCTCGCCCACTTTCATGCGGTCTTCATAGATTCCAGTAAAAAAATACAAAATCTCAGTGACCGATCCGGGCGACATATAACATTCAAAAATTTTTCGAACATCATTTACCTTGTAACCCGTTTCTTCTTCTACTTCTTTTCGAATGCAATCTTCAGGATTGTCGCCGTCCAATAGTCCTGCACAGGCCTCGATCATCATTCCATCTTCATTGCCGTTTACATACGTAGGCATTCTAAACTGTCTGGTCAAAACCACAGTGCCTTTTTCTTTATTGTAGAGTAAAATGGCAGCCCCATTGCCTCTATCATAGGTCTCTCGTTCTTGGGTTTCCCAAGTACCGTCTTCCTTTTGATAATCAAATTTGAACTTGTTCAACGTATACCAATTGTCTGACAAAAGGGTTTTTTCAATGTTTTTGATGTTTCCGTTTTTCAAAATTCAGCTTTTAAGTGTGGCTTAATTGATACTTTTATACCGTTACTGCCTGATTCAAATACCTTCGGAACGGAAGCATTTCTTTGTAAACGCCAATCAATTTTTTGCCAAATTCTTTTTTCAACACCTCTTTGGTGGAAAACTCCATGGCCACAGCAAAGGTTTTATTACGTAATAAGTCAATATGTTGATGGTCATTGGAAAATCCTTTTGGGGCATGGGTCAATTTGACATCTTCGTATAAACCTCCGAAGGTTTTTTTGAACGATTTTTTGTTCAAGATTTTCTGTAATTCTTCTCCATTATAATCTATGGCATCACGTATACTTCGCAATCTCTTTGGGTCAGGTCGCCAAAGCCCGCCTGCGAACATAGAACGCTCAATACCAATTTCAACATAGAAATCACCAGTTTTCGGACGCTTGTCAAAGCCTGCTCCAAAATGGTCTTTATAGATGGGTTTATTTGGATGAAACATCAAATTATTGTTGATGCGATTAATTCCTTTCTTTCCAGGCGTATCATAATAATCATCATCAATGGTGGCCAACTTGGTATTCATTTCATTCAGCCAACCTATGAAATCATCACGAACTTCTTTGTACCATTTTCGGTTGGCATCCATCCAATCTTTGTTGTTGTTCTTTTGAAGTTGCTGGAGAAAGTTGATTTGGTTTTGAAAATCCATGCTTCGAAATTACAAAATAAGAGAAAGGAATATGAAAAAAGTCCCTTTTCCCATTGGGTAAGGAATCAAGGGGTGGGGCCTAGAACCCTCTATCGCCACCGACAATATCACCCAAAGTACCTAAAATACTTCCTTCACCTTTGTCTTTTCCACCTCTGGGGATTGAAGCCAATACGCGACCGGCCAATCTGCTGAAAGGCAACGACTGCACATAAACCGTTCCGGGACCTCGAAGTGTGGCAAAAAATAAACCTTCGCCACCAAAAACGGTGTTTTTGATTCCGCCAACAAATTCGATATCATAGTCTACGGTCTGTGAAAATCCCACAATACAGCCCGTATCCACTTTTAAAACTTCACCAGCTGCCAATTCCTTTTTAGCCATGGTGCCACCGGCATGCACAAAGGCAAGTCCGTCGCCCTCGAGTTTCTGCATGATAAAACCCTCTCCGCCAAACAAACCACGACCCAATCTTTTTGAAAATTCGATACCCACCGAAACCCCTTTGGCAGCGCATAAAAAGGCATCTTTTTGACAAATGAACTTTCCGTTTTTTTCCGATAAGTCAATGGGCAGAATCTTTCCCGGATAGGGAGAGGCAAAACTTACCTTTTTCTTGTCTTGACCAACGTTCAAAAAAGCGGTCATAAAAAGACTTTCGCCGGTCAGCATTCGCTTGCCAGCAGAAAAAATCTTTCCCAACACACCTGAATCTTGATTGGATCCGTCGCCAAAAATGGTATCCATTTTGATATCGGTGTCCATCATCATAAAACTACCCGCTTCAGCAACAACAGCTTCTTGTGGGTCGAGTTCAAGTTCGACATATTGCATTTCTTCACCATAAATGGCGTAATCTATTTCGTGTGCGTTCATGATTGTTGTTATTTAAGTTCATTCCCTTGAAAATGGGAAACTTTCGTTTTTTGTTGATGCTGGTTAGTTGCAGGAAACATTGAATTTGTTACAACTCAATTCAATATTTCTTGAACTATCTTTTGAAGTTCTTCAGGCCTTTGGGTGCCAATAAGTCGTTTTTTACCGTTTTTCAGCTTGAGGAATAGTCCCTTATTTCCTTTGACATTATATACAGTACCATAATTGGTTCCCATTCGAATACCCCAGCCGCCAACAAAGCCGTAATTGATTACCTCTGCTGATTCAATTTCTTCCCACAAGAACTCTTTTTGAAAAAAAGGTACAAATCGCATACGTATGCCCTTCGTATCAAGGTAAGTTTGCAATTGCATAAACCAAAAAAGAGCAACCAATAAAACAGTGAGCACAGAAAATACGAATAACCCAGAGGTTGACATTGGATTGTTACCAAATGCCTCATCTTGAAAACCTTGCTGCCATAGGGCATAAAATGGTATGCATGTGAATGCGATAATCAAGAGCCACAACCACCATTGTGTGAATTGTTGTTTTTCTTGAAATAAGACTTTGGTATTCATAAACATGAAAGGTTCATAAAACATTTCGCAAAACACCTCAATAGGCTCCGTATGGTACAATTCATAAAAATCTAGCAAAGAGCAACTGACAACCGACAACTATTTCTTCAACCTAACCGTCCATTCAAAATTAAAAGTACTTACCACCACCCCATCTTCATTGACGCCCACTGACTTCATCCAAATGGTCTGCCCCTCACCTGTTTCAATAGTTTTTTCAAGGGCCTCTCTTATCAAATGACCATCTTCACAGGTAAACGTAATTCTACCTGTGGCCTTTTTGGAGAAATTGGCATTGTTGTTTTGTACCAGCATTGAAATTCTTTTTCCGGTTTCCTGAATTTGTGTGGTAACCATAATGCCCGTGGTAAACTCAGCAGCCATGCCCTGCACGGCCCAAAACATGGAGTTAAACGGATTTTGATTGAACCAACGGTGCTTCACAGTAGCTACTGCTTTCTGTTTATCCATATATTTCAAACGTACACCACACCACCAAGCTGAGGGTAATTTGAAGAATGTAAATGTGTTTATTTTACCTATAGATGCTGCCATTCAGAAGATATTTTGCCTAAAAATAAACAAAACAAATAAGAACTGATTTCTTAATTAAATGTTAAATTATAGTACTATGTGTTGCATAGTACCTTCTTTTAGATATATATTTGCATAGACAGATATTAGGTATATCTAAATTCATCAACCTTCCTTTAACCAGTAAAGGGTCAAAAAAACGATATCATGGCAGAGGCATTGAGCAAACATGAACGGAATTTATCAGCCGTCATACATGCGTCAACTTTTTCTAAATTCTTCTTTCCGTTCGGAAATTTCATCGTTCCATTGGTATTATGGACGGCCAACAAAAAAGAGTACGAATTTGTTGACTACAACGGCAAACAGGCTTTGAACTTTCAAATAAGTCTACTCTTGTATTCTATTATTTTGGGTATTATAAGCGTTCCTTTTTTCATCGGTTTCTTACCCGATATTTTCGACATGCACGATTTTACATTGAATCGCTTGAATAATTTCAACAATTGGACTATCAATTTCGATAGTGATAATTTTCGTTTTGGATCATGGTTGTTTCCAGTGGGAGTAGTTGGTTTGCTACACGGCGCATTATTTATAGTGAACATAGTCTATACCATTTTGGCCGTCATCAAAACCAATGAAGGGCAAACTTTTGAATATCCGATAACCATAAAATTCATCAAATAAACCAAGGGTACTAATCACACCCTATATGTATTAGGAGTTTAATCATCAATCAACAATCCTGAACCCGTTTCAGGAACTAACAAAAATTAACTGAAACGGGAACAGATTCTGAAACTGCGAAGCATCGCAACAGAACAAACGAACAGTTCAACTATGCAGACAATTATTTCAAAATCAAAAAGAAAGTCTCGGCATAAAAAGCAAAAAGAAATTATGAACGTAGAAAACACAAAAGCACAAATGCGTAAAGGGGTGCTGGAGTATTGCATCTTGTCCATTTTAAATGGACATGACAAATATGCTTCCGAAATTTTAGCCACCCTGAAAGACGCAAAAATGCTTGTTGTAGAAGGTACAATCTACCCCCTATTGACAAGATTGAAAAATGCCGGTCTGCTCAACTACCGTTGGGAAGAGTCAACATCAGGTCCCCCTCGAAAATATTATACGCTTACCGAAACAGGTAAGCTTTTTCTCAAAGAATTGAATACAACCTGGGATGAGTTGCGAAACGCAACCAATCTCGTAACCAACAAGAAATAGTCTAAAAAATGACACTGTATTTTGACTCCTCTCGGAGAACAAAACAGCATTAAAAACATCAAAAAATGAACAAGACAGTTAATATAAATCTCGCCAACGTACTCTTTCATATAGATGAAGATGCGTACCAAAAAATGAGACGGTATTTAGAAGCGGTAAAACGCTCTTTTGCCAACACCCCCGGCAGCGATGAAATCATCGCCGACATAGAGGCCCGTATTGCCGAACTTTTTCAAGATAAATTGGAAAATGAACGCCAGGTCATCACCAACAAAGAAGTTGACGCCGTCATCTCAATCATGGGGCAGCCTGAAGATTATATGGTAGACGAGGATATTTTTGAAGATGAGCCACGCTCAAAAAGATTGGCTGATGGCAAAAGATCCAAAAAACTGTACCGTGACATCGAAAAAAAATATGTGGCCGGTGTTTCAGCAGGTCTTGGGCATTATCTAGGCATTAACCCAAATTGGGTTCGAATTGCTTGGGTTTTCTTGACACTGTTCTCGGGCGGAGGTTTTATCTTCATCTATGGCCTTCTTTGGATTCTGATTCCCGAAGCGACAACCACTTCACAGAAATTGGATATGCGCGGAGAAACCATAAACATCAGCAATATTGAAAAAAAGGTAAAAGCGGGTTTTGAGGATGTCGCCGATAGAGTGAAGGGGGTTGACTACGAAAAAGTGGGCAATAAAGTCAAAAGCGGAGGAAAGTCCTTTTTTGATACTATCGGCGACATCATTATGTTTCTCTTCAAAGTTGTGGGCAAATTCATCGGTATCATTTTAATCGTTATTGGTGCAGCTACCATTCTGGCCCTTTTTATCGGTATGTTGACGGCAGGCACCTTAGATTGGGTACACCTGCCTGGTGTTGATGGTGTGCTGGACAATATTACATCGGCTCCCGTTTGGCTACTTTCATTATTGGCCTTTTTTGCCATCGGAATTCCATTCTTCTTTTTACTCTATTTAGGGTTGAAAATATTGGTAACCAATCTGAAATCCATCGGAAACATTGCCAAATTCTCATTGTTGGGACTTTGGTTGATTTCGATAATCACACTTACAGTTCTTACCATTAGAGAAGCGGCTTCACATGCTTTTACAGGCAGTGTGACGGCTAAAAATGAAATCAGCTTTGACAATTCAGTGGACACCCTGAACATTCAACTTGTTGCTTCAGACTTATATGACCAACGTGAGCACCTGCGAGTGGATGACATGATGATGGTATATGACGATGATGGCAATCAAATTTTAGTATCAGACGATGTTCGGTTCAATATAAAAAAGTCATTGGATTCAACGGTTCGCATTTCAGTTCGAAAAGAAGCCAATGGGTCGTCATTCAATGAAGCACGGGCTACAGCCAAAGAAATTGATTATAATTATACGGTCAGAGGTAATACCCTTGTTTTCAATGATTTTTTAACCAGCTCTGGTAAGAGCAGATTCAAAGATCAAGACGTACGTGTGAATCTGTATCTACCGGTAGAAACAGTTTTAAAATATGATTCGTCAAGTGATCGTCTTTGGACCATTCGTGCAGAAACAGACCGTTCAAATGACTTTGAAGATCATATTTGGAAAATGGGTGCGGATAGTGAATTGAAATGTCAAGACTGTCCAGAGATAGAAGAAACTGACGAAGAGGAAGAGAAAGACCGTGATAATCTCATTAAAATAAATGCAGATGGAATAGACATCAATATCAATGAAGATAACGGCGAGTCGTTTAAAATGAAAATCGATGAAGATGGTGTGAAAATAAAAGCCAAAGAAGACAATGAGGAGAAAGTGGACATTAATATCGGAGAGGATGGGGTCAAAATAAAAAACAACTTATTGTAAGCCCTTTATGAACCTCCTTTATAAACGAAATATTCAATTCAGTAGTGAAAATTTACAATTCGGTAACTAATAATAGTCCTACAGAATTAAAAACAGCAGTTTTACATCAATTAAACAATCATAATAACGACAATCATGACAACTTTAGCAAGAATCGCAATCGCATTAGTAATTAGTTTATTTTTCTCATCCTGCGGATTTGATGTTCAGATCGGGGATTTTGGATCTGGGAAAAAAGGAAATGGAAACATTATCACAGATACTCGAGCCGTAGCTGATGAATTCACTGAAGTAGCTGCTCAAGAAGGCCTGATGGTCTATGTGACTCAAGCAAATGACTTTAAGATAGAGGTTGAAGCAGATGAAAACATTATAGATCTGATACGAACAGATGTTAAAAACGGAAGACTTCGCATACATGCTGAACAAAATATTGGCCGTGCCACCAAGAAAATATTCGTCTCTTTACCTGACGTGAGTGAATTAAGAGCTTCAAGCGGTGCACATTTGAAAACCGAGAACACCATAAAGTCAGACGAACTTGTGGTTGATGGTAGCAGTGGTGCCATTTTAGATGTGGAAGTAGTATCGCAAGAACTCGAAATAGAGGCCAGCAGTGGAGCTAATCTTAAAGTTGTGGGTAATACGGATAGTGCAGATGTTGACGCCAGTAGCGGTGGTAACATCAATGCGAAAGATTTACAGACCCGTACCTGTATAGCAGATGCAAGCAGTGGTGGCAATGTAAAAATTCAGGTTTCAAAATCATTGATGGCCGATGCGAGTAGTGGTGGTAGTATCTCTTATGCCGGCGATCCAAGTGTGGAGAAAAAGAAATCCGTTTCGGGCAGTGTGCATAAGTACAATTGATTTCATCAAATCTTAAACAAGCTCAAGAGGCCCCTATGGTTGTAAAACCTTTAGGGGCTTTTACTATCTTAGTGGAAACAATACCGCATGCAAATCAGTTTGAAAAAGTTCACTTTAGAACTCAAACATACCTTCAGCATATCAAGAGAATCACATGATTTTCAAGATACCTTGATAGTTGGTCTTTCTTTGGAGGGAAAAACAGGATATGGCGAGGCAACTTCCAATCCGTATTACAACATCAGTGTTGAAAGTATGATTTCTGAAATAGAGGCAATCAAAAATGAGTTGAAAACTTTCAATTTTGAAACTCCAGAAAAGTTCCATTCGTTTTTATGCACAAAAGAATTGAGCAACTTTGCCATCTGTGCTTTAGACCTTGCCGCTAATGATCTTTATGGTAAACTACTGAACAAACCCCTCTATGAAATTTGGAATACCAATACCAGCCACTACCCTATTACCAATTACACCATTGGTTTGGATACTGTTGAAAAAATGGTGGCCAAAATCAAAGAAACGCCCTGGCCCATATACAAAATCAAATTGGGTACAGATAATGACATAGCCTTGGTCAAAGCACTACGAAAGCATACCCATTCCAAATTTAGAATCGATGCCAATTGTGCTTGGTCGGCTGAAGAAACAATCAGTAATGCACCCCTGCTAAAAGATTTGGGAGTTGAATTTATAGAACAGCCACTAAAAGCCGATAATTGGAAGGGTATGGAACGTGTTATGCATCAAAGTGTATTACCCGTAATCGCTGATGAGAGTTGCATACTAGAAGATGATGTTGAAAAATGTGCACTGCATTATTCTGGCATCAATATCAAATTGACAAAATGCGGCGGACTCACACCTGCTCGCCGTATGATCAAAAAAGGCAAAGAGCTTGGATTGAAAGTAATGGTCGGTTGCATGACCGAATCAACCATTGGCATTTCGGCAATTGCACAGCTATTGCCGCAATTGGATTTTGTTGATATGGATGGTGCCATGCTTCTTAAAGAGGATATTGCTCGAGGAGTTGCCATTTCTTCGGATGGAAAAGTGGTTTTTCCCAGCCATGGCGGCAGCGGAATAAGCCTGAATTCATAATGTACACCATAGATACCTTTCCTGGAAGAACCATTTCGGTAAATGGGAAATCGTATCTGTATTTTGGGGGTACCTCCTATTTAGGGCTGCAAACCGATCCTGAATTCAAGCAAATTTTTATCAATAATATTCAAAAATATGGCTCTAATTACAGTGCTTCACGTAAAGCTAATGTGCAAATCGCTGTTTTCGAAAAAGCTGAAAAAAAATTAGCGGCACTTGTTGGTAGCGAGGCTTGTATTACCCTCTCATCAGGTTATTTGGCAGGGCAGGTGGTTTCCAAAATGATGCAGTCCAGTGTCTATGCATTTTTCTATGCTTCCAATACGCACATAGCCCTTTCTCCTGATAAGAAAAAATCATATGATAGTTTTGAAAAATTGAAAGATGCGCTGAACGCACATATAAAAGGTCAAAATAAAACAATACCAGTGGTATTCTTTGATTCTATGGAATCTCTAGAAAACGGTTATTCCCATTTCAAAGATTTAGAGCTATTACCCCTAGATAAACTGATACTTGTGGTTGATGACTCACATGGTATTGGTGTCATGGGAAACAATGGTGGCGGAGCTTACGAGGCAATTAAAGCTTTAAATCCAAAAGAATTGATCGTATGTGCCTCTTTAGGCAAGGGATTTGGTATTCAGGCCGGCGCCATATTCGGCAACCAAGAAAGAATCGAGCAATTGGCTACCACAGAATTTTTTGGAGGGGGAAGTCCCCCCACGCCTGCAGCCTTGGGTTCTTTTTTAGATGCCGCCGAAATCTTCACTAATAGCAGAGAAAAACTCAAAGAAAATTTGACAACTTTTATCGGAAACTTGAAAAACCCTGATGTACTCACCTCAGTCGAAGGGCATCCTGCATTTTCATTTTCGAATATTGATTTGATTCCTTTTTTAAAGTCAAATGGTATTTTGATTACCAATTTCAACTATCCAAACGATGAGGGGCCATTAGTTAAAAGAATAGTCCTATCCGCACATCATACTAGAGCTGACATCAATCATCTTGCAGAAGTTTTGAATTCCTTTAGTTAGCTCTACCCGAGTAAGCTAAACCACCGCCTTGGCGGTTTCAACAGTCGCTAAATAACGCTCAGCATCTAAGGCCGCCATGCATCCGGTGCCTGCAGCAGTAACGGCTTGTCTATATTCTTTATCCTGAGCATCGCCACTAGCGAAAACCCCAGGTTTATTGGTCTTGGTTGATTTTCCTTCCGTAATCAAATAACCCGTTTCATCCATATCCAATTGACCATTGAAAATATCGGTATTGGGTTTATGCCCTATGGCGATAAAGAGACCAGTAATGGAAATATCTTCTTTGGTACCGGTTTGGTTATTGACCATTCGCAGCCCTTCGACCACTTGTTCACCCAATACCTCATCAACTTCAGTGTTATACTTCACCTCAATATTTTCTAAAGCATTAACTCTATGCTGCATGGCTTTTGAGGCTCTCATATAATCTTTACGCACTAACATGGTAACCTTATTGCAGATGTTTGCCAAATAAGACGCTTCTTCCGCAGCCGTATCTCCTGCACCTACAATGGCCACATCTTGACCTTTGTAAAAGAAGCCATCACAAACAGCACAAGCTGAGACGCCACCACCGCGCAGACGTTGTTCACTGGGTATATTCAAATATTTTGCCGTAGCACCTGTAGAAATAATGATGGTTTCTGCTTCTATTTGCTTACTGTCATCAACCGTTACCTTGTGTATTCCACCCACTTCATCGCTAAGTTCAACTGCAGTAATCATTCCTATACGCACTTCGGTGCCAAATCGTTCCGCTTGTTGTTGCAATTGCACCATCATTGTCGGACCATCAATTCCCTCTGGGTATCCCGGAAAATTATCCACCTCAGTGGTGGTGGTCAATTGTCCGCCTGGCTCCATTCCTGTATACAATAGCGGTTTCAAATCAGCTCGAGCCGCATAAATCGCCGCCGTATACCCTGCAGGTCCAGACCCAATGATCAATGTTTTTACACGTTCTATACTTTCTGGCATTTTCTTGCTTTTCACTTTAATAACAGAACAAAAGTAGGTGTTTTGACAAAAACCTTACACCTAAGTTATCAACATATATGAGTTAGGAAAAGATCAGGTACAAACTACACCATTTAAAGATCGGCATGGTTCATGATAACTTAGTTGTGTTTAACAATTTGAACCTTTTGCACTGATGAAATGTTAAAGTTTACCGTTGTTGAAAAAAAATCAATCAACCTAATAAGTTTAATCCTATTTTTGTCAACCTATTACTCAAAAACGCCTCGTAAAAAGCACGATTTCAATTTGTTAAGACAATTTTAAAAATTGAATTAAACACTTTACGAAAATGCAAACTAAGAAACTTAGAAGTATTGTAATTGATGATTCTGCTGTTCAGCGTATGGCAGTTAGTAAATTGGTAGCCCAACATCCGGACTTGGATTTGGTGGCGGAATACAAAGATGGTTACGAGGCACATCGTAAAATCAAAAGTGAGGATATTGACGTGATTTTTCTTGATATTGAAATGCCCATTGTGAACGGGTTTGATTTCATTGAGACCATGGAAAATCCTCCGAAAATAGTGTTGATTACCGGTAAGCCACAATATGCCATGAAGGCTTTTGAGTATAATGTTGTTGATTATCTTCTAAAACCCATCACAACAGATCGTTTCAATGCCTCTGTGCAGAAAGTAATGACCAGAATAACTGAATCTCAAACTTCAAACCCAAAAGATGAGGAATTCATTTTTGTGAGTAGTAGCCTGAAAAAAGTACGTCTTGTCATCAATAACATAAAATGGATTGAAGGTCTCGGCGATTATGTGAAAGTAGTTACTGAAGATTCAAATGTTCTCGTGCTTTCCACCATGAAGGCTTTTATCAAAAAGTTGCCTGAAAAACAATTTCTACGGATTCACAAGTCATACATTGTCAACCTGAATAAAATCAAGCAATTCAGTAGTGGGTTTGTTGAAATCGGTGGGCAACAAATTCCCCTGAGCAGACACAAAAAAGCTGAGTTTGAAGAAGCGTTGACAAGCAGCAGTTTGGATTAATCTTCTGCAAGCATCTCAATAGTGGCAACTGTTCGGAATCCTAAATGTTCCAATGAAGAGTCTAAACTCGTCGCCATTCGAGCCGAAATGCGATAACTGGCGCAGTATGAGGCATTGCACAGAAATGAGCCTCCTTTGATTACTTTTTCTTTAGCATAAGGGTCTTGCTGATTGTAGGGTTTGGCAGAACCGGTAGGATTAAATGGTACCTGACCTGAATTCACTACTTCCGAATAATAATGGGTATTGTACCAATCGCTCGTCCATTCCCATACATTACCGGCAATATCAAAAAGACCGTTTTCATTCGCAGGATATGATTTAACCGGAGCCGTACCTTCATAACCATCAGTCTTTGTGTTTCGCAAAGGAAATTCGCCTTCCCAGGAATTTGCCATTTTGGAAACCATTTCAGCATCATCGCCCCACCAAAAACTGGAATTCTTAGAACCCCTTGCGGCTCTCTCCCACTCTGCCTCAGTGGGCAATCTTCTACCAGCCCATTCGCAATAGGCCACTGCATCTTCAAAGGCAATATGCACTACGGGATGATTTTTTTTTCTCACAATGGTGCTTCCTGGTCCTTTTGGGTTTTTCCAGTTGGCACCTATGGTCCATTGCCACCACTGTGAGAAATCATATAAATTAGGCAATGATGTATTTAATTTCCTAAACGTTAATGAACCGGGTTGCATTATACTATCATGAGGTTTGGGGGTTCCGGCGGGCAACTGTTCTTTTAATACCTCCCAGTCTATTTCCCGTTCGGCCACCGTTATATAGCCGGTAGCGTCAACAAATTTTTTGAATTGGGCATTGGTGACTTCAGCCACATCCATAAAAAACCCATTTACAGTGACTTCATGGCTTGGTTTTTCATGGGCCATGGCAATTTTATCATGAGCTACAGCACCTAATTTGAAGATGCCCCCAGGTATCCAAACCATTCCTTCCGGCGTCTTTATTTTTGCAGGCTTTTCAAAAATGACTTCTGCAGAACCATGAGCGTCTTTTGTGATTTTTTGAGCCGTGGAAGTTTCAGAATGATTGGATATTTCCTTGACATCGGTTTTATCTTTACAGGATCCCAAAATCAATGAGATTGCCAAAAAATAAATAAATCCTCTATTTGATGTTAGGAAATCCATCTAATATTTTAGAAATTTTTGAGTTGTTCCACGGCTTTTTCAACGGAATTCACGGGCAGCTTACAGACCCGATTTTGACAGACGAAAATATAGGTCTCATCCTCAAAATAACGGTCTTCAAAAAGAGGAAGTTCACTTTTCTCGGAGGTTCCAACAATCAGGGTATTGGGAAGATTCAATTGCTGTAATTCAGTGCATCTCTCCTTGGCCTCTGGGCCCACCACGGCAATTTCAAAATAAGGATGCGAAACATTTAAAAGCAAATGGCTCCAATTTGCATAACTATCTGAATAATCAGTCACATAGGGCAACATCGTGGTCAGCATGGTTTTTGACTGTTTAAAATATTCAGGATCATAGTTGATATGGCCTAACTGAAAAAGGTTGTGGGCCATAACCGAATTGCCCGAAGGAATTTCCGCATCATGCGTTTTGATCGGATTTGATATCAAGTTCTCTCCTTTATTGAATCTAAACATTCCTGAGGTAGCATCTGAAAATTGCGTTTGTGCCTGTTTCATCAACTCATTCGAAAAATCCAAATATTTGGTTTCGAGGGTTGTGCTGTACAATTTTAGAGAAGCATCAAGCAGAAAAGCATAGTCCTCTAAAAAACCTTCTTTTCGCCTGCTTCCTGTTTTATACGAATGGACCAATCCGCTTTTCGAATAGCTTTTTTCTCGGATAAATTCATAAGTGGCAATGGCCCCATTTAGAAAATTTTTATCGCCAAAGGCATGATATGCCTCCAGAAAGCCATTGATCAACAAGGCATTCCATGAGGTAATAATCTTGTCATCAGTGGTGGGCCGTACTCGTTCATTGCGGGCTGACATGAGCTTTTCATTCCATCTTTGTCTGATGGAAAAGAAATCGGCTGGCGCAATGGCATGCTTTTTAAGAAAAGGTTCATCTGCTTCATTTTTGTATAATATGAAGGTGTTATTTTCCCAGGTATTTCGATCTTCGATATTGAAATAAGAACTGAACAATTCAAAATCATCTTTAAGAATTGATTTCAATTCATCCTGAGTCCATATATAAAATTTTCCTTCCTCCCCTTCACTATCGGCATCCAAAGTGGCGAAATATCCTCCCTCAGCATTTTTCATTTCACGCTCAATGAAATCTGTGGTTTCAAACACGACGTCACGATATTTCTCCTCCTTAAATACTTTATATGCCTTTGAATACAAGCCTATTAGTTGAGCGTTATCATAAAGCATCTTTTCAAAATGAGGTACTTTCCATTGTGAATCCGTACTGTACCTAAAGAAACCACCACCAAGATGATCATAGATGCCCCCTTCTGACATTTTATTCAATGTTCTTTTCACATGTTGCAAAGCCGACTTATCATCTACCACCATGGCATAATCAAGTAAAAAAGATAACATGTTGGGCATGGGAAATTTTTGCTGGCCCTGATTACCACCCAAGTTTAAATCCCAACGCGCTTTCCATTTTTCAACTCCGTCAGACAATGCTTCTTTGGTCAATTGGTCAAATTCAACAGAGGGAACAAACATATTTGTCTCCGCTATTCCTGCAGTCAATTGATTGGCGTAATCAGCAGCCCTTTGCGGATCTTCGGTATATTGCTTTTTTATTGTGGTCAACATCTCCCGCCATTGGTCTTTGGTATGATACGTACCTATATACAAGGGTTTTCCATCAGGTAAGGTAATTGCATTCAAGGGCCAACCCCCGTTGTTTCCTGTTAATTGGGCAGCAGTTTGATATACTTGATCAATATCTGGTCGCTCTTCACGATCTACTTTGATATTGATGAAGTTTTCATTCATCAATTTTGCAATTTCAACATCTTCAAAAGTTTCCTCCTCCATAACGTGACACCAATGACATGAAGAATATCCGATGCTTATGATGATCAACTTATCAGATTCCTTTGCCTCTTCAATAACAACATCATTCCATGCGCGCCAATTAACAGGATTATGGGCATGCTGCAATAAATACGGACTTGTCTCTTTTACCAAATCATTGGTAAAGGGGTGTTCAGATTTATTTGAGAACTCTTTACATGATTGTAATAGAGGGGCCATAAATAGAATCAAAACGTAACCGAGGTATCTAAGAAAAAACATAAATAATTGTTTAGGGTGGTAAAAATAAGACATTGCCACCAAAGTAGTTTAGAACCTTAAGCGCCAAATATGATTCGGCTTCCACATCATTTTATTTTTTCACAACACAAATAAATTCATTCACAACAATTGTAGGAATTTACTTACTTATTAATTATACCTTGGTCTTAAAATTAGTGATTCCCAAATCATGAACCTACGATCAGTACTTTCTCTGGTGCTTATTTTGATGACTTTGATGAACGTTCGGTCGCAAATTGCTTCCTCAGAAATCAACAGTCTACTTAATGATATACTCAAAATCAATCAATTGAAAAAAGGTGCTCAAACTACCCTTGAATTTCCTATTTCAGATACGGAATGGGAACATTTTTCTATTGTCGAAACTGAAACTTCACTTCCGAAAGAGTTGAAACAAAAATACCCGAAAATAAAATCATACAGAGGTTTCTCAAAGTCAGCCGAACTCACATTGACGCTTACGGAAAATGAGTTCTTTGGAACGATAAAAAAAGGCAAACAACTGATTGATTTGCGAAAAAGCATATCCAATTCATTTGGCGAAAAACCGCAATACCTCAACTCGCTCGCTGAAGATTCAATCGATTGCAGGTACAAACCCCAACCCAATTCATATATAACAAAAGACAAAAAAAGAAAGAGTCTGAATATTTCAAGGGGAAGCACATTGCGAACCTACGCCCTTGTACTTACCCTTACAGGACGGCAAAATCAAGTTATGGGCATTACCACAAAAGAACAAGGTTTGGCGTATGCCAACAGTATACTCGATTTTGTGAATTCCATTTTTAGACGCGAATTGGCCGTTGAATTTGAATTGCACCCCGAGAACGATAAAGTCATTTATCTAAACCCTGAGGAAGATCCCTTTCCAGAATCAGATGTCAATGACATGGTTGAAATCATCAATACCAACAATACCAATAATTTTGAATTATTTGATGACAATTCATTTCAAACAGGACTGGTCATACATCCATCCAATATCGGGCGTGGTGGCGGAAGACCCTGTAATGCCTCTAGGGCCAGTGTAGGTTCATGTGCATGCCTGGGTTTGATATTGCATGAATTAGGACATCATTTGGGCGGGGTGCATACCTATCATTTAGATGGTTCAGAAGAAATTACCGAAGTGCAGAAAAGCATGGTGGGCAATAATTCTACCTACCTACATAGTTTGAATTTTGATCGGATTGCCCAAGCAATGGACAACAAGAATTGCGGTACAGTAAGTACCACAGGAAATTCGGTACCATTGATCGAAGTTGATTTTGACGGTGTTGTAATTCCGGCGAACACTTCATTTGTACTGAAAGCAGGCGCCACCGACCCCGATATTGATGCCAATTTAACTTATACGTGGCAGCATGCCCAAGGTGGAGCGAATGAAGAATCAAAACTGTTGTTTGCCCATAAAGCCCCAAGTTCAGAAGGCCATACTAGACATATACCAAGTTTGGCAAGTCAACTTGAAAATACTATTGATCGGCATGCCGTTCTTCCCACCGTTGATCGCATCATAAACACTCGCATCATGACTCGAGACAATCAACTTCCGGTCGGTGCTGTTACCATTGAGGAGGTCAAAATACAAGTAGATGCCACTGCAGGGCCTTTCAAAGTGACTCATCCAAATGAGAGCGTGCAATTGGAAAGTAATACACCTCTCGAAATAAAATGGGATGTGGCCAATACTGATAATGAAAGAATAAATGCGCAGGAAGTTGCTATTTATTTCTCAAGTGATTTTGGAAAGAATTGGTCTCTTTTAATGGAAAAGACCCCCAATGACGGAAGCCATGACATCATTTTACCTGACATTGCAAGTGCAGAATGTCGAATCAAGGTCATGGCCACGGGTAACATTTTTTATGATATCAATGATGTAAATTTTGAAATCATTCCACAACAAGAAAGTACCGAAACACAAGGTGATAACGCCGATTCAACCCCAATTGAAACCTTTGAAGTACCTGATAATCAAATTGAAACAGATCCTCAGATAGTAGCTATTGAAGTTGCACAGGCCTTTACGCCCAATAATGACGGACTAAATGATGTTTGGATCATAAACAAAATTGAAGATTATCCAGACAATACAATACGCGTATTTGATAAATCTGGGAAAGTAGTTTTCAGTGCCTTGGGTTATCAAAATGATTGGACAGGTGCTGCTATGGAAAGTTCAGAAAAGGTACCACCCGGACCTTATTATTATCGTATCAAAATAAACGAGCATGCAGTACCCGAGAGTGGATGGATATTCATTAACTATTGAAATATAGAACTTAAAAACACAAAAAATCTGGCCACATTCAGGGACGTATGTTGGTCAGTATTCATGCCTCGGCATGCAGGGCGTCGTACTTTGTGCGGCGCTTTTGTTTTGGCATATTAGTCCAAATAAATTGACACCTACTAAATAGTATTGAAAGTAAGATTTTTCGCTTTTGACTCTTTTTTTTAAGAAAAATATATCCTTATCCACAACACTCTAAGTAGACTATCGACATTAAACAAAGGCTTGTAACAATACCATAACGAAACAACAAAGAACCAAACCTTGACCACAGAAAAACATCTTTTCACAACAATTGTAAGAATTTTCCTATTTTATTTAAGTTTTTTGTAAAGTTAAAATGCAATTCCTCTAAGTAATTGAGCCCATTGCAGTTCAAAATAATCATAGTCATAATCCAAAAATGATGATTAGAAAAATGTCCACCTTTACCAATTCTATCCCTTCAAAAAAATGCTTGAAACTCCTCCTGATTTTCATGGTGGCTTCCTTTTCAATAAGCTCATTTGCCCAAGGCGAATTAAAAATAACAGCCACTAGTGTCTATCAGGCTTATGGGGCTCCAACTTCAGGGGTTACCATACAAATTTATGACCAAGCGGGTACAACCTTGCTGCATACCTATTCCAATGTAAGTACACAACAGATAATTGCACCAGCTGATTGGGGTGGTGTGAATACAGACGTTTACCAAATATGGTACTCGAACAACGTGACCAATTTTAGAACATCAACAAATACAACTGTTGCACAGCGGCTTTTGTCAATCGATTCATGGGGTACAGGAACCTATGATGTATTGAATTTTTTTTCCGCCACCAATATGGAAGTCAATGCTACCGATGCTCCAAATCTTGCATCTGGGGCTAATTTATACCGGGTGTTCAGACGGTGCTTGAACATGGCAAACCCAAACAACAGTATTCAAACCTGGGACACCAGTAATGTCGTAAACATGCAAGAGGCCTTTTATAATGCTGATTCGTTCAACTCTACCAACTTGGGT
>CAYSPL010000004.1:0-136001 GCA_964432915.1 uncultured Maribacter sp.
GACATTACCTTACCTATAGTCTGAATGAAGATGGTTCTTGGAAAAATCTAACGAAACAGCCGAATACCAGTCCTGATGTGTCCTCAACAGCGGGTCAAATGCCACGTTTATTGGGGTTGGCGCAAGCCTCTAAAATGTATCGAAACTTAGCGGGTATTGACGCAACAAATTTTTCGGTGGATGGCAACGAGATTGCATGGGGTACCATTGGCAATGCCAGTACCAGTGAGGGTCTTTTTTTAGAGACCATCAATGCCGCTGGTGTGTTGCAAGTGCCTATGGTCGTCAGTATCTGGGATGATGCCTACGGAATTTCCGTGCCGCAGGAATACCATACCACCAAGGAAGATATTTCCGAGGCTTTGAAAGGATTTCAACGTGATGAAAATCACAAGGGTTTTGAGATCATGAAAGTGAAAGGTTGGGATTATACCGCCTTGATTCATGCTTATGAAAATGCTTCAGACATTGCTCGCGAAGAACATGTTCCGGTTATGATACACGTTACCGAACTCACACAGCCGCAAGGGCATTCAACTTCCGGTTCACACGAAAGGTATAAAAGTGAAGAGCGTTTGCTTTGGGAGAAGGAGAATGACTGTATCAAAAAATTCAAAGAATGGATCATCGAATCGGGCATAGCCGAAGAAAATTATTTGTATGATATCGAACTGGGTATAAAGAAAGACGTTCGAACTGCCAAGAAAGAGGCGTGGTCAGAATATTTACAGTCGCTTGTAGAGGAGAAAAAAAAGGTAGTCGATCTTCTTGACAAAGCTGCTGAAAACAGTGCCAATAAAACACATATCTCAAAACTCAAGAACAATTTGATTGCTCTTGAAGAGCCGTACAAAAGAGATTTGGCTGCCGTGGCCAGAAAAGCCCTTCGATATCTTTTAGGGGAAGAATCGGTGGCAAAAAACGAGTTAGCAAATTGGATTAATAACTACCTCGCTCTAGAACAACACAATTACAGTTCTCATCTATACAATGAACACGCTAACAAGGCAACCCGTATACCGACAATCAAACCGGCCTATGCTACGAATGCCGAACAGGTGGATGGAAGACTTATTTTAAGGGATAATTTTGACGTACTATTTGAAAAATACCCTGAGGCATTGGTTTTTGGCGAAGACAGTGGTACTATTGGAGATGTGAATCAAGGGTTGGAGGGCCTGCAAAAGAAGTATGGAAAATTAAGGGTTGCCGATACCGGAATTCGTGAATCGACGATTATTGGTCAAGGCTTGGGTATGGCATTGAGAGGATTACGCCCCATTGCTGAAATCCAATATTTGGATTACATCTTTTATGCGATGGCGACTTTGACCGATGACTTGGCCACCTTGCGTTATAGAACCTTGGGCAAACAAAAAGCACCGCTTATTATTCGTACCAGAGGGCACCGCCTTGAGGGAATCTGGCATTCAGGTTCGCAAATGGGTGGACTCATACATCTTTTGCGCGGTATCTATATTCTTTCCCCGCGAAATATGACCCAGGCCGCTGGTTTTTACAATACGTTGATGAAGAGTGATGAGCCTGCTTTGATTATCGAAAGCTTGAACGGGTATCGTCTAAAAGAACCAAAACCCAATAATTTGGGCGCCTTCTGCACACCAATCGGTGTTGTTGAAACCCTGCGTGAGGGCACTGATATTACTTTGGTCTCTTATGGGTCGACTTTAAGAATAGTTCAAAAAGTGGCCGAAGAACTGCAAGAAGTGGGTGTTGAAGCTGAAGTTATTGACGCGCAAACGCTGCTGCCTTTTGACATCAATCATGATGTGGTTAAAAGTTTAAAAAAGACCAACCGCTTGTTGGTCATTGATGAAGACGTACCCGGTGGTTGTTCCGCTTATCTATTGCAAGAAATTGTTGAAAAACAAGGAGGTTACCAATATTTGGACAGTGCGCCGCAGACGCTAAGCGCAAAAGCACATCGCCCGGCATACGGTTCGGATGGCGATTACTTCTCCAAACCAAATGCCGAGGATATATTTGAAAAAGCATATGAAATCATGCATGAGGCAGATCCATTGGCTTTCCCGAAACTTCGCTAAATTAGAAGCCCTTTTCAAAATCTTTTTTTCCTTCAATTAATTGAACTAATTTTAAAGTTTAAAGATTTATTCATGCACATTGAAGGTATTTTAAATGAGCACTATTCCCTTAAGGAGGTGAAAATGTCAACTCTTGAGGGTTACGATAGTATCAATTATAAGATCGAAAGTAAGGATGGGGTTTTCGTCTTGAAACAAACCGCCTTTTCAGAGGAAATCAATAAACTTCTTGATGCCGAAAACAAAATTCTCAAAAAGGCCAATACCCTTGAAAATTATGACATTTCCAAGGTAATCAATACCGATGAGGGCCAACCCAAGGTAATTGTTGAAGAAAACATGTACAGGCTTCTGTCGTATGTCGAAGGAGCATTTTTGGCTGATGTTAATCATACCCCAGAATTGTTGAATTCATTGGGTGGTTTTCTTGCCTCCCTTGATTTAAAGATATTTTCAGAGCATCATAGTGCACTGAAAGGCAAAGAAACTAATTGGGATTTGAAACATTTCAAATCAAACTATAAATATCTTGAATACATTCCCAATGCCAAGGATAGAAGTTTGGTAGATTATTTCTTTCTTCAATTTGATGAACACGTAGTACCCGTTCAGTACCAACTGAGAAAAGGTATTATTCATAACGATGCCAATGACTGGAATGTTTTGACCAATGATGGGCTGGTTAGCGGCATCATTGACTTTGGTGATATGTGCCATTCGTGGCTGATCAATGAGGTTGCTATTGCGATGTGCTATGTCATGATGAATAAGGAAAACCCGCTTGAAATTGGTTTGGAGGTAATTAAAGGCTACCATGAAAAATTTCCTTTGAAAAATGAAGAAATAGACATTTTGTATTACCTCATTGCTGCCAGATTATGCACAAGTGTCTGCAATTCAGCCTATGCAAAAACCTTAAAACCCGATTCTGATTACATCACCGTAAGTGAAAAACCAGCTTGGGATTTGCTGCGAAAATGGATTGCTATAAATCCCATAAAAGCAAAAAATCAGTTTCGAAAAATTGTTGGCTTGCAGGTCATTGCCCCCAACAACAAAGACTTACAGCTACAAAGAAGATCAAAGAATATAAGTAATTCTTTGTCAATGAGTTATGACAATGTCATTGAAATGCATCAGGCCGCTTTTCAATATATGTATGAAGTGGAAGGCAACACGTTTTTAGATGCCTACAACAATATTATGTTAGTGGGTCATGCCCATCCCAAAGTGGTCAGGGCTGCTAGAAAAACCATGGCCCGACTCAATACAAACACCAGGTACATTTATGAGGAATTACTCTCCTACAGCGAATTACTTTTATCAAAATTCCCCAAACATTTAAACAAGGTGTTTTTTGTCAATTCAGGCAGTGCGGCGAGCGATCTGGCCATTCGCATGGCGACCATACACACCAAAAAAGAAAAAATAATGGTGCTTGAAAACGGTTATCATGGCAATTCAAAAGCGGGCATTGAGATAAGTCCGTACAAATACAATCAAAAAGGTGGTCCCGGCAGGCAGCAGCACATCATCGAAACCCAAATGCCCAAAACTTTTGGTTCGGGTTTTGACCATGAAATTGATGCAGCCAATCATTATGTCAAAAATACTACAGAACAAATTTCCACCCATGAAAATGAAATTGCAGCGTTCATTGCTGAACCCATTGTAGGTTGTGGGGGTCAGGTGCCTTTGCCCAAAGGATATTTAAAAGGGGTTTATTCAGAAATTCGTGCCCAAGGTGGAGTTTGCATCAGTGACGAAGTTCAGGTAGGCTTCGGAAGATTGGGTGATTCTTTCTGGGGATTTGAAATGCTCGAATGTGAACCAGATATGGTCATCATAGGAAAACCGATGGGCAATGGGCACCCCATCGGCGCAGTAGTGACCACAGATAAAATTGCGACGAGTTTTGACAACGGATTGGAATTTTTCAGTTCTTTTGGAGGAAATCCTGTGTCCTGCGCCATTGGAAAAGCGGTATTGGAGGTTATTGAGGAGGAGGAGTTGCAAAAGCATGCCAAGACGGTTGGTAATTATTTGATGCAGTGCCTAAAGGAACTACAAACCCAGTACCCGCAAATTGCGGATGTTCGAGGAAGCGGTCTTTTTATTGGGGTTGAAATAGTTGATAATCAAGGTAATCCGAATAAAAAACTTGCTTCAAAAATCAAAAATAATTTGCGTGAAAATCACATTTTAATCGGTACAGACGGCCCTTTTGATAGTGTATTGAAAATAAAACCACCTTTGTCATTCTCACAAAATGATGTGGACGAATTGACCCATGCCATAGCCGCGGTCCTTAGTGGGTTAAGTAAGGTTTAAAAAATTATTTGTTACATTTAGGACAATTAAATTTTAAGTAAAATGAATACTAGTTCCCTAAAAAAAAATATCGGCTTAGCGCTGTTGAGAATTCTCCCCTCTGCCATGATGTTGACCCATGGTGTGCCTAAATTTCAAAAATTGATTGCAGGTGATTTTGAATTCGGTGATCCAATAGGAATAGGTGCTGCCCCTTCTCTTTTCTTGACTGTATTGGGCGAGTTCGTATGTCCTATTCTGATAATCATTGGTTTCAAGACAAAATGGGCGGCAATACCCGCTGCGATTACCATGGCCGTTGCGGCATTCATTGTTCATGGTGCTGACCCTTTTGGCACGAAAGAAAAAGCCTTACTTTACTTGGTCTTTTTCTTGGTCATTGCTTTGGTTGGGCCTGGCAAATACAGTATTGACGAAAAGTGATCACATTACTTTCACGAGGAGTTCTTTGAGCAATTCGGCCTGTGAAATATTGCTGGCCCCTACTCCCTTTCCTTTTAAGTCAAGATCACGCAATTGTGAAATTACCTTACTGACTTTCTTCATGGGATAGTTCTTGGCCGCAGTGGAATATTCGCTTACAAAATAAGGACTGATACCCAATGTACTTGCCACATTTTTTGGATTGTGGTCGCTCATACCATGATATTTGAGCAGTTGCGTGAAAAAAGTATGCAATTGACCAATGGTAAGGACAAAGGGATTATTCTTCGGATTTTGAGAAAAGTAGTTGAGAATATGTGTGACCTTGGCAATATTTCTTTCGCCAATGGCCTTCTTCAATTCAAAGTTATTGAAGTCTTTGCTGATACCTATGTTTTCTTCAATATCAACGGGCGTGATTTCTTTTTCTTTGGGAAGCACCAATTGTAATTTATCAAGTTCATTGCTGAT
The DNA here is from genome assembly GCA_964432915.1 of uncultured Maribacter sp. Lineage (GTDB taxonomy): Bacteria > Bacteroidota > Bacteroidia > Flavobacteriales > Flavobacteriaceae > Maribacter_C. The sequence goes on from CAYSPL010000004.1 coordinate 5,292, forward strand.
TTTACTCAGGTCTGTTCCTAAAAATTCCGTTAGTAGTATGGCTGCCTTGTATGAAATCTGATATCCTCTACTTTGTAGGTTTTTACGAATCCAATCAGAAATCTGGTTCTCGTATAGTCTTTTGCTTTCAAAACAGATGCCGTTTTTCTTGATTGCCTTATAGAGTTTTTTGCGCTTGTCAAACTTATTGTACTTGTAACACAGCACCAGCACAGTGGTCGGTTGGGGATTTTCCGCATAAGAAGTCAATTTATCAATACTTCGAGATAAATGCTGTGCCTCTTTGACAAGGATCACCTGCCGCTCGGCCATCATCGGAAATCTTTTGGCACTAGCCACAATGTCTTCTACCGAAACCTCCTTTCCGTAGAGCACCATTTGGTTAAAACCTCTTTCTTCTTCCGTCAGCACATTGATTTCAATGAACTCAGCTAGCTTGTCAATGTAATAAGCTTCCTCTCCAGTCAATAAATATATGGGTTTGATATCCCCATTTTTAATATCATTGACCAAACGTTTTACTTCATCCATCGTAAAAAAATCATCACATTTGCACCGTGAGAAGACTCAACTTTCCGGCATATCAGTTTAGACTCAAAAATAACGAAAATAAAGAGCTCATTTTTGATGTCATTCGTAAAAAATTTGTGAAGCTTCAACCCGAGGAATGGGTTCGTCAACACGTTTTGCATTATTTGATACAGGATAAAAAATACCCCAAAAGCCTTATCAATGTTGAAAAAGAGTTGAAAGTCAACACTTTAAAAAAACGATACGATATTGTGATTTACAATTCAGATGGGTCGATTCTCTTGTTGGTTGAGTGTAAAGCCCCACAAATAAAAATCGATCAAGAGACTTTTGATCAAATCGCCAGATACAACAGCAGACTAGAGGCAACTTACCTAATGGTTACCAACGGAATGGACCACTATTACTGTAAAATGAATTTGCAGGAAGAAAAGTATACGTTTCTCAAAGATATTCCTGATTTTAGCCGTTAATTTGCCAGCATCTTGCGAATCGCCGTAGTCATATTGAATTGGAATGGAGCGAAGCTTTTAGAAAGCTTCCTGCCTTCTGTGGTGCAATTTTCCAAGGAAGCCGAAATCTACGTTGCCGATAATGCATCGACCGATGATTCCGTTGTCTTTATCAAGAAAAATTATCCTTCCATAAAAATCATACAAAATAAAACCAATGCTGGTTTTACAGGCGGGTATAATCTGGCTTTAAAAGAAGTGGATGCCGATGTTTTTTGTTTGTTGAACTCCGATGTCGCTGTGACCAAAGATTGGTTAAAGCCCATAAAAAAGGCTTTTGAAGATTTGCCCAAAGCCGCTATCATTCAACCCAAAATACTTGATCTAAAACAAAAGAATTATTTCGAATACGCCGGGGCTGCTGGCGGATTCATTGACCAATTGGGATATCCTTTTTGCCGTGGTAGAATATTTCAGGCTTTGGAAAAAGACGAAGGGCAATATGATGACGTGATCGAAATATTTTGGGCCACCGGAGCCTGCATGTTCATAAAAAAGGAGGTTTTTGATGAATTGAATGGTTTTGACGAAGCGTACTTCGCGCACCAAGAAGAGGTTGATTTATGTTGGCGGGCAAAGAACAACGGGCACAAAGTCTACTATGTAGGCACTTCTAAAGTGTATCACTTGGGCGGATCTACTATGAGCAATATGAACCCGAGAAAAACATTTTTGAACTTTAGAAATTCCTTGTTCTCAATAACCAAAAACCTTCCGAGAAAAAAAGCCCTAGGCATTATATTCATTCGATTACTATTGGATGCCATTGCTGGCATACGATTTCTTTTTCAATTCAAAGGCAGGCATTGCATGGCAATTCTAAAAGCACATTTTAGCTTTTACAGGCATTTTAGCAAGATATATCGCAAAAGGGAAAAAGCTAATTTTACCTTAAAGTACTATATCACAAAGTCCATTGTGTGGTCTTACTTCGTACATCAGGTGAAGAATTTTAACAAATTAGTAAAAGATTAACTAATTTTGATTTTCGTGAAGTCTGCTATTAGCTAGCTTTGCAGCAAATTTGAGTAACCCAAAAATTTTATTAACACTTATCTCGTCATTATGAAAAAAATCATTTTAGGCTGCTTGGGAGTAAGCTTGTTCTTCTCTTGCGTGCCTCAAAAAAAGTTTAAAGATTTAGAATCCAAATACAAAGAAACCCAAGATTTATTGAATTCGGCAACGGTAAAATTAAATACCTGTTTGGAAGAAAAGGCCACGGCCACTTCAAGAATGCAAACCTTGGAAGATCAGAATTCGTTCTTAAAAGCGAATAACCAAGAGCTGATCAACAATATGGGCAATTTGACAACCTTGACCACGAAAGGTGCTGAAAATTTGGAAAAATCTTTAGAAAGTCTGAAAGAGAAAGATTTGACGATTCGAAAATTAAATGATGCAATAACCCGAAGAGACTCGGTAAACCTTTCATTGGTACAGAGTTTAAAAGGAGTTTTGGGCAACTTGGATGATGAGGATATTGAAATCAGTGTTGATAAAGGTGTTGTTTTCGTTTCTATATCCGATAAATTATTGTTTAGCAGTGGCAGCTACAATATTACCAGAAAAGCCAAAGATGTTTTGGGTAAAGTAGCCCAAGTGGTTAACAACAAGCCTGATTTTGAGTTTATGGTTGAGGGCCATACCGATGATGTGCCTTACAGAGGAAAAGGCGGAATTTTATTGGATAACTGGGATCTGAGCACAAAACGGGCAACTGCCGTTGTTCGCATCTTGCAAAATGATTACGGTGTGGATCCCAAGCGCATGACTGCCGCGGGTAGAGCGGAATTTGTTCCTGTATCGAACACCGAAAAGTCGAAGAATAGAAGAACAAGAATTGTGGTATTACCAAAAATCGATCAGTTCTATTCGATGATTGAAGAGGGTATGAAAGATCCTGCTATTACTAATTAGACATTAGTCAACATATAAAAAAGCCCTGCTTGAAGCGGGGCTTTTTTGTTTTTTAGGAGTTTGTCAATCATCTTTAAAGAATATCTAAATCGCCCTTACCCTCTCGTAGTACCTCAGGTTCATCTTTTGAGAGGTCTATGACCGTAGAGGCCACATTGCCTCCATAACCACCATCGATGACCACGTCAACCAACTTTTGCCATTTTTCAAAAATTAGCTCGGGATCGGTGGTGTATTCCAATAGCTCATCTTCATCATATATGGAAGTCGATACAATGGGATTGCCCAATGCAACTACCAAAGCTTGGGAAATGGCATTATCAGGAATTCGAATACCGACGGTTTTTTTCTTTTTAAAACCTTTAGGAAGCCTGTTGTTACTTGGTAAAATAAAGGTATACGGCCCTGGTAAGGCCCGTTTTAAAATTTTAAAAGTCGCCGTTTCTATTTGACGTACATAGTCAGAAAGATTACTTAAATCGGGACAGATAAAAGACCAATTTGCCTTTTCCAACTTTACACCCTTGATTCTTGCAATCTTATCCAACGCTTTATAATTGGTAATATCACAGCCTAATCCATAGACGGTATCGGTGGGGTAAATGACCAACCCACCTTTCTCCAAAACCTCCACTACCCTTTTGATGGCTCTGGGGTTCGGATTCTCTTCATATATTTTGATGAATTCTGCCATTAGTTGGTAAAGTTATTTTGAAGGTAAAAAAATAGGGGGCTTTTCTCACCTTCTAAGGAAGTACCTCAAGTTTCGCAAAACGCAGCAATAGTTTTTTGATATCGCCTTTCTCAAATTGTATTTCTGCTTTCTTGTCATTGCCCACCCCTTCAATTTTCATCACTTTACCCCTGCCAAAACGGGTATGGTTGACCAATGAACCTTCAGCAAGGTTTGGATCGATCACATTGGTGTTTCCTACAGGGGAAGCCAATTGTGGTTTGAGTTTTCTCAATTTTCGCAATTGCCGTTCATTGGGTTTGTTGACCAAGGGCGGGGTGCCGTTTTTGGGTTTTGACTGTCGTAAATTGCTTTTGTCGACTTCGCCAAAAATATCATTGTCTATCAAAGGTTTATAGCGGTATGAAGCGCGATCGATCGGTGTGAGGTTTTCAACATATTGTTCATCTATTTCCTCTAAAAAACGACTCGGCTCTGCATCGATCAATTTACCCCATCGGTAGCGATTTTGGGTATAGGTCAAATACGCCTGTTTTTCTGCTCGCGTCAACGCGACATAAAACAACCGCCGTTCTTCTTCCAATTCACTGCGGGTATTCATGCTCATGGCAGAGGGAAAAAGATCTTCCTCCATTCCCACAATATACACATACGGAAATTCCAATCCCTTGGCCAAATGTATGGTCATTAGGGCCACACGATCGTCATCGCCGGTATCTTTATCCAAATCCGTGGCCAGGGCAACATCCTCCAAAAACTCAGAAATATTTCCTGTGGCATCGGCAATTTCTTTTTGACCTTCCACAAAATCTTGAATACCATTGAGCAATTCCTCAATATTCTCCATGCGGGCAATGCCTTCGGGGGTTCCATCCTTTTTGAACTCCAAAAGTATTCCTGTTTTTTTGGCCACATGTTCGGCCAAAACGAAGGCGTCTGCACTTTCATTCATGATTTGAAAGCTTTTGATCATGGTCACAAAATTGTGCAGCTTGGCTTTTGTACCTGAATTGATTTTCAAATCGATTTTGTCAATATTCTCAATGACCTCAAAAATTGATCGATTATAGTGATTGGCGGCCACAACTAGTCTATCAACCGTAGTTTGACCGATACCGCGCGCAGGAAAGTTGATCACCCGTTTTAAGGCTTCCTCATCTTTGGGGTTGATGACCAATCGCAAATACGATAGCACATCTTTTATCTCTTTGCGTTGGTAGAATGAGAGTCCCCCATAAATACGGTACGGAATATCCCTCTTTCGAAGCGCATCTTCTATGGATCTTGATTGTGAATTTGTACGATAAAGCACAGCAAATTCGCCATTTCGCAATTGGTTTTGCATGCGGTTCTCCCAAATTGAACCTGCTACGTAACGCCCTTCCTCCGCATCTGTGGGGCTCCTATGTATTTTAATGGCAGCTCCTTCGTCATTGGCCGTCCAAACCACTTTTTCAAGTTGGTTTTTATTCTTAGCGATTATCGAATTTGCAGCATTAACAATATTCTTTGTAGATCGATAATTCTGTTCTAGGCGATACACACCCACATCATCATAGTCTTTTTGAAAATTGAGAATATTACTGATGTTCGCCCCTCTGAACGAATAAATACTTTGGGCATCATCACCCACAACACATATATTCTGATATCGATCGGATAGGGCTTTCACGATCAAATACTGCGAATGGTTGGTATCTTGATACTCATCGACCAAAATATAGCGAAAACGGTCTTGGTATTTTGCCAAAACATCAGGGTACCTGTTCAGAAGTTCATTCGTTCGCAGCAAAAGGTCATCAAAATCCATGGCACCCGCTTTAAAACATCGGTCTACATAATTTTGATAAATATCGCCCAGTCGCGGTCTTTTAGCCATGGCATCTGCTTCCATCAACTCTGGGTTTTGAAAATAGGCTTTGACGGTTATCAGACTATTTTTATAGGAAGAGATACGATTTTGAATCTGCTTGTACTTATACACATCTTTGTCAAGACCCATTTCCTTGATGATCGAGGCAATCAGACGTTGCGAATCTTGGGTATCATATATGGTAAAATTACTGGGGTATCCTAGTTTATCACCGTCATATCTCAGTAGTTTTGCGAAAACGGAATGAAAGGTGCCCATCCAAAGATTTTTTGCTTCTGATGAACCGACAATGGCGGCAATTCTTTTTTTCATCTCGCGAGCAGCCTTGTTGGTAAAGGTCAATGCGAGAATATTGAATGAATCGACCCCTTGAGACATGAGATGCGCAATACGATAGGTCAAAACGCGTGTTTTGCCAGAACCCGCCCCGGCAATTACCATAAGCGGCCCATCTTTGTGCAATACAGGTGCCTTTTGGGCATCATTCAATTCATCTAAAAAGCTACTCAATTTTCCAAAATTTTTAGTGAGCGTAAATTAGCCATAATAACCCTTATCTAAAAAGTACATCTTCAATAATTATGAACAATGGCGAAAGGTTTTATCGAATTTGAATATATTTAGCAAACCAAAAAACGACGATGAAAAAACAGGTCTATTTCCTATTCACTTTTTGCGCAGTTTTGGTTAGTTCTGATATGATTTCCCAAACAAAATCGGCGGGACCTATTATCTCTGATTTCGGAAAGGTTCATGTCATAAAAAACGCCGATTTTAAAGTAGACGTCAGCAAAGAGTATAAGGCCGTTTTTGATATTATGAACACGCCCGATGCCAAAGATGAACTCAACAAAAGTATTGAAACGGCCGCCAGATTCTTGAATATGCATGCTCAAATGGGAGTTCCTGCTGAAAATTTAATGGTGGCTTTAGTAGTGCACAACAAAGCTTCAAAAGATATCATTACCAATGAGGCCTATCAAAAAAGATACGGCACGGACAATCCGAATCAAAAATTGATCAAATCATTGATTGATGCAGGAGGACAAATCATTTTTTGTGGACAATCATCAAAATCAAGGGGTTTTCCAAAAGAAGATTTGATCGAAGGTGTGCAAATTTCACTCTCGGCAATGACGGCTTTGATTCATTTGCAGGATGATGCATATAGATTGATAAAATTTTAAATGGAATCTTGCTGGAGCTTGCACTGAGCGGAGTCGAAGTGCAGTCTAAGTGCAGGATAAAACTAAATAAACGCAATATGAAAAAACTAGTTGTAACACTTTTGTTACTTTCAGGAAGTTTGACAATGGCCCAATCGGGTTTGCAAAAAGATTATGACGCCATTGAAGACAAAGTCATTGAATGGCGTAGGGATATTCATCAAAATCCGGAATTAGGAAATCGTGAGTTCAAAACTGCTGAAAAAATTGCGAAACACCTGAAATCACTGGGCATTGAAGTAACAACGGGTGTTGCCCATACTGGTGTGGTAGGTTTATTGAAAGGAGACCTTCCTGGTAAAATAGTGGCGTTAAGAGCCGATATTGATGCGCTACCCGTTACCGAACGCAATGATTTGCCCTTTAAATCAACAGTGACCGCTGAGTTTTTGGGCGAAAAAGTGGGCGTCATGCACGCCTGTGGTCATGATACACATACAGCCATTCTAATGGGCGTCGCCGAAGTGCTCTCTAAAAACAAAGATAAAATCAAAGGAACGGTAAAATTCATATTCCAACCTGCGGAAGAGGGCCCGCCACCAGGCGAAGAGGGTGGTGCGCTTTTAATGGTCAAAGAGGGTGTCATGGAAAACCCGAAAGTAGATGCCATCTTCGGATTGCACATCAACTCGCAAACCCCGGTGGGCATGATTCGTTATAAATCAGGAGGTACCATGGCTGCTGCCCAAAGTTTTACCATTAAAGTAAAAGGAAAGCAAAGCCACGGTTCACAACCTTGGTCAGGTGTAGATCCCATTTTGATTAGTGCCAAAATCATAGACGGCCTACAAACTATCATTAGTAGAGAAACCAATTTGACCAATGAGGCGGCTGTAATAACCGTGGGGAAAATCAAAAGTGGGGTGCGGTTTAACATAATTCCCGAAAGCGCTGAAATGATCGGTACAATCCGTACTTTGGACTACGATATGAAAGACAAACTGAACAAGCGAATGGTTGAAATGGTGGAAACCATTGCCAAGGCCTATGGAGGTTCTGCAACCTGCGAAATAAAGGATGCCACTGACATTACCTATAATCATCCTGAATTGGTGGAGCAAATGTTGCCGACCATCAAGCGTACTGCAGGAGCCAAAAATGTGGTCATTCAAAAGGCCATTACTGGTGCAGAGGACTTTTCCTATTTTCAAAGGGAAGCACCAGGGTTTTTCTTTTTCTTGGGGGGAATGACTCCGGGTAATACAGAGTCCTTTCCGCATCACACACCTGATTTCAAAATCGATGACAGCGGATTGATTCTCGGTGTACGAACGTTGACAGAAATGAGTTTGGATTATTTGAATAGTGATCAAACGCCATTGTTGGAACCTCAAATTAAAGGGAAGTAAATACAGTGGCAGTTGGCAGTTAAAATCAATAATTTATTTTCGAGAATTGAAAAAATCGCAATTGAACTCCAAGCACTAATCTATCCATTATGTGGTTGCTTTTGAGTTTGATCTTGTTTTTGTGTTGAGAACTGAACTATGGATGCATTTTTAAATCAACTTTCTACCATACCTTGGTGGGTTTGGGTGCTGTCTTTTTTGGGTATCGTGGCCATTCGTGATATCTTTTTTCAAAGAGCGCATACCATTTCCCATAACTTTCCGGTGGTGGGTCATTTGCGTTATTGGCTCGAGAGTATCGGTCCTGAAATGCGCCAATATTTTGTAGCCAACAATCGCGAGGAACTTCCTTTTAATCGTATTGAAAGAGGCTGGATATACGCTTCCGCCAAAAAAGAGAACAACTATGAAGGCTTTGGTACCGATCGCGATATCTATGCGCATCAGCATATTTTCATCAAAAATCAAATGATGGGCTTTAAAGTGCCCGAGGGACATCCGAATGCCAAGGATAAGGCTTTTGTCCCCTGTGCCAAAGTTATGGGCAAATACAATAATCGAAGAAAACCCTATCGCCCTGCCTCGGCCATCAATGTTTCGGCCATGAGCTTTGGATCGCTTTCAGCGGCTGCCGTTGAAGCTATGAACAAGGGAGTTGCCAAATCAGAGGCCTATCACAATACGGGTGAAGGGGGGCTGTCTCCCTATCACACCAAAGGGGGCGATGTGGTCTTTCATTTTGGCACGGGTTATTTTGGCGTTCGTTCTGAGGATGGTAATTTCTCCATGGAAAAAATGAAGGCCTTGGTTGCTGAAAATCCGTGTATCAAAGCCATAGAGATAAAACTTTCACAGGGTGCCAAACCCGGTAAAGGAGGTGTATTGCCCGGTGCGAAGATTACACCCCAGATTGCAAAAATAAGAGGTGTTGAAATCGGTAAGGATGTGCTCTCCCCTTCCACGCACAAGGCTTTTAGCACTGTGGAAGAATTGATGGAATTGATTGAGGCCATTGCCGAGGAAACAGGTTTACCAGTTGGAATCAAAGGGGCCATCGGAAAACTGGATCAATGGGTCGAATTGGCTGACATAATGATCGAAACGGGTACAGGTCCTGATTTTATTTCTGTTGACGGTGGTGAAGGAGGCACCGGGGCTGCTCCCCCATCCTTTGCGGATCATGTTTCCTTACCCTGGGTCTACGGATTCGCTTCACTTTACAAAGTTTTTCAAGAGCGCAACCTTACCCATAGAATTGTTTTTATTGGAAGTGGAAAACTCGGTTTTCCGGCGAAAGCAGCCATGGCCTTTGCCATGGGAGTTGATTGTATAAACGTTGCACGCGAGGCGATGATGAGTATAGGTTGTATTCAAGCGCAAATTTGTCATACCAATAAATGCCCAGCCGGAATCGCAACGCAAAAGAAATGGCTTCAAAACGGCATTGATATTCCCCTTAAATCTGAACGCTTGGCGCAGTACTTTAAAACTTTCCGAAAAGAGCTGTTGGAAGTCACACATGCCGCAGGCTATGAACATCCGTGTCAGTTTACGATGGAAGATGTTCAGGTCAATGTTGATGATATTGACCTTCAGAGAAATCTTGCTTCTACCTATGGGTATAATAAGACCAAAGTGCCATTTAACGGGGTTCAAGACCTCTATTCATGTGAATATCTAGGTGGAAAAGCTTCGGTTGCAGATGTGAATTAATTCCTTTTTGAGCGTATCTTTGTAGGGATTTGCGGTCTATCGTTTTATCTAAATTCTTTTTTATGTTTAAAAAACTACTCCTACCCACAATGGTTCTTTTGTTTTTCGTTTCGGCAAACGGACAAAAAAGAAGTGAATTATTTGAACAAATTGATGGTTTGAAAATGCAATTGGACTCAGTAATGAACGAAGTTGCGGAAGCCCGCAGAAATGAAAAAGCCAGTCAAATCAAAATGGAGTCTTTTGAAGCCCAGGTCACTGAATTACAAGCAGCCAATGCCACACTCATGAAAAATTTGACCACATTCACTTCCGTGTCGGCCAAAAATTCAGATAATTTCACGAAAGCCATGCAAACGCTACGAGAAAAGGAAGCACAGTTGAGCAGCATAACCGATGCCTTGGCCCAAAATGATTCAACTGCTTTGGTGGTATTGACCAATGCCAAACAAACTCTGGGCGAAAATGCAAAAATCGGTGTAGCAAACAACGCTGTGGTCATTTCTGCTGATTTGGCCGCACTATTTGGTAGCGATACGACTGCATTTGTTTCTCCTGAAGGAGAAGCATGGTTGAAACAGGTAGCAATTATTTTAAAGGTTCATTCTGATGTTGCCCTTACCATAGAAGGCTTGAGCATGACCGGAGATTTATTGCTGCCCGCACAACAGGCTGGCGCAGTAAGTAGCTCGCTCCAAAAATTGGGCGTAACCGCAGACAGAATTACCGCCCTTGGAAGGGATGGGGATTTGAAAGAAGGGATTTTGTTGAAATTACATCCGAAGTATGCCCAATTTTATGGCATGGTCAAGGAGCACATGAAACGGTCGAATTAGGGCTAATTCTCAAAGCTTCTGAACATACTTTTTCAGAAAAATTGTCGTTTTATTTCAAATAACCGACCCGACATGTAGGGACCAAAATACCAAACATGACCTCAGATCAAGTGTTTCAATTATTTGCATTTGCCTTACCATCTATTATAACAGGGGCAATAGCGTTTTACTTCTTTCGAATGCACACGAACAATGAAGAAGGAAGGCGTAGATACCTGTTGAATAAAGATACCCAGACCACTACCTTACCTATTCGTTTGCAGGCCTATGAACGAATGGCTTTGTTTCTGGAGCGTATTTCCATACCAAGTTTGGTGGTTCGCGTCTCTCCAAAATCTGCGGACAAAGATGCGTATGAAAAATTGCTGATACAAAACATTGAAAATGAATTCGAACATAATCTTTCACAGCAAATTTACTTATCTGATGAATGTTGGAATATCATTAAAGCGGCCAAAAGCGCCACTGTTCAAATGATTCGTAAGGCTGCCATGAGCGAAACCGATTCTGCAGATAAACTTCGTGAAGATGTTTTGACAGAAACCATGGACAAACAAAATCCGTCTGCCACCGCATTGGCATTTGTCAAAAAGGAAATTAGTAGTCTTTGGTAAGATTTCAGTTCTACGTTTTAAGTATGGAAGTACTTAATTTGAGTTACTCATGTTCATTGGGCTGAATAGGATTTGTTTCTTCATTCTTATTCTTTGCATACAAATAACCGCGTTTCCACCAACGCGTCATTTTCTCCTTATTAAAAATTAAAGAGTTGGTAGTCAATACTGTAGGAGTATAGTATAAATTTATTATCGCGCCTTTTTGATTAGCTACTAATTTTCCGATCCGAATATTGTGAACTTCAATACGATCCAAAATAAAACTGAGCATTGTAGTCAACAGTTCAAAAGGGTTTCTTGAAGGCATACGATTCATATAGTTTATTTCAGTATGCAAAACCACAACATCAACATGATTTGCCCCTCGCAAAATGGCTTCTTCTATGGGCACTATACTACCAAGACCACCGTCAGCATACTCCGATCCATTCTTTCGAACCAAGCTCATAAAAGGTGTGTAATTGGCTGAAATCCATATCCAATCACAAAATTCATCGTAACTATAATCCATTATTGACTTATACTCTACCTGATTTAAAGACAAGTTTGAAACTGTAACTACTACATCATTAGGGCCTTCTCGTAATTCATTATATTCTTCTATGGTCAAGCTTTCACGTATTAATTTTCTAAGGTTTTCGCTTTCGCCAAAAGTTTTTTTGCCTTGAAAAAAGTTTTTTACCACATTCCAATGATTGATACTAATCTCATCAATACCATGTTTCTTTTTAACCACAAAAGGGCAATTATTGAAGATTGTTTTTTGATTTACGTTTGAATAAATTTCTTTGATTTTATCTAACTTACCTAAGGCTAGGTGACAAATCAATAAGCTGCCTGTTGAAGTACCGACGAAAATATCGTATTTATTACCGGCTTCTTGTATCAGAAACTGGGCCACACCACCTGCAAATGCACCTTTGCTACCTCCACCTGAAATGACCAATGCCCTCATTCAATTTTTAGTTTACTATTTAAATAACGTATTTCTTCTAGCTTTAGTTTGGTAGCCAACTCTTGCAATCTCAATTTGTATTCGGGGTCTTGCAATAATTTTTCCAGCAAATTTCTTGCAAATTTCTTGAACTGCCAACTATGATGATTTGTTCCTTTAATCAGATTGGTCAAGCTTTCATCATTCAGACCAAACACTTCCTTCAAATAAAAAAAAGCACTTTGCCGTATTTCAAAAGAAAATTTGTCATCAGTGTAAGCGCTTAATTCATCAAAATATCTTTTGGTCATGGGGCCATTGTAGTTCTCAGTCAACATGGCCAAAGTCAACCATAATAATCGAACATTTTTGTTGGGTAAACCGATCACATTTTTCGTTTGGTCCAGATAAATAGCTCTTTTCTCAGGATAGGTCTGCCATAATCGTAAAAGGGCATTTTCAATGGTTAGGTAACTCTTATCGTTCAAAAGAGCTTCCACTTTTTCCGCAGGAAGTATTTTGATGTCGTCAACCACAGTCAACAACCGCTGACGAACAGGAATCGAATCATGGGCAATTGCGGTCTCCAAAATTTCTTGTGGTAAAGCATTTTTCCCTTGCTCCAAAACATATTTTTTTAGGTGCACAGATTTAGTCGCATTCCAATATTTGTTGTAGTTAACAGCGAATTTTTGAAAAGTGACCAAATCTTTCTCCAATTCAAAAGCAAGTTTTACTGATTCCGATTTTTTGGCCAATAGTTCTTTTGCTTTTTGATACGGAAACATTTCATTTTCAAGCCATTGCTCTCGAAATGCAGATAAATCCAATTCGCTGGCCAATTCCATCTCTGTGAGAAAATCAGAAACAGTGGCATTTTTGAATTGAAATTTATTGAGATAGTATTTGACACCATTTTTAAAGGCCTGCTCCCCCACTTCATTTTGAAGCGCAAATAATGCCCAGGCCCCTTTTTCATAAAAAGTCAAACTACTGGCCTTGGGATCGAGCAGGCTTTGCCCATTATCATTTTCAACTTGATCTTTTAGTTGATCCAGGGTTTTGAAAAGTTTCCAATAAAAATGGTCGTCGCCAAAAAGATGCTGCTCTGCCAGATACGCATAATAGGTCGCAAAACCCTCATGTAACCAATGATGTTCACTGTTTTTTTCAGTGACCAAATTGCCAAACCATTGGTGCGCCAATTCATGGGCATTCACATTGACGTAATTTTTATCAACGAATGCTACTGAATCTATTACATACTGATCCGAAAAAATGGTTGCAGTGGTATTCTCCATTCCAGCATAGAGAAAATCATGTACGGGAATATTCTTGTAATTCTGCCAAGGATAGGGAAAACCAATTTCTTCCTCTAAAAAGTCAAAAATCGCTTTGGTGTATCGATAGGTAGGTTCGACTTTTACACTGTCTTGGGGGTAATAATAGTTTTCAATGAGGATTCCGCTTTTTGATTTAAGTTCTTGTTTTTCGTAGTTGCCAATGGCGAAAGCTAAAAGGTAGCTTGACATAGGTTTTTGCATGTCGAAATATGTTCGTTTCCATTGCATTTTTTTCGGATCATCTAATGACCTTCTTAATTTGTTCATAGGGTAATCAGTGCCAAATCCATTGGAAATTACCGCATAATTAGGCGGAGAAAAGATAATTAAATCAAATTCCACCTTCTCTTCCATTGCATCAAAACTCGGTAACCAATGACTGGTGTATTTTCCTTGGCCTTGCGTCCAGATTTGTTCATTGTCTTCAACATCATCATCCCATCCCATAAAATAAACAGTCTGTTTTGGCTGGCATGAATACTTCAGATTCAATTGATACGACTTTCCTTTTTTCAGTTTCTTTTTTATAGAGATTGTTTTTTCATCATTATGATATTCAACGTTCTTTCTGTTTAAAAGAACGCTTGAAAATTCTATGTTCTTTGCATCCAAGAAAATAGAGTCAACATCCTTCAACACCTCAAATTCATAAGTAACAGAACCTCTGATACTTTTTTCCTTGGGAATTGGTTCGATAAAAACCTTCCCCCATATAAAATCGACCTTATCCTGATGTTGGGCCCGACCTAAAAAGGGAAATGAAATGATAAGAAAAAAGAAAATGGGTCTCATAAATTGTTGAACTGCAAAGACTGCTCCAAAGTTAGTGTTTTAAGAGACCCCTCCCTAAACTCCCCCCAAGGGAAGGAAAAAATTTTCTTATAAATTTTGAAATATCTTGCTCCCCTTCTTTAGAGGGATGGAGGGAAGTCATATAACACCCATTGTCAGTTCGAGTGATTTTGAGTGACGAAAAATTGTAGCGAGAATCCCAAACCTCCCTCCCTTAGGGAAACAGAGAGAGGTTCGCTCCCCTTTGGGCATTAAGGGCGTTATTCCTAATTTAGTCAAGTGAATGTCAATTTTCTTCAAACTCCCATTACGTATCTCAAAGGCGTAGGCCCAAATCGAGCTGAAACTTTACAGTTAGAACTCGGTATTCATACTTATCAAGATTTACTGAATCTATTTCCAAATAGATATTTAGACAAAACCAAATACTATAAAATTACCCAACTGCAACGAAGCAGTGCAGAAGTTCAAATCATTGGAAAAATCACAAACATCAAAACCATAGAACAAAAGAAAGGGAAGCGTCTGGTTGCCACTTTCGTTGACGAAACAGGCAAAATGGAACTTGTTTGGTTTAGAGGTCAAAAATGGATACGCGAAAATTTGAAAATCAATGTGCCCTATGTGATGTTTGGCAAGTGCAATTGGTTCAATGGATCATTCTCGATGCCACATCCTGAAATGGAGCTATTGGAAGAACATAAAAAAGGACTAAAGGTTTTCATGCAACCCATTTATCCATCCACCGAAAAACTGAGCGCACGGGGCATTACCAATAGGGTCATCAGCAAAATGCTTCAACAATTGTTCATGGAAACCAAAGCTGATTTTTCAGAAACCCTTTCTGACGCAATCCTTCATGAAATAAAACTCCTGAACAAGGCAGAATCGCTATTGAACATCCATTTTCCGAAAAGTCAAGAGCTCTTGGCCAAGGCACAGTTTCGATTGAAGTTTGAAGAACTTTTTTACATACAATTGCAATTGATCACTAAAAAGATGCTTCGCAAGCAACGCATCAAAGGCTTCCCTTTTGACCAAGTGGGTCAACTTTTCAATGAATTTTATCAAAACCATCTTCCCTTTGAACTGACCGGGGCACAAAAAAGGGTAATCAAAGAAATTCGCAATGATTTGGGCAGTAATGCCCAAATGAATAGATTATTACAGGGCGATGTGGGGTCTGGCAAAACCATTGTGGCCGTGATGACCATGCTTTTGGCAATTGATAATGGCTATCAGGCGTGTTTGATGGCTCCCACTGAAATACTGGCGAACCAGCACTATGCGGGAATCAAAGCGCAAGTCGATAAAATCGGAATCCGTTGCGCTTTGTTGACTGGTTCGGTAAAAAAATCCGATAGAAAAATCATACATGAACAATTGGAAAATGGAGAGCTCCATATTTTAATTGGCACCCATGCCCTACTGGAAGATAAGGTGCAATATAAGAACCTAGGGCTCGCAATTATTGATGAGCAGCATCGTTTTGGTGTGGCGCAACGTTCCAAACTTTGGCATAAAAACCAGAATCCTCCACACATTCTAGTCATGACGGCAACACCAATACCTAGAACCCTTGCCATGAGTGTTTATGGCGATTTGGATATTTCGGTCATTGATGAACTTCCGCCGGGCAGAAAAGCGATAAAAACCGTGCACCGTTTTGACGGAAACCGTTTGAAAGTCTTTCAGTTTATTCGTGATGAAATCAATAAAGGCCGGCAAATTTATATCGTTTATCCCCTGATCAAAGAATCAGAAACCTTGGATTATAAAGATTTGATGGATGGCTATGAGAGTATAGTCCGCGACTTTCCCTTACCTGATTATCAAATTTCCATCGTACACGGTAAGATGAAACCTGCTGATAAAGATTATGAAATGGACCGCTTTGTAAAAGGGGAAACCCAAATCATGGTCGCCACTACGGTCATTGAAGTTGGGGTCAATGTGCCTAATGCCTCTGTTATGATCATTGAAAGTGCCGAACGCTTTGGATTATCACAATTGCATCAATTAAGGGGACGTGTGGGCCGTGGTGCCGATCAAAGTTTCTGTATTTTGATGACCAGTCACAAATTATCTTCTGAGGCCAAAACGCGACTCGAAACCATGGTAGCCACCAATGACGGATTTGAAATAGCCGAGGTTGATTTGAGACTGCGCGGCCCTGGAGATATCATGGGTACACAACAAAGTGGTGTTTTGAACTTGAAGATCGCAGATATTATTAAAGACAATGATATTTTAAAAACCGCGCGTCATCATGCCATTCAACTGCTAAAAGACGACCCTTCTATTGAAAAATCTGAAAATCTTGCCGTGCGACACGCCTATTCTCAATTAGTGAAGTATAAGAATATCTGGCAGTACATTAGTTAGTACATTGGGTATCGTAATTTTCAATTATAATAATTTCCTTAAAATACCTTCTTTCCTTAGCTTTGCTAGCTTAGATTCAAAGATTATGAGTGCTGGAAAAACACTATTTGACAAAGTATGGGATTCGCATGTGGTTCATCAGATCGAAAATGGTCCAGATGTACTATTCATTGACCGTCACATGGTTCATGAGGTAACAAGTCCTGTTGCTTTTTTAGGATTAAAAAATAGGGGCATTAACGTCATGCATGCTGAAAAAACGTTTGCAACGGCAGATCATAATACCCCAACTATCAATCAGCATTTGCCGGTGGCAGACCCATTATCAGCCAATCAATTGAAAATGTTGGAACAAAATGCCAATGAACATGGTATTTCATATTGGGGTCTTGGTCATGAGAAAAACGGAATTGTTCATGTGGTTGGTCCTGAATATGGAATTACCCTTCCTGGGGCAACCATTGTTTGTGGCGATTCGCATACCTCGACACACGGGGCTTTCGGTGCCATTGCTTTCGGTATCGGAACTTCTGAGGTTGAAATGGTATTGGCCACCCAATGCATCATGCAACCGAAACCCAAGAAAATGCGTATCAACATTACCGGAGATCTTCAATACGGCGTGACCCCAAAAGATGTGGCGCTTTTTATCATTTCGCAATTGACCACTTCAGGTGCTACGGGTTATTTTGTTGAATACGCGGGCGATGTTTTTAAAAATATGACCATGGAAGGTCGTATGACCGTCTGCAACTTGAGTATTGAAATGGGCGCACGTGGCGGAATGATCGCTCCCGATGAAACTACATTCCATTACATAAAAGGGCGAGAGTTCACACCAAAAGGGGAAGCATGGAATACTGCGATGGATTATTGGCAAACGCTATATACCGAGGATGACGCGGTATTTGACAAAGAACTGACCTTCGACGGCTCAAAAATAGAGCCTATGATTACCTACGGTACGAATCCGGGAATGGGAATGGGTATTTCAAATGATATTCCCCTAGCGGATGCCGTTCAAGGTGGCGCAGCAACCTATAAGAAGTCTTTGGAATATATGAAGTTCGATGAAGGGGATTCCATGATCGGAAAGCTGATTGATTTTGTGTTCTTAGGAAGTTGTACCAACGGTAGAATTGAGGATTTCAGGGCTTTTGCATCAATCGTAAAAGGAAGAAAAAAGGCCGATCATGTGACCGCATGGTTGGTACCCGGAAGTCATAAGGTGGAAACAGCCATCAAAGAAGAAGGCATTCTGGACATTTTGACCGAAGCAGGTTTTGAATTGAGAGAACCGGGTTGTTCAGCCTGTTTGGCAATGAATGATGATAAGGTACCACCAGGTAAATTGGCCGTAAGCACCTCAAACAGAAACTTTGAAGGCAGACAAGGCCCCGGTTCAAGAACCATTTTGGCGAGTCCGCTCGTAGCCGCTGCAGCAGCAGTTACCGGAAAGGTTACAGATCCACGAGAATTAATGCAGACCGAAATGGCCTAGCGCAGAACGCTCAGCACCAAGGACAATTATCAACTAACAACCATTATAATGGCATACGATAAATTCAACATATTAAAATCATCTGCAGTTCCACTTCCGATTGAGAATGTGGATACAGATCAAATCATACCAGCACGTTTTTTAAAGGCAACGGAGCGTGTGGGCTTTGGCAATAATCTTTTTCGTGATTGGCGTTATAACCAAGATGATTCTCCTAAAGAAGATTTTGTATTGAACAATCCGAAGTATAGTGGTAAAATCTTGGTTGGCGGTAAAAACTTCGGTTCTGGGTCGTCGCGTGAACATGCGGCATGGGCTGTTTATGATTACGGATTCCGTTGTGTGATTTCCAGCTTTTTTGCTGACATTTTTAGAGGCAACTGTCTGAATATCGGTGTTTTACCTGTTCAGGTAAGTGCTGAATTTCTGCAGAAAATATTTGCTGAGATTGACAAAAATCCAAACTCAGAAATCGAGGTAAATCTTCCAGAACAAAAAGTAACGCTCTTGGCTACCGGTGAAAGTGAATCCTTTGAAATCAACAATTATAAAAAAGGAAACATGTCCAACGGTTTTGACGATATAGATTATTTGTTGAACATCAAATCTGATATAAAAGAATTTGCCAAAAGCAGACCATTTTAAATGAAACGTCATTTGGAAATAATGGATACCACCCTTCGCGATGGCGAACAGACTTCGGGTGTTTCCTTCTCCGCTTCGGAGAAACTGACTTTGGCCAAACTATTACTCGAAGAATTAAAGGTTGACCGCATAGAAGTCGCGTCTGCCCGTGTCTCTGATGGCGAATTGCAGGCCGTGCAACAGATTACCAAATGGGCAGCAAAAAACAACTATCTTGACAAGGTTGAGGTATTGACTTTTACTGATGGCGGAGTCTCCTTGAAATGGATGGAAAAAGCGGGGGCCAAATCGCAAAATTTGTTGACGAAGGGATCGATAAATCATTTGAAATATCAATTAAAAAAAACACCAAAAGAACATTTCAGTGATATTGCCAAAATCTTCAAATCGGCCGAAAAGAGAGGAATCATCAACAACATATATCTTGAAGATTGGAGCAATGGAATGCGAAACTCAAAGCAATATGTCTTTGAGTTCATAGAATTTTTATCTAATCAACCGTTGAAAAGATTACTCTTACCAGATACTCTGGGTATACTGACGTATCAAGAGACTTTTGATTTTCTTTCTGAAATTCGGCAAAGGTTTCCTGAAATGCATATTGATTTTCATGGTCACAATGATTATGATTTGGGTGTCGCCAATATTATGGAAGCTGTGAAAGCCGGAGTGAACGGTTTGCACCTAACGGTAAACGGCATGGGTGAGCGAGCAGGGAATGCTCCTATGGCCAGTGCAATTGCTGCAATCAACGATTTTTTGCCAGAGGTTAAGATTAATGTCAAAGAAAAATCACTATATAAGGTCAGCAAATTGGTATCTGCTTTCACCGGAATTGGCATTCCGTCAAACAAACCCATAGTCGGAGATAGTGTTTTCACACAAACCGCTGGAATTCATGCAGATGGAGACAATAAGTATAACTTATACTTCAGTGATTTAATGCCTGAAAGATTTGGAAGAAAACGAAAATATGCACTGGGAAAACTATCAGGAAAAGCCAATATTCAAAAGAACCTGAACGAATTGGGTATAACGCTCAATAATGATGAACTAAAAAAAGTCACAGCACGCATTATAGAACTCGGTGATAAAAAAGAACAGGTCACAAAAGAGGATCTACCCTATATTATTTCCGATGTGTTGGATACTGATTTCAAACAAAAGGTATTTGTGAAATCATATGTTTTGACACATTCCAAAGGTCTAAAACCTTCCACTACCCTTTCCTTGGAAATAAAAGGAAAGGTGTTTGAAGAAAATGCGTCAGGTGACGGGCAATATGATGCCTTTATGAATGCGCTTAGAAACATCTATAAATCACAAAAAATGGAATTGCCCAAATTGACGGATTATGCTGTGCGCATTCCACCAGGAAGTAATTCCGACGCCCTTTGTGAAACCATAATCACATGGAATTTGGATGGAAAGGAATTTATTTCGCGCGGGTTAGACTCAGATCAAACGGTTTCAGCTATCAAGGCCACAGAAAAAATGTTGAACATAATTTGATGCGCTTTTCACTACATGCAAAATCGCAAATCTGAGCTAAAGTTGAATTTTTAAGATTACAATGAGAGACTAAAGAAAGTATAAGGTTTGGGAATTGGGACTCGAAATAACTTAAGAAATCTATAAATTAACCAAAGATTTTTCGAAACAGGAAATGTATGGAATAATAAGTCAAATGAGAAGAGCATCTTCCTCAATTCCAGCTAATATTGTTGAAGGCTGCGGAAGAGAATCAGATGCAGAATTTTGACGCTTTCTTATTATTTCACATGGGTCGGCAAATGAATTGGAATATTTCACTGTCCTGGCAAAAGATTTAGGATATATGGAAGATTCGATTTTTTTGAAACTCAATGACAAAGTTGACAGAGTAAAAAGAAGTTTAAATAGTTAAATAAAGAAAATATAAATGGCGTAAGGCGATATGCGTTAAGCGTGCCGCGTTTCGCAAAGCGAAAATAAAGAATGAAACTAAACATTGCCCTTTTGGCCGGAGACGGAATTGGTCCTGAAGTAATCGATCAGGCCGTAAAAGTATGTGAAGCAGTCGCTACAAAATTCAACCATGATATCAGCTGGAAGCCGGCACTTACCGGTGCGGCTGCCATTGATGTGGTCGGTGAACCCTATCCTGATGAAACCCATGAAATATGTGCCAGTTCCGATGCCGTATTGTTTGGTGCCATAGGCCATCCGAGATTTGACAATGACCCCAGTGCTAAGGTTCGTCCGGAACAAGGTTTGTTGAAAATGCGGAAAAAGTTAGGTTTGTTCGCCAATGTGAGACCAACCTTTACCTTCCCTTCACTAATCGATAAATCGCCTTTAAAGCGTGAACGCATTGAAGGCACCGATTTAATCATCTTAAGAGAACTGACCGGAGGTGTCTATTTTGGCGAAAGAGGCCGTAAAGATGATGGAGAAACCGCTTATGACACGATGACTTACGAGAGGTACGAAATCGAACGACTAGCGCATAAAGGATTTAAAATGGCCATGAAACGTTCAAAAAAGTTGTGTTGCGTTGACAAGGCCAATGTGTTGGAAGCATCACGTTTGTGGCGCGAAACCGTTCAAAAAATGGAAAAGGAATACCCAGAAGTTGAGGTGTCTTACGAGTTTGTTGATGCTGTGGCGATGCGCTTGGTGCAATGGCCAAGTGACTATGATGTCATCATCACAGCCAATCTCTTTGGCGATATTCTTACCGATGAGGCCTCGGTTATTTCGGGCAGTATGGGATTAATGCCTTCCTCTTCGCTGGGTAGCGATGTGGGCTTGTACGAGCCGATTCACGGGTCTTATCCACAGGCTGCCGGAAAAGATATTGCCAACCCATTGGCAACGGTTTTGTCTGCGGCCATGCTATTCGAAGACTTTGATTTGGGCGATGAGGCTCAAGCGATTCGTGATGTGGTTAACAAATCTTTGGCCGAGGGCGTGGTCACGGAAGATTTGGCCGAAGGTGGAAAAGCCTATAAAACCAGTGAGGTTGGCGATTGGTTGGCCGAAAACCTATAAAGTGCCGAAAAGTTTAAAACTCGAATAATTTTAGGAAACAGGAAATTTTGAAAATTTCTTGTTTCGTTTTTATAAATTCATGGTTCCTGATATTGCAAATCTGCTATTGCTTTTGCCGAATGATCAGTCATGCCTGCACTGTAAACCTCTTTTACTATGGCGTAGAGCTCAGGAATTACATTTCTCGCAAGTCTTGAATTGTTGCTCAACAAAACACAAATTCCCAAATCTTCCTCAGGAAAAAGTGCAATTTCATTACGATAATTGTTCACACTGCCCCCGTGATGCCAAACGGTCATCGATTTTGAGGGGGTATTCGCTTTAAATTGATGTACACGCCATCCAAAGGCATAATAAGAGTTCAAATGATTGGGCCAACGCTGGTAATACTTGTTATAGTTTTTGAGACTTACAAAAGGTTTGAATGCTTTTTGAATCGTTTCAGAAGGCATTACCTCAGGATTATGCCCTAACAAAAAACGCATCCACTTGCCCATGTCGTTTGAACTGGCATTAATTCCTCCTGCGGCAACAGCATTGTAGTAACGATCCCGCAATGGAATTTGGCGCCAACCACTACGCGAACGAATATGGGGTTGGGCGATGTTCTCAGATGCCAACAAGCTATTATGGTCCATAGAGACTGATGACATGCCCAGGGGTGTGAAAAACCGGTTTTGCAAAAGGGTATTGATATTTTTTCGTGTTGCATTTTGTATCACCTCTTGACTCATGGCAAACATGGCATTCTGATAACTGTATTGGGCTCCGGGAACATTTTGTGGTTTAACTTCCTGAAAACGAGCTCCAATTTTTTCCATCGGTAAACCCGCCTCTACCAAATTGGTAAAACTGTGATAGGGGGTGCCGGAGGTGTGTGATAGAATATGAGCGATTTTTACTTTACTTGTATGCACAGGGCCACCAAATTGAAATCCCGGTACGTGGTCGCTAACTTCATCATTAAAATCAAATTTTCCTTCTGCAACTAGATCAGCAGCTAAAACTCCCGCAAAACCCTTCGATAGGGAACCCAGCCGAAATACGGTTTCACTATCCACCTCGGTTTTGTCCGAAATACTTCGCTTGCCAAAACCTTCCGCAACGACAATGGAATCTCCTTTCACAATACTCACACCGGCGCTCACTATTTTTCTTGAGGCGATTGCATTATTGAAATAGTTTTTTAAGGCAGTTCTAAGTTGTTGCTTTTTCTGATTATAGCGAGCAATATGTTCTTTGGATTGAATTTCATTCGGGTCAAACTCGGCATACGCCATTGCTGCTGAAGAATCATCACTCAACTTCGATGAAGTTGCCACGATCATTAGGACCGTAATCAATAGGAAACCCCCTATTGTTGTTTTGAGTTTTTGCACTGGTAGGCTGGTTAAGTTCGTTTTCAATTTGATTTGGTGTTTCAATAACTTTCAAAAATCAACTTTAGTATACGGTTGTCCTACTAATAAAAACAAAAAATCCCCGATTGCTCGGGGATTTTTTTATACAATAGGCTTCATTGCTGTCATCGATTCTCTAAGGCGAGCCCCCACAATTTCAACAGGATGCT
The DNA here is from genome assembly GCA_964432915.1 of uncultured Maribacter sp. Lineage (GTDB taxonomy): Bacteria > Bacteroidota > Bacteroidia > Flavobacteriales > Flavobacteriaceae > Maribacter_C. The sequence goes on from CAYSPL010000004.1 coordinate 28,766, forward strand.
CTCTCAAAGCTTTATTAACCGCTATCAGTTTGGCATTGTCAACCGGAATGTCTTTGTCTTTTCCGTAGACCTTTCCTATTACATCTGTATCAATCTTTTTCATGAAATCAGCCAAGAGCGGCTTACAGGCATGGTCAAAAAGATAACAGCCGTATTCGGCAGTATCAGATATCACCCTATTCATTTCAAATAATTTCTTTCTTGCAATGGTATTGGCAATTAAGGGCGTTTCATGTAACGACTCATAATACGCAGATTCGCCAATGATACCTGACTCGGTCATACTCTCGTAAGCCAACTCTACTCCTGCCCTTACCATAGCAACCATTAAAACCCCGTGATCGTAATAATCTTGTTCTGAAATTTCGACATCACCAGCCGGAGTTTTCTCAAAAGCGGTTTCTCCTGTAGCTGCTCGCCATCCCAAAAGATTCTTGTCATCATTGGCCCAATCTTCCATCATGGTTTTCGAAAAATGCCCTTTCATGATATCATCCATGTGTTTTTGAAACAACGGGCGCATGATATCCTTCAATTCTTCTGACAATTCAAAAGCCTTGATTTTAGCGGGATTGGATAGCCGATCCATCATGTTGGTGATTCCACCATATTTCATACCCTCGGTAATGGTCTCCCACCCATATTGAATTAATTTGGAAGCAAATCCGGCGTCGATTCCCTTTTCGATCATTTTATCAAAACAAAGAATACTTCCCGTTTGTAAAAGTCCGCATAAAATGGTCTGCTCTCCCATGAGATCAGACTTTACTTCAGCGACAAAGGAAGATTCCAAAACCCCTGCTCTATGGCCACCTGTGGCCGCAGCATAGGCTTTGGCCTGCTCAAATCCTTTTCCCTCCGGATCATTATCAGGGTGCACCGCGATTAGCGTAGGCACACCAAAGCCCCTTTTGTATTCTTCTCGCACCTCAGACCCCGGACATTTAGGTGCCACCATGATTACGGTAAGATCGTCACGTATCTGCATGCCTTCTTCAACAATATTGAATCCATGTGAATACGAAAGTGTGGCTCCTTTTTTCATCAATGGCATCACGGTGCCCACCACATTGGTATGTTGTTTATCTGGAGTCAGATTGATGACCACATCGGCAGTGGGAATCAATTCTTCGTATGTGCCTACCGAAAAGGCATTTTCGGTAGCATTTTTGTAAGACTGTCTCTGCTCTTTGATGGCCGCCTCTCGCAAGGTATACGAAATGTCCAGGCCTGAATCGCGCATATTCAAACCTTGATTTAAACCTTGCGCCCCACAACCCACAATTACAATCTTTTTTCCTTTTAATGCCGATACACCATCTGCGAATTCATCCGACTGCATGAACCTACATTTTCCCAACTGGGTCAGTTGATCTCTTAAGGATAGTGTATTAAAGTAATTTGCCATTTTCTATACTATTAATTTTGATTAAATATTTTGAAATTCTTTCAATAAAGAAGTTATCTGCATTTCTGATTTGGTAACCGATATGCGCCCGGATCTAACAAATTGCATAATACCAAAAGGTTTCAGCTGATCGTGCATTTCATCAATTTCTCTTCTTCTTCCTGATTTTGCCAAAACAAAAAAGTCTCGCGAAACGGTCACAATTTGCGAATTGCTCTCTTTGATGATGTTCTGTATTTGACGTTCATCAAACAATAGTCCTGAAGCGATTTTGAATAAGGCTGATTCTTGATAAATGGTCTGATCATCAGTATGATAAAATGCTTTTATGACCTCTATTTGCTTTTCTATTTGCCCAACAATATTGTGCACCCATTTTTCAGTAGTGAATACAACAATGGTAAATTTAGAAACTTCGTCTATTTCTGATTTTGATACATTTAGACTTTCTATATTAATGTGACGCTTTAAGAATATTCCTGATATTCTATTGAGCAATCCGACACTGTTTTCGGAATATACTGAGATCGTAAACCATTGTTTTTCCATTATTCCTATTTTATTCTAACTGCTATTATCAATCCTGTTGACCAATTCATTTTTGTCAAATTGAAATCATCCTTATTTTCTAAATAAGATATTAATTCCTCAACATTACTATCATGTCCTTCTGGCCAATTAGGTTGCGCAACCATATCATCAATAACATAAAATCCACCAACTTTAATTAGCCCTAATACCTCCTCTATTTCACTGTACTTTCCTGGCCAAGCATCTGCAAATACAAGGTCGAATTTTTCTCCCTTATAGTTCTTTATCCATTCTGTACCATCCTCACATAGAATTTCAAGACGCTGATCAGCACTAAAATATTCTTTGGCAATATCAATCAAATGGGCATCATTGTCTAAGGTAATAAGGGTAGATTGCTCATCCATTCCGGAAATCATCCAAGATAGTGAAAGTCCTATTCCCGTTCCTAATTCCAGAAACTTGCCATTAGGCTTACTCGAAATCAATGTTTTCAGAAGAGAACCTACATATACATCCGAAGGCATGGTAAACCCTATTTCGTTGGATTTACCTATTATCTTTTGATGTATTTCAGGAATATCAAGTATTTGGGAATCAATCATTTACTTCAATCTTATTTCTGAAACTGCGGCCCCTGAAGGAATCATAGGAAATACGTTGTCTTCCTTTTCTACTTTTACCTCTAAAAAATAAGGTTTGTCAGAAGCAATCATTTCTTGAATTGTAGTTTTCAAATCTTTGCGTTCTGAAACACATTTTGCCTCAATATGGTATCCTTCGGCAATCTTCACAAAATCAGGATTGACCATTACGGTGGATGCATACCGCTTGTCAAAAAACAACTCCTGCCATTGCCGTACCATACCCAAATGGTCATTGTTCAAAACCACAATTTTCACGGGAATTTGATGTTGGAAAATCACACCCAACTCTTGAATGGTCATTTGATAACCGCCATCGCCAATAATCGCCACCACTTCTCGGTCCATTGCACCTTGTTTGGCACCAATCGCCGCCGGTAAAGCAAAGCCCATTGTGCCTAAACCGCCAGAAGTGATGTTACTTTTAGAGGTATTGAATTTCGCATATCTGCAAGCAATCATTTGATGTTGCCCTACATCGGTCACAATAACGGCTTCGTTTTTTGAGGCTAGATTGATTTCTTCAATAACCTCCCCCATGGTAAGACCAGGTTTCGTAGGAGTAACATCATTCATTATAACCTGCTCATATTCGATTTGATATTTTTCATCAAAAAGTTTTCGCCAAGCATCATGTTTGTTCTTCTTTAAAAGAGGAAGTAATAGCCCCAAGGTTTCTTTGGAGTCTCCTAAAACGGGGATATCGGCTTTTACGTTTTTATTTATCTCTGAAGGGTCAATATCAAAATGAATCACTTTCGCCTGCTTGGCGTAGGCGTCAAGTCTTCCGGTAACACGATCATCGAACCGCATACCTATAGCAATCAGCACATCACATTCATTGGTCAAAACATTAGGACCGTAATTGCCATGCATACCAACCATACCCACATTCATGGGGTGGCTCGTCTCAATAGCCGACGCACCCATAATCGTCCATGCCGCAGGTATACCAGACTTTTCAACCACCGCTTTCAACTCTTCTTCAGCCTTACCCAAAATAACACCTTGACCCCATACAATTAGGGGCTTTTTTGCATTGTTCATTAAGGATGCAGCTGATTCCAAGGCCTTTGGATCCGGCGTCGGACTTACCTTATAGCTTCGTACGCCTTTGCATTTTTTATATGAGAATTCAAATTCATCAAACTGGGCATTCTTGGTAATGTCGATCAATACCGGTCCTGGACGGCCAGATTTCGCTATGAAAAAAGCTTTGGCCATTACTTCAGGAATTTCAGAAGCCTTGGTTATTTGATAGTTCCATTTTGTTACGGGTGTAGAAATACCGATAATATCAGTCTCTTGAAAAGCATCAGAACCCAAAAGATGTCTTGGCACCTGCCCTGTAATACAAACCATTGGAGTGGAATCAATCTGAGCATCTGCCAAACCCGTAACCAAGTTGGTTGCCCCAGGACCCGAGGTCGCTATGGCCACACCTACTCTACCCGAAACACGTGCATAACCCTGTGCGGCATGCGTTGCCCCTTGCTCATGACGGGTCAAAATGTGTGTCAGCTTGTCTTGAAACTTATAAAATTCATCATACACAGGCATAATGGCCCCTCCTGGATATCCGTAAACCAAATCAACCCCTTCAGCCAACAAACAATGAATAATTGCCTCGGCACCTGTAATCTTCACTACTGATGCTTTTTCGGTTTCTGATTTTGTCGCTTTCAATGTTTCCATATTATTAAATGGTTTTTGCCAAATATTACCAACACTTTAAATTTCATCGGTTACACAACCTTTTGACGCTGATGATACTGTTTTAGCATACTTGTAGAGACTACCTCTTTTCACTTTTAGAGGAGGTTGTCTCCAATTTTTTCTTCTTTCCACGATCTCATCCACTGATAAATCGACCGAAATTTGATTCTTTTCTGCATCAATCGTGATCATGTCGCCATCTTTCAAAAGTCCGATCATTCCGCCTTCCTGAGCTTCGGGACAAACATGACCAACCACAAAACCATGGGTGCCACCTGAAAATCTTCCATCGGTTATTAAGGCAACGTCTTTACCCAAACCAGCACCCATAATAGCTGCAGTTGGCTTCAACATTTCTGGCATGCCGGGGCCTCCTTTTGGGCCTTCATAACGTATTACAACCACATCACCTTTTTTCACTTCGCCTCTGCCTATTCCGGCATTCGCAAGAAACTCATCATCATATACTTTGGCGGGACCTGAAAAGTACAATCCCTCTTTGCCTGTGATTTTTGCTACGGCACCCTCCTCCGCCAGATTACCATACAAAATGCGCAAATGACCTGTTGCCTTGATAGGGTCATCAAGTGGTTTAATCACATTTTGTCCTGATTTCAATTCAGGTAGTTCAGCTAGATTTTCGGCCACGGTTTTTCCTGTTACAGTAAGGCAATCGCCATGCAGCATCCCATTTTCAAGCATGAATTTCATCACTGCCGGTGTACCTCCTACTCGGTGCAGGTCCTCCATCAAATACTTACCGCTAGGTTTTAAATCGGCCAAAAATGGGGTGGTATCGCTAATGGTCTGAAAATCATCAATGGTAAAATCAACTTCAGCTGCTTTAGCAATCGCGAGAAAATGAAGTACGGCATTGGTAGAACCACCTAAAAGCGTCAATAACCGAATTGCATTTTCAAAAGATTTTCGATTAATGATATCACTTGGCTTGATATCCTTCTCAATTAGGTTTCTAAGCGCAAAACCAGCATTTATTGCCCCTTGCTGCTTTTCTTTACCTGTTGCAGGATTTGAGGAATTATAAGGCATGGCCATACCCAAAGCTTCAATAGCTGAGGCCATAGTATTGGCCGTATACATTCCGCCACAAGCCCCGGCACCGGGACAAGCATTTTGAATAACTCCCTTATAGTCATCCTCGTTCATGGTGCCCGCCACCTTTTCTCCCCATGCCTCAAAAGCCGAAACAATATCCAGTTTTTTGTCTTTGTAACAACCGGAAGCAATCGTACCTCCATAAACCATAACCGATGGTCTGTTCAAACGGATCATGGCCAACAATGCACCCGGCATGTTTTTATCGCATCCAACTACAGAAACCAAACCATCATAGTTCATGGCCTGTACCACAGTCTCCATGGAATCTGCGATTATATCGCGAGACGGCAAGGAATAGCGCATGCCATAAGTACCCATTGAAATACCATCACTAACACCAATGGTATTGAACACCAAACCTACCAAACCACCTTTTGCAGTGCCTAATTTTACCTCTTGGGCCAAATCATTCAAATGCATATTACATGGGTTGCCTTCATAACCTGTGCTACCGATACCGATCAACGGTTTTTTCAAATCATCTTCGCTTAGGCCAATCGCATATAACATGGCCTGGGCCGCAGGTTGCGTTTGATCCTGGGTAACGTTTTTACTGTATTTATTCAATTCCATTTACAGGATGCTCTAATTTAGTTACAAGGCATTTAAACTCTATACTAACAAATTTATAAGTTTAATCACTTTATAATTTTCAACATTTATCACTAGCACAAACTCAATTTCCAAATAATTCATATAATTATCTGTTTGTCAATTGTTTAATGGTGTTTTCAGTACCATATTCATTAGCTACGGTAAGCTTAGTTCCGTTTTATAAATTAGGGTACTCTTCTTTTTCATCTAAACGGTTACTCAGCGATTTTGTTCAACTTTAATCGGTAATAAAAAGCCTGTATCACACTTTCTGATACAGGCTTTCTCATCAATGAAAATCCATATCATTCCGTATCCGGGATAATAATGTTGACTTGAATTAAGTTCTCTTTGAATTTCATCTACACAATAATACTTATATAATTTTAGAAAATCATAAGCCTCACATTAAAAGTTTAAAGCGAATGGTATCGCCATATTTTTTCTGCGCCAAAATTGAAATTGACTTTTCCGATAATTGTAAAATTCTAGGGTAACCGCCTGTGGTTTGGCCATCTCTCATTAGAATTATCAATTTACCTGAAGGCGTCATTTGAACCGTGCCAGGCAAGGTTGCTGAAGTAAGCATTGAGATTTGATGCCCTTCAACGGTCTCCTCAAGTTGATAGGCCATTCTGTCATTTTCTTTGGCAACTTTGAAGGTCTTAAAAAATATACTCTCAAGCTGATGGTCATTCAATAAACCATATTCCGGGCCCTGAAATACCTCTAAAGTGCTTTCATTTAGAATATAATTACCCATATAGGTCAGGTCTTTTGGTTGAAAGACCGTATTACCCTCATAGGCAATCCTATCCAAATCCTTAAAGCAATTTTTCGAAGTAATGGGTTTAAAAAACGATTGACTTCCCAAGATACTTTCCGTTTTAAAACCACCTTTTATGGCCAGGTAACTGCGAAACCCTTTTTTTAACTTCCCGTAGGAAAGAAAATCCCCCGAATTGATCTTATGGACTTTAAAGTGTTCTATGGGTTCATTGTTCAAGGTTACCTCCATTTGCGCCCCTCCCAGACATATAAAACTAGGTAAACTGAATTCCGCTGTTGGTCCCGTCATGGTAATTTCCATCACGGCAGTTTCAGGCGGATTTTCCAAAAGCCGATTCGCTCGTTTGGCAGCTTCAGCATCCATAAAACCGCTTGTGGGCACACCATTGTTCAAAAACCCAAAACGCCCACCATCTTGAATGGTCGTGAAAAATCCGGCCTTTAGTAAATTAAGCATTCCAAATGGTTTTTTTCTGTTGATATACCCCAACCTCAGTCTCAATTTTATGTAAGTCATATTCGGCACGTTCGATGGAATAAAACTGCACCTTATCGCCAACATTCACAAAACAGGGCTGGGTATGTTTTGGATTGAACAGCTCAACAGAACACCTTCCGATGATATTCCAACCACCTGGTGATGTCTGCGGATAAATTCCAGTTTGAACGCCTGCCAAACCAACAGATCCTTGAGGCACATTCAATCTAGGGGTTGATCTTCTGGGCACGTTCAAATCAGCAGGCAAACCGCCCAAATACATAAAACCAGGAAGGAAGCCTATGCCATAAACCGTATAGACATGGCTTGTATGCTTTTCAATTATTTCGCTTGTACTCTTATTGAGTTTATCTGACACCTCTTGAAGGTCCAAACCAAAATTCGAATCATAACATACGGGAAGTCGCCAAAGGTATTTTTCTTTTCTTACACCACTGCGCTTTGCCCGATACCATTTTTTCAATTGCGGAATCAAGGTTTTGTGCTCTATGATTTGGTTTCGCTGAATAAGTGTGATCGAATTATAGGAAGGCACCAATTCCCAATTATTAGTATCAAGACAATAATTTTTCAAATGCTGCTCAAACTCAAGAACATCATCAAGAATAGCATCCTCAACACGTTTGGGCCATTCGATCAAAACGGCATGTGCACCGAAAGGTTTTATTTGGATGGTATAGGAGCTCACTTTTCGATCATTATATTGGATTCAGGCAAATGATTAGAAAGATACTGCAATATTTCATAGGCCGAAGGGGTATCGCCATGAATACAATAGGTATTTGCTTTAATGGGAATTCTTTGTTTATTCGGTAGTACAACTTCGTGATGAAGCGCCATATTCGCAATATGCTCCAAGACCATGATGGGGTCTGATATGAGGGCATTTTCTTCCTTTCTGGAGACCAATGAACCATCAGCATTATAATTTCTATCGCCAAAGGCCTCATACTTTATTTTAAATCCCTCTTTTTTGGCACATTTCTCAATAGCCGAATTAAAAGGGACGTATAGGTAAAGATCTTCCTTATATTTTGCAATTGATTTCAAGAAGGTCTCGGCCAGTTGTTCATCCTTAGCAATATCATTATACAGCGCACCATGGGGTTTTATGTGATGTAGAATTGATTTTTCTTCACTGAGGATTTTTTGAAAATCGCTTACCTGATCTTGAATACTCTTTTCAAGCATTTCACTAGGAATTTGCATTGATTTCCTTCCAAAATTTTCCTTGTCCGGGTACGATGGATGCGCTCCTATCTTTACATTGTTCGCTTTGGCAAGACGAACCACTTTGCGCATACTCGAAGCATCACCTGCATGGCCGCCAGTTGCAATATTACATGAGGATATCAATGGTAATAGGTTAGCCTCGTTGCCCATACCTTCACCCACATCACAATTTATATCTATGCAAATCACATCCATTTAGAAAAGTCCCGCTACTTTTAAAATACTTTTTGCTCCCAGGGCTATTGTCAATACGATAATGACAAGGCCCAATATATTCTTAGCCAATGAATTCTTGAATTTTCCTAAAACGGAGGTCTTATTCACGACCCATACTAGAAATATTGCTATAATTGGAAGTAAGAGTCCGTTCGCAATTTGGGCGAATTTTATTATTTCGATGGGTTTGTATCCTAAAGACATGAAAAGCACGCCCACCAAAAGAATGAACATCCACACGAGTTTGAATTTGATTTGATTCATGTTGGCTTTCCAACCAAAAATACTATTTGCCACATATGCCGCCGCCAATGGTGCTGTTATCGCTGAGGTAACGCCAGCGGCAAAAAGGCCTATTCCCATAAAATACTTTGCGGCATTGCCATATAGTGGTTCAAGCCCCAATGCCATGTCCATGGCATTGGTCACTTCATTGCCTTTGATGGTAGTCGCAGCGACCATGATGGCCATTGAAACCAGACCACCAAGGGCGATTGAAATATAGCTGTCGCGTTTCGCGGTTTTAAGGTCTTCTGTTGATTTCCATTTTTCCTGTACCAAGGAGGCGTGCAAGAATAAATTATAAGGCACTACCGTGGTGCCCACCAAAGCAATAATGGTCAGAATGCCCCCTTCGGGAATGGACGGAACAAAAAGTCCTTTTAAAATCGCCATCAGGTCGGGTTTTGTAATTATAGCAGTTACCACAAATGATAAGCTCATCACAATAACGAGACTTACCAATACTCGTTCTAGTATTTTGTAATTACCTATAAAGAGGAGTACAAAAGCAAAGAAACCAATGATTAAGGGGTAGTATTTAATTGATTCGGTACCGAACATCGCCTCCAGGCCCAAGGTAGCGCCGCCGATGTTGCCTGCCTCGTATGCGGCATTGCCAATTATGATGGCGGCTAGAATGATACCTACCATTACATTTCGAACCCAAGGTGTTTTAAGTTCTTGCTTAATGACCTCGGCCAATCCCCTTTGGGTTATGATGCCGAGTCGCGCAGCCATTTCTTGCAAGACCATGGTTGCGATGACCGACAGCAACATGGCCCAAAGCAACGCATATCCGAAACCCACGCCAGCCAGAGTGCAGGCCGTAACCGTACCCGGACCAATAAAGGCAGCGGCCACCAAAACACCAGGGCCTATTTTTTTGAACATACGATTAATATCAATCGAAGTAAATATAGAATGATCTATGAAAAAACAACGTCATATTCGCCCAAAATTTTGATCGATGAAATAACCAAAAAAGTGCAGTTCATCTAAAATTTTGCAGTTCATCTAAAAGTGGGGTGCCATACATCGAGAATATATAATAATTTAAAATTGGCTTGGTTATACTATTCCCAAATCAAAATTAGCCTCCTTAATGACCTGTTTAGAATGTAATGTAGAACTGAGTTATGTCGATCACAAAAATGCCATGGATTCCCTGGGTGTTGAGCTATGTCATCAGCACCGAGAGCGCATGGAGCGATTGATGCAACAAAACGGAACCCCCCTTGAAGCCATTCAACTTTATTATGGCCTAAAAGAAGAGGGCGTGCAAGCCATGTTGGAATGGTGGGACGGAAAAAAATCTGTTGACATCGCCATTTCACGTGTAAAATTGAATATCGAAATCGATTGTGAATATCATATGATGACCCATGAACAGGCCATCAACGATCTTGAAGAAGCCATGCATTCGTTCAAAAACGGTTTTACTACCATTCGAATTCCGCATGTTCTAATAAAACACTACCTAAAAGAAACTGTCCAAAATATAATAGGCATCATGGAGGGCCTACGAGCGAATATCAAAGTTATTTAATCCCCAAAATGAGTTGATATGAATGACGGAAAAAAAATATTGAAGTTGCCTATTCGAATTTCACTTGCGATAGTGTTATTCGGTATCATTGCAAAACTTTTGGAGTGGTCTTACGCCAAAGAAATCATGCTGGTTGGTTTTATAACCTTAAGTGCGCTATATGTTATTAGGTATGTGAACAAAAAACAAAAGCACTTTCTTGACATGACCAAACTGGTACTGGTACTGGCCTGGTCAATCAATGGTATCTTGCAGGTTTTAGTTCTGCCCTACACCTTGCTCTTTCAAGCAATAACCGCGTTGGCTTTTATCACATGGTTCGTGATGGAAGGTACTGCTTACTTCTTGGATGAAGACCGAAAAGCTCAAAATAGCCTTGTCCAAATCGTATGGAATGGTATTTTAATCATTGGCAGTCTCGTGGTCATCGCAGGCGGAATTTTACAAATATTGGACTGGGACTATGCCATTCATATGCTTTCACTGGGCATAACCCTTATTGGAGCCTATATTCTAAAAGATGTGTTCGTGCCCTTGGAGTCAAGAGATGAAGAACAAAATAATGAAGGTTTTCAATATTGACCTTGAAGGAAACAACAATGAAAATTCTTAAAAGCAATTAATCAGATTAATTGCTTTTTTTATTTGTATCTTTTTTTGCGTTAAAAGAAGATACCCATGAATACCATTGATCGAAGAAAATGGCTAAGGACCGTCGGACTCTCAGGAGGTTTTGCCATGCTTGGGGCACTTGAAGCACTGGCCATTGAAACACCAAATACCCTCAACCTCGAGAAATAACCAGTTCAATTAAGTTCGAATGAAAACCCCTACGGCCCCTCGAAACGCGTTCGTCAAATAATAATCGACAATTTTGATATCCCGTGCAGATATCCCTCAATGGTTCTGAAAGAATTGGTACAAATAATCGCTACAAAAGAAGGGGTTACCAAAGACCATGTGGTTGTTACCGGAGGCTCAGGAGAAGGGTTATGTGCCGCAGGATTGATTTATGGTTCTTCTGGCAGTGAAATTGTTGCCGCCGACCCTACCTTTCAGCAAATACTTAGATATGCTGAAAACCATCAGGCCCATGTGCACCGTGTACCCGTTGATGAACAGTTGAACCATGATTTGGAGGCCATGGAAAAACGTGTAACTGCCAGAACGGGATTGGTATACATCTGCAATCCGAATAACCCAACGGGTACTATTATAGAAAAGAACAAACTAAAGGAGTTTTGCAATTCGATCAGTAAAAGAGCAGTGGTGTTCAGTGATGAGGCGTATTATGACTTTGTTACCGAGCCCGATTATCCATCCATGGTCGAGTTGGTCAAAGAAGGAAGCAATGTCATTGTAAGCAAGACATTTTCGAAGGTTTATGGTCTGGCTGGTCTGCGCATAGGATATTTGATTGCACGGCCTGATATTGCGCTTCGATTGAAAAAAAGTGTCATGGCAAGAACCAATATTTTGGCCATTGCAGCCGCAAAAGAGGCATTAAAAGATGATGCATTTTACAAATTCAGCATACTTAAAGCCACTGAAGGGAAAAAACTGATTTATAAAACTTTGGATGACCTCGGACTACAATACATAAAATCACATACCAATTTTGTGTTTTTTAAATCAGGAAGGCATATCAATGACTTGATTGAAGACATGAAAAGGGAAAATATAATTATAGGCAGACCATTTCCGCCCTTTTATGACTGGGCCAGAATCAGTACCGGTAAACTAGAGGAAGTCGAACTTTTCAATAGGGCCTTAAAAAAGGTATTGGGGTAACCCACAGACTATCGGTTCAACCACAGTTTAGATCGATTAAAAGGTTTTCAAAGACCTTGATACTATGGGTGTTTACAGATGAAATTGCAACCTTCATCGAGCTATTTACCTTCCATCGAATTTAAGGGTCAGTACAAAGAATGATCTTAAAACCCCATGGGTTTTCAGCGTTTTACATGAAAACCCATTCTTATGAAGAAAGAAATTACAATTCATGCTGGCTTCTTGTATTCATACTGTACCTTTTGCATTCTTTGGGCTCTTTTTGTTCTGATAATGCTCCTATGAACAGTATTGCGCAAGTGAATTAAGAAGCGGTGAACACCGCTTCTTTTTTTATCCTTCCCGTTTAAAAACCCACAATATGTGGCTTTCTTTTTCGTTTTTCTTTACAAATCAGACGATTACAAATGAAGGGCTTTCATTTCACCCTCTTGGGTCCGCTACTTTTTCTTCTCCTTCCCATAAAGGCCATGGGTTATGGAGCGAATCAGTCAAATGAAAAATCATCCATTAAAATAACCTCTCCGAACAGTTCAACCGTTTGGACAATACCAAATGATGCTACCCTTGCCTGGGAAACCATGAATATTCCAGAAGAAAAGACGATACAATTTTATCTTTTTAGGGATGAGCTTGTCGTGCAGGAACTGGGTATTTTCAAGAACAACAAATTTGTGGACGGCATTGAATTAAACAAATCATTAGCTGCTGGAAGCAATTACCGGGTTATTGGTATAGAGTTATTTCCTGAAAACAAATTGAGCATTGCCAAATTTGCCACGCCCTTGTTCACCATCAATAAAGCGCCCAGAAAGAAACCATCTGTTGCCCAAAACACCCAAGAAACCAAAGCACCTGAAATCAGCCAAGAAAAGCCGGTTGTTCGGCAAAGCTTTGATGGTAGAAAAATCAACTATGTTGATGAGATTATCGTTTCGAGCGAAAATATCGAAATCATGTTGTGGGATCATGGTAGGGTTGATGGAGACATCGTCTCTATTTATCTCAACGGCGAGGCCATAGTTTCAAAATACGCACTGACCTATCAGAAAAAAACTTTTGCCATTCAATTGGATGCGTCAAAAGCAAACGACCTTTTTCTTTATGCCCATAATCTTGGCACGGCACCGCCAAATACAGTGTCAATAGAAATTACCGACGGTAGCGTTTCAGAGAATATCATTCTGAATTCAGATCTTAAAAGCTGCGAGGCGGTAACCATAAAACTCGGCGGAAAAGTCGAATAAGCAAAGCTTAAATTACATTTCGATCGGTTCAAATTCCCATACCACGGGTATCTTTTCCATTTTAAAATTGTTCTTTCTTTTTCCATCTTAACATAATTCATGGTAAATGGGATTGAAACCTATGAATTATTACCAGTCAAAGGTCCAAAATCATTTTTGACCTTTGAAGAAGTATTAATTCAATCCCCAATCCCATGAAAAATTATACGACCTACAAAATTGTGTGTTGCGGTATATTTTCATTGATGGTATGTACCCTCAATGCGCAACGATCGAAATCCCCTAAAACCAAAAAAACTACGCAAACCGAGGCCAATGAAAGGCTTGACAACTATTTGAAATTAAGTAGATTAGGTTATTCAGACAAAGAAATCTTCCAAGACTTGGGCAATGCCAATTTTAAGGCAAAGAAATATGAGTCCGCCCTCTTTTGGTATGACAAGTTAAAAGAGTCGAGCAGATCAAAATCACTTTCGGCCAACTATCAGAAAAGGTACCAGCATGCCTTGAACATGACCAATGGTGTTCGTTCAAAAGCCAAAAAACCGTCGGACTGGATAGCTACGATTCAATCAGATTATCATAAGAAAAAAACTGCGGAAGAAAACCTCAAAATTTCAAAATCGAGAAAATTCATGCCTGTTGACTTTGACCAAGAAAGCCGCCAATTCATGCGTGAAGAATTGTTGGGCAGCAACAGTACCGAAAAATGGGGTCGACTTGAACAAAATCAATACGATGCCCCAATAGCATTGACCAAAGACGGAATGACCGCTTACTTCAGCAAACCCATGGCCATAAAACCACTGCAAGGTATTTTTTCAAAAAAAGAGGTGGTGCATAAAGTGTACAGGGCTGAAAAAATCAATGGTCAATGGAAAAATGTAAAGGAAGTGCCTGTTTGTCCGAAGTATGCCTCAGCCATGCACCCAACGGTTTCCCCTGACGGAAAAAAATTGTTTTTTGCCTCGAATATGAAAGGATCTTTTGGCGAATATGACATTTACATTTCTGAAATAAAAAGTAATGGTGAAATGGGAATCTCCAAAAATCTTGGCCGAAAAGTCAACACGAAAAAAGATGATCTTTACCCCAAGATAGCTGAAAACGGCACGCTGTTCTTCGCCTCAGAAGGAAGAAAAGGTTACGGAGGTTTAGATGTTTATATGACTGAGGTAAGTGACAGGAAGGTGGCCATTGCCGCCAATTTGGGAAGTCGTATTAATAGTGCGTCTGATGATTTTGCAATTACATTACTTCAAGATAAAGGCATGGGGTACGTAATGTCTAATCGTGGAGAAAATAAAAATGTGATACAAAAAGTGGCTTTCTCCTATGGCAGACCCAAAAGAAATACGAAAAGAGCGTATGACCTCTTAGCTGCTTTTAATAAAGAATCTAAAATCAATTATACTTCAACCACTTTTGAAGAGGAATGAATTGAGTTTTCGTTCGTAAAATTGTCTCATTTACAAAAATCCCCACAGTATGAAACCTACAATAAATTTGGCCCTTGCGGCTATCGTCTTCAACTTGATCTTCTTTTCTAGAGCTGCTCTTGCACAAGAGTTAAATGACAATAGCAGTTCAGAAAGCACCTATCACAATCAACTGTTCTTTAATCGGTATTTGATCAATCCCACCTTTTCATTGGTTCGTGAGAACAAATCATATTTGAATATTCTTCATAGAAACCAATACGCCACCTTTGCTGACAATCGTCAAAATTATTTCTTGGGTTTCAGCAGTAAACTGAATGAAAACACCGCCATGGGCATTGGGGTGTACAGTCAGTGGGCTGGAGTGATCCAGAAGTTTGGTTTCAACGCCAATTACGCCACAGCAGTTCGAATGGGCGATAAAAGCAAGCTTACTTTCGGTACTAACATTACGTATTTCAATGAAGGTCTTGATCGAAACCGAGCATTGGTGTTTAACGAAGATATTACCTTGACCGAGGCAAAAAAGGAGAGTAAATTGGCTATTCAACCCGGTATGACCTTAAGCGTGGGGAATTTTGATTTTGGAATTTACGCTACAGATTTACTGAAGTACAATCAGACCACAAATGCCCTGAAAACCAATTTCAATGAAGAAAGCGTCAAAGCAATTCTGCAATACAACCATCATTTTCAAGCCACTCGCGCTCTATTTGAAAATGCCCGCCTGATGGCATTGGCGCAGCTTGGAAAAAAAAGGGATGGTAGCCTTGATTACACCGGGTCTTTGGTTTTAGACATGCCGAATTATGGTTGGTTACAAACCACCTATGACAATGACTATGGAATGTCAATGGGTGCAGGTTTCAACCTTAATAAAAAATTGTCATTGGGCTATGTTCTCGAAAAAGACATTTCGGACAATAGTACCGACTTGGGTTGGAACCATGAAGTTTCACTGGCCTATACCTACAAGACCGACAATGCTGATGATGACCTTTTTGCCAATGCTTCGCAAGATCAAAAAATAGATGGCATTGTCAGAAACTATGAAGAACAAATCAATAACCTGCTGGCCGAAAAAGAAGAAAACGAGCGAAAACATAAAATTGCTCTGAAGAATTTAGAAGTAAAAAA
The DNA here is from genome assembly GCA_964432915.1 of uncultured Maribacter sp. Taxonomy (GTDB): domain Bacteria; phylum Bacteroidota; class Bacteroidia; order Flavobacteriales; family Flavobacteriaceae; genus Maribacter_C. The sequence continues at coordinate 44,960 of CAYSPL010000004.1, forward strand.
GAAGCGCCCATATGTGAACCCCATGAAATTTACCACAGAAGAGGAAATTGAATCGTTAGCCATTCAAAATCGACTGGTGCTCGATGAACTAATCATACGTCAAGATTCAATAGAATCAGAACGTACCAAACAATTTGAGAAGCGTTTTGAAATGATGATGCGCACGGTAAGAAATGAAATCAAAGCGAATCTGAAAGAGCGCATCAAAGAGGTAAATGATTCGAAAAGCACAAGATTGGCACTCGAAGAAAACGTGAAGGAAGTTAAAAAAACACTACATGAAGAGGCGAAACCGTATAAAAAACTTCCGTTCAAAGTACTGGGTAATTCAGATATGATTGGTGTGAAGTCTGGTTATTATGTGATTGCGAATGTTTATAAAACAAAAAAATACTTGAAGGCCTTTATGAATGAGTTAAAAGAAAAAGGATTGGAAGCCAAGCAATTTTATAACAAAGAAAACGGACTTTATTATGTATACCTGGCCGATTACAACTTTAAGGAACATGCAGAAAGTGCGTACGTTTCAAATCTCAATGGGCAATACAAAGATGAAAAATGGATTATGCAGGTTGAAAACCATGATGCCATAGTGGAGAACATGTATATAGACTGATAATTGATACCAATAGTTTAATTAAAAACTGTAGGGCCCAATTGATTACGCTGGCACCACTAAATGGGATTTGAGACAAAATGGGCCAGCGTAAATTGGGTTGAAATGCACTAAATTTTAACATTTAAGTGTATTTGAACGAAAAAATAAGCGCTTTTATCGGTGTGCTCGACTTTTTTTATACTTTTCCAGTCGAAACTAATTATTGTCTCAAATCCCCTACTACATGAAACATTTACTTAACCTAAACATTACTTCTCAAAACAAAACTTGTAAAAAATCAAAAAGCGGGCTTCCGCCAATCCAATTTTTTCATCGATTTTAAATCGCGGATTTTTAGTTCCAGAATCCACTATGATTTTTCTTGACCTAAGTCCAATTACCGTGTGAACGACACAAAATTGACAAAGGGCAGCTTTTAAGAAAAAAGTTGTTGTGCCCCCTTTTCAATGCAGTGTTTTTTTGATTTCTGAAAGGAATTTAACGGTAACCACTTATGCTCATCAAAACGCACTTTCAAAGTGTGAAATTTACCAAACCCAAATCGTGCGTGAAGCCCAAATGCTCTACGGAGTATTTGGGACGATCGCTAAACTAGACAAATCGATGAACCTACATATCCCAAAAGTCATGGTCATAGACCATGACGAAAGCCTCCATACAGTATATAAAATTTATTTTGAAAGCTATTTAGATTATGAATTGACAGGAATTCATGCCACTATAAAAGAAGCACTTGATGAATATGATTTGACATTACCCCATATTGTTTTATTGGAAATCGTAAAACCCTATTCATCGGGCCTTTTAGCAATTCAACAAATCAAACATCATGACACTTCAGCCAAAATCATTGTAATCAGTATTGCAAAAAAAATTGAGTTGATTAAAAAGGCTTTTAAATATGGGGCTGTGGGCTATTTGACCAAGCCGGTCAGTCAACGCACGCTTTATAATGCTTTACACGCGATAAGCAGCCAAGGTGCATTTATCAGCAATGACGTTGCCAAAGAGGTGGTGCAAATGTTCAAGAGAAAGTCATCGCAGCATTTTTCGGAGCGAGAAAACGAGGTCATTGATTTTCTGCAACAAGGAGCCACATACAAATACATTGCTGAAAAATTGTTTGTGACGGTGAGCGCCATAAATTTTCATATTCAAAACATCTATTTGAAATTGAATGTGAACAACAAATCAGAAGCATTGTTAAAACTTGCGGAAATGGATAAATCGATATCAAACCACTAAAACAAATACATGCCGTTGGATGAAAGGCAATTTTAAAGGATATGTGAATATTATCAAATTATCACACAAGGATGAAAACAATACTTTAATCGGACTTATGACCTCAAAACGAATTTTCATGAATTTGCTCGAACCATATCCATTTAAACAAGGGCTCTACCGTTTTTAAATAGAAGACTTTTGACGGAAGCGAAGTCTTCCATTTTTGATAGTTTTTGTTTGTTTTTTTGTGTTTATAGGGGCATTTACTCCATGTTTTTACTGACTAAAGTAAAGCTTGAGTTACTAACCCAACCCGGATCGAGATTGTGCCATGTCTCTTTCCGGGTTTGTTTTTAAGTACTTTTTTCTTACCTTAATGAACCATCCCTTGGTCTTTTTTGTTCTTTTCTTCGCTATTTCATTTTAAAATGACTAGAACGTTAGTCAGCAATTTTTATATTTTTTGATTTGTCCCCATCTATCGTGGAACTTAAAAATAGATGAAAAAATGAAAAGCACCGTCAATTTACTTCCCAAAAGTGCCTTGATAAAAACAGGTGAAGTCGATCACGCCGATTGGAACTACCGACCCCTGCTAGGTACAATTTCGTCAGCAAGATTTCGATTGGTCAATAAACTTCTTAATGGGAAACAAGAGGGAAGTCTTTTGGAAATTGGTTACGGCAGCGGGGTTTTCATGCCTCAACTATCGCACTACGCAAAAAAACTGTACGGCATTGATATTCATGACCGAAATCAGGAAATATCAAGAAAACTAAGTGATTTGAACATACATGCAGACTTGGTTTCGGGTAGAGCCGAAAATATGCCGTATGCAGACGATTCATTTGATATAGTGGTTGCCGTAAGTACATTGGAGTTTGTAGATAATCTCAATCAAGTCTGTCAAGAAGTAAAAAGAATTTTGAAACCCAACGGAAACTTTGTAGTTGTAACACCAGGAAAATCAGCCCTAATTGATTTTGGCTTGAAAGTAATGACTGGGGTTAGTGCCCAAGAAGACTTTGGAAATAGTCGCAATCTCATCATACCGACACTTCGTAGGAGTTTCAATATCAAAAAAGAATTGAAATTTCCAAAGAAGGCCAGCTCAATTGTTAAGCTTTACACGGCTTTGGAACTTACTTGCTAATTCAAAATTAATTCGTAACACTACCCCAACCACCCTTCTCTGTCCAAGCTCCGGTACTGAATAGCTTCAGCTATGTGGGTGCCATTAACAGCGGTTGCATTTTCCAAATCTGCAATAGTACGTGCCACTTTTAAAATACGGTCGTAAGCACGAGCGGAAAGGTTCAGGCGTTCCATGGCACTTTTAAGCATTTCTTTTGAACCCTCATCAAGTTTGCAATACGTTCTTATCTGTTTGGTATTCATTTGCGCATTGTAATGTACACCTTGCCTACCGGCAGGAAGGTTTTTAAGTTTCTCAAAACGTTTCGTTTGCACTTCTCTTGCCGCTGTTACCCGTTTTCTGATTTCCACACTTTTTTCTCCTTTTCGGTCATCAGACAACTTTTCAAAAGGAACGGGAGTCACTTCAATATGAATATCAATACGATCCAATAAAGGTCCTGATATCTTGCTCAAATAGCGCTGCATTTCAGCTGGAGAAGAAGTAACTGGTGCATCTGGGTCATTAAAATAACCTCCCGGACTCGGGTTCATACTGGCCACCAACATAAAACTACTCGGATACGTAACCGTGAATCGTGCCCTAGAAATGGTCACTTCACGATCTTCCAAGGGTTGGCGCATCACTTCGAGCACTCCCCTTTTGAATTCTGGCAATTCGTCTAAAAACAAAACGCCATTGTGTGACAAGGATATTTCGCCGGGCTGTGGGTAGGCGCCACCGCCGACCAGCGCAACATCAGAAATAGTGTGGTGCGGCGAACGAAAAGGCCGTTGGCTCATCAGACCCATATTTTTCACCTTACCCACCACACTATGTATTTTAGTGGTTTCTAAAGCCTCATGCAAGGTCATGGGTGGTAAAATAGATGGCAAACGCTTTGCCAGCATGGTTTTACCTGATCCAGGCGGACCTATCAAAATGATGTTATGGCCACCAGCTGCCGCGATTTCCATGCACCTTTTTATACTCTCTTGGCCCCTTACGTCAGAAAAATCAAACTCAGGAAAATCAAGGCTCTTATGAAATTCAGCTTGGGTATCAATGATTGTTTGGTTCAAAGGAGTTTCTTTATCAAAAAAATCAATAACCTCGCTGATGTTATCCACCCCAAAGACTTTGATGCCGTCAACGATGGCGGCCTCCCTTGCATTTTCATTAGGTAAAATAAAACCTTCAAAACCCTCTTCTTGTGCTTTTATGGCAATTGGCAAGGCTCCTTTAATAGGATGCAAACTTCCATCCAATGAAAGCTCTCCCATAATAATAAACTTTTCAAGATTTTTAGATTCTATTTGACCAGATGCTGTAAGGATACCAATGGCCAAGGTCAAATCATAGGCAGAACCTTCTTTTCTTAAATCAGCGGGTGCCAAATTCAATGTGATTTTCTTACCGGGAATTTTATATCCATTATTCAATAAGGCTGCCGCTATGCGGTAGTTGCTTTCTTTTATGGCGTTATCAGGTAAGCCCACCAAATGGTAACCAACTCCTTTATCAACATTTACCTCGACTGTAATTGTGGTGGCCTCAATGCCAAAAACGGCACTTCCAAAAACTTTTGTCAACATGTAAGTAATATTCACTTTTATATGTAAGTAAATATAACATACTTTTTTAAAGTGGAATTATTTGGGTTTAGATAATTGGATAGTCGGGGAATTTTCCTGATTTTAATTGACCATAAAAGTCTCCCGTAGTGAAATCGGTTTCCCATAAGTAGTAAAGCCATCGAGAACAACTTCATATTCCCCTTTGACATCAGAAGTAAAAAAATCGAAATTCAAACCAGTGTTGTCAATGGTAATTGACGGCCTCCAAAAGAGAAGTGTTCTATAATCAGGAATTCGCTCGTATTTTAAATTTTCAGCCGTATAACGTTGCTGATAATAGTTCTTTTTTGCATCTGGTAAATCAATTTGAGATTTTAAGGCGTTTTTATGTGTATGTTCAAGTACGTAGTCTCCATCGAATGTTTCGACAGATAGCATACCCTGATAGAGTTTATTCCCCAATTGAAATTGATCCTGTATCAGGCTTATTGATTTTATTTTTCTGGCGTCATACTCCTTTATAGCCTCATGATTGGGTATGTACACCCCATCAATCAAAACTATGGCGGGGTAATCATTATATTCTGTATTGACCTTTTCGAAATCTTGCCCTATTCGAATATAGTCTTTCTCTTTACCCCCGATTCTATATCCAGCATAAGGCAAAAGCTCTACCAAGGTCTCTTGAAACGTACGAAACCTTGTGTAGTCATCTAAGTTGACTACTTCTGGTATACTGCCATCAAAGGGGTCGATGGGATAACTCAATAAAACCGAATCTGGTTTTAATTGGAAAAATTGATTTTCGATTTGATTATAAATGCTTCGTTTTTCAATGTTTGCCTTCATTGACTCGTTCAATTGAAATTTTCCGAATTCTAAATTCGAGACATCCAATTTATAAGGTTCTTTTAATTCAATGTCATAATCAACTTCTTCATCAACAATTTGCAAAACGGTTTGTGAGGTTTTGTAGTCTTTCTTCAGATAGGAATAAAAATTTCCTGAGGCATCAGTGGTAGCCAATTTCAAAATAAATTCCTTACCAGGGAACGAAACCACCACAGGTACTTCAATTGCCGGTTCATTGGTAATTCTATTTCTTACAGAACCAAATAGCAATTCCCCTCGTTGTTCAGGAAGAAATATGCTATCCCCCAAACTTTTGTTTATTCTTCTAGCTGCCTTCAAATAAGAAATTGCAAAACCCTCGGCCCGGGTAGCGGCATCGTGCGACAGTTCTTCCTTCTTCTTTACTTTAACGGTGTACGTGCCAAAACCAAGTTGGCCTTTATAATTTCGTAACGAAAACTTTACCTGCTCACGTGAACCAAATTCTTTTTTTTCAAATTCAAGTTGCAATGGCGAGTTTATGGTATTTGCCGTCTCAGAAGGAGACACCTCCTTATTTATATCCGTGGAATTATTTTTTAAGAAAACCGATTGATCAACCATATACGGATTGACAATGGTAATATTCTCTTGAAAGACCTGCGAGAGCCCGTTGTTCTTCATCCATTGCGTGTAGCCCAATAATTTATAGTTGCCTGAGGGAATTTGGGTAGATATGAAATACTCACCTTGCCCCAAACCTCTTTCAAGTCTTATTTTTTGCTCAAAGACATACTCCTTTTCTTCATTGACCAAAGCCACATAACCCATTCTACTGATATTGCTTTGACGATTGTTTTGGGCATTGAAACAATAAAAACCATAATACAGATATTCCCCAGAAAATAGTAGTGGACCAGTATGGGCCATATAAACCTTCTCTTGCGGTACTTTTGTGAGTTGCACCAATTCTTCATTTGAGGTTACCACATATTGCGACCACCCCAGAATAGTATGGAGTAAAAAAAGTGAAATCAAAAAAGTTTTATTTCCCATATTCGTAACTTATTCTTCAATCCAAAATTCGGGTACCTCATTACTGCCCAACAATCTACAGTCTCCGCAGGGTTTTGACACAAAAACGTGGGGACCAGGGCATGTGCCGATATTATTATCATTAGCACCCACATAGGTAATGTTGTCCAAAAATACCCGTTCAATAACCGATTGAGGACATGGATTACTGATGAGACCCTGAAAACAATAGGAAACATGCGATTCAGGCGTCGACTGCAGAGTACAATTTATAGGATAATCGGGTAGTTCGGCATCAGGAAAAAAGTCATCGTAATTAAAAAAAAGTCGTTTTTGAGATACTGATGCCACATCAAAAAAACCTATTACCGTGCCTTGCCTACCATCAGTAGATGAAATATTTCCTTCTAAAAAACCAGGTTGTACCTGAGAAAAAACGTTGCCATTTTCGCTAAAATTTTTCAATTTTTCATAAAACCCGTAAGATTCGGCACTTGTTACCAATTGATTTACCAGTATACTGTAACGATGGGAGATTTTGAAATTATTTTGCCCTAAAGCATGTATTGAAAATTGTTCTAATCGCCCGTCGGCATTGACATCTTTATTATTCAAAATAACGTTGTTTGAAGTCACCGTGGTATAACACACACGTGCCTCTTCAGTACGTCTAACAAGATCTAGGTCATAGACAACAGGTATGGCACATGGATCATAATCTGTTAGTATATACTGGAAGGGCGACCAGTTTGGAGCAATGATTTTATAGGTTTCATCGAATCTGAATCTCAGATTTCCTGCGTCGCCATTAATAGGACTACTATCAACAAATATCTCAATACCCTTACCTCCGTCTGAAAGGGTAACCTTTTCAGCATAAACGTTTTCAATGCTGGACTTCCCCTCTATTTTCATGGGTTTTGAGACAAACTCACGATTATCAGCAGTTTTGATTCGCAATTCATATTCCAAGCCTTCTTCCACTTGAAATGGTTGCCCTGAAATGTAGGTGCCTGGCGCACCTTCAACAAAGATAATTTGGTTGCCGTCAGAAACGGAAATACTGACCGACGCATTTTCTTCATACCGAACCAAATCAACGTCTCCTTCGTTTTGTGAACTACCTGGCGCAAATTGATTGAATGCCCTTTCCACACGCAAATCAAGTAGAGAATCCATTTTACTTAATCGAACTTCTTGAAATTTGAATTCATCTGTAATTACGGCCTCAACAATCAAAATATTAGGCAATTCATTTTGACCAGTTACCTCCAAGTCCAACTCCTCAACACATGAATTTAGAAACATAGTCATTGCCGTCAGAAAACACATTACCCAGTAGTAATTGAGTGTCAAATATTTTATCATGTGTTAAAACTTAAAATTATAGGTAATTGATGGTATCGGAATTGCAAAAATTGAGCTCTGCAATGCCTTTACTTCTCCATCTTCGGTCACAAAAAATACCGAATACGGATTGTTACGTCCTAAAACATTATACACTGAAATGGTCCAAAAACTATGGGCCAATTTGTTCTTTTTATGATTGCCTTCGATATTCACCCCAAGATCCAAGCGAAAAAAATCAGGAATACGAAACTCGTTTCTGTTACTGAATGCCACAAAATCAGCATTATTAAAACGGAAGGTGCCTACGGGATACGTAACGGGTCTTCCTGTTTGATACACAAAATTGCCAGAGAAACTATAGCGCCTCGTGAGTTTGTAATTGGCTATAATACTTACGTCATGTGGTTTGTCAAAATTTGATGGAAAAAACTCGCCATTATTGATTCGCTCTTCACTAAACTGACTATCAAATCGGTATAAAGACCTTGAGTAAGTATAGGATAACCAACCATTGAAATCGCCTCGATTCTTTTTCAATAGAAACTCAATGCCATAAGCTTTGCCGTCGCCTTGTATGATTTCTGTTTCAACATTATCATTGAGAAACAAATCAGCACCCGTTTTAAAATCAGTGACATTATCCAATATTTTGTAATACCCTTCAACACTCAACTCATACATATTATCATTCAAGTTCTTAAATAAACCCAGCGACGCCTGATAACCATTTTGCGGTTTTATGTTGAGGTCAGAAAGTTTCCAGGTGTCAATGGGCGAAACTGTTGTATTATTGGAAAGGGTATGTATGAATTGATAAGCATTGTTGAAGCTGGCTTTAATGGAGAAGTCATCACCAAGTAAATATCTTGCGGACAATCTCGCTTCGGGCCCTCCGTAGGTCTTTATAATCTCGCCACTACCATAATCAATCGTTGACTCAACAGTTGCATCATTCAAAGGTTGATTTTCGATGTAAGTTCGTTGACTATTTTCTCCGAGAGCAGCGAAAAAGGCAAAACGAAGTCCTAGCCCCAGTGTGAATTTATCTGACAATGACCATTCATCACCCACAAATAGGGCACCTTCAATCGCTTTTTCCCGTTCAATTATTTTTGGTGCCACATTCGAGCCCTCACCTAGCGGTTTAATACTACCCGGGTTTACGTTATAAAACTTTGCGGCCAAGCCATAATCGAAAATGTGCTTCTTACTAGCCAAGGTCTTTAACTTATACGTCAAACCTGTTTCCGAAATGTTATAATTCAAATCAAAATTGGTATTGCCCGAACTCTCAAAATCGATACCGAATCGATAATCGCTATTCTCCACTACCAATGAGCCCGTAGTCTTGTCATTGAAATTTTTATCCCAACGTAAAGAGGCCAATCGATTACTGTACTTATACAACGAATCAGAAGTTATACTGAACGCATCGCGGCTATAGTATACCGTGGTTTTAAGGTCGTTTTTATCATTGATTCGATGGTTGTATTTCACAATGCCGTCAAAAAATGAAGCCGCGCTATTGTTTAATGATTCATCATCCAAAGAACGTAGAATCCAATCTGCATAAGCCCCTCTACCCCCTATCATTATCGCCGAAGTATCCTTTTTTATGGGAATCTCCAAAGCTAAATTACCCGTTACCGGCCCGATGGAACCCTCTCCTGCAAACTCCTCCACATTGGCATCTTTGGATCTGATATCAAAAACGGATGACAACCTACCCCCGAATTCAACGGGCACGGCTCCCTTATATATCTCAACCCCCTTTGTGGTAAACGGATTCAACGCCTGGAAAATTCCGAAAAAGTGTGTTGGGTTGTAAATAACCGCATCATCCAACAACACCAGATTTTGATCCGTTTTACCTCCCCTTACGTTCAGACCTGTAGCACCCTCACCAGCGGATGAAATGCCCGGAAGTGCTTTTGCCACTTGCAGCAAATCACGCTCGCCTAAAACCAGAGGAATGTTTTTCGATTCTTCAAGATCGATCTGTTCGGTACCTGAAAATGTTTCTTCAACATTTCTTGCCGCATCAGCTGAAACTATAACCTCATCCAATTGTTCAAGGCTTTCGTCAAACTCGAAGTCATGACTGGAGTCACTGTAAATTAAAATTTCCCGTTCTGAATTTGCAATACCCATTGCTGTAGCTCGTATTCGATTATAACCGGCTGGAAGTTCAATTTCAAACCGACCATTTGCGTCAGATACCACGACACTATTTGAACCAATTAACCGTATCGCCAAATCTGGAATCGCCTCTTTGGTACGGCCGTTGAAAGCTTTACCCGATAACTTATAAACTGTCTTTAGATTTTCTTTGTTCGTTTTTCCCAAACGAATCAAAGGATGCTTTTTTGTGGTGTTTTGAGCTTTGTTATCATAAAAAACAGGTGGAGGTATCTCTTGATCATAATTGACAGTTTCATTATCAGATAAAGCATCTTTTTTGCCGAAAAAACCTCTGGGTAATGTTTCATAGACCACCGAATTCTGAATCAAAATGATTCTCTTTTCGTCATGCATTAGATGATAATTCAATGAGGTGTTTTCCAATAACAAATCTAAAGCTTCGGTCAAATCGGCCTTGGAAATATCAGCTTTTGTAGTAAGATCTAACAACCAATTTTCATCAAAAAAAACCTGATAACCCGATTTTGATTCAAGCTGAAGCAAGGCTGTCTTTAAAGAATTTTGGGATTCATTTGACGCAGCAGGTAATGAGTCATTCTGCGCATTGGCAAAAAGACCGCATACTATCAAGAAAAGAAGAATATAGTTGGTTTTCATTTTCAATTTCAAGCGTTTTGAATATACGAAGTATAGTGCTAAAACTCCCTTTAAATAGAATTTGCTCAAATATTTTAACACATGCAACACCTATTGCGAAGCAGGCACCAACTTCAAATGCGACTTCGATTTTTCCAATATCTCTTCTTTGTTCATCATCATTTTTCGAAATTCGCCTTTCACATACATTTCCGCCTGATCGTCATAATGCTCGCTAAACGGATTACCTGATTGCCCTGTGGGCAAAATACTCATACCGTTCTCAATGTCTGAAAAATCTACAACCCTTCTCGTTGATGGGCCTGAACTTACTTTAAAGTGATTACTGCCATCGTAATTAAAAGCTAAATTGTTAAGCACTTCTTTACCACCCATAATCGGATATGGACCTCTATTGAAAAACTTACGCAGCAAACCACCCGCTTGACCAATGACATGACCATACTCTATGGTATGCACTTTATCCCAAGTCCATTTTGAAGTGTCTTGGCCAAACTCCGCCTCCAATGCCTGAAAGGCCTCTACATATGACTTTTGAACAATCATTGCCTGGGTTTCCAAAACTTCTTCGGTTGAGACATCATCCCACCAAACCGAACTTGAATTCGCAGCCATCGGCGCAATAACCCTTTTGTGAAGATGAGTGCTCAGGAATTCGGTAAACATTCTTAAATCCAATTCATCTTCAAAAGTGTTTTTCAGCAATTGATATATCCAACGGTGATACATAGTGGCGGCTACGCTCTCTAGTTGGTAATCGCCTTTCCAGTTGTTGAGTTCATCTAAAAGCTTTAGCTGATTGTCGGTCAAAGAACCCACATCAAAAGATTTACCTAAAGACGTTACTATTGACGGATTTACTGAAGAAGTTACATCAGTGATCATTTTACCCATTGCCTCCTTGTCCCAATCATCTCTGGGTTCCAAAAGGTCAACAATGCGTTTTGCTCTATTTTCGGGTAGGTAATACCCAGGATACAACCTGCCCCTTACCGAATCGGGCTGATTATTTGCCGAATACACATAATTATAAGGTGGATTGATGGCCATTGGATTTTCTGAAAAAGGAAGGTATTCCCTACCTTGACTGAAGCCTGAGTCATGTTCAAAAATAAATTTGGTGTGCAATGAATCGGAAATGTTGAAAAGTTTAGCGGTGGCCCACCAAGCTACATTTCCCTCCGCATCGCCATACATGATATTCAAACCAGGGGCATGAATATCTTTCAGCGAAATTTGAAATTCTTCCAGATTCTTGGCATGACTTATACCATGAAGCGCACTGAAAACCTTGTTTTCAAGATCGGTATATACCCAAGACATGCTGATGGGTCTTTCGCCCTTTATTTGTTTTGCAATGCCATTTAAAACGGGCCCGTTAACCGTCTTTTTGAATCTAAAAATAGCATCTTCTTGACCCTTTACTTTTATGGTTTTTTCCACTATTTCGTAAGACAACCATTCTGAACCCTTTTTGTACTTGGTAGTATCAGTAGGGTGCTGTTCTTCGTAATAAAAATCGGTATCATCATTTTCAAACATGGTCATGCCATAAGCAATGTTTCTATCATGGCCCAAAACCGGATAAGGCACACCAGCCAAATGATAACCATACTTTTCATAGGTCGGCGTGGCCACATGGGCTTCATACCAAACTGAAGGCTGCGAAAACCCGATATGTGGGTCATTGGCAAAAAGAACCTTCCCGTTTTTTGTCTTATCTGGGCCAATTACCCAACTATTACTCCCTTCAAAAAGAGGTATAGCCAAGCTTTCCAGAGTTTCGATTACTGAGGCGGACATGGTAATTTTTGGTGCCGTATCTTTCTTACCATTGGTCGTTTTTATGAGCGTGGTGTTGGGATCAATGTCAATTTCAAGGTCTTTCAAATATGCGGCCCCCAGTTTGGACTCAATTTCTGAAAGAAGTGGATCGGTTTTATGGGCTTGGGCGAAGCTGAATGCCATGTAACCCATCGTGTTGTAAACATCTCGCAACGAAAACGGCTTCTTTTCAAGTCCCGTTAAATAGTATTCAATTGGGGTTGCACCGTTGGCAATAAATTGATTGATTCCGTCTAAATAGGCTTGTGAAATTTGAACTTCCACAGCTTCCTTATTCAACTTGGACAATGACTTTTGACTGGCGTCATCAATTCCTAAAGACAAGAAAAACCGATCGGTCTCCAGAACATCCTTCCCAAAAACCTCTGAAAGACCGCCACTGGCAATTCTTCGCAATAATTCCATTTGCCAAAGACGGTCTTGGGCATGAACATAACCTAGGGCTCGAAAAGCATCTTTTTCATTGCTTCCATAGATATGCGGAACCCCATATTCATCATAATGAACGGTTACCTCTGCCGATAAGCCCTCAAGTTCTTGCTCACCATCATAGTCTGGTTTTAAAGCGTTTTTAACCAAAAAACCCGCGGCCAATAGAATTACTACCAAAGCGAGTATTGTTCTGCCCAATCTTCTCAATGTCTTCAAATCAGTTTATTTAGAAGTATAAGATATGGGAAATTGAGGGATAATAAAAGAATGCAACCTTAAGTATTCACAGCTACTTTTCAACCGAGTACCTATAGTTCTGCAAGCCAGTATTTAACCAATTGAAATACGTGTCTCGATCAGTATATTGGATGGAGGAGTTCAACACTACCATGTCAGGAGAGAGCAGCACATAATACGGTTGTGATGCTGCATTGAAGTTCAGGGTTTGAAAAGTGCCCCACTTCTGCCCCACCGTTTCTATAGTTTTTATGCGGCCCGACTGATATTGAAATTCAAACTGCGCTTCAAGAGGTAGTTCTTTGCGATCATCAACATAAAGCGAGATGAGCACGTAGTCATTTTTCAATATCGGATAAATATCTGTTTCGCTCCATACATTTTCCTCCATTTTACGGCAATTGGCACAGGCCCATCCTGTAAAATCCAACAAAATGGGTTTGTTCTCTTTTTTGGCAACTGCGAGTCCGGTTTCAAAATCTTTGTAACAAGCCAACCCCAACGGACAATCACTTTCTTTTTCATAAATACTATGGAAATCCGGTGGAAGCAAACCACTCAATAATTTCAAATCGGTCACTTTGGCAAGTCCAAGTCCCAAATAAATGGCGAAAAGCAAGCTGACCACGCCGGTCAATTTCCTACCAAAGGATAATTTTTGTTTCGGTCCATCATGTGGAAATCTGAAAACCCCAAAAAGATATAGTGTCAATGCTATGGCCAAAAGCAACCAAATGCCTATAAATATTTCCCTTTTTAAAATTCCCCAATGTCCTACTAAATCTGCGTTTGATAAAAATTTAAGGGCAAAACCAAGCTCCACAAAACCCAAAACCACTTTTACGGTGGTCATCCAACCACCCGATTTTGGTAAGGAATTCAACCAAGCGGGAAAGAGCGCAAATAAGGCAAAGGGCAAAGCCAAGGCAACACCGAAGCCTGTGATTGCCGCTGATAAGTTTGTTGGCAAATCTCCCTCAGAAAGTACTGTTCCCCCTAACAAAAGCCCTAAAATGGGACCTGTACAGGAGAAGGAAACAATGGCTAAGGTCAAAGCCATGAAAAAGATTCCGATGGAACCTCCTATTTTGCTCGAGGCGGAATCCATCTTAGTGCTCCAAGAACTAGGCAAGGTCAATTCATAATAGCCAAAGAAAGAAAAGGCAAAGAAAATGAAGATGGCGAAAAACAAAATGTTCAACCAAATATTTGTAGAAATAGTATTAAGTATTTGTGAGTCAATGGAATCAAAAAGATGAAATGGCAAACTCAAGAGGAAATAAATCAGCACTATGAAAAAACCGTACAACACAGCATTAAAAACGCCTTTAGATCTGTTCTCAGATTGTTTTGTAAAAAAAGAAACTGTTAGCGGTATCATAGGAAAAACACAGGGTGTCAACAAGGCTATTAATCCCCCAAGAAAGCCCAGACCAAAAATACCCCACAGGCCTGAATCGGTCTCCAGTTGCTGAACACCTTCGGTCAATTGTGCTTTGTTCTTTAGATCAAGTTCAAGAGCATTGGTCATGGCCAGACTGCGCTCATCCACCACAGTTTTGTCCAATTCAACAACACCGCCATCCAAAACAAAAGAAAATGCATTATAGCCAAGTATACATACGTCTTTGCATACTTGATAGCTAATCTCAGCATCTATTTGCCGCACATCATCGTTTCGTATTTGAATGCGTTGTGTAAATGACCCATTTCTTTTAAAAAAGGTCTCATTCACACCAAACATTTCACTATGGGCCGAGTGTGTCTCACTTTCTTGGGTTTCCCCGACCAATTTATAGTCTACATCTACATTTTTAAAGGTAAATTCAGTTGGAATGGCACCACCCTCAGGGGTGTGCTGTGAATAAACATGCCAACCTTCAAAAATCTGGGCCTTAAAAATCAAATCGTATTCTGTGGCTGAAATCTTTTTCAATTCCTGTGACCAGACCACAGGCTCATCATCACTTTGGGCAAATGACGCCGTGCCTAAGAAAAAGATGATGTATATAAATTGCTTTAATTGACGCATCTAAACTGAATTATTTTTTTGGTGTTGTCACTTACTTTGAACCTTTCGTCAGCACGTTTTCCAACCACCCAAACAATAGCATCGCCAGAACACAACAGCCATTGCTTATTCTTTGAAATGATATCAATTTTTTCATCCTTGAAATATTTTGAAAGTTTCTTCTTTCCTGACATTCCAAAGGGGTAAAAATAGTCGCCTTTTTTCCATTTCCTAACGACCAGTGGATATTTTAACGAGGCGTCATCTACGTATAGTATGTTTTTTGATGTTCTTTTGATAGATTTAACGTGCTGTATTTCAAGCTTGATCGGAGCCTCTAAAACCATTTGATCTTTTTTTACATAGTAGTATTCATCCGACTCCGCTTCCAATTTTTCCAAAATGAGATGGTTTCTATCTCGCACCAATCGATGGGTTTTGGAATAAACTTTTTTACCACTCATACCTTCCAGCAGTCCCAAAATATCTTTCCAAGCCGTAAATCCGTAATCTTTGAATAACAAATGCAAATAGGCCTTCTGTGGTTGCAAAGCCAGCAAATCATCAATAGTAATGCGTGTAAGCCCATTTTCAATACTAAACAGTCTGGTTTTCAAGGCTTGGGCATGGTTATCAAGAATCGCTTTTGAATCAGATAGGTATTCTTGGGTCTTTTTAAAGTTTTTTAAAAAAGATGGACTGATTTTTTTCAATTCAGGGATAACCTCGTGCCTGATTTGATTGCGCAAATGCACCGTATCCAAATTGGTCACATCTTCGCGCCACGCAATATTTTCTTTTTTGGCATATTTGAGAATAGCTGCTCTTGAAAAGGGAAGCAAAGGTCTCGAAATGGAATCAGTTTTAGCGGGAATTCCTTTTAATCCGTCAATCCCAGTTCCGCGAGAAAGATTAATCAAAAAAGTTTCTAGGTCGTCATCTGCATGATGCGCGGTAACCAAAATTTCAAGCTTATTTTGATTCATGATTTCAGCGAACCAAGCGTACCTCAACTCGCGTGCAGCAATTTCAACTGATACTTTACTTTTTTTAACATAACTTGTTGTATCAAAATGGCTTAAATACAATTTTAAATTGTTTTTCTTAGCATAAGAAACAACAAATTTCTCATCATCATCACTATCCTTACCCCTTAGTTTAAAATTGCAATGTGCCAGTTCAAAATCAAGTTTTTGTTGAAGGCATAGGTGTGTTAAAACCATACTATCTAATCCTCCACTTACGGCCAAAAGAAATCGCTTTTCAAATAGCCCTGGAAAATTATTTTTGATATGTGTTTTGAATTCGCTGAGCACGGCACAAAGGTATCAAACTAATCGCTGCTTTATCCATTCTTGAATGCTTGACAACATCTGGGCACTGCATAAATCATAGTGTAGTTCGTGAAATCCGCCATCAAATAGTTTTAAGGTGGTGCGCTTCGAATTTTCATGGAATTCTTTTGTGCCATTTGCGTCAATTATTGGGTCTGCAGTACCATGCAACAAAAGGGTTTCAACCCTTAATCGATTGGCATTTTGAATCGCCCACTCCCCCGCTTCCATTATCGGAAAAGAATACATAGGGCTTACTTTGTCATGAACCAAAGGATCGTTCTTGTACTTATCGACCTCTTTAGGAATTCTTGAAATACCGTTTGGATCCAAACCGGACGGAAGTGTAATAGATGGTAGTACGTTTAGCATCCATTTTCCTAGAGCCATTTTCCATTTTGGCGGTTGAAATGCCAATCGCAGGTATGGACTGGTAGCAACTATTCCCTTTATGTCACTAGCTCTTCTTAGTACAAAATTCAAAGCCAAATTACCGCCCATACTATGTGCATATAAAAATACCGGAAGATCAGGATGTGTTAATCTTGCCTTGTCAATTACCCTTCCTAAAATATCAAGAAGGGCATCGAAACTGGGGCAGTGACCCCGTTTTCCACTTGATTTCCCGTGTCCGATATTGTCATAAGTCACAACGGCTAGACCAGCCTCAAGCAACACAGGAATCACGTTCTCTCGGTAGCGCCCTGAATGTTCGCCCAGGCCATGAACGAGCACAACCACTCCCTTTGGTGTTTGTGGTGCTGAAAGAAAGCCGTATACTTCGCATCCATGTGAATGGAAATTAAATTCTGATGTTGGTAATTTGCTCAACTGGCCTTGATTAAATTGCTTTTGAAAAATCGGAAATGACTCTTTCGAATTCCCCTGCCAACTCAGCATTTGTTATTCCTTTTTCCATATCAAAATTTGAGTTGAAAGAAGGTAATGAAAACATTGCTTCTACTTGTGCCCCTAACCTGGTCAAAATACCATGCGCTATTTGATGGGCTCCTATGGCACCTCTTTTTCCTGGTGAAGTGGACATCAAAAGAATTTTCTTTCCCCTCATAAAATCACGATCCAATCTTGATAACCAGTCCAGCAAATTCTTAAAATAAGCCGAAATATTGCCATTATGTTCGTTAACCGATATGATGACGCCATCAGCTTTTTGAATTTCAGCATTTATTTCAATCATTGAATTGGAAAAACCGGCCTCAATTTCCAAATCTTCAGAATACATCGGAAAAGGCATATTTGCCATATTATAAAGCTGCACTGAACAATTGGTGAGCTGTTTCGTAGTATAGCGCACCAGTTTGTAATTAATTGATTTACTTGAGTTACTGCCTGCAAAAGCCACTATAGTTGCCATAAAGTCTTTTCAACAAAAATAGACAATAACCCTTGTGATGCGAGCATTTTAGCTAATTTTGGTTCGCCAAACCACCCAAAGAATACGGTTATTTCAAAGAACCACTGTTTTGTTATACAAAAAAACCAATCGTCTTTATTTTATTGATGCCATTAGGGCCTGGGCTATTTTAATGATGTTGCAAGGTCATTTTGTCGATGGATTATTGAGCAATGCTTTCAGAGATAATTCCGATACTTTTTATGCCACCTGGAAATACTTTAGGGGTATGACAGCCCCCGTATTCTTCACGGTATCGGGCTTCATCTTTACCTATTTATTGGTCAGGGTACCCGAAACAGGATTTCAAAATCCTCGAGTCAAAAAAGGGATAAAACGCGGTCTCGAGCTTTTAGTCATTGGATATGTTTTACGCCTAAATCTTGGAGGTTTACTTGAAGGAAAATTATACAACGCTTTCTTTTTAGTTGATGTGCTTCATTGCATAGGACTTTCAGTTTTGGGCATTGTCTTCTTTTATTTGCTGAGTTACGGTCGTAGCAAATTTCTTTTTGCCCTACTTCTTTTTACGGCATCTATACTGCTCTTTGTTTTTGAGCCCCTGTATGCCAACTATGGTTTTGACGGGCTGCCCAGAGCCCTTGCCAATTATTTCACAAGCCAGCATGGTTCTGTGTTTACCATAATTCCATGGTTCGGCTATGCAACTTTTGGTGGGTTTATTTCGCTTTTGTTCACGCGATACAAATCCCATAAAAACCTTTATCCTACAGCGATTTCAATTTCTATTCTAGTCGGACTATTCTTGATCTTCTTTTCCTCGGATGTCTTTGTAGCCTTATCTGAGCTTTTTCACATTCCGTTGTTTGAGGCCATTAGCACCAATAACTATCTCTTTATTCGTTTGGGAGATGTGTTGTTGATATTTGGGGTGTTCATGTTGTTTCGAAAATGGTTAATGAATGCAACGTTTTTGAAAATAGGTCAAAGTACCCTATCCATCTATGTGATTCACTTTATAATCTTGTACGGAAGCTTCACTGGCCAGGGTCTTTATCGCTATTTCAATCACTCTCTCACATTGACCCAAGCTATTTTAGGAGCCATCGTTTTTATGGTGGTATGCTCATTTTTAGCCTTGAGTTATGAAAAACATAAGGCGAGCATCAAAAATTTCTTTAAATCGATTGCTTCCCGATTATTTGGATTCATTAAAAACTAGCGTCTGACCTATTGAACTCGAGAAGTTTCGCCTATTTTTAGAATTCAAAAAAATAAATAACAAATGAGTGATAAAACCTATGCCCCGATAGCCGTTGACTTGGAGGAAGGAAAAAAATACGCTTGGTGCACTTGTGGGCTCAGTGAAACACAGCCGTTTTGCAATGGTGCCCATCGAGCCGCCAACGCAACACCGCCTTTGAAATTTGAATGTACCGAAAGTAAAAAAGCACATCTCTGTACCTGCAAAAAAACGGGTAACCCGCCTTATTGCGACGGATCTCATAAAAACTAAAAAAAGGGCTGAAGTTGTTCAGCCCTTTTCTTATCAAATATTCTCAAATTAAACATGCAAAGCCCTATCGGCAGTAGCGGCCAATGCGGCCTCCTTCACGGCTTCCGCATAAGTTGGATGTGCATGGCTCATACGAGCAATATCCTCAGCTGAGGCTCTGAATTCCATTGCGGTAACGGCTTCAGAAATCAAATCTGCACAACGTGCTCCGATCATGTGAACCCCCAATACCTCATCGGTATTTTTGTCAGCCAATATTTTTACGAATCCGTCGATATCCATACTGGCGCGTGCACGGCCCAAGGCGCGCATCGGAAATTGACCCACTTTATATTCAACTCCTGATTCTTTTAATTGCTCCTCAGTTTTGCCAACGGCAGCAACCTCTGGCCAAGTATAGACCACCCCGGGAATCAAATTGTAATCAATGTGTGGTTTTTGACCTGCCAAAATTTCGGCGACCAAGGTGCCCTCCTCTTCAGCTTTGTGCGCCAACATAGCCCCTTTAATCACATCACCAATCGCATATATATTAGATACGTTCGTTTGCAAATGCTCATTTACAGCTATTCTACCTCGTTCTTCCATTTTCACGCCTGCGGCATCCAAATTCAATCCTTCGGTATACGCTGAACGACCAACAGCAACCAAGCAGTAGTCTCCAGTGAAAGTCACTTCTTGTCCTTTTTTGTCATCCGCAGTGATTACTACTTCATTTCCTTTTCTCTCAACCGATTTGACTTTTTGTGAAAGGGCAAACTTCACTTTCTGCTTTTTCATGGCCTTCATCAATTCTTTTGAAAGGGCGGCATCCATGGTAGGAATAATACGATCCATGTACTCAACCACAGTAACCTCAGCACCCAATCTTTTATATACTTGACCAAGTTCTAAACCAATGACCCCACCACCGATGATGACCATGTGCTTGGGTATTTCTTTCAACTTCAAGGCTTCGGTTGAAGTGATAATCCGTTCTTTATCCAACTTAATAAAAGGTAAGGTTGATGGTTTTGAACCCGTGGCGATAATCGTATGTTTGGCCTCTATGGTTTCTCCTTTCGCCTTTCCTTTTTTGATATTGATATGGGTCGCATCTTTAAAGCTTCCCAATCCTTCGTAAACATCAATTTTGTTTTTGTCCATTAAAAATTGAATTCCCTTGGTGGTCATATCAACAACGCCCTGCTTGCGAGCAATCATTTGTTTCAAATTGACCTTTACTTCCCCAGGAATATCAATGCCATGTTCTTCAAAATGCTTGACCGCATCCTCATAGTGGTGAGAAGAGTCCAACAAAGCTTTAGAGGGAATACAACCCACATTCAAACAGGCGCCACCGAGGGTACTGTATTTTTCGATAATTGCGGTTTTCATTCCCAATTGGGCGCAGCGTATGGCTGCAACATACCCGCCAGGACCAGAGCCGATAACGGCCACATCATATGAACTCATAAAATTGTGCTTAAAATTGAGTCACAAAATTAGCACTATTTTTTGGTTTAAAGCGTAATACGTCTAGGATGTATGAACTGCCCAATACGAGCACCTAGTTCTTTAAAATTTTAAAACAAATTCTTCAAAGTCGCGTTTTATAAAAATGCAGTTACACATTGCTCAATAAATAATAATTTATGGACTCGAAACTAGTCAACAACCTTCAGGACCTTCAATACTTTGGTGAATATGGTGGTGTGAATCCATCCATTTCCGATTCTTCGACCTACACTTTTCTTTCAGCCAAAACAATGTTCGATACTTTCGAGGGGAATACGGAGGGTTGTTACCTCTACAGCAGACACTCCTCCCCCTCCAATCTTTATTTGGGCGAGGCCTTGGCCGAACTTGAAGGCACTGAAACCGCCAATGTATATGCCAGTGGCATGGGGGCCATCTCTTCAGTGATTTTTGAACTTTGCAATGCCGGAGATCATATAGTGAGCAGCCGAACCATCTATGGAGGCACGTACGCATTCATGAAAAATTTCATCAGCAAATTTGCCCTGGAAACAACATTTGTTGACATCACGGATATTGAAACTGTGGCCCAGGCCATTACGCCAAAAACCAAAATGATCTATTGCGAATCCATTAGTAATCCCTTGCTAGAAATCGCGGACATCAAAGCTTTGTCAAAATTGGCGAAAGAACACAATATTCCCTTGGTGGTCGACAATACTTTTTCGCCTTTGACCATACCCGCTGCAAAACTTGGTGCTGACATCACTATTCACAGCTTGACCAAATTCATCAATGGGACCAGCGATGCGGTTGCGGGCGTAGTCTGCGGAACCAAGGACTTCTGTTTGAGCTTAAAGGATGTCAATACCGGGGCCGGAATGTTATTGGGAAGCACTTTGGACAGTCTGAGAGCGGCATCCATTCTTAAAAACATGCGAACACTACATATTCGCATGAAACAGCACAGTAAAAATGCCCTTTACTTGGCTGAAAATTTTGAAGCTGACGGTTTTCGCGTTGTTTACCCCGGCTTGAAATCGCATCCGGGTCATGAGGTGCTCAAAAAACAAATGAATGCTGATTATGGTTATGGAGGCCTACTGACTTTGGATGTTGGTTCTCTTGAAGCGGCAAATGCCCTGATGGAAGCCATGCAGACAGAAAAACTAGGATACCTTGCCGTGAGTCTCGGCTTTTACAAAACCCTTTTCAGTGCTCCTGGCACCTCCACATCTTCCGAAATACCCTTGCAAGAACAAGAAGAAATGGGGCTTTCAAACGGACTCATCAGATTCTCGATAGGTTTGGACAATGATATCGAGCGCACATATGCGATGATAAAAAAATGTATGATACGTCTTAATATTCATCCGTAGGCAACATTTCAAATGCTTGAATACAACTTGCACAGGCGTTTTCAAAATTGTAATATTACGCAACTATCAATATGAAAAATAATGGGAGACCAAACGCCGAAAGAGTATAGACAAGATGAACATATTGTTGAAAACAAAGAGCTGAATATTTGGGAAGCCCTTTTGCCTGTTATTGTTCTGGTAGGCATGTTGGCCTACAATGTTTTTGTTTTTGGGGATGATGCCTTGAGTGGTTCAAATCAATTCATACTTCTTTTGGGTGGAGCCGTTGCGGCTCTGGTGGGTTTTTTCAATAAAGTACCCTACAAGCGCATGATGGCCGAGGTGGCGGAAAATGTAAAATCAACCACGGGTGCGCTACTTATACTATTAATGGTCGGGGCGCTGTCAGGAACCTGGCTCATTAGTGGCATTATTCCCTCAATGATATATTACGGATTGCAAGTATTGAATCCGACGATATTTTTGGCTGCCAGTGTAATCATATGTGCCATCATTTCTGTAGCAACAGGAAGTTCATGGACCACTGCCGCAACAGTTGGTATCGCCCTGATAGGAATAGGAGATGCTCTAGGGATTTCTCTCGGAATGACCGCAGGTGCCGTTTTATCAGGAGCTTATTTTGGGGACAAACTTTCTCCTTTGAGCGACACCACCAATCTGGCTCCAGCCATGGCCGGTGGCGAACTATTCAGTCATATCAAGTACATGACACTGACCACTGTACCTACAATCATTGTCACAGTTCTGGTATTTATCATTTTAGGCTTCACCATCAATACGAGTGGAACAGCGGATACCGAGGCCATTTTGGCATCGATCGAGAAAAGTTTCAACATATCACCATGGCTGTTCTTAGTGCCCGTAGTCGTTATTTTTATGATTGTAAAAAAAGCACCGCCACTTTTGGCTTTACTCATTGGCACCCTTTTAGGAGGCGTGTTCGCCTTGATTTTTCAACCCGGTATTGTGGCCACGATCGGCGGAGGCGAAAGCTTGAATTTCACATCTGGTTACAAAGGTATTTTAAATGCCATAACAGTAAATACCTCGGTGCCCTCTGACAATGAAACCTTAAGTGGATTGTTTTCAGCCAAAGGTATGAAAGGAATGCTTGGAACTATATGGTTGATTGTCTGTGCCATGGTTTTTGGTGGTATTATGGATGGCATTGGAGCACTTTCAAGGATTACAAAATCGTTGTTAAGTATGGCAAAAACAACCTTTGGGCTTTTTGCCAGTACTGTGGGAAGTTGTCTTGCCCTGAATGTTACGGCATCAGATCAATATCTTGCTATTGTTGTTCCCGGAAAAATGTTTTCCAAGGCCTATGAAGACAGAGGTCTGGCCCCAGAAAATTTGAGTCGTACTTTAGAGGATTCGGGTACGGTAACTTCCGTCTTAATTCCTTGGAATACCTGTGGTGCATATCATAGTGGCGTTTTAGGGGTAAGTGTTTTTGACTATGCCTTCTACGCCATATTCAACTGGCTGAGCCCGATTATGACATTGATTTTTGCCGGTTTGGGTATCAAAATAAAACAGCTGGCTTCTTCAAAATAATAGTGGCCTTCATTTTAAGGTAGTTGTTGTTAGAGCCACTTATTCTTTTTAATTTCACGCAAAATTTAAAATCTTACCCATGGCAACAATAACATTACAAGGAAATACCATACATACTCTCGGCGATTTGCCCTCAAAAGGAAGCAAGGCTCCATCATTCAATCTGACAAAAGGCGATTTATCAAACTGCACTTTAGCTGATTTTAAAGGCAAAAATGTGATCATGAATATCTTTCCCAGTGTTGATACGGGTACTTGCGCCGCTTCGGTGCGTAAGTTCAACGAGAAGGCCGCGAGTCTTGATAATACAGTTGTTTTATGTATTTCAAAAGATCTTCCGTTCGCCCAAGGTCGTTTTTGTGGTGCTGAAGGAATTGAAAATGTGGAAATGCTCTCTGACTTTAGAGATGGTAATTTTGGAAAAGCCTACGGACTCGAGTTTACTGATGGGCCACTAATTGCATTGCACTCTAGGGCGATTGTGGTAGTTGATACTGACGGAAATGTCGTGCATTCAGAGCAAGTGGCTGAAATAGTTGACGAACCCAATTACGATGCTGCATTAGAAGCTTTGCAAAATGGCTAAGGAATCCTTTTTTAGGAATAGGATCAAAAGCGTGGGCTATGCCTTGCGGGGTGCTTTGCTTTTGGTTCGAACAGAGGCCAGCATCAAAGTTCAATTTTTCATTGCCATGGTCATGACCGCTGCCGGATTTCTTTTTGAAATTTCGCCAACAGAGTGGTGCATTCAAATATTGACCATTGCGGTTATCATGGGGGTTGAAGGCCTGAATACCGGGGTTGAAAAAGTGTCGGATTACATTCAACCAGAATTCGATAAAAAAATCGGATTCATCAAAGACATCGCTGCGGGCGCGGTCATGATTGTATCAATCGCCGCAACGGTTATTGGGCTTATTATTTATTTGCCAAAGATTTTATAAAGCGATTTGCTTCACCAACAAATTTGTATTTTTACCCTTAGAATCATCGATTGAATGGCAAAGAAGGCACGAAAGGCTAAGCCAAAGTCCACCAAAAAAGGCGGCTCTTTCAAATTATCAAAACAAAACAAAATCATACTGGGCAGTTTATTGATGCTTCTCAGTATCGCCTTGTTCTTTTCCTTTATTTCATTCTATTTCAACTGGCAAGAAGATCAAAGTCTGCTTTCAGAATTCAAAGACCGAAATGAAGAAGCCAAAAACCTCTTGAACAAATTTGGGGCTGCCGTCAGTCATTTGTTCATGTACAAAGGTTTTGGTATCGCTACACTTATAGTACCCATTTTATTTAGCCTTAGCGGACTTTACATGTTTTTGGGACTGCCTCAAAAAGGGATGCTCAGAAAATGGATATGGGGATTGGTTTTTATGATCTGGATTTCAATTGCCCTCGGTTTTTTTGCCTTTACACAACCCTTGCTCGGCGGGCTGATAGGTTTTGAAATGAATGACTTCCTTCAAGACTACACCGGAAAAATCGGGGTCTTATTGCTACTCGTATTTGGTTTGATATTGATTTTGGTGCGTCTTTTTAATTTTTCCCCAGAGGCCATAGGCGCTTATTTCAAGAAAAAAACAGCATCGCTTAAGTCGGAATTCGATACGAACACCGATTCAGAATCCACAGAATTCTCACTGCAACCTGAAGAAACTACTCAAGAAATCATTGACACTTACACCCATAAAAAGGACATTCCGCCTTTAGAGCCTGAAAACAGTATTGATGAATTGGAAATTAATTCTCCTGTTGAGGAAGAAATGGTTGAAGATGAATTGGCCATCGAGGTAAAGGAAGTAGTTCAAGAGGAAGAAGAAATTGACAATATCGCCAATAAATTGGTTGATGATTTTGGTGAGTTTGACCCTACTTTGGAACTGGGCAACTATAAATTTCCTAAAATAGAACTCTTGGACCAGCATGGGGTAACAGGAGGCATTACCATCAATCAAGAGGAACTTGAGGAAAACAAAAATAGAATTGTCAGCACTCTCAAGAATTATAAAATAGGTATCGCTCAGATCAAAGCGACCATTGGGCCTACGGTTACCTTATATGAGATTGTACCTGAGGCTGGTATTCGCATTTCTAAAATCAAAAATCTCGAAGACGATATCGCACTTTCTTTGGCGGCACTAGGCATACGAATCATCGCCCCTATTCCAGGTAAAGGCACCATAGGTATTGAGGTGCCCAACAAAAACGCGACCACCGTGTCAATGCGATCCGTCATCGCATCAAGTAAATTTCAAAAAGCTGAGATGGAGCTTCCTATTGCTTTCGGAAAGACCATTAGCAATGAAACCTTTGTGGTTGACTTGGCGAAAATGCCGCATATGTTGATGGCGGGAGCCACAGGTCAGGGTAAATCGGTTGGGTTGAACGCCGTATTGACCTCTCTCCTGTATAAAAAACATCCTGCTGAAGTAAAATTCATTCTGATAGACCCCAAGAAGGTTGAACTGACCTTGTACAATAAAATTGAACGTCATTTTTTGGCAAAACTGCCCGATTCTGAAGATGCCATCATTACAGATAATGCGAAGGTCATACATACCCTAAATTCACTTTGTATTGAAATGGACAACCGTTATGAGCTGTTGAAAAAAGCCATGGTTCGAAACATAAAAGAATACAATGCGAAATTCAAGGCGCGAAAATTAAATCCAAATGACGGGCATATGTTTCTGCCTTACATTGTTTTGGTCATTGACGAGTTTGCTGATTTGATCATGACGGCTGGCAAAGAAGTCGAAACGCCCGTTGCCCGTTTGGCCCAATTGGCAAGAGCAATCGGAATTCATTTGATTATAGCAACACAAAGGCCGTCAGTAAATGTAATCACAGGTATTATCAAAGCGAATTTTCCCGCTAGAATCGCCTTTAGGGTAACCTCAAAAATAGATTCAAGAACCATTTTAGATGCTTCGGGGGCCGACCAATTGATTGGCCGCGGAGATATGTTATATACCCAGGGCAATGATGTGACCCGAATTCAGTGCGCTTTTGTAGACACTCCTGAAGTAGCAAAAATCACGGATTATATCGGCTCTCAACGCGCTTATGCCAGTGCCCATTTACTGCCAGAATATGTGGGTGAAGAATCTGGCACAGGTATTGCTATTGATATAGCGGATCGCGATGCGTTATTCCGACAAGCGGCAGAAGTCATCGTAACTGCCCAACAAGGTTCTGCATCGCTGATTCAACGAAAATTGAAATTGGGGTATAACCGTGCCGGTAGAATCATCGATCAACTTGAAGCTGCCGGAATTGTGGGTCCGTTTGAGGGCAGTAAAGCAAGACAGGTTTTAGTACCCGATTTGGTTGCCCTTGATCAATTATTGAGTAATGAATAAAAATCAAATCAAAATGAAAAAGTTTATAATTGCCCTTTTCGCCATAATTTCGTGTCAAATCATATCGGCTCAAGATGCCGCAAAAGCAAAGGCTTTGCTTGATGATGTATATGCTAAGGTTACCGCGTATGAGAATATGGTAGTTGATTTCAGATACGAACTTAAAAGTGATGAGGCTGGTATCAATTCAGAAACTAGAGGTACCGTGACCTTAAGTGGCGACAAATATCTTGGCGAACTTTTTGGCACACAGCAGATGTTTGATGGCAATAAAGTATATACCATTATTCCTGAAAATGAAGAAGTGACCATTGAAGATAAATCTGAAGAGGAAGATGCTTTTACGCCATCCAAAATGTTCACGTTTTACAAAAAAGGACATACCTATTCTTGGGATATTCTTCAAAATGTTCAAGGAAGAAAAATTCAATATGTGAGGTTGGTCCCGATTGATTCGAATACCGAAATCGAGTATATTTTAATGGGAATTGACGCTGGAACCAAACATATTTATAAAATCATCGAGACTGGAAAAAACGGAACAACCACAACGATCACTGTTAATTCTTTTAAAACAGATCAGCCTTTATCAAAAACCTTATTTACTTTTGATGAAACCAAGTACGAAAATGATGGGTACTACATCATAAGAAACTAAAGTGAAAATACTCGACCGGTATATTTTATGGCGATTTTTATTCAACCTAGTCAGTTCGTTTGTGATAATGATGTTCATCTTCATTTTTCAATCGATTTGGCTTTTTATTGATGATTTGGCAGGCAAAGGGCTTGACATGATGATCATTGGCAAGTTCTTTTTCTATAAAATGCCGGAACTTACTGAAAAGGTATTGCCGCTTACCGTACTCCTTTCTTCCATATTGACCTTCGGCACCTTTGCCGAAAACTACGAATTTGCGGCCATGAAGGCTTCGGGCATTTCATTGAAACGGGCCATGATCAGTATCATTTTCTTCGTTTTTCTTTTGGGTGGAATGACCTTTTTCTTCGCTAATTCGGTAATTCCTGCCTCAGAACAGAAAATTTTCAATCTTAGAAGAAATATTGCAAAGCTGAAACCTGCCGTGGCAATTGCAGAAGGGGTTTTCAGTGATTTTGAAAGCGCAGACATGAACATCAAAGTAGATAATAAGTTTGGCGAAAACGATCGCTTTCTCGAAAACGTCATCATACACCAAAAGACAAAAACCAATATCAATTACCGGGTCATCAAAGCGAAAACCGGCGAACTGATTAGTGGTGGTAAATCAGACATTATACAATTGGTTTTAAAAGACGGAAATCTATACCAAACCGTGGAGGCCAAAGGTGCCGATAAAATGAAATATCCTTTCGCAAAATCAAAGTTCGAAACCTATACCATGAACATCGATCTTACCGAGTTCAACAATGTTGATTTGGAAGAGGAAAGAGATATTGAAACCGCCAAAATGAAGAACATTTCAAGACTTGGTAAAGATATAGATTCGCTAAAAAAGGACAATCTTAGAATAGTCAAAGCTTTTTCTAAAAATATGGTTACCACTAAAATGGGGGCATTTGAGGCATTGCCTGAAAAGAACTCAACCCAAGCTGCAAAACGTAAACTGATTAATTTGAAAGGTGAAGTAGCCAAAGACACCCTGAAGAAAAAGGAGTTTGTTGAAAACATTATTGAACTTTATCCTGAGTGGCAACAACTGCAGTTGATGAATACCGCAACGAACAACGTAACGAGTATAATGTCTTCCATTACCAATAAACGCTCTGAGCTAGACAAACGTTACGAATTGCACCGCAGGCATATCTTTTCATTGCATGACAAATTCGCCTTGGCCTTTTCGTGTATCATCCTGTTTTTTGTAGGAGCACCACTCGGGGCGATCATTCGCAAAGGCGGACTGGGGCTGCCCATGGTCATTGCCATTGTGCTTTTTCTTATTTATTATTTTGTGGGTGTATTTGTTGAAAATTATTCAAACAAAGGAAACCTTCATCCTATTTTGGGGGCGTGGACCTCTACTATATTAATGCTGCCCTTGGGCATCATTTTAACCAAAAGAGCCACTGCTGATAGAGGCTTAATGACCTTTGGTCGTGTTTTTGACTTTTTCAAAAAAATATTCGGGCGAAACCAACAAGTGGCGGATTTATCTGAATCGGAAGACATCTCAATTAACACCAATTCAATTAGCTATTTGGAGCTGGATGAATATGAAAATTCTAGACTAATTGAAATGGCAAAAAAACATAAGCAGTATAAATACGATAAAAAATTCACTGCAACTATTTTCAATGTCTTGGAAAATCGAGGAATTACCAAGGAGGAGTTGAGACTTTCAGGAAAATTAGATAATTCAAGCTATGAAAATGCAAAAGATGAATTGACAAAATATCTAAAAAATTCAGATTTAGCTTTGGTATTTTACCTTATGTACATAGGAAGATATTTTTTATCTCTTATTTCTGGGAAATTAGAATTCATGGGTTTGATTTCAAATGTGATTGGTTTAATCTCAATAATTCTTTTATTTGTATTTATTGTGAAATCAATGATTAATTATTACAGATTTAGAAAACATCTGAATAAAAAGGAAGATTATATCCTCTATATCATTTTATTTTTGGCCATACCTGTCTATTTTATTGTATACTTATATACCAAGAAAAAGCTCACTGAGGAATTAAATTCTATTTGAATTAATGAATAAAGTATTGGAACGTAATATTCAACTGAATACCATTAAAGAGGCCATCGCTGATATTCAAAAAGGCAAAGTCATTATTGTTGTTGATGATGAAAATAGAGAAAATGAAGGCGATTTTGTGGCTGCAGCTGAATTGGCGACCCCAGAAACTGTGAATTTCATGGCCACTCATGGGCGCGGTTTGATTTGTGCGCCTTTGACAGAAGGTCGCTGTAAGGACTTGGGGCTTCATATGATGGTCAATAACAACACCGACCCTCTGGAGACGGCGTTCACGGTTTCAGTTGATTTGAGAGGAAAAGGAGTGACCACAGGTATCTCGGCGAGCGATCGGGCAAAAACCGTCAAGGCATTGACCGATTCCACCACCAGACCACATGATTTAGCGAAACCGGGACACATTTTTCCTTTGGTGGCAAAAGAAGGTGGCGTACTCAGAAGAACCGGACATACTGAAGCAGCAATAGATTTTGCACGCCTGGCAGGGTTGCAACCTGCTGGCATCATCGTTGAAATAATGAATGAAGATGGCAGCATGGCGCGACTACCGCAGCTCGTTGAGGTTGCCAAAAAGTTTGACCTGAAAATAGTTTCCATTGAAGATTTGGTTGCCTATCGGATGGATAATGATAGTTTGATACATAAAAAGGCTGATTTCAAGATAACCACCAAGTTTGGCGATTTCCGTTTAAGAGCCTATAAACAAACCACCAATAATCGTGTGCATATTGCACTTACCAAGGGTGACTGGAACAAAGATGAACAAGTATTGACGCGAATCAATTCCACACTAGTCAATAATGATATTTTGGGCACGTTGACGAACAACTCTGATAAAAAATTGGAGAATATGTTCAATGCGATCAATAATGCAGGTAAGGGAGCAATCATCTTCATCAATCAAAGTTCAGATTCACTCAATCTTCTGGCGCGCTTGACCGAATTACAAGAATTACAAAAAAAGGGAATTTTCGAAGCCCCTAAAATAGATATGGATGCTCGTGATTTCGGTATTGGGGCACAAATTCTTCATGATCTCAACATTTCCAAAATGCGTTTACTTTCGAATGGTGTTGAAACAAAACGTGTGGGTATCGTAGGCTACGGATTGGAAATCGTTGAGTATGTGACCTACTAAATGGTTGTCTTGATGATTTGAGCCATTTTTTGAGCTCTTTCATTCACTTCGGCCTCACTCCACCCTATTTTGATCAGACATGAAATATTCCGGCTTATCCAATTATCCGATTTTGAGAAATCAGCGGTATGGTAATCAGGTAGTTGATCCATGATTTCTTGAGGTAATTTTCCCAAAGAAGTCAAATTTGTCAAATGCTCCCACTTGCGATAGTAATGCCAATTGTTGTCATACCAATAAAAGCAAACATCTATTCCGCCTTCCGATAGGGCACCATGCACTTTTTTGGCCGTGGCCTCGTTGGGTAAAAAGAAAGACAGAAAAGAATAGTTCTCTTCCCCTCCTTTTGGCACTCTTCTAAACTCAACATCGACTATTGCGGACAGGGCTTTCCTTAAAATTGAATAATTCTGTTTTTGAAGAGCTAAAAACTCATCCAATCGGGTGATTTGTGCCAAACCCACCGCGGCATTCAATTCTGAAATACGAAAGTTATATCCCAAAAAAGGATGTGCTTCCGCTCCCCTATCATTTCCCACATGGTCATGACCATGATCGGAATAATGATCTGCATTTATCTTATACGTTGAATTGTTGGTGACCACGGCACCTCCTTCTCCGCAGGTAATCGTTTTGACATAATCAAAAGAAAAGCAACCCAAATCGCCATAACTACCCAAGGGTTTTCCTTCATAAGTACCTCCTATAGCCTGACAGGCATCTTCGAGCAACAATAAATCATGTTTCTCACAGATGGTTTTCAAAGCTTTCAAATCAGCCATTGAACCGCACATATGAACCGGCATGATTACTTTGGTCTTCTCGGAAATGGCCTTTTCAACCGCTTCAGGCGCTAAAGTCAAGGTGTCATCGATATCCACCAAAATGGGCACCGCCCCTATCGCCAAAATAGATTCAAAAGAAGCCACGAAAGTAAAGGTGGGCATAATGACCTCATCGCCAGCCCCGACTCCCGCACTGGCCAAGGCCACCGTCAAGGCTGAAGTTCCGCTGCTGACCAATTGGGCATGTTTGACCCGCATGCGTTTTTCCAAAGCTTTTTCAAGCTTCAAAGCCTTCCAATGACCTTGGCGCATACCATCAAAACCATAACGCATCAATACCCCGGTATCAAGTACATCTTTCACCTGTTCGCGCTCGGCATCTCCGAAAAGTTCAAATCCTGGCATATTTTATTTTGGGTTTTGGGTTTTGGGTTTTGGGTTTTAAAAACGGGCTCAAATTTCAGTAATTACCACAAATATCTGAAATCTCACGTCTCCAATCCCATGTCTTAAATCTTACCTCTGACTTCTCAATTTATTTCAATAATACTTTTCTCCATTGATTTCCGCACCTTTTTAAAGGTTGAAAATACATCATCTTCAGCTCTATGGCCTACGGGCATTACCAGTACTGATGTCAATCCTTTTTCTGTCAGCCCCAAAATTTTATCATAGGCATCGGGCTCAAAGCCTTCCATCGGGCAAGAATCTATTTTCTCCAAAGCACAATAGGCCAGCAAATTTCCCATGGCCAGATACGCTTGGTTTTTAGACCACTCTTGAATTTCAGCTTCGCTTTTATCAGAAAAACTTGAGGTCAGGTTTTCTTTAAAGGGATTCAAAATTTCTTCTGGAGTGCCTCTTACGGCAACAACCCGTTTAAAATAATCGGCGATATATTTTTGATCCACAGAATTTTCAATGCAAATCACTAATACATGCGAAGCTTGAGCTACCTGCTGCTGATCCATGGAAAAGGACACCAATTTTTGTTGCAGATCCTTGTTTTTAACCACGACCATTTTGATGGGCTGCAAACCATACGAACTGGCCGTCAAATTAAAGGCATGTTTTATTTTTTCAATTTGTTCGTCAGTGAGCATGCGCTGTGCATCAAACTTTTTCACTGCGTAGCGCCATTCAAGATATTCCATACTGTTATTCATATGTCAATATTAGATTCCCGCCTGTGCGGGAAAGAAAATAATGGTTTTAAAAAAACCAAAGTTTAACGGCCATACCAATGACCACAACCACCATGAAAGTTCGAATGAACCCATCTCCTCTATTGACCGAAAATCTGCTGGCCACCCATGCACCCGTGCCGTTACCGATGGCCAAGACCAAGCCTACCACCCAATTAACTTTATCATTCAAAACAAATACCGCTAATGCGGCCAAAGTATATATAAGTACAACAACCACCTTCGTGGCATTTGATCGCACCAAACTCATTTGGTTCACATAATGTAAAAATAAAATGATCACAATACCAAGTCCCGCATTGATAAATCCACCATAAATACCGAAAAAGAAAAAGGCGATAACTGCTATCCAAAGGGGCTTCCCCTTTAACTTTTCTTGTAAATCATCAACTTTCATTTTTGGTTTGAATACAATCAACAAAATAACCACTATCATAATGACGGCAAGAATTTTATTAAACGTATCTCCTTTGATGTCCACGGCGAATCGAGCTCCTAAAATGGCACCAAAAAGTGCGGAAACACCCAAATAAATATTAAAAGGATAGGTAGAAACCCCTTTGCTTTTAAATCCGGCTGTGCCCAAAATGTTCTGAATGACAACTGCCACTCGATTGGTACCGTTGGCAACACTCGATGGAAGTCCGAGAAAAATAAGAACTGGTAGTGAAATCAAAGAACCTCCTCCTGCAATGGTATTGATAAATCCGACCACAAAACCGGTAACGATTAATAACCCATAATGATACCACTCTAAAATTAATTCGGCTTGTTTGAGTTCTTCCACTTAACAAAAATAAGTGCAAAATAAATAGTACGAGTGCGATTTTAGGGAATTCAATGGCTTTTGTGCAGAATAAGGATTGACCTTTATTGCACAGTGAATCTGGTCAAACCCATTTCGGCCAACAAA
This sequence comes from uncultured Maribacter sp., assembly GCA_964432915.1. GTDB lineage: Bacteria > Bacteroidota > Bacteroidia > Flavobacteriales > Flavobacteriaceae > Maribacter_C. Next base: position 78,794 of record CAYSPL010000004.1, read on the forward strand.
ACCAAAGTGTCTTTTATTACCTACTTGCATGGCGAAAATAAATTTGAGGGTGCGTCAAGTAATTTGATGGACAAGGTAGAACGAGAAGACGAATTTGTGGTTGAGGGCGTTCACCAAGGTTTAAATTCAAGAATATACAAATCAGAACGTTTCTCCCCTACTCGAGAACAAGGCGTACACCATTTTCATAGAATGATGGCCGAAAGGTTGAAATGGAAGTGATGAGCAATCAAAAACAGTTAGGGATTCACTTCGTGCATCCCTAATACGGCATTCTGCAAATGCAACTTTCAATCCCTATGGGATTGTCATTTTAAAATTCAAAATCCCGCTCAAGTATACTTGGCGGGATTCTTATTTTAAGCTGCACGAAAATTGCGCTTGGTTGCGGAGGAAGAGGGATTCGAACCCCCGGAGGTGTGACCCTCGCTAGTTTTCAAGACTAGTGCATTCGACCACTCTGCCATTCCTCCTTTGCGGGTGCAAATATAGAAAGCTTTTTTTGTTCTTTAAAGGATTACTAAATTATTATTTCCTTAAAACTAGTACTCAATTTCCCTAACTTCCCACATGCAAAATCCGTTGGTCAGCATTTTGATTCCCTTTAAGAATACAGAAGCATACCTGCCTCAGTGTTTAAAGTCTATTTGTTCCCAAACCTATGAGAACTGGGAAGTCTTGGCGGTAAACGATCATTCCTCAGATAATAGTTGGTCAATAGTTGCCGACTTCCTTAAAAATGACAAGAGAATAAAAGTGTTTGAAAATGAGGGTACGGGAATCATTCCGGCCTTGCAAAAAGCCTACGCCAAAAGTTCGGGGGAATTCATTACCAGAATGGACTCTGATGATATCATGACTCCTGATAAACTGGAAGTCATGGTCACTTCATTACTCAAAAACGGAAAAGGACATTTGGCCGTCGGGCAAGTGAAGTATTTCTCAGATAGAGGAATCAGCAATGGCTATGAGCGCTATGAAACTTGGCTGAATAATTTGACGAAATCAGGTAGTAATTATTCAGAAATTTATAAAGAATGTGTCATCCCCTCCCCTTGCTGGATGGTTTATAGAGAAGATTTTGATGTCTGCGGCGCTTTTGATTCAGACCGCTATCCTGAAGATTATGATTTGACGTTTCGGTTTCGAGAAAAAGGATTGAAGTGTATTCCTTGTGATAAGATACTACACAGGTGGCGCGATTACGATACTCGCACTTCAAGAACCCATGAACACTATGCTCAAAACTATTTTTTGGATATCAAGCTGCATTATTTTTTAAAACATGATCACAATCCAAAACGCCCATTGGTCATTTGGGGTGCTGGCAGCAAAGGGAAAACCATTGCAAAAGGCTTGAAAGAAAACGGCATTGAATTTCACTGGTTGTGTGATAATCCGAATAAAATAGGAAAATCAATTTATGGGGAAGAAATGAAGCATTATGATTTTTTGAAGCAACTTGAAAATGTGCAAAGCATCATTACCGTGGCGAATGATAAATCACAAATCATGATTCGAGACTACTTATCTGAATTGGGGTATAAAGAGATGATCGATTATTTTTTCTTCTGTTGATGGTAAAATAAAACGCGAAAAATTAATACTCATTTCTGACAACTGTCCACTGACAACCGGCAACCATATTTTACCTATCTTTGCACAATCATAAACAGGAATGCAGTTTAAATATCCAGAAATTCTTTGGGCCTTACTTCTCTTTCTGATTCCTATTTTCATTCATCTTTTTCAACTTCGCAGGTACAAAAAGACGCCTTTTACGAATGTCAAATTCCTAAAAAAAGTCGTTTCCGAATCGCGCCGCAGCAATACCTTGAAAAAATGGCTTCTATTAGGTACACGTCTATTGCTGATCGCAGCAACTGTATTGGCCTTCGCTCAACCGTTTTTCGCTAAAAAATCCGCCACGAGTAAAAAAGAAACAGTCATTTATTTGGATGATTCTTTCAGTATGCAAGCGAAAACAGAGAAAGGCACCCTACTTTCAGATGCCGTTCAAGATTTGATCGAGGCCATACCCAATGAAAATACTTTTAGCCTATTTACCAACAACACGCTTTTTAAAAATGTGAATTTAAAAGATATTCAGAATGATCTTTTAAGGCTTGAACATAGCTCCAAACAATTGAATCTTAATGAAATATATCTTAAGGCGAACACACTATTTAAAAACGACCCTGCATCGATAAAAAATTTGGTGGTGGTTTCTGATTTTCAACAACATATGGCTGGCTCGATTGAGGCGGACACCACTACTAACGTTCAAAAAAACCTAATCGCTTTAGGGAGGAATGCTATTCAAAACATTTCAATCGATTCAATTTATGTAAGCTCTGAAGATTCTGAAAACATTGAACTTACAGCGGAATTATTGGCTAATTTTGAAATAGAAAGCACTCCTGTTTCCCTTTTGAACGCAGATAAGTTGATTGCCAAAACGTCTGCTTCTTTTGATCAAAATAAAAAGGCCAAAGTAGCTTTCACTCTTTCGGCCAATGAAGCCATAAAAGGAAAAGTCTCGATTTCAGATTCGGGCTTGCCCTATGACAATCAATTGTTTTTCAATATTGACGCCAAAGAAAAAATAAATGTAATGGCCATAGGAAGTGCCAACTCGCGTTTTCTCAGTAAGATTTACACCGCTGATGAGTTCAATTTCTCTTCCTTTTCATTGAAAAATCTCAACTATGGATCTATTGCGAACCAAAACCTCGTTATTCTCAATGCCTTGGATAAAATACCCAATGCGTTGCAATCAAGTCTTACCTCTTTCAAAAAAGAAGGAGGCAGTATTTTAGTGATTCCTGCTGTTGATATTGAGCAAGCATCACACAATGCATTGCTTTCCAATCACATTGCAACACAATTCAACGGAAGCACAAAACAAGAGTTGAATATTACCGGAATTAGCTTCTCGCACCCATTGTTCAAAAACGTCTTTGAAAAGAGTGTGACGAATTTTCAATACCCCAAGGTCAATCAGTATTATCAGGTAAAAACCACGGCTCCCGCAATTTTGAGTTATCAAAATGGAGCTCCCTTCTTGTTGGGCCGTTCTAATTTCTATGTTTTCACGGCGGCCATTTCAGAGGATAATTCCAATTTCAAATATTCCCCATTGATTGTTCCCACACTTTATAATATGGGAATTAAAAGTCTGCAACTTCCTGAATTGTATCAATTGTTAGGAAGCGACAAAAGTGTTGACATTTCGCTAAAATTATCAAAAGACACCATTCTAAAAATGGCAAAAGAAGGTTCTGAATTTATTCCCCAGCAAAGATTCTTCGCGAATAAAGTAACTTTGAATTTTAATGAAAACCCCATTGAAGACGGCATTTACGGCGTAATGAACGCTGATGAACGTTTAAGTAACATCAGTTTCAACTATTCAAAAAAAGAAAGTCAATTGGTGTATGCTGATTTGAATACTTTAGAGGCCGATGTTAAAAATGAAAGTATTGCCACCTTGTTTGAAAAGTTTCAAAATGACAGCACTGTGAATGAGCTTTGGAAATGGTTTGTTACTTTAGCATTGCTTTTCATGGTAATTGAAGTACTTATACAAAAATATCTAAAATGAACATCCTTCTTAAAACCGTGACCATTGTTGATCCAACCAATAAGGATCTTCATTTGAAAAAGAAAGATATTCTTATCAAAAACGGTTTTATTGATTCCATCGCCCAAAAAATACCTACAAAAGGGAAAGTCAAAGTCCTTGATTTTGACAATCTACATGTTTCCAAAGGGTGGTTTGATAGTAGTGTTAGTTTTGGAGAACCGGGTTATGAAGAGCGCGAGACCATCGCGAATGGTCTATTGACCGCGGCGAAAAGCGGATTTACAGATATTGTGCTCAATGCGAATGCCAAACCTGTACCAGATACCAGTGCCGATATTGTTTTTTTGAAAAATGCCTCGAGCGGGCATGCGACCAATCTGCATCCGATGGGAGCTTTGACCATGGCGGCCCAAGGTCAAGACTTGGCCGAACTTTACGACATGCAAAATTCCGGAGCGGTAGCATTCTCCGATCATAAACACGCCATTTCAAATTCGAATTTGCTGAAAATTGCTTTGCAGTATGCGCAAAATTTCGACGGACTGGTCTATTCTTTTCCGCAGGATAAAAATATAACCGGTAAAGGTATCGTGAACGAGGGCGAAGTTTCCACTAGATTGGGGCTCAAGGGAATTCCCGCTCTCGCCGAAGAGCTTCAAATCGCCAGGGATTTACATATTCTGGAATATACGGGAGGAAAACTCCATTTTCCTACTATATCTTCTGCTGAGTCAGTAAACTTGATTGCCGATGCCAAGAAAAAAGGTCTCGATGTAAGTTGTAGTGTGGCACTGCACAATCTATATTTTACTGATGAGGTCTTAAATAGCTTTGATTCGAACTTCAAACTATCGCCTCCTATTAGAACCGCGAATGACCGCAAAGTATTGAGAGAGGGTGTTAAAAAAGGTACTATTGATTTTGTGACCACCGATCATAGCCCCATGAACATTGAGCAAAAGCAGGTTGAATTTGACAATTCGCTTTGTGGCACAATTGGTCTCGAAAGTGCATTCGGCATAGCAAATGACATCTTTGGGTTGGAAAGCACCATAAAACTTTTTACCAAAGGGAGGGAACGATATGGTTTGGAAAAACCAGAAATCAAAAAAGGAGCCAAAGCAAATCTGACTTTATTCAATCCGGAAGGGGAATCAACTTTCGAAAAAATCCACATACTTTCTTCAAGTCAAAACAGTGCTTTTGTAGGAAGCAAAACAAAAGGGATGGTGTATGGCGCCATCAACAATAACCAAGCAATAATTTAATGCAGACCAAAAAAGAAGGTAAAACCACAGCGATAGTTGCCTATATGACCATCGTAGGTGCATTGATCGCATTCAGCATGAATTCAGAGCCAAAACATGAATTTGCCCGTTTTCATATTCGACAAGCCTTTGGTCTACATCTCTATTTTTTGGGATTTGCTCTTTTTTTAAGTCAATGGTTCAATGAGTATGCGTGGTACGGACTCTACATTTCCTATTTTGCTTTATGGGGATATGGAATTTCAGGAGCACTTACAGACAAAAAGAATTTGGCGCCCATTTTTGGCCCCTATTTTCAAAAATGGTTTACATTCATTCAATAATCAAACATGACCACTGCGCCCCTTTCTTTGGAACATCTCATAAAACCCTCAAATAAAAGTACGGGTAAACCTGCTGTAATCTTTATGTTTCATGGATACGGAAGCAATGAGGAAGACCTATTTTCATTTGCCCCCGAACTGCCAGATGAGTTTTGTATTATTTCCGTTCGTGCCCCCTACCCGATGCAGCCCTTCGGCAATGCTTGGTATGCCATTCATTTTGACAATGAAAACGGGAAGTGGAGTGATGATGAACAGGCTATTCAATCTCGCGAAAAAATTGTCACTTTTATAGACGAAGCCTGTGAAACCTATGGTTTGGATGAAACCAATATTACCTTGTTGGGTTTCAGTCAAGGCACTATTTTAAGTTATGCGGTAGCATTGTCATATCCTGAAAAAATCAAAAATGTCATTGCCCTAAGTGGTTATATCAATGAGTCAATTCTTGTAGAAAATTTGGATTCAAAAAACTACAAAGCCTTGAAAATTTATAGCTCACACGGTCAGGTAGATCAGGTCATACCGCCTGAGTGGGCTCAACGCGCGCCCGATTTTCTCAAAAATTTGAACATCGAGCATGTGTATGAAGAATTTCCCGTTGGCCATGGGGTATCTCCCCAGAATTTTCATTCCTTCAAAAAATGGTTGGTTGACAGAATTTAAAAAGTACTGGAATAAAGCAAATGCTTGGATAGTGTGAAATCAACACCCAAATCATCCTTTAATTCATATTCGATTATGGCCTCTCCCCAATGCTTACCGTCAGTGAACTCGGCTAAAATCCATTTGTGATTGAGCACATTGATTTTGTTGATTTTGAAATGCCCTTCCATTCCCTCGTACGGTATAAGTGGATTATCGCCCTTACTTTCATTGGTTTCCAAAAGTTTATCCGCGATGTAACGCTCAGGGTTTTCAAGATTCAAATGGTCATAATTCTCCAAGGCATAATCATTGTTCTCTAAAGAAAAATGCTGCACATCCAATATTTTGATGTTCAATTTTTGAATGGAATCGAGTAAGGTGGTTTTGGTTACAATTAAATTCGAAACCTTGTCATTCATACTGTCTGCAAGGTTTCCGCTACTCTTGAAAAAATAAAATGCGATCAAAAGGGCAAAAATGAACAGATAAAGGAATATGTTTTTTTTCATCTTCTTAGACTATTTTACGATTCCCATTTCGGGGAAAATCCGTTTACAATCAATAGTTAAACGTCAACGACCAAATTATCATATGCCAAGTAAACATTCTTGGGTAATTTTTTCTGTATTTCTTCATGAAAACCCATATGGTGGCTGATGTGTGTCAAGTAGGCTTTTTGAGGTTGGGCGAGCTCAATAAATGCCAAGGCTTCCTCAAGATTAAAGTGCGAATGATGGGGTTTTTCACGTAACGCGTTGACCACCAAAACTTTGGAGTTCTTGACCTTGTTCAATTCAGGTTCACTGATGGTTTTCACATCGGTCAGATAGGTAAAATCCTTAATTCGGAATCCGAAAACCTGCAAACCGTTGTGATCCACATCCACCGGAATGACCTCAGTACCCCCTAGAACAAAAGGTTTATTGTTTTCAACAATGTTCACGGCAACCCCTGGCGCACCTGGATATCTGTTCTCCTCGGCAAAAACATACTCGAATCGCTTCTTCAAAGCAGCGATCACACGTTCATGACCGTAGATGGACATATTGCCTTGCCTAAAATTAAAAGGGCGAATATCATCAATGCCAGCAGTATGGTCAGCATGCTCATGGGTAAAAAGAATACCGTCAACTTTAGCAACATTATTGGTCAACATTTGCTGTCTGAAATCAGGGCCACAATCAATAACGTAATTGTACTCATCCCAAGAAATCATCACGGAAACCCTCAGACGTTTGTCTTTATGATCTGAGCTCTTACAAACTGGATGATCGACACCAATGACCGGTATACCCTGCGAAGTACCGGTACCCAAAAAAGTGACTTTCAAATCTTTGCCCATCACTTTCAAAATTAGAACTTATTTAGCGAAAAACGCAGCCATTTTATATAGGATTTAGTCTGTAAAATTGAGATTCTCTACAGTGGAAAAACATAGCGTTCAAAAGAATATATAAATATTTAAAACGTTTGATGGATAGATACATTGAACTTGTTAACTTTGCTAAGGCAATTTGCCTTCAATAGTGTTACCATTCAATCACTAACCAAAAAGAACAGAAATGGCATCAGTGCTGAAAAGAGATACGGCATTCGAGAACATACCCTCGATCAAGGCAAAAACACTCAGAATAAATTTGAATCCTGATATCTACGGAACCTTTGCCGAAATTGGTGCAGGACAAGAAACGGCAAGGCATTTTTTTAGATCGGGCGGCGCTTCAGGCACCATAGCCAAGGCGATGAGTGCCTATGACAAACAATTCAGTGATGCCATTTATGGTGTTGAAGATGATGGGCGCTATGTAACTCAAGCTCGATTGAAGACCATGCTCGCGCATGAAATGCGTTTGATGGAAGAGCGAATTAGCCGTGAGAGCAATCCTGATCGTTTGTTTTTTAGTTATGCGAACACCGTGGCCACCATTGACTTTTCGAAACGATACAAAGGGCATGGTTGGGTAGGTATTCGTTTTCAGTTGGATCCAGACCAAAAGGAATTTGATGAGATCATACTGCATGTTCGTTTCAAGCAGAACGAAGCGAGGTTGCAACAAGAAACCTTGGGTATATTAGGTGTCAATCTAATTTATGGTGCTTTTTATAAGTATCATAAACCCAAAAAAATGCTCAAATATCTCTATGACCACATAGATAGGGATACCATTGAAATTGACATGATGAACTTTTCAGGTCCTAATTTCAAGGATGTGGATAATCGTCTCATGAGTTTGCAATTGATCAAAAACGACATGACCGATGCGGTTATGTTTGGTCCTGATGGTAATAACCTACTGCCGGCCGCAATTCTTTACAAAAAGAACATTTTGGCCCTACGGGGAAGCTTTAGACCCGTAACGAAGGTAAATATGGACATGTTTGAGAAATCACATGATATTTTTTTACGCGACGCCACGGTTGATGCCGACAAAACCATAGTCATTTTTGAGATTACGCTTTCAAACCTTAAGGCATCAGGAGAAATTGATGAGCAAGATTTCATGGATCGTGCCGAATTGCTTTGCTCTCTTGGTCATACGGTAATGATTTCGAAGTTTCAAGAGTACTATAAATTGGTTGAATATTTCAATAACTACACCAAGCAACGAATTGGTCTCACAATGGGGGTCAACAATCTGGTGGCAGTTTTTGATGAGAAATATTACCGTCATCTGAGTGGAGGCATACTCGAAGCCTTCGGAAAGTTATTTTTCAAAGATTTACAAGTATACCTGTACCCCATGAAAGATCCTGAAACGGGTCAAGTCATGACCAGTAACAATGTAAAAGTACATCCTCGAATGAAAGAACTGTACAAGTTTTTTAAATACAATAATAAGGTCATGGACATTATTGACTACGACCCAGAAATCATGCACATCTTCTCGAGGGATGTTCTCAAAAAAATCATCAATAATGAAGGTGGTTGGGAAAATCAACTACCCGAAGGTATTGCTGAGATAATTAAAGATAAAAACTTGTTTACCAAAAAAATAGAAGAACCTGAAAAAGCATAGAAACAAATAAAAAACCAAAAATTTCCAAGTAGTTTATCCGAGAAGTTGTTCAGAGTGGGTTTTGGTTTTAACCTTTTCTATCACATTGGTTATCACTCCGTTTTCGTCAATCATGAAGGTCATTCTATGAATACCATCGTACTCTCTCCCCATAAATTTCTTCGGCCCCCAAACCCCAAAAGTATTTAACACCGTATGGTCTTCATCGGCTAGCAAAGGAAACGGTAAATCAAATTTGTTTTTGAAATTCAATTGTCTCTTCTCAGAATCTGCACTTACGCCCAAAAGTTCATATCCTTGCTCTCTGAACTTGTCATAGTTGTCTCGCAGATTACAAGCCTCAACGGTACAACCCGGTGTATTTGCTTTCGGATAGAAAAAAACAATCAATTTCTTGCCTTTGTAATCCGATAAATTGATAGTATTGCCATCTTGATCAGTGGTTGTAAAATCAGGCACTTTGTCCCCTACTTTTAAAGTATCCATAAATTGAATTTTATTTTGTTTTGTTTAAATAATATTGTATAAAGTTAAACAATAATGACGAAATCTGAAAAGGTAACTTTCGCTATTCAAACTTTGCAAGAATTGTACCCTACCATTCCTGTTCCACTTGACCACAAGGATCCTTATACCCTACTCATTGCAGTACTCATGTCCGCCCAAAGTACTGATGTGCGTGTAAATCAAATTACTCCACTTTTATTTGCAAAAGCAGATAACCCCAAAGATATGGTAGAACTTACCGTAGATGAAATTAGGGAAATCATTAAACCTGTTGGTCTTTCCCCGATGAAGGCAAAGGGTATTCACGGACTTTCAAAAATATTGATTGAAAAATACAACGGGGTGGTTCCGAAGGACATAGCGCTGTTGGAGGAATTTCCGGCCGTGGGCCATAAGACGGCCAGTGTGGTGGTGTCTCAGGCATTCGGAATTCCAGCTTTTCCCGTAGATACCCATATTCACCGGTTAATGTATCGTTGGGGGTTTTCAAACGGAAAAAATGTGGTTCAGACAGAAAAAGATGCCAAGCGGCTGTTTCCGACAGAGTTATGGAATGACTTGCACTTGCAAATAATTTGGTATGGTCGCGAATACTCACCAGCTAGAGGATGGGATCTGGAAAAGGATATTATCACAAAGACAATAGGAAGGAAAAAAGTAATTCAAGACTATCACAAAAACAAAAAGACCCGCTAAATGCGGGTCTTTTTAGTTTAATACGTTTTCAAACTTAAACTGCCTGTATTCGGTAATTCGAAACACTTTTGAAAAATTCAGTAAGAACCGAATGGTTTCGGGCGAGGCTTTGGTAAGTTCACAATGTTTTTGATTTTCAGTGTAAAGTTTTTCCATATTGAGTTATCATCATGTTATGATAAAATAACGCAACTAAAAAAGAATTATTGTTAATTCAGGAAAAGCTTAAAATTAATTGGTCAGTACGATATTGTTTTTTTCAATGATCTTTCTCAGATTAATGAGTGCATATCGCATTCTTCCTAAGGCAGTATTGATACTTACACCCGTGTTTTCAGAGATTTCTTTGAAGCTCATATCTTTGTAAATACGCATCAAAAGAACTTCCTTTTGATCATCTGGCAATTCTTCGATTAAAATTCTAAGATCGGAATCTATCTGATCTTTGATGATTTGCTTTTCGGCATTTAACTTATCATCACCAATCACCGAGAAGATATTGAAATCATCATTTCCCTCGAACTTCGGCATTCTTTTATTTTTTCTGAAATGGTCTATGATCAAGTTGTGTGCGATGCGCATTACCCATGGTAAAAATTTACCTTCTTCACTGTAAGACCCTTTTTTAAGAGTCTTTATTACCTTAATGAAGGTATCTTGAAAAATATCTTCAGTAATATCCCTATCCAATACTTTTGAATAAATAAAACTGGTAATTCTTTGGTTGTGCCTATTAATTAAAACTTCCAATGATTTTTCGTCGCCACTAATGTAATCTCTAACGAGTATCGAATCTTCAACTTGTGAATTCATTTCAGTAGGTTTTTTTTTCAGCGTTTGGGAATTCTTGTTAGTAAGCTTTTTCTGAGCCATTATATTCGTTTTTTTTGAGTATAATTTGAAAATAGAGTGATTACCCTTGGTATCTCAATTATGACCTAAAACTAGACAGAAGCGGGCAAGACGAAAAAACATTGTTGTCAAACGCGCAGTTTTTGATGTGAAACCGCACTTTTTCAATTTTGAGCATAATATCTCGCCAGGCATGGCGTTGCGCTGATTTTTCAGTAGTTGTGTATTTCATCGATGTTTTGATGGAAGAAGATTCTCAATGGCCAATTAATTTGGGTTTTTGGGCATTACCATGGCCGAATACATAAATTTTAAGAACAAAAAAAATCCCAGTAATCATATTACTGGGATTCATATACAAATTGAATTTATCTTAATTTTTATTGATTTCAATCTTTATTCCATCAACTTCGGCAACTTCCAAAGACTTTGAATAGTTCAACAAGAATTGAACCGTTTGGGGTTTGGCCTTTACAAGTTTACAATCTTTGGTTTTATTAGCGTAAATTTTTTCCATATCTATTAAAAGTTTTGTTTCACTAGTAAAACGCCACTAAGAATAAATATAATGAATCAATTCGACCTTAGACCTAATTATTCGGTAATTAGTTCTATGGTATGATTAGCTCGTTAAAACGATATCATTCTCGCTGATGATCTTTCTGAGGTTGATAAGTGCATAGCGCATGCGGCCAAGAGCAGTGTTGATACTTACACCTGTGTTCTCAGAAATCTCTTTAAAACTCATATCCTTGTACATGCGCATGAAGAGAACCTCTTTCTGGTCTGGTGGCAATTGCTCAATGAGCACGGCCAAATCTGAATCAATTTGATTTTTGATGATTCTACCTTCTGCATTGAGCTCTTCATTGCCCATTACCGAAAAAACATTGAATCCGTCAGAGAGATCATACATAGGCATTCTACTGCTCTTTCTGAAATGATCTATAATCAAATTATGGGCAATTCGCATAACCCAAGGTAAAAATTTACCTTCTTCATTGTAAGCACCTCTCTTCAAGGTACGTATTACTTTTATAAAGGTATCTTGAAAAATATCTTCGGTAATACCCCGATCGTTCACTTTTGAATAAATGAAACTACTGATACGTTGATTATGCCTATTGATAAGGGCTTCGAGAGATTTTTCGTCTCCTGCAACATAACGGGTAATTAAGATGGAATCAGGAAGTTGCTCTTTCATAACGATTACTTTTTTGGTTAAAACTAGTGTTCCTTTCCAAGCGAAAAGGGTTTGTGGGTATTCTAACTATTTCAAAAAAGTAATTTTATCGCTATAGGCTCTTTCTCCTTAAAGTGAGTCCAAATATATAAAAAAAATGACACTTGGTTGAAAAAAATCGACTTCCGCAATAAAACATAAGGAGCATTATTGGCAAAATTGGCGATTGAAATGTGCTTGTTGTATCTTCGCAATTCGAGTAAAAAAAATGACTGAAATACTTGACGTAAACCCAAAAGAAAACATCATAATCAAAGGTGCGAAACTGCACAATTTGAAAAATATTGATGTGGTCATACCAAGAAATAAACTTGTGGTTATCACCGGTTTATCGGGTTCTGGAAAATCAAGTTTGGCATTTGATACACTATATGCCGAAGGCCAAAGACGTTATGTTGAAAGCCTTTCTTCATACGCTAGGCAGTTTTTGGGCAAACTCGATAAACCAAAAGTGGACTTCATCAAGGGCATAGCACCTGCAATTGCCATTGAGCAAAAGGTTAATTCAACAAATCCGCGTTCAACGGTTGGCACCACCACTGAGATTTATGATTATTTAAAGTTACTCTTCGCAAGAATAGGAAAGACCATATCGCCCATATCAGGCCAACAAGTCAAAAAAAATACAGTGACCGATGTGGTTGGGTGTGTCAAAAGTTTTGAGCCCAATACCAAACTCTTATTACTTGCCCCGATTACGATAAAACCTGAACGTGAAATTCAGAAATCTTTGGAACTTTTCTCAAAGCAAGGGTATGCCAGAATAAAGTTTGAAGGGAAGGTTATACGTATTGACGAAGCCCCGGAAAACATAGGAAGGGAATTTGATTTGGTAATTGATAGGATTATCACAAAAGACGATGAGGACTTCTACAACCGTTTGGCCAATGCAATCAACACTGCTTTTTTTGAGGGGAAAGGAGGATGTGTCATAGAAGAATTGGAGACAGGAAAACAGACTGTTTTCAGCAATAGGTTTGAGTTGGATGGCATGTCTTTTCCAGAGCCTAATGTATATTTATTCAGCTTTAACAATCCGTATGGGGCTTGCCCTAAATGCGAAGGTTATGGCGATGTTATAGGAATCGATGAAGATTTAGTGGTTCCGAATACGGCCTTATCCGTATTTGAAAATGCCATTTTTCCTTGGAGGGGAGACAGCATGGGGGCTTATCGAGATAAATTGGTCAATTCTGCATATAAATTTGATTTTCCCATTCACAAACCCTGGTTTGAGTTGACCGAAGAACAGCAGCAATTGGTTTGGGATGGCAATCAATACTTTACCGGTCTGCACGGATTCTTTGAAAAACTTGAAGAGAAGAGTTACAAAATACAGAATCGCGTCATGTTGTCGCGCTATCGCGGAAAAACAAGGTGCGCTATTTGTAAAGGCAAACGCCTAAAGCAGGAAACCGATTATGTAAAGGTGGGAGACAAATCAATTTCTGATTTGGTGGAATTACCGATCGAAAAACTGATTGTCTATTTCAATACCCTAGAACTTGATGAGCATGAAGCGAAAATCGCCTCTCGCCTATTGAAAGAAATAAATACGCGACTTGGTTTTCTCTACAAAGTTGGGTTAAGTTATTTGACACTCAACAGAAAATCAAATTCTCTTTCAGGGGGCGAAAGTCAAAGAATCAATCTGGCAACCTCATTAGGAAGCAGTTTGGTGGGATCGATGTATATTTTGGATGAACCTAGTATTGGCCTGCACCCAAAAGACACAGAGAACTTGATTGATGTGCTGTTATCGCTACGTGATTTAGGAAATACGGTCATTGTTGTTGAACACGATGAGGATATCATGAAGGCTGCAGATGAAGTCATCGATATTGGGCCCGAAGCAGGCACACATGGTGGCGAAGTTGTCGCTTACGGGCCTTTGAGCAAAATATTGAAATCTAATTCCTTAACGGCCAGTTACCTCAATGGCACTCAAGAAATTGAAGTCCCAAAACACCGTAGAACATCCAATAATTTCATTGAAATCAAAGGTGCTCGAGAAAATAACCTGCAAAACATTGATGTAAGCTTTCCATTGAATATGTTGACCGTGATAACCGGTGTCTCGGGCAGTGGTAAAAGCACTTTGGTCAAAAAGCTACTGTACCCGATCATTTTAAAAGAAATTGGGGGATACGGAGAAAAGGCCGGGCAATTTACTTCCTTTAACGGAAAATATGAGTTTCTTAAACATGTTGAATTTGTGGATCAAAACCCTATTGGTAGGTCTTCAAGATCCAATCCAGTCACGTATATCAAGGCCTATGATGACATTCGGAGTTTGCTTGCGTCGCAAAAACTAAGTAAAATAAGGAATTATGCTGCCAAACACTTTTCTTTCAATGTGGACGGTGGTAGATGTGAAAAATGTAAGGGCGAAGGTCAAATTACCGTAGAAATGCAGTTTATGGCTGATGTGCATCTCGAATGCGAGGCCTGTAAAGGCAAACGATTCAAAAAAGAGGTGCTTGAAGTAAAATTCAATAATGCCAGTATCGACGACATTCTCAACATGACCATTGATGATGCCATAGCTTTTTTTGAAAAAGGCGAACAAAGTAAATTAGTACGAAAACTTCAGCCGTTACAAGATGTTGGGTTGGGTTATGTTACTTTAGGGCAATCATCTTCTACCCTATCGGGTGGTGAGGCACAACGTATCAAATTGGCATCTTTTTTGGTCAAGGGAAATACCAAAGACAAAGCCCTATTTATTTTTGATGAACCCACCACAGGACTTCACTTTCATGACATCAAGAAATTATTGAAATCGTTCACTGCGCTCATTGACAAGGGACACTCCATCGTGGTTATCGAGCACAATATTGAACTCATTAAATGTGCTGACCATATCATTGACCTTGGTCCTGAGGGAGGCGAAAATGGAGGGGATCTGCTGACTTTCGGAACTCCTGAGGAAGTTGCTCAGCATAAAAACTCCCATACTTCACATTACCTAAGAGCTAAACTGTAAACGATATGAAGGCGAAATACGCGCGCTCATTTTTTATCAATTATTATTCTCAAATAACTGATATTCAGTAATTTAATCTGTTTTTACATTTTTTGGCACGCTGTTTGGTACGTATCTATCGAATGTAAATAGTTGCATTCAAGAACTTAAACCTTATATCATGAGAAATTTTAAATTCTTATTCATGGCGATATTTTTGGGTACTTCAGCTACCTTCGCCACTACTGCTGATGATAAGGTTGCAGAACGCAATGCTTATCGATACGACAACTCCTTCATATTTGAGGAGCAGGGTATCACGTTTGCGGTCTACCCAGATGGGGAGTTCGACTTTTATATTGATAATAGAATTGGTAGACAAAGAAGAAATGTGACCTTTAATTCGGGCTTTGATTACAGTCCGTTTGCACAATATGATGATTATGGAGCTGTGATTCAAGTCGAGAACGTTCCGATTTACTATGATTTTTATGGACGTGTTTCGAACATTGGGCGCGTTGATATTGGTTACCGAAACGGTCGCGTTCGTAGATTAGGTAATATGTTTGTTTATTATAACCGAAGAGGATTCTACGATTACCATACAGGTTTTATCAATATCTATAATAGAAATTACTTTTACAGACCTTTTCATAGCTTCTTTTCAAGACCAGCTTTAGGGTTCTGTTTTGTAAGCAACAGGCCGTATAGAATGTATTATAACCCATTCAGATATACTTACTATAGACCTTACAGTTTCAACAATAGGTACAGGTATGCCCAAATTGGCAACACGTACAGAAACAAAAAGATCAGAAGGGAACGTGAAAACGTTTATCGAAACGATAAGAGGGTTACGCTGCGCGAAAACAGCGGAAGAAGCAACCGTACTGTAGCTAGCAGAGGTAATGGAAATGTTGTTCGTAACAACAGGGGTAGAATCAATAGAGGAAGCACCGTTGGTAATACCAGAACCAATCGTTCAACACGAACTACGGTCCGAAGTAACCGAGCTACCTCTGTAGACAGAACCAAGCCCCTGAGATCGAGCGGTTACAAAAAGGGTGTGGTACGCTCAGAAAATCGTGGTCGAACTATAAAAAGATCAACGACAACCATCAAAAGAGCACCAAAACGTAATACTGTTACCAAAAGAACAGTAACACAAACACCAAGAAGCAGAACCGTTACAAAGAGAACAGTTCAACGCCCTACAAACCGTACTTCAAGAAGTACTGGGATTGCCAAAAGAAGTTCGTCTTCTAGAAGCAGATCGGTAGGCAAGGAGACAAATACAAGCAGAAATTCTGTTGCTCGAAGTACTTCATCAAGAAGTCAAAGAGGCAAAGCTATTACTAGAAGTAGAGCTAGGCTTTAAGATAGTTTTTTAGGTTGGTTAGTTGTTTAACCCCGCGGTGGATTATTTCACTTCGGGGTTTTTCGTTGGTTTATTGACACACGCTACATTGCCGCGCCCTATCTTTTTATAAATGGCATTTTTCTCCCCGAATCCAGACCAATGAAGTAAATAGCTGGTGGTAGTTGTGCAATTGGTATTCTAGTTCCGCCAGGTACAGTTTTAACCCGCTTTAAAATCTTTCCGTCTGAAGTGAAAATTGAAACGAAAATCAACTCATTTACTCCCGAAACCATAATAAAATCTTGTGCAGGGTTAGGGTAAATAGATACTAATTGTTCAGCAGTTACAGTAACTTCAATTTCAGAAAAAAGTGTTCCATTAGAGGTGGTTACCCGAATTAAGGTTGCCCCTTCAGACACTCCTAAAATATTTCCAGCGGCATCAACGGTTACCACTGAGGTATCTTCAGAAGACCAGCGCAATACTACATTAGAGGCGTCTTCAGGGAAAATGGTCGGGGTCAAGGTTATTCTCTGACCCACTTCCAAATCAATACTAGTATAATCCAATCTGATTTCAGTGACCGCAATAGTTGCCTCAATGACCGTAACAATGGTCTCTGCAAAATAACCTCCATTGTCAGTAGTGACCCTCACTACAGTTGTACCAGGTCCTACTCCAACTATATTCCCTTCAGAATCAATCGAAACAATACTAGAATCATCACTTGACCAAACTATAGATTGATTCGTGGCATTACTGGGTTGAATTTCAGCAAGGATTTGTAACTGCTGCCCCACTCCAATCTCAACTTCTGCCACACTTGTTATGCTCATCACTGCAATAGTCTGTGCTAAAACAGTTACCTCTATAAAATCGGTGTAGCCCCCATCATTTGTAGTGACATGAATAGTTGCCACACCTGGAGACACACCCAAAACATTTCCTTCTGAATCTATTGTAACTACATTAGGGTCATCGCTGGACCATACCAATTCCTGATTGGTCGCATTACTTGGCTGTACTTCTGCAAAAATTTGCAGTTGCTGATCTAGACCAATCTCGAAATCTCGAGGATTTATGGAAACACTTGAAACGGCAATGTCTTGGGCTAAAACAGTTACCATGGTCTGAGCTTCATAGCCGCCATCAACAGAAGTTGCTCGAATTGTGGTAACACCAGGAGACACGCCCACAATATTCCCTTCCACATCAACGGTCGCAATCGTCGCATCATCACTGGACCAATTAACAGATTGATTGGTAGCATCTGAAGGTTGGATCTCAGCAGTCGCTTGTAACAATTCCGCAACATTAATTACAACCTCAGGGTAATCAATCGCTATGCCAATAACAGACACGTTGGCCTCAATCACAGTCACGAAACTTTCTGCACTAAAGCCACCGTCTACTGCAGTTACCCTTATAATTGTGTTTCCCAATCCCACGCCCGTGATGTTTCCTTGAGCATCAACAAGGGCGATGCTCGCATCGTCAGTAGTCCAAACCAAATTTTGATTTGTGGCGTCAGCTGGTACTATTTCAGCCGTTAATTGAAGGGTTTGCGCCACAAAAATGCTCGCGTCAACTACATTCAGATTCACTCCTGTTACGGGCACCACACTATTATCGACTACAGATAGGGTGGTCTCAGCTTCAAATCCTCCATCCACCGTTCTAACGGTAACAATTGCGTTGCCCTCAGAAATTCCCGTAACGGTTCCCATGGCGTCCACACTTACCACACTATTATCACTGGAATACCAAATTACCTCAGGATTACTGGCATTGGTTGGTTGCACCTCAGCATTCAGTACAAAAATTTCCGAAACCGCTATACTTGCAGAAGAAACATCAACTGTCACTCCAGAAACCTGAACCTGTGCCGGTTCAACCACCACGATTGTCTCAGCCGTAAAACCACCATCCTCTGTGGTAACAATGATTTTAGTAGTTCCTGGCGAAATTCCCTCAATATTTCCGTAGGCATCAACGGTTACTATGGTATTGTTTTCTGAAACCCACATCACATTGGTGTTCGATGCAAAGACTGGTTCTATTTGTTCAACCAACTGCAAGGTTTCACCCACTTCAATATCGGCTTGAGTGGAATTTACCGCAACCCCGGTAACCGGTGTAGTTAGCTCGGATGTCAAAACACTGCCGGGAACAACCTCTTCTGGCAGCGCACCACTTCTATCACTCGGTTTTCGCCATGCAACCGACATATGATCACCACCACTACCCTGTTTCATCAGCCCTTCGATATAATATTTCTGACCTTGCCGTAATTCAATTTCAACAGATTTTTGCGAGGGGTATTTATTCCATTCGCGGAGCCCTGTGTACCGGTCATTGAAAGCAATTGTTCTCACATTAGCCCGTTGTTCATCTGTACTCAAGTTCAGCTCAGTCACGTCATCGCCTGCAATCCAAAACGTATAGACACCGGTTTCAGGTGCACAGAGTAGACCACTTACTCGTGTACCATAATTATTTCCAACACCTCTAGGAATTTCAAATTCAAATAGCTCCGTTGATATATCCGGGTTATTTGGGTAATTTGGAGCGTTCAATAAATCCGCTATTTCATAACCATTTATCCCATCATAACGTTCCATCAAAATGGCACCTGAAGCCACACAAAAATCAGAACTATCAACAACATTCACAACCGTTTGAGCGGTACGGCCACCGTCAACCGTTGTTACGATTATATTGGCCAATCCCACACCAACTGCTACAATATTCCCTTGGTTATCTACGCTGACAATTGAAGAATCGCTAGACGACCAATTTACATTCAAATTATCAGCATTACTGGGCAGAACTTGAGCTCTAAGGTCATAGGTGCTTCCGACACCCAACTCCACGTTTGTGGGTTCTACAACTATTTCTGTTACCTGAATAGGATCGCTATCTGGATCCGTTCTTACCAAAGCAACCCAATCCAAATCAGTATCATAAGGTGGTAGCCCAATATTGACATTTTCGCCAGCAGATACATTGGTAATGGAACCATCAAGTAAACCCCCACCTGCTCTGGGATCAAACCATTTTATTTGAAAATCACCCAAAAGACGCATTGTGGTGGTTCCCGCATTATTTTTCTCAACATAAATGACATAATCATCTCCATCGGTACCATGAACCCAACCATTCTCAATCAGTTCATCTTGGTTGTACATCTGATAAAAAGGAATATTGTTATCGTGATAAAAATCATAAGCATATTTCATCTGCTCATAATATGTATCATAGAATCTTAAATCTTCCATAGTCACATCGAGTCCGTCAGTACCATAGTGCTCTATACCAGCACTTCCAGCAGTCAAGGCCGACCAAAGAACGTTTCTTCTAAAATTCGCAAGATCATAATCATTTCGGAACCAAGCTTCATCATAGTATACCACCCATTTTTTACCAGAAGCTGCCGATTCTTCACGATACTGCTGGGTGCTGAATTTTGATCTATTGTTATCATTCAAGACCCCTTGCATAGAAGTTCCCGTAATGGAATTATTTCCTTGAAGAACATCATAAATACCAGTATCATTGGCATGGCCATTATGAACTGTAATATGATCATTGTAGTACGCTAGATCATCAATGTATGAAGTGAAATCAAGTTGTTGCTGTGTAGTCAAGGCTTTTGCTTCGTCTCCGGTCCATTCCAAATATCTGCGATCCCACCCATTTTCCTCTCCTATATTCCAAGTTACAGCATTAAGATATCCAAACCGTGCCACCATTTCCCGAAAATATATTTTTCGAGCATCTGAAAATAAAGGGTCACCTGATGGAACATCAGTTTCAAAAAATGATTGATTGGTGCTTTCTGAAAAAACAAGGTGCACATGCATTCCTTTTTCGACCATGTGATCGAAAACAACCTCCCATTGACTTAATCTAGAAATGTCGTAAGAATAATAGCTATTTGGTACATTCGAAAAGGGAGAACCCCGTTCATATTGTCTATGCAGAACAAAGTATTGTGAATTTACGCCTTTTCCACTCAAATAATTAATTACACCAATCAGACCCTTACCCTTATCCCCTTGCCAAGTGGGGTCTCCAGTATTCCAATCACTCACGTGGTTCGCATAAGTACGGGGAAAATTGATTCCATCATAATCATCAATATCATTGTATTCCAATAAAACTTCAGGTGAATCTGAACCTATTTTCATGAAATACTCCCCATTGGTCCATCTCATGAAATGTTCACCAACATATTCCAACTTTCCCTTGGCCCTCAAATCAATACCTGACTTATCAGTGTTTATTATGGAGAAAGAACCTGAATCTCCATCAATTGGAGCAACGCCAACGCCGGCTAAAGAATCGAAACTCGCCGCGATCATGGTGCCGTTTCTGAAAGAAGCGGTATAGGACCATGTACCTGATTCAAGTGGTAGAAAATTGCAGCGCCACTTACTCCCCGAGATACTGCTTGTTTCCTTTGCATCTCCATCGGCGGCGAAAAAACCGGGCACCCTATAAGTCTTACCTGAGGGACTGGTAAAAGTAACATTAAGGCGATAGTCTTGAAAAGTTATATCGGTTTCAGAGAAATCCATCCCAGCATCCCAAGTTAAGCTAAGCTTATGGTATCTTTTAAATTCGCCATTGATTACCGCCAAAGCTGAATTACGGGCATCAATGTTTTCTTTACGAGTGGATTGGAAAGATTCGCTGATATATCCATCGCGTTTTGAATCTAACGTGTCATTTGGCCTAACAAGTGTATTACCAAAGAGGAGGAAAAAGGAAAAAACAAAAAAGGAACTCAGAGAAAGTTTCATTTTTCCGTGGTTAACCAAATTTTATAAATCTGGGTTTTATAAATCAATCCATCTTAAAACAACTGTTTTAAAGATTTCTTTAAAATTGTTATCTTTTTATGAAAGGTATTTTCGTTCCAAAGTCCAAACCGATAAAGTATATACCAGGAGGCAGGTAGTCAATACTAATTCTTGTGCCACCGAGTTTGGTTTGAACACGCTGTAAAATTTGTCCGTTTGACGAATAAATTGAAACGAACAATAATTCATCCACCCCAGTAACAGTTATAAAATCATCTGCTGGATTGGGAAAGATGGAAAGTACCTGTTTCTCAAATACGACCACATCAATTTCAGCAAATATTTCACCATCTGGGGTTGCAACCCTAATTACGGTTGTTCCCTCTGACAAACCTGTTATATTTCCTTCGGAATCGACGGAAATAACGGAAGAATCATCAGTGGACCATATCACTTCTGTATTCTCTGCATTTTCAGGTAAAATGGTAGGAATCAAAGTTATGGTCTGGTCTATTTCTAAAGTAATACTATTATAATCCAATCTTATTCCACTAATAACAATCGGTGCCTCCAGGACGGTTATTACGGTTTGGGCCACAAAATTTCCATCTTCAGTAGTGGCAGTTATAACTGTTGTTCCCACTTGTTCTCCCAAAATTGCTCCTTTGGTATTAACCGTAGCAATGGTGGAATCTTCACTGGACCAAAGTATG
Organism: uncultured Maribacter sp.; assembly: GCA_964432915.1. Lineage (GTDB taxonomy): Bacteria > Bacteroidota > Bacteroidia > Flavobacteriales > Flavobacteriaceae > Maribacter_C. The sequence continues at coordinate 100,777 of CAYSPL010000004.1, forward strand.
GATTGGTTAGTGGCGTTTGTGGGAAGAATTTCAGCTATTATCTGCAACTGTTGACCAACAAAAATTTCAACTTCTGATGGGGTAATGGAGATACCAGTCACCTGGAATGTTTGAGCAACAACGGAGACTATTACTTCTGCAGTATAACCTCCATCATTGGTGGTTACCCTTACAATTGTGGTTCCAACTGCCACTCCAGATAAATTTCCATACGCGTCAACAGTGACAATAGTCGGGTCGTCACTCGACCAAACAACTGACTGGTCTGTAGTTCCAGAGGGCAGAATCTCTGCAAAAATCTGTAATTGTCCGTTTACTTGTATCTCTGTTTCATTCACATTAAGTGAAACCCCTGTGGCGAAAATTATTAATGCTGAAACAGTAACAGTAGTTTCCCCAACATATCCACCATCAACCGATGTGGCTCGAACGGTGGTCACACCCGGAGAAACTCCCAAAATGTTGCCCTCATTATCAACCGTTACTATGGAGGCGTCATCTGTTGACCAAATAACGGACGGATCGGTCGCGTCTGCTGGTTCGACCGAAGCAGTCAATTGTATTGATTGGTCAACATCGATGTCTACTTCTGTAGTATCGATTGTGACGCCGGTCACGATTACGGAGAGCACCGTCACAGTGGTAGAGGCAACATAGCCCCCATCAACCGTTGTGGCTCGAACAATAGTCACACCTGGTGAAACTCCCACAATGTTGCCTTCATCATCAACCGTCACTATAGAAGGGTCATCTGTTGACCAAATAACGGACTGATCCGTTGCATTTGCGGGTTCGACCAAAGCAGTTAATTGTCTTGATTCCTCAATATAGATGTCAACTTCCGTAGCATCTATCGAGAGACCAGTGACGATTACTGACAGCACCGTCACAGTGGTCGAGGCAACAAATCCTCCGTCTATTGTAGTAACGTTAACCGTTGTGGTTCCTATATTTTGCGCGGTTATCAGACCCTCTGGTGATACCGCAACAATGTTACTATCATCGCTAGACCATACCACCTCTTGGTTGGTGGCATTGGAAGGTTCTATTTGGTAGGTCAATAACCGAGTCGTATTCTGATACATATCAATGGCAGATTCGCTAACCGAAATTCCCGATACTGCCAATGCTATAACAGTTACCGTTATTTCTGCAATAAAACCGCCGTCAATCGTCGTTGCCAAAATAGTGGTTACCCCCTCGGCCTTACCAACAATTACCCCTTGATCGTCAACCGTAGCGATATCTCTATCGGAGGATGTCCATTCATATGCAGGATTGGTTGCATTGCTTGGTTCTACCGTGGCATTGACTTGAAAAATTTCACCTATGTTTATCGTCGTAGTGGTTGGATCAACGGTAATACCACTAACATCGATGATCACCTCAATTACCGTAACCACAATTTCATCAGTAAAATTACCATCGTTAGTGGTAACCTCAACCGTTGCTTGCCCTGGTCCTATTCCCGTGATTACGCCATCAGCATTTACAGTAACGACTGACTCATCACTTGAAGACCAGGTAACGGATAAATCATCAGCGTTGGACGGAAAAACATTGGGGGTCAGTTGCGCTTCTTCGAACTGCTCAATTTCAATGCTCTCATCAATTGTTACACCGCTTACCGCCACACTTATATCAACTGACATAACAGATCCGGGCACAATCTCACTGGGCTCGTTACCAGCCCCATCACTTGGTTTTCGCCATCCGACAGCCAAAAAATCACCAAAACCACCCTCTTTCATCAAGGCTTCAATATAATGTTGTTGTCCTTCAAGCAATAAGATGGGGTCAGATCGCTGAGTTGTATATTTATTCCACTCTCGAGAATTTGTAAAAGCATCATGAAAGGCAATTGTCTGTGCATTCTCTGGTTGCTCATCAGGACTCATATTTAACTGCACATTGTCGTCGCCAGCAATCCAAAAAGTATATAATCCGGACTCTGGCACACACATATATCCGCTCAAACGCACGCCATAATTATCACCCGCACGCTCCGGGATTTCCCAAAGTGTGATTTCTGTTGTTTCTGATGGATTATCCGGATAATTGGGCGCAGTAACCAATTCATATATCCGGGTTCCTTCGATATCGTTATATTTTTCCATCAACAAAGTTCCGGTTGCATCGCATGTACTTGATTGATTGACCACAGTAACAATACTTGAATCAGAAAAACCACCATCATTTGTGGTTACCGTAATAACCGCTTGACCAATACTAAGACCTGTAATTACACCCTCAGTTGTAACAGAGACCACCTCAGGGTTTGACGAAGAATAACTCACACTTTGATCATCGGCATTTGCGGGTTCAATTTTTACCGACAGCGGAAATGTCGAACCAACCCCAATATTCATTGAGTTGGGTTGTAAATCAACTCTTGTTACATTAATGGGGCCTGTCGCTGTGCTCCTTATTAAAGCCACCCAGTCCAAGTCGGTCTCCGTTGGCGGAACACCAATATTCAGATTGTTACCTGCAGACAGGTTCATTATACTGCCATCAACGAGAGCTCCTCCCGTTCGGGGGTTGTACCATTTGATTTCGTAATCACCGATTAAATCTATTGTTGTTTTACCTAATTCGATACCTCTTGCATACACCACATAATCGTCGAACTCCCCACCAAAAAGCCAACCAAACTCAACTAACTCATCTTGATTGTACATTTCTTGAAATGGCAGGTTATTGTCAATGTAGAAATCATAGGCATGTTTCATTTGATCGAAAAACACCTCATAAACCCGCATGTCTTGTTGTGTTATATCCAACCCACCCGTGGAATAGTGCTCAAAACCTGCGGCCCCTGCTGTAAAGGCAGCCCATAAACCCCTTTCTCTCAAAATACGTTCTTTACCAACCACAGGGTCAAAAGCAAAAGCCTCATCATAACACACCACCCATTTTTTACCTGCTATAGTTGATTCATTTCTATACTGCTGAGTGTTTAATTTAGGTCTCTCAAATGAACCATCTGCATAATAACCTTGCATTGAAATACCCGTGAAAGAGTTATTGCCTTGGATCTCATCAAATATTGATGCGTCATGTGATGGACCGTTGTGTATGACTATACCATCATTATAATACGCCAACCCATCAACATAGGCAGCAAAATTAAGTTGTTGTTGTGTTGTCAAAGCTCGACCGGGAGCACCAGCCCACGTACCTTGCCGATCCCACCCATTTTCTTCTCCAATATTCCAAGTAACGGCATTAAGATACCCAAAACGAGCAACCAGCTCTCTCATGTAAATCTTTCGGGCATCAGCAAACATTGGGTCGCCTGCGGGCACCTCGATTTCAAACCAAGATTGATTGGTGCTCTCACTAAGTACAATATGAGCCATGATACCTTTTTGCATCATGTGGTCGAACACCACTTGCATCTGATCTAATTTTGAAACATCATAGGCGTAAAAACTTGAGGAAGGGTTTACCCAAGGAGATGAACGATCGCCTTTTCTATGCATCACAAAATATTGCGAATTGATGCCTTTTTCATTTAAATAATTAAACAAACCAATCAGGGCTTTTCCCTTTCCTTCCTTCCAGGTTGGGTCTCCTGCATTCCAATCAGCTAGATGTGTATCATACGTTCTTGGGTATGCTGATCCATTGTAATTGTCAATATCATTATACTCAAAAAGATTTTCAGGGGAATTGGACCCTATTTTTAAAAAATATTCTCCATTGGACCATCTCTGAAAATGCTCTCCAACATATTCCAACTTCCCTTTACTCCTAAAGTCTTTTCCAATTTTGTCAGTTCCATTGATATCAAATGTACCCGAATCGCCATCAATTGGTGCCACAGAGGTGCCATTCGAAGGAGTTTCACTGATTACGATATTGGCACCTGATTTGAAGGAAGCCGAATACGACCAAGTACCCTTTTCAAGTGGGTTGAAGTTACAACGCCACATATTACCATTGCTGGCACTGGTGTTTCCTGCATCTCCATCAGCCGCAAAATACCCTGGTACCACATATACTTTTCCCGAAGGACTTTGAAAAGTAACATCAAGTCTATAATCAGTGAATGTTAAGTCAGTTTCTGAATAACTAACACCAGCATCCCAGGTTAAGGTAAGTTTGTGATATTGTTTCATTTCACCTGAAACAACAGCATTTCCGGCATAGTTTTCATTATCATCAAGGGAAATGTGAACGGTACGGTTATCAATTTCATCAGTAACGTTCAGCGCGCCGGATGCAAAAAAAGGACTCAACGCAAGCGTTGCAGTCAAATATTGAAGCAGGAAAATCCTGTAGGTTTTCATGATGTTCTCTTTCTAGCTAATTGCAAAGGTAAAATTTAAAGGCGTACCAAAGATATTTGTAATACCTCTTTTTTCAGATGATTATCGGCGATTGTCAACTAATCTTCGATAAATTACATCCTTTAAGATGTAATTTCTCTTACAAAAACAAGAATTATACATTTCTTAATTGAAAATCAGCTAATTAGATCGAGAAAATGAATTGTTTACTAAAAAACCTCCCCGACGATCCATGAATGCTCCTCGGAAATTAAATTGGATGGTAAAAAGAGGATATTTACGGCAGTTTTCACAAAACCGAAATAAGAAAATCGGGCACGAATAAGGAACCTTTTTTTTTCCGTTCTCTAGAGTATTTCTGAAAGTTTACGGGTAAGCTCCCTTCTGCTGTATTGATCGATATTGGTTGACTCAATATTCAGCTCCCCTCGTTGATACTCCTCAAACCATTGCATTACTATTTTTTTCAATTCGCTTGATGACCTGAAGTTAAAAACAGAACCTGAATTTGTCTCTGAAATCATTGAAGCGACCTCCCACTCTTCCGGGCCGATTGCCAAAATTGGTCTTTTGGCTGCGAAGTACTCAAATATTTTTCCGGGCACTATTTCTTTGGTTTCCTCTGAATCAATTTCAACTAAAAGTAGTACTTGAGATTTTTTTTGAACCCTAACCGCCTCATCATGAGATAGGTAGTCTACCAAATCAACATAGGACGCCAGTCCATAACCATTTATATTATCGAAAACATCTTTGCTCACAACCCCTACCAATTTCAATTTAAACGCATTTTTGAATGCATCATTTTCACGAACCAAATCACTTAATACCGACCACAGATTACTTGGGTTTCGGCCTGAGAGCAACGAGCCTATGTGAGCTATGGTAAATTTCTCATCTAGCTCAACCTCGCCACCATACCTACCATCAAAACCATTGGTAATACAATAAATGGGTTGTTTGGTCAATTTGCCGAATTCTCTCTTGGTCGCTTTACTCGTGACCACAACGGTATTGGCCGAATTCAACACGATTGATTCTAACTTTTTGTGCTTTTTCTTGGCATAGTTACTTAATCTTAACTTTCTGTGATATCCTATCGTGGTCCAAGGATCTCTAAAATCAGCAACCCAGTTTAATCCATATTTTTTCTTGAGTTCATTGCCTATCAAATGAACACTATGCGGGGGTCCGGTCGTGATAATTGTGCTGATTTCTTCTTTCTCGATAACTTTTGACAAGAATTTCACGGAAGGTTTGATCCAAAATTTTCTGGCATCAGGGATGAACATATTTCCTCGTACCCACAACAACATTTTTTCCAATATCGATTGATTATCATCACTTATGATTCCTGAGCTGATACGCTTGGTTTTAGAGGGAGAAACCAATTGGGCCAAACGAGATGGTTCTTTGATGGGATGCGAATATAACTTCAATCCTTTGGGAATGTCTTTTACCAAGGAGGAATCGGTAATTGGATAATTCGGATTTTCAGGAATGTAAACCACTGGGGCTATCTCAAAATCAGTGAGATATTTCACGAATTTAAGCCAACGCTGAACCCCCGGGCCTCCAGCTGGTGGCCAATAATATGTGATGACCAACACTTTTCGCATTATACTACAGTTTTTTCATTACTGCGTGAGCGCCAAAAGGAAAATCCTATTCCACCGAGTACAATAAACCCAAGTAAAATGGAGCTTGCCAAAGTAATTTTGCTTCCTTCTTCCACTACTTTGGGTTCAAACTTGAACTGAATTTTATGGGTTCCGGCGGGCACTCGCATCGCTCTGAGTACATAGTTGACCCTAAAATGATCTTGAAGATTTCCATTCAAATAGGCGTTCCATCCCTCTGGATAATACATCTCTGAAAAAACCGCAATACCGGCGTTTTCGTTGTTGGTTACGTACGTCAAATGATTAGGCTCGTAACTGGTTAATTTGATTGAGGCTAGCGAATCAACCCTAAAATCAAAACGGTTGATATTTTTAATTTTTGAGGTGTTGACCACTGCCTGTTCCTTTAAATCCAAATCATTTAAAGCCATAATTTCATCATTGGCGGTCTCAACTTCTTTCAATGAGGAAACGAACCATGCATTACCATTGGCCTCTCTATTCAAGGCTGGGTAACTTCTTCCTTCCTTATCGCGCTGAATAACGTACTTCACATTCAACATGTTCAAAACGCCCATATTACCTTGGTAAATATGAAAATCAAAGAGGTCATTGATTCCGGCAGGTTTTGCCGCGTGGTACCCTCCTATTGACTGATGAAAATACGATGTTGAAGCACCCATCATTCCCTCAGCCTGATTGAATACTCTAAAAACACCATCATCAGACTTAATTTGTTTATCAAAACCAGCCTCTTGAAAAGGTTGGGTCATTCTTCTTTTTGATACAAAATCATCAGCATTGACATATCGCAGATTCACTCCCACTAAATCAAAAACAATCAAGAGTCCTATGACAATGATGACCACATTTTTTTTGAACTTTTCTTTCAGATAAAACCATAACGCCAAGGCGGCTAAAAGAACAAAAATCAGTGATCGAAAAAGATCACTATCATACACCATTTTGCGATCGGCTTGAATCATATCTGGAAGCTCCTCCATACCTGTAACGCGCAGATTTTCATCAGCATAGCCTTCAAAACCAAGGGTGCTTTTTAAAAGAAAGAGCAAAGCGCCCAAACCAAACACTCCGATGAATGTATATTTCAAAGCATTCATCTTCTTGACTTTTTCAAGGGCAGGGTCAAAAATTGCGACTAAAGCCAAAATAGCCAATACCGGTGCACAAAGTTCCAAAATAACCTGAATTGATGATACTGCCCTGAACTTATCATACAGCGGAAAGTAATCGATCATGAAATCCGTTAGAAAAGAGAAATTTTTTCCCCATGACAAGAAAAGTGACATAAGCACACCGCCCAGTAGCCACCATTTTGCCTTTTTTCGTACCAAGAACAAGCCTAGAAAGAACAAAAAGAAAATTATCGCACCGATATAAGCCGGGGCCGCCACGCTTGGTTGACTGCCCCAATACAATGGAAGGCTTGAAGTAAATTCCAAAGCTCTATTGCGAGGTAATCCCCTTTCCACCAAATAATCATATGTCTTTGAGTCTTTACCTAAATTCTCATAAGACGCTCCGCCAAAAAGTCTGGGTACAAAAAGGTTCAGTGATTCGGTAATGCCGTAGCTCCAATTGGTGATATACTCAGTGCTTAGGCCTCCAGTATTCTCTTTGGCCGAGCCATCAGCATTGATTGTCAATTCAGAGGGGCCACGAGTACTCCAATCCGCATATTCTTTCGTTGCCATCAAACCTGTAGCATTGGCCGCAATGCCCAATGATACTGCACCCAACAAAATTGCTACGGAAATAAAAAAGTGTTTCAAGTAATTCTTGCGAATGGCGTCGATCAAATAGACCGCACCTACAATCAACACCAAAAGCATAAAATAATACGTCATTTGATAATGATTGGCCTGTACTTCAAGAGCCATGGCTATTGCCGTCAGAACAAAACCCCAGAGGTATTTTTTTCTTAAAACTAAAATAATACCTCCCAAAAGCATCGGTAGATACCCCATGGCATGGGCTTTTGCGTTGTGACCGGCACCAAAAATTATAATGAGATAGGTTGAAAAACCGAAGGCCAAGGCCCCAACAACAGCCAAACGATAATCTACTTTCATGCAACAAAGCAGAATGTAAAAACCAATGAAATATAAGAATAGATAATCGGCAGGACGAGGTAAAAATCGAATAAAATTATCCAATTTTTTCGCATAATTATGGGGATAATAAGCCCCTAACTGATAGGTGGGCATACCACCAAATGCACTATTTGTCCAATAAGGCTCATCGCCAGTTCTTTTTCTAAAATCATTTTGCTCTTTCGCCATACCCGTGTACTGGGCGATATCATTTTGATAAAGAATTTTACCGGATAATACGGGGTTGAAATAAGCAAGGGAGGCAATTACGAAAAAAACGGCAACGAAGAAGTGAATGAAAAATGCTTTGAGACCTGTTCGCATGAAAAAGTTTAGTGGTTAGCCAAATATAAAATTAATCAATTTCTTCAAAGTCAATATAATCACCAACTTTTTCCTTGTTCGCATTTTTCTTTGCAGGTTTCTTATCAATAATCACATCACCAACCTTTTGCTCGGTTTCTTGTTGATTTTGCACAAAATCGCCAAAGCGTTCTTTGAAGTGCGCTTCGGTCTTTTTGGCTGCATAATTTATAATCTTGGGCGCAAACAATCTGGCCAATATCTTCATAAGATAGTAGACCATTGTAAGTATTAAGATTGTTTTTAAAAATACCATATAAATTAATGAGGTACATATCAAAAATACAATTCTTGCGTTGTATTGATTAGACAATTGTCTTAAAATAATGATAAATCAATTTTTCGACCTAATCATGGGTTAGCACATAGGCAACCAAAATTCAATGAAAAAGTTATTCCTATATTTTTTCTTCTTAGTCTCACCTATTGGTTACGCTCAATATACTGATGTTATCAATTCGAATAGACCAGGTCTCTCAGTAAGTGCATATGCTGTGGGTAAAAATGTGCTTCAATTGGAAATGGGTCTAGGCTACGAACAACGAGATCACGCCCTATTGAATACCCAGTCAAACATTATGGGTTCTGATATTTCACTGCGGTATGGTTTGCTATTTGAGCAATTGGAAATCAATTGGGAAGGTACTTTTCAAAACGAGTCAAGAAAATATTTGAACTCGGGTATTGAGGATTCATTCTTGAATTTTTCAAGAAACCGCTTGGGGCTGAAATATTTGATTTATGACCGGTATAAATCCCCTGAGCGGAACAAGCCCAATCTCTACAGTTGGCGAAAGAACAATCTATTTCAGCTAAGCAATCTCATTCCGTCTATTTCAATTTACGGTGGGGCCACTTTCAACTTGTTTGACAATCCGAATTACATGGGAGACCCAACCGTTTCTTATCGTGCAATGATAGCGACGCAAAGTAGGCTGACCCCACGTTTTGTTTTGATTTCCAATATCGCATACGACAGAATCTCAACAGATTTTCCTGAATTCAACTATTTGGTTTCTTTGTCTTACGCATTTCGAAACCCTAAATGGAGTTCGTTTTTGGAGCATCAAGGTATTCAAAGTGATCGCTATGCCGATCTGCTCATTAGAGCTGGCGTTGCACATTTGTTGAGTGACGAAATGCAGGTGGATATCAATATGGGTGGAAGTTTTAAAAACACCCCCTCACGCGTATTCATAACCGGAGGTTTCTCATATCGATTTGATTTTCATCAAGACCCACCTGCAATCGAAGATCAAAAAGGAGGTGAAAATGGTGAGCCCATCAAGAGAAATACCATGATCAATAAGGATAAAGAGGAACGAAAAAAGAAGAAGCGAGGAGGTTCAGGTGCTGAGGACATTGATTTAGGTCCTTCAAAAAAACAATTGCGTAAAATCAAAAAAGAAGAAAAACGCAAAAAGAAAGGCAAAAAGAAAAAGAAAGATGGTGGCGTAATTGAATTCTAATTTTTCTTAAAATCTGCAAGTTGTTTTCTGCATTTGATTAATATCGCTAATATTGACCATCTAAAAATGCAGCATGGTTACCCTGAAAGAAGCGGTTACAAAATCAGAATTGAAAAAATTCGTAAAATTCCCTTTTACACTCTACAAAGATTCTCCAAATTGGATTCCTCCAATAGTGAATGATGAGCTGAACTCATTTGACAAAACCAAAAATCCGGCTTTTGAAACAGCAAGCGCACAGTTTTTTCTCGCCTACAAGAATGATGAAATAGTGGGTCGCATAGCTGCCATAATCAGTACGATAGAGGTCAATGACCAAAACCTCAAGAAAATGCGTTTTGGCTGGTTTGATTTTATTGATGACACTGAGGTCTCGAAAAAGCTTTTGGAAAAGGTTGCTGAAATCGGAAATCGTAATCATTTAGAATACATGGAAGGCCCTGTGGGGTTTTCCAATCTGGACAAAGTTGGGGTTTTGACCGAGGGTTTTGAACATATGGGAACCATGATCACTTGGTATAACCATGCTTATTACCAAAAACACTACGAGCGTTTCGGATTGGTCAAGGAGAAAGAATATGAGGAAAATAGATTTCCTTTTTCAAATGCAGATCCAAAGTATTTTGAAAGGGTAAATGAACTCGTGAAAAAAAGATATGGGGTAAAGCCAATCAATTTCAAAAAAACCAAGGACATCATGCTCTTGGCAGACAGCATGTTCGACTTATTCAATGAAACCTACGCCAAGCTTTCCTCTTTTGTTCCGATTACAGAAATTCAAAAAAACTACTTTAAGAAAAAATATATAAGTTTCATTAATCCTGAATACATCAAATTTGTGGTGGATAAGGAGGACAAGCTGATTGCTTTTAGCATTGTCATGCCTTCCTTCTCCAAAGCGTTGCGAAAGGCCAGAGGAAAATTATTTCCTTTCGGAATATTTCATCTTTTAAAAGCCAAAAAGAAGAGTAAAGATGTGATTTTTTACCTCATCGGTGTTCTTCCTGAATATCAAAATAAGGGAATCACGGCAATTATTTTCAATGAGTATTACAAAGTTTTCAAGAAAAAGGAAGTGGATTACTGTATCAGAACACCCGAATTAGCGGATAATATTGCCATCAAACAGATTTGGAAACACTTTTCTCCCGAAGTATACAAACGTAGAAGCACTTACCGAAAAAACCTCTAATTATATTTTTTTAAAATATAAAGGGATTTTATTCGCCCATGGCCGCTGCCACATGGGCAGAAAGTCTTTTATAGGTGCCATTTTTCAACCGCTCTCTAATTGCCGAAAAGGCATCTAAAGTAATGGCAACATCTTCTAAAGTATGTGTCGCGGTTGGTATTAATCTCAATAAAATCAATCCTTTAGGTATTACAGGATAAACAACTATAGAACAGAATATTCCATGATTTTCACGTAAATCCTTCACTAAAGCCATCGCTTCAGGGATACTTCCGTTTAGATAAACCGGCGTAACACAACTTGTGGTGGTGCCAATATCAAAACCGCGTTCTTTCAATCCGTTTTGAAGGGCATTGACATTTTCCCAAAGTTTTTCCTTCAATTCAGGCATGGTGCGAAGCATATCAATGCGCTTCAGCGCTCCTTTCACATAAACCATGGGCAACGATTTCGCAAACATCTGTGAGCGCAAATTGTACTTGAGATAATCGATGATTTCTTGATCTGCAGCAACAAAGGCACCAATACTGGCCATTGACTTTGCGAAAGTGGCCAGATATACGTCAATATCATCTTGAACTCCCTGTTCTTGACCCGCTCCAGCTCCTGTTTTTCCCAAAGTACCAAACCCATGGGCATCATCAACAAGCAATCTGAAATTGTATTTTTTCTTGAGCGCAACTATTTCCTTCAAAATACCCTGCTCCCCACGCATGCCAAAAACACCCTCTGAAATAACCAGAATACCACCTCCGGTCTGTTCGGCCATTTTTGTGGCTCTTTCCAGGTTTTTCTCGAGACTTTCAACATTATTATGAGTAAAGGTAAAGCGTTTGCCCATGTGCAATCGAACACCGTCAATTATACACGCATGACAATCAACATCATAAACAATAATATCATCTTTGGTAACCAAGGCATCGATGACCGACATGAATCCTTGATAACCAAAATTCAGTAAATAAGAGGCTTCTTTAAATACAAAGGCCGCTAATTCATTTTCGAGCTGCTCATGCAATTCAGTATGACCGCTCATCATTCGAGCACCCATGGGGTAGGCAGAGCCGTGCTCATGGGCTGCGTCTCCATCCACTTTTTTTATTTCAGGAAGATTGGCAAGCCCCAAATAATCGTTTATACTCCAAGTAATGACCTCCTTGCCTTGAAACTTCATCCTATTCGAAATCGGTCCTTCCAGCTTAGGAAAAACAAAATACCCTTCTGCCTGCGAAGCCCATTTACCCAAAGGCCCTTTGTTTTCAATAATCCTATCAAAAATATCTCTCATCTATTTGGTTATTTGGTTGCAAAGTTCATCGTCTTACTTGATGCTGCAAAAATATGGATTTTGAGATAGAAAAAAAGACAATAACCACTGTAGCTATTGTCTTTTTTTAACCAAAATTGGTTTTCGCTATCTTATATGTTGTATTTGTTGGGATTCTTCCACACTGGAATTGTTTAAAAATCCTTGATCTTCCATCCATTGGTCACTATAGATTTTACTCATATATCGAGACCCATGGTCAGGGAAAATCACTACCACTTGACTCTTTTCATCAAACTCATTATCCTTGTCTAACTGTTTTACAGCCTGCATGACTGCACCGCAGGTATAGCCCGCAAAAATACCCTCCGTTTTGGATATTTCCCTTGCCGTATGCGCACTTTCCTCGTCAGTCACTTTGATGAACTTATCAATGGACTCGAAATCGGTGGCTGCAGGAATCAGGTTTTTACCTAAACCCTCTATTCTATAAGGATAAATCTCTTCTGTATCCAACTCACCTGTTTCATGGTATTTTTTGATGACCGAACCATAGGCATCAACCCCTATGATTTTAACATCAGGATTCTGCTCTTTTAGATAACGGGCAGTACCCGAAATTGTGCCGCCCGTACCACTACAGGCGACCAAATGGGTTATGTTTCCGTTGGTTTGTTTCCAAATCTCAGGTCCCGTTGATTTATAGTGGGCCTCAATATTCAACTCATTGAAATATTGGTTGATATAAATGGAACCCTTTGTCTCTTCATGCAGGCGCTTTGCCACTTGGTAATACGACCGTGGATCATCAGCACTGACATGGGCCGGACATACATACACCTTTGCCCCCATTGAACGCAGCATATCAATCTTATCGTTTGATGATTTTGAACTTACTGCCAAAATACATTCATACCCCTTAATAATGCTGACCATGGCAATACTAAAACCTGTATTACCAGAAGTGGTTTCGATAATGGTATCGCCCTTTTTTAGAATTCCCTTACGCTCAGCTTCTTCAAGAATGTAATGCGCAATCCTATCTTTTGAGGAATGCCCAGGATTAAAGGCTTCGACCTTGGCGAAGAAATTTCCTTTAAGATTCTTGGTAATGGAATTTAACTTAACAAGGGGGGTATTGCCTATTAAATCAAGTATGTTGTTGTAGGCGTTAATTTTGTTTTCCATATAGAAAATCTAAGTTTCTGAACAATGTGCAGTTAACATAAATTCGGCCGTAAAATTACCATTTTTTTTTAACTACTCTGCCTTTCCCTCTAAATCCAAAAAGAAAGCGTATTCTTTGGCCACCTCCTTTAAAGACTCAAAACGACCGGACGCACCACCGTGACCGGCGTCCATATTGATATCAAACAATAACTTATTGTCATCGGTCTTCAATTCCCTAAGTTTCGCAACCCATTTTGCCGGTTCAAAATATTGCACTTGTGAATCATGCAATCCTGTAGTAACCAACATGTTTGGATAGTCTTTGGCCTCAACTTGATCATAAGGGGAATATGATTTCATATAATCATAATACACTTTTTCATTCGGGTTGCCCCATTCATCAAATTCTCCTGTGGTTAAAGGTATGGAATCATCCAACATAGTCGTGACGACGTCAACGAAAGGTACAGACGCTATTACACCATTGTATAATTCTGGTGCCATATTCACTACCGCCCCCATCAAAAGGCCTCCTGCCGAACCACCCATTGCATACAAATGTTTGGGACTGGTCATGCCTTCAGAGACCAAAAATTTAGAACAATCAATGAAATCAGTGAATGTATTTTTCTTTTTCAAAAGCTTACCATCTTCATACCAGGGTCTCCCCAAATACTGCCCGCCTCGTATATGGGCAAATGCGTATATGAAGCCGCGATCCAACAAACTGAGTCTCACAGTCGAAAAATACGGATCGATGGTTGCGCCATAAGATCCATAGGCATATTGCAATACCGGGGTGTTGGCATCAATCTCAGTATTTTTGTGATAAACCATGGTCATGGGCACTTTCACACCATCTCGCGCTGTGGCCCATACACGCTTCTCAACATAGTTCTCCTTTGAAAATTTTCCGCCCAGTACCTCTTGCTCTTTCTTTATTTCCTTTTCTTTTGTCCGCATATTGAAGTCAATCACTGAACTTGGGGTTTTAAGTGATCTGTAGCTGTATCTCAAGATTTCTGAGTCAAAATCAGGATTAGTGCCCACATTGGCCGAATAGGTTTCACTATCGAAAGGCAGATAATAACTGTCAGACCCATCCCATCTCACAATTTTCAATTCGTTGAGACCATTCTTGCGCTCAGAAACCACGTAATAGTCCTTAAAAATATCAACACCCTCTAAAAGCACTTCGGCACGATGCGGAATGAAATCCTTCCAATTTTCAGCCTTTGTATTGCCCTCAGCCACCTTCATCAACTTAAAATTGGTTGCCTCATCTTTGTTGGTCAACACATAAAAATCATTGCCATAATGTGAAACTGAATACTCCAAGCCCCTTGTACGTGGATGGAAAATCTTGAATTTACCATCTGGTTCTGAGGCATTCAATGTTCTAATTTCTGTGGTCAAGGTACTGTAGGACCCAATGATGATATACTTCTTTGACTTGGATTTGTACACATAAGCACTGAAAGTTTCATCGGTTTCATTGAAAACAAGACCGTCTTCACTGGCACTGAGTTTATGTTTGAAAATTTTATCAGCCCTAAGAGTAACCTCATCTTTTTTACTGTAAAAGAATGTTTCATTGTCATTTGCCCAAACAGCACTGCCTGTGGTATTATCAATCTTGTCTTCGAGAAGTTCTCCTGTTTTGAGATTTTTGACCTGCAGTGTATATTTTCGTCGTGACACCGTATCAATTGAAAATACCGCCAGACTATTATCCGGACTGATGGAAAATCCACCCAAATTGAAGAATTCGTGCCCCTCAGCCATTTTATTGCAATCAAAAAGTATTTCTTCATCGGCATCAAGACTTTCCTTCTTTCTGGAGTAAATGGGGTATTCTTTACCTTTTTCGTACCTGGTCATATACCAATACCCATCTTTCTTGTAGGGTACCGAGGTATCATCTTCTTTGATTCTGGCCTTCATTTCTTCAAATAATGAAGTCTCAAAGTCCTTCGTATGCGCGGTCATTTGCTCATGATAGGTCTTTTCCTTCTCTAGATGAGTGATGACTTCTTGATCTTCACGATCGTTCATCCAATAGTAGTTGTCTATTCGAACATCTTCATGTTTTACTAACTCTTTTGGCACTTTTTTAGCCACTGGAGCTTCAATATCAATCATGTCGGTCTTTTGATTTTGGCAAGAAATCGCAAAAATAAGACATCCAACAACAACTACTACCTTTTTAATCATCTCTATGCATTTAATGGGATTATTGGCACAATTTACTAATTTTGATATACAAACCACATAAAATAACACTGATGTTCGGAGATATGATGGGTATGATGGGAAAGCTCAGAGAGACCCAGGAAAAGGTAGAAGCCGCAAAAAAGAGTTTGGACTTGGTGGTTCTTGAGGAAAGCTCCTCAGACAAGCTACTCAAAGTCTCGATCACGGCAAACAGGCAAATAAAAGAAATCAATATTGATAAGCGTCTATTGGAAGACCCTGAGCAACTTGAAGATTATTTGGTACTGACGTTGAACAAAGCGATTGCGAAGGCAACTCAGGTCAATGAAACAAAATTGGCTGAAGTAGCCAAAGAAGGCATGCCAAACATACCCGGAATGGATAATTTGTTCAAATAGGACAATTTGTTCATTTTGATACTAAATAGTACAATTTTACCGTTAGTCAATGACTAACCCCCAATGACTTTGGCAAGTTTATTGCTACTAACTAAAAAACCTAAATCAATGAAAAAGCTCATTTTAGCATTTCTTGTGTTCCCGATTTTTTTGGCGGCCCAAGCTGAAAAATCTGCTGTAAGTGACAGTGCATGGCTAACTGATTATGAAACCGCGCTCAAAAAAGCAACTAAAGAAAAAAAGAATATTCTAGCCTATTTCACTGGAAGCGATTGGTGCCCCCCTTGTAAAATGTTGAAAAAAGATCTTTTTGACACCTCTGAGTTTCAACAAATTTCAAACGACTATGTTCTTCTTTATATAGATATACCCATGAACAAAGATTTGCTGAGCTCAGAACAACTTCAGCATAACAAAACAGTGTCAGCTAAGCTTAATAGCAAAGGAGCTGTGCCTTTAATGAAAATTTTGAATGCTGATGGACAAGAATTGGATTCTTATTCAGGTTATAGCATGAATGGAGAAGTGCGTTACCACATGGAACTACTCAAAAAGCATCAGTCAGGAAAATAGAATTTAAGAATATGTAAGTAAAAAGGGCCTATCAAAATGATAAGCCCTTTTTTTGGTTGGTTAAATATCTAAGCAATCTTAGTTGTTGATTAACCTAAATTCTGTTCTTCTGTTAACAGCATGCTCTCTTTCAGTACAAGAAACCCCTTCTCTACATCTGTTCTTAACCTTAGTCTCACCATAACCATTGGCTACTAAAAGACTTGGATTAACTCCTTTCGAAATAAGATAATCAGCTACCGCTTTCGCTCTTCTTTCAGAAAGGCTTTTATTATTTGATGCACTACCTCTTACATCGGTATGAGAAGCCAATTCAACCTTAACTCCAGGGTTTTGGTTCAATACAGGCATCAAACGAGTATCGATAATACTTTTAGCGGCAGAAGTCAAAGTTGCGCTACCCAAATTCCAAGAGATAGGGAGAGCTTGATACTCAACCAATGAACATTCTACTTCTTTCCAAGTAGTCAAACCACCTTTTTCCTTCAACACCTCTCTAGTGACCGTTTTGGTTACAGCAGGAATTGTTTCTTCGGTAGTATAGGCATCTTTGTCCAAAACAGTTTTAGTGATTTCTTTATACTGCGCAGGAATGATTTTCTCTACCACTCTTGCTGGTTCAAGCAATACCCTTTTAGTGTAGGTCGCATTTCTTGAAGCCAAAGGAGATTTAGATACAGAAGCATCACTAGCCAGAGTTGAGGTTTGAATTGTTGTAAACTCGGCAGGATACCCTTTGTAACACCAATATCTACAATCATCAGGATTGCCAGATGCACAATCAGGAGCAGCAGCACCAAGTTCCCATTGAGCGTAAGCGGGCTTGACCTCAATAGTCTCAGAACCTGTTCCGAAAGATGCAGGCGTGATACTTAAAGCGCTGCCACCTTCTCTAGAGACATAAGTAACTGTTTCAGTTCCCCATTTTTCTGGTACAACGGTAAGTGTTTTTCCTGCAGCTTTAACCTCTACTCTTTCAGTAACTGTTTTGAAAGTAGCGGGAACTGTTTTTAAAACCTTGTAAGCGGGCTTGATGGTCAATGAGACAGTCTCATTCACATAAACATCAGGGGTAGTACAACGAACATAGCATTTGCCAGGTTCAGGGTTACTGGGCAAATCTTGGCCCATTGCAATCGACGCGGTCATGGCCGCAAATAAAAATAAAAGTTTTTTCATTTTCGTCAGTGTTTAAGATTTTAATATTAAGTATCTGCAATGTATCGTTTTTTAACTTAATTTTAAGGGAAAAAGCAAAGAAAATTTTGATTTAAAAGTGATTTTTACTGATAAATCGATGTAAGGCAACATTAAAAAGGGCATTAAAGAGTACTAAAAGTTCACAATATAAAGACTTACCTGAAAAAAAATTACATAATGATTAAGGTACAAAAAGAAAATGATGGTCAATTTTACTTTGAGATTAAAGCAAAGGGTGGCAATGTTCTATTGCACAGCGTCAAATTCAGGAACAAGAATGATTTGAATGTTGAGGTCAAGGATTTAATCTCCTCAGGAAAAAATGACAGTGTATTTGAAAGAAAGACCAATCACGGAGGCAAATTTCTGTTCAGCGTTAAAAACAAAAAAGGTCAATTGATTGGCAATAGCACGTCATATGTATCGGAAGCTGGTATGGAGAATGGAATAAAAAATCTTAAAAACCGCATCATGCTCTCCACTCAGGAGGAAAAATCATAACTTTTGAAGGATTTTGAAGAAACCAGCATGCTTCTCTTCAGTATAGTCCAAATGCGTTACAATTCTCAACTTGCCCTGCCCCATTCCGATGATGTGAACATCATTCTGAAGTAGCTTGGCTACAAAATCATCAGCCACCATTTCACTTTCTTTCATTTCAAAAATGATAATGTTGGTCTCAATAGGTTCCACTTTTTCAATAAAGGGCAACTTTCGTAATAACTCTCCTATTTCTTTAGCCTTTAAATGATCTTCAGACAATCGCTCGACATGATGCTCCAAAGCGTAGATTGCGGCGCTAGCCAAGTAGCCCGCTTGTCGCATTCCGCCACCAAAAACTTTTCGAATTCGCAATGCTTTGTCAATATGCTCTTTACTTCCTACCAGCACTGAACCCACTGGGCAACCCAACCCTTTGCTAAAACAAACACTTATGGTATCAAACAATTCGCCATACTGTCTGGGAGATTCGTTTTTTGCGACCAAGGCATTCCATAATCGAGCACCATCCAAATGATAAGCCAAACCATGTTTTCTACAGACTTGTTGAATACGTTTTAATTCCTCAAAATCCCAACAGGCACCACCACCTTTATTGGTTGTGTTTTCAATACAGACCAAAGTGGATAAAGGACTGTGATAAAAATCAGGAGGATTAATAGCAGCCTCCACTTGTTCGGCTGTCATCATGCCCCTGTAACCATCTATAAGTTTACAAGATACCCCGCTATTGAAACTAACCCCACCGCCCTCGTAATTATATACATGCGCATATTTATCGCATATCAGCTGATCACTCGGGTTGGTATGTAATTTTATGGCGGTTTGATTGGTCATCGTGCCACTTGGAAAAAATAATGCAGCTTCCATTCCAAATAGCTCGGCAACCTTTACTTCGAGGGCATTCACTGAAGGGTCTTCTTTAAAGACATCATCGCCCACTTCCGCAGAAAGCATGGCTTGCAGCATTTCAGGGCTTGGCTTTGTAACCGTATCGCTTATCAGATTTATTTTCAATGGTTAGGTATTTGATGAGCATTAATGAAAACAATCCATTCCAATGGGAGAACCATCAGGAATCTTTTGAACCGTTACTTTTTTCTTATACCCCTTCGGATTTGCGATAAAAGCTTCAACCTCTTTTTTCATGAGTATGGACTTGGGATCAATATGCTTTTGGCCCAAAAATGTACGTAGTTTCATCATTTCAAAGAGAATGGCCTCGGTAACCTGAGGATAACTGTTTTTGTCACTTGCCGTGTGCATCAACGCTTCAAGCACCTGCCAACTTATAATTTCTTGAATTTCGCCCAAATAGCCTTTTTGTTGTTTGGCCTTTATTGTTTTATCTAGCAAGGCGTTAATAACTTCGTAAATGTCCAATTGGTTAGGGTCCAAGGCTTTCTGTTGTATCAATCTATTTGCCCTTTCACTATTGAGTAATAAGGTCAAAGACATGTTGGCCGCTGTTTCAGCAGCTGCAAAAGGATCAAAGGCCACTCCTGTTTTTCCTTTGATTGATTCCCTGGTACGGTTATAGCCAAAAGCCCTCGGAGGGAAAAGCTTTAATTTTTCTTGTGGTATGGCTATTGCCGATGCATCCAATGTTTTCAATATACTTTTCAAAGCCTTTTCTTGCATTGACTTTGAAACCACTCGCACGGTTTCTTGCCCATCGCCCTTGACCGCATAGTTGTATTCCAAACCACCCACCACTTTCGCAACAGCCTCAGTTTGGTACCTGTGGAAGAAATAGAGTGGTACAAAAACATCTTCCAAAACCGAATTTGGTTCATTCTGGCGAATATTGTCAATCGAGAAATTAGCGATTGCCGTCTCACGGATTTTGAGCATTTCATCCAATTCGGCACTCACCTCCTTGCCATTGTCCCATAAATGAGCCAAAACATGTGCACTGCCCTGTGGGCGGGCATCTTGATCTGTTATAAATCGTAATCCATCGGTATCGGCTTTTTCCAAAATCGCATTGAGTCCATCACGCTCATTTGTTCCTTCAGGAAAATCAGCATAAGAATAGGCGACGCTCACTTTATCCCATGCCCCAATTTTAGCATCATAGGCATTTGAAAAATCTATTTCCCCATTTGTTAAACTGAATTGTGGGTGCGGGTAATCCATCACTGAAGATTTGCCGGTGGTACTGGCTGCATAATTATGAGCAAAACCCAAGGTATGCCCTATTTCGTGAGCTGAAAGTTGACGTATTCTAGCTATGGCCATATCTAACATCTTCTGATAATTATCATCGCCATTCGCGAAAGGTTTGTTCATAAATGCTTGGGCAATTAGAAAATCTTGGCGAATTCTGAGGCTTCCTAAACTGACATGCCCTTTTATGATTTCGCCTGTTCGTGGATCTGTCACACTGGCACCATAGCTCCAACCCCGAGTAGATCTGTGCACCCACTGAATGACATTATATCTTACATCTAAAGGATCGGCATCATCAGGTAACATTTTCAGTTGGAAAGCATCTTTATAACCAATGGCCTCAAAAGCTTGATTCCACCAACGTCCGCCATCCAACAAGGCGGAACGCACAGGTTCAGGTGTACCATTATCCAAATAATAAACTATGGGTTCCACAGCCTCACTGACTTCTGCACCAGGATTTTTCTTTTCCAACCGATGTCTTCTGATGTATCGCTTCAAAATCGATTCTTGGACAGGAGTGGAATAGTCGTAATAGGAGAAAGCCCCCGCACCACTTCGTGGGTCAAATTCCCTCTTCTTATAATTATCATCAGGCAGTTCAACAAACGAATGGTGCTGGGCCACCGTTATCAAGGAAGCATTTGGTGCAACGGACCTGATTTGCATTCCTTTAGGACTACCCGCAAAGGTCAAGGTCACATTAAACTCCACGTTTTTCGGGAAAGCCTTGGTACGATCCATATCCATGGCACTCTTACTTTTGTCTAAGATATAATTACCTTGTTTTCCTCTTTGCAAGCGTGCAGCCACACCATGGGTGTCTTGCATTAAAAAGTTGGAAATATCAATGACGTACTTTCCATTTTTTTCTCGCTCAATTTTGAATCCCCCCAGAATTGATTTGGCGAAAGCCTGTTCCACTGATTTGCGCTCCAGCTCATTATCGGTAAGTGCACGAAATTTCAAATTGGGTTGTACCAGAAGAAGTTTATTTCCCGCTTTTTTGAAAAAAACCACTCGCGAACCACCCAACTGTCCGCGATCCAATCCTATATCATTGCTGCCAATTCCGCTGCTCAAAGAGGAAACATACAGAAACTCCTTATTGAGTTCATCAACCTCGAGATAAATTTTATCGGTTTCCGCATCGTATTTAAAATTGAAGAATCCGTTGAAGTTTTGAAAGTTTTTGCTTTTCTCAGCATATTGTGAATGGATCGAAAATACCGATGCCAACAACACTATTGCAAAAAGTAAAGGGTTTCTCATGATATCATTTATTTAAACTGTGGTTGATGGGGATTAAATTTAGATAAAATAGATTGCACAACAATAGTTAAGCCCTATTTTTGCTGAAATTTGCAACAACCATGACTATAACCACAGACCACTTCAAAGGTCTTTTAGATCGCCTTGGTGCGTTAAGGAGGTATCTTTGACATCGATGCCAAGCTTATTGAAATCGAAAATGAACAGGAAAAGACTTTAGCTCCTGATTTTTGGGACAACGCCCAAGAAGCGCAAAAGCAAATGAAATTCATACAATCCAAAAAACAATGGGTTGATGACTTTGACAAAGCTAAAAGCCTAGTGGGCGATTTGGAGGTATTGCTTGAATTTCAGCAAGAGGGTGATGTTTCTGAAGAGGAAGTGGAAACGCATCATGCCAAAACCCTTGAGGCCATTGAGAATTTGGAGTTCAAAAACATGCTTTCAGAAGAGGGTGATGAACTTACGGCAGTTTTACAAATCACTGCAGGTGCCGGAGGTACGGAAAGCTGCGATTGGGCATCAATGTTGATGCGCATGTATATGATGTGGGCAGAAAAGAACAAATTCAAAGTAAAGGAACTCAATTATCAAGACGGTGATGTCGCAGGAATCAAAACCGTGACCTTGGAAATAGATGGCGAATTTGCCTTCGGATGGTTGAAAGGTGAAAATGGTGTTCATCGTTTGGTTCGAATTTCGCCTTTTGATAGTAATGCCAAGAGGCACACTTCATTTGCCTCAGTTTATGTATACCCGCTTGTTGATGATTCCATCGAAATTCATGTGAATCCTGCAGATGTTGAAATAACCACGGCCAGATCTAGTGGTGCGGGTGGGCAAAACGTCAATAAAGTGGAAACCAAGGTGCAGTTGGTACACAAGCCAACGGGCATTCAAATTTCATGTTCCGATTCAAGATCGCAGCATGACAATAGAGCAACGGCCATGAAAATGCTCAAATCACAATTGTATGAAATAGAGCTGCGAAAAAAGATGGAGGCGCGTCAAGAAATAGAATCCTCAAAAATGAAAATTGAGTGGGGTTCGCAGATTCGCAATTATGTGATGCATCCTTATAAATTGGTGAAAGATGTCAGAACTGCAGAAGAAACAGGCAATGTAGATGCGGTTATGGATGGCGACATCAACCGTTTTTTAAAAGCTTATTTAATGGCAATGGGGCAGAAGGAGGATGAGTAATCTATCCCAATAATCTAAGAATCCAATATTCTGAAAATCCGATAAATGATTAAAATATATCATAACCCAAGGTGTAGAAAATCTAGAGAAGGACTTCAAATACTTGAAAAATCTGGAAAAGACCATGAGATCATCCTTTATTTGGAAAAAGTACCTTCAAAAGAAGAATTGCAAAATGTGATTCGCCAGCTGAGAATTTCCCCAGAAAAATTATTGCGCAAAAATGAAGCTATTTGGAAAGATAATTTCAAGGGAAAAAAATTGACAGATGATGAAATCATTGACGCCATGATCCAATTTCCTAAACTCATTGAAAGACCAATTGTCATTAACGGAGATAAAGCGGTCATTGGAAGACCTCCAGAATTAATTCATAGCATTATTTGATGCTGCCCAGCATCATGTTTTTAATGGATTACAGAATGTGGTACATTTGTTGCTCGCAGGTTTATCATTATTTTAGGTAAAATACAATTAAACCCTTTTCAAAATATTAGGTCAAAACAAAGTCATTCTCATATGAAAGCTCAATTCAAATACCTGGTCGCACTTTTTTTAGTCTTAACTGTTTTTGCAGAAGTTCAAGGGCAATTCGGCTATGGCCAAGGAGGATACGGTTATGGCGGTGGTGGATATGGATATGGAGGATACGGTCGTGGTTTAGGCCGTGGTCGGGGAATTCCGCAAGCAGAAACTCCTGCTGAACCACCAAAACCAAAGACTGCAGAGGAAATTGTAGATGGCGAAATGCCTTCAATTGTTGAGGCCTTGGGTCTTGATGAGTTTGAAACGGCTATTTTGAGTTCAGTTTTGAAAAAATATGTGCAAGAGCGAATTGAAGCACGTATTTTGGAATTGCCACCACAAAAAATGAAAGAGGTGTATACGAAAATCACTGAGCGGCAAGATGCAGAACTAAAAGCAGGACTCCCTCTTGAAAAATATGAAGCCTTTGTGAAAATGCAGAAAGAGGGGGTAGCGCAGACCATAAGAAATCAGAAAAAAGCGGAAAAAAAGAGAAAAAAGAAAAAGAAAAAAACCAAAGAATAATATGAAAAGACTCCTTGCCCTAGCAATGTTTTTAATAGCTTTTACAACCTATTCACAAAGACCGAAGGGACAAGGAGGACAAAGACCAACACCCATTAAAATAACCGGTACTGTTTTAGATGCAGAGACCAATCAACCTCTTGAATACGCTACTTTAGTATTACAAAGCCTCAGAAATCCGGATCGTATTACGGGTGGAATTACAGATGAGACCGGCAAATTCGATGTGGAGACTTTTCCTGGCCGGTACAATGTGCGTATTGAATATCTTTCCTATAAAACCTACGAACTAAAAGAACAATTATTTCGACAATCAACAGATCTAGGCACTGTTAAACTTTCGGTCGATGCAGAGCAATTGGAGAGTGTTGAAGTGGTGGGTGAAAGAACAACTGTTGAACTACGTCTCGATAAAAAAATATATAATGTAGGTAAGGATTTGACCAATAGTGGAGCCACCATTAGCGATGCTTTAGATAACATTCCATCTGTTACCGTTGATGTTGATGGGGCAATAGCCCTTCGAGGAAACGGTAATGTTAGAATTTTAATAAACGGCAGACCCTCTGCCCTTGCCGGGTTCGGGTCTACAGATGCCCTACGGCAATTGCCCGCTGATGCAATTGAAAAAGTTGAAGTAATTACCAGTCCATCCGCTCGCTACGATGCAGAAGGAACCGCCGGCATCTTGAATATCGTTTTAAAGAAAGAAAAAACACGAGGTTTCAATGGCACCATAAATACAACTGTGGGCAATCCTGATGTCTTTTCCATTACACCAAACCTCAATTTACGCACTGACAAATTCAATGTCTTTACCACCATTGGTTATCGCTATAGAAAAGGGCCAGGAAATGCACTTTTCGATAACACCTATTTCAATGGTGCATTTGATAGAATCATTGAAGAGCGCGATATTAATAGAAATAACAGTGGTTTTAACGCCAATTTGGGTATTGAATTCTTCTTAACTGAAACCTCTTCAATAACGGTTAGTGCTTTTGGGCGTCTTAACGATGGAGAAGATATCACAGAAAATAACACGAGTCGTTTTGTATCAAGTGATATCGATAGCAGAACCTTAAGAAGAGAAAAGGAAGTTGAAGATGAAAAAAGTTATCAATTGTCACTGAATTACAACAATGACATTAATGATAAGGGTCATAAGCTAACTGCCGATTTTCAATTTTCTTATGATGAAGAAATTAAGCCAACCACGATTGTAGAAAACAATACCTTTCCTGATACAGAAGCGATAGCTAGCGAAAACATCAATGAGCTTGAAGAACAGAATGAGGTATTGTTTCAAATAGACTACGTGCTTCCGATGGGTGAGGCGCAATTTGAAGCAGGGTATCGAGGTAATTTTGAAGAAAACGATACAGATTTTGCCCTAGAAGAATTGAACCTAGCTACCGGACTTTTTGAGCCGAACTTAGGATTAACAAATCGATTTGTTTTCAATCAGAACATTAACGCACTATACACACAATATGGAAACAAACTCGGGAAAAGTTTTTCCTTTCTTTTAGGTCTTCGTCTAGAAAATACGCAACTCAAAGGAGAGGTCACTGGGGTTGACACAGCAACCTTAGTGGAAATCTTAGGGCCCGAGATAGATCTTGATTTTGATAAGAATTATTTGGGTCTTTTTCCCACAATCAACCTTACCTATGAGCTTGAAGAAAATGAAAATATTACCCTGGGATTTAATCGACGTATTAATAGACCGAGAGGGTATTTCATCAACCCTTTCCCCTCCCGTTCAAGTAGAACCAACGTTTTTCAAGGAAATCCTGATTTAGACCCTGCCTTCGCCAATGCGTACGACCTAGGTTATTTGAAAAGATGGAAAAAATTAACTTTGACTTCTTCAATATACTATCAAAAAGAAACAAATTCATTTTCAAGAATTCAGGAAGAGACTGGCCAATTGACTTCAGATGGGATTGCAATCATTCGTTCGCTCCCAATAAATTTGTCTACTAACGAACGTATCGGGGCAGAATTAGGTCTCCTCTACAATCCTGCAAAATGGTGGCGAATCAATGGAAGTTTTAATTTTTTTCAGTTTAATTCAGAGGGTATTTACAATGGTGTTGATTTTGGTGCCAAAAACACCAGTTGGTTTTCACGTTTTAGTTCAAAAGTGACACTTCCCGGTAAAATCGATTGGCAAACTAATGCATTTTATCGCGGGCCTAGAGAAAATGCGCAAACCAGAAGTAAAGGTATCTTCTCTCTTAATCTAGCCTTTAGTAAAGATGTGTTGAAAGACAAAGGGACCCTAGCCCTGAGCGTAAGTGATTTACTGAATTCAAGAAAACGAATGTCTTTTACCCAAACACCTTTTTTTACATCTGAAAGTGAGTTTCAGTGGCGTGTGCGACAAATCAATCTTTCATTCGTTTATAGAATCAATCAGAAAAAACGTAATGGTCGAAATAGACAAAGATATGACGAAGGTGATGGCGAAGAATTTTGAAGTTGATTTAAATAATGATAAAAAAAGGAAGCATTTAGCTTCCTTTTCTTTATGAGTTTCGCGCAGCTTTTTTCTTATCGCGCTTTTCTTTTAAAAGTTCTTTGATGTTACCAAATAACCAATAGGGCACCACAAAAGTCAATAAAAAAATCATCAACCAAAACCCTATGGTCAAGATGGTCAAAAATGCTAAAAATCCCAAATATTGGTCAAATTCAAACATAATCATCAATTTTTCTGTTACAAAGATACTTTGAAAAGAATACATACTGCAAATCAAACGTCAAAAAAATAATTATATGGTATGCCTCCTCAAAAAGCTGTAAACCGCTAACTTTGTAGTTGTCAAAAACAGCTAGCATGAGTTTCAGAATAGAGAAAGATACCATGGGCGAGGTCAAAGTACCCTCTGATAAATATTGGGGAGCCCAAACGGAACGGTCAAGAAATAATTTCAAAATTGGCCCGGCGGGTTCAATGCCCTTGGATGTTGTATACGGTTTTGCCTATCTAAAAAAGGCGGCAGCCCACACCAATTGTGAACTAGGTGTACTGACGGAAGAAAAACGAGACTTGATTGCCGCCGTTTGTGATGAAATTCTTGAAGGAAAGCATGATGACCAATTTCCATTGGTCATTTGGCAAACAGGATCTGGCACACAGAGTAATATGAACGTGAATGAAGTCATTGCCAATCGCGCACATGAAATGGTAGGCAAAAAAATAGGGGAAGGTGATAAAACCATTCAACCCAATGACGATGTAAATAAATCACAGAGCTCAAATGATACTTTTCCCACGGGAATGCACATTGCGGCGTATAAAAAGATTGTTGAAGTGACCATTCCGGGGGTTACCGCTTTGAGAAACACTTTAAATAAAAAAGCCAAAGACTTCAAGAATGTTGTAAAAATTGGACGCACACATTTAATGGATGCCACTCCCCTAACCCTTGGGCAAGAATTTTCGGGTTACGTTTCCCAACTAGATCATGGTTTAAAAGCGCTGAATAACACTTTGGATCATTTAGGTCAGCTTGCATTAGGTGGCACCGCCGTGGGAACTGGACTGAACACCCCCAAAGGTTATGATGTTTTGGTCGCCAAATACATAGCAGATTTCACGGGTTTACCCTTTGTGACCGCAGCCAATAAATTTGAGGCATTGGCCGCCCACGATGCCATTGTGGAAAGTCATGCAGCTCTTAAACAGTTGGCCGTCTCTTTGAACAAAATCGCCAATGACATAAGAATGATGGCCTCTGGGCCAAGATCAGGAATAGGTGAAATCATTATACCAGCCAACGAACCGGGTAGTTCGATTATGCCTGGAAAAGTAAACCCCACACAATGCGAAGCCTTGACCATGGTCTGCGCCCAAGTTATGGGCAATGATGTTGCCGTTACTGTTGGTGGCACGCAAGGGCATTATGAACTGAATGTCTTCAAGCCCATGATGGCAGCAAACATATTACAGTCGGCAGAATTGATTGGTAACGCTTGCGATAGTTTCAATGAAAACTGTGCTATGGGTATCGAACCTAATCATGAAGTCATAAAAGAGCTTCTGAACAATTCGCTGATGTTGGTAACCGCTTTGAATACCAAAATCGGCTATTATAAAGCCGCTGAAATAGCCAATACAGCTCATAAAAATGGTACAACATTAAAGACCGAGGCGATTAACCTCGGTTATGTTACCGCTGAAGAATATGATGCTTGGGTTAAACCTGAAGATATGGTAGGCTCGCTGAAATAGAACTTTTAAATATGTAAAGTAAAAAAGGGTCAATCTGAAGATTGACCCTTTTTCTGTAATGGATAGTGTCTTTTTATTTCAACATGAACTTCACGTTACCCAATAATTTCAATTTATTATCATAGATGTTGGCCATGTAATTTCCTTTTTGAAAACCTCCTGCAGGAGTGCTAATGTAATCGCAAACATCAAGAGCACTATTTTCATAGTAGAAACTCGTTCCTTTACTATAGGTAATTGAACCACCATTTTCATTGGTTTTGCTGTAGCTTTCCCCTAAAACATTACCTTGTGGATCAAGAACCTCTAAAAAGAACTCTCGATCACCTGCCTGGGCAATCACGTTATTGGCCACCGTAAAGCAAATTTTCAATTTATCAGTAGACTTGGCTCTTGACGTAGAAACCAACTTACCGCTATTTCTTTCTTTAACCGCATCAACTTTGAATGTGGTCAGATTCAAAGCAGATCCTTTTGCAACCACATCGGCCAAATTCGTGTTTTGAACAACCAAAGAATCATTGAAAACAGTTTGTTTTTCCAATTCACTATAGGTTGAATCACGCTGCATTGCAATGAATGTATTCGAACGTTGTAGCGAATCAACCTGCTTTAAAAGTTGCTCTCTTTCTTTCTTCAAAACGCCTACTTGTCTTCTATATCTTGATAAAGAAGAGATATCGGCTTTCATGGTTTTAACCGAATCAATGTAACGCGCGATATTATCACGAGCAGACACCAGTTCTTCGTTTGTTGCATTGCTTTCAAGAATAGCTTTATCGTATTCTGATTTCAAACTGTTCAAATCTTCGACAACCAAATCTTTTTCCTGGGTAAGAGCAAGCTCATTCTTTTTCTTATCTTGGTAAAGACTAACCGTGTAGATAATGACGCCAAGTAAAACCACCCCAAGTAAGCCGGCTAATACCTTTAATCCGTTGTTGTTCTTTGTTTCTGTCATAATGGAATAATTAAAAAATACAATGTTATATTTTATATTTCTGTTAGTAACATTCTATATACGGCAACAGATTGCTCTTGGATTTTTTAGCATGAAAAAAAATCAGAAACAAACCTTCTTAAGCCAGCGAAAGACTACATTAGAGCATTGAAAATGATACTTTTATGGACCTTCAAATAGTTTCATATCAACCCAAACATCAGGAAGCCTTTAGAGAACTGAATATCGCTTGGTTGGAAAAATACTTTCATGTTGAGGATAAAGACCGGCTTTTATTGAACAATTGCAAGGAATCCATCTTAGATAAGGGAGGATATATTTTTATGGCAGAATTAAATGGAGAAACCATTGGTTGTTTTTCTTTAATTCCCTATGCACCAAATATTTTCGAATTAGGAAAAATGGCCGTAAGCCCAGAATATCAAGGGCTAAAGTCAGGCCAGAAGTTACTTTGTTTTGCCGTGAACTTTGCGAAGGAACATAACTGGGAAGCTCTAGTGCTGTATTCTAGCACCAAGTTACCAACCGCACTGCATGTCTATCGGAAATTCGGGTTTCAAGATATTGCGTTGGAAAAAGACCTGCCCTACGCGAGAAGCAATGTCAAAATGAAATTGACCCTTTAAAAAGATCGAAAATCAACGAATCAATTTTTTGTACTTGATTCTTTTTGGAATCAAATCGCCCCCCAAACGTTTCTTTTTATTCTCTTCGTAATCAGAGAAAGAACCCTCAAAAAAGTACACTTGCGAATCGCCTTCAAAGGCAAGTATGTGCGTGCAAATTCGATCTAAGAACCAACGGTCGTGAGAGATAACCACAGCACAACCCGCAAAGTTCTCTAAACCTTCTTCCAATGCCCTTAATGTATTGACATCCAAATCATTAGTAGGCTCATCCAAAAGCAAGACATTGCCTTCTTCTTTCAAAGTCATGGCCAAGTGCAAACGATTACGCTCTCCACCCGATAACATGTTTACCTTTTTATTCTGTTCACTACCTGAAAAGTTGAAGCGGCTCAAATATGCTCTTGAATTTACTTGACGCCCGCCCATCATTATTAGCTCTTGTTCATCACTGAAATTCTGCCAAATGGTTTTATCGGGATCTATGTTTGAATGACTTTGATCCACGTAAGCTATTTTGGCAGTGTCTCCTACTTTGAATTCTCCACTATCAGGCTTTTCTTCTCCCATAATCATTCTGAAAATGGTGGTTTTACCTGCTCCATTGGGGCCAATCACGCCAACAATTCCGGCTTGAGGCAATTTAAAATTCAAATCTTCATAGAGTAGTTTATCATCATAGCCTTTACTCACACCAACACATTCAATGACATTGGTACCTAAACGCGGGCCATTTGGAATGTATATCTCCAATTTTTCATCAAGTTGTTTTTGATCTTGACTCATTAATTTATCATAGTTTTTAAGTCGTGCCTTTTGTTTGGTCTGCCTACCCTTTGCCCCTTGGCGCACCCAATCCAACTCTCGCTCAAGCGTCTTTTGACGTTTTGAGGCCTGTTTGCTTTCTTGGGCCAAACGCTTTGACTTTTGGTCCAACCAACTTGAATAATTTCCTTTCCATGGTATGCCCTCTCCTCTATCCAATTCCAAAATCCAACCGGCGACATTATCCAAAAAATATCGATCGTGTGTAACGGCAATAACGGTTCCTTTATACTGTGCCAAATGATGTTCCAACCAATGAACAGACTCCGCATCCAAATGGTTGGTAGGTTCATCTAATAACAATACTTCAGGTTCTTGCAAAAGCAGACGGCAAAGGGCAACCCTTCTTCGCTCCCCTCCTGACAAAACACCTATTTTTTTCTCTGGGTCTGGCGTACGCAGGGCATCCATTGCAATTTCAAGTTTGGTATCCAACTCCCATGCATTTGAAGCATCAATTTGATCTTGAAGGCCGGCCTGCTTGTCCATCAGCTTTTGCATCTTGTCCGCATCTTCATAGACTTCCGGAAGTGCGAACATATCATTGATTTTATTGTATTCATCCAAGATTGCCACGGTTTCCGCGACCCCTTCTTTCACCACCTCCAAAACCGTTTTGTTTTCATCAAGCTGTGGTTCTTGCTCTAAATAGCCCACATTATATCCGGGAGAGAACACCACATCACCCTGATAATTCTTGTCAACCCCAGCGATAATTTTCAATAAAGTTGATTTACCTGAACCATTCAGACCTAGAATTCCGATTTTGGCCCCGTAGAAAAAACTTAAATAAATATTTTTTAGAACTGGAGTATTGGCCGTCTTGAAGGTTTTGGTAACCCCAGACATAGAAAAAATGACTTTTTTATCGTCAGACATAAAATGGATTGTTAGAAAGTTGGCCCCAATAGCTATCGGGAAGGATTATTAGAAATTAATTGTACCGAAAATGGGTTTTCAATTATTTTAGACTCTTCCCTTTAATGCATTAAAGACCCATGCAATTGCGAAAAACCCTATACCTACTGAGGCAAAACCCCAACCGGCGACATCATCGTATCTGAAAGCACCGAGTGCAATCAATGCCAGACCCACAATTATCATGATAAAAGTGGCCCAGGCCAAGACGGTATTTTTGTTCATTCCCATAATCTCAAAATTGGTTTGTTGGTTCTTTAGTGGTAAGGTCAAATATCGGAAAAAAACAAGAAATCTTAATCTAAATATCTGTTTTATTGCTCAAATGGAAAGGTAATTCCTGTTTGCTTTCGAACCGCATCCAAAAGCGAAATCAAATCCAAACTATTTTGATGGCTCCATAACTTGCTTTCGACTAGACCGTTATTCAAACAGTTATGAACTTCTTCAATTTCATGGGGGTAACCCAACCCCAATCGAGGCAGATCATAATCTTTTATTTCACCATCTTTTTCAAGTGTGTATCCGTTGGATTCATGCCAGCGCGGATGCAAAAAAAGTGATCCTATTTGACCCGAAATTTCGGCTCGCATCTCACTTTTAGAGGTAAGGCCGCTGAACAGAATCGCTTGGGCATCTTCATATTCAAAAATCATGGAGGTCTGTATTTCAGCCCCCGTTTTATAGAATCTGGAACTTGCCTTGATTTTTCTCGGCATTCCCATTAACAAGTAGGATAGAAATATCGGATAAATACCTATATCAAGCAATGAACCTCCTGCCAAATCAGGGTTCAATAACCTTCCTTTTTCATCTCGATCAAGTGCATAAAAAGCGAAATCGGCATGAAGATATTCCAGCTTTCCGATAACACCTTCGTCTATTAATTGTTTGACTTTATTGATCGTCGGGTTGAACCTGCTCCAAAGACCTTCCATCAAAAAAACACCATTTTGCTTCGCAACGTTTATCATTTGCTCCACCTCATTTTTGTCAATACCCATGGGCTTTTCACATAGAACCGCCTTGCCACTGCTCAATGCTTTCAAAGTCAACTCGCAATGTGATGTATGAGGCGTGGCGACGTAGATCACATCAACGGTATCTGATTTGAAAAGTTCTTCATAAGAACCAAAGGAATGGGGGGCATCATAATTTTTGGCAAACTCTTGAGCGCGATCTAAACTCCTTGAAGCCACGGCATTCAGCATGCCGCCATCTACTAATTGAAGATCATCAGCAAAACTTTTGGCAATTTTACCAGGACCAACAATTCCCCATCGTATTTTGTCTTTCATTATCGAAAATTGAGTTTTACCAAATGTAATCAAATTCTCTTCTTATCTTTGATTCACAAAGAAAACTGCTGAATGGATCTTAAATTCAATAAAAATGAAGACCACAATAAAATGTTGGTCTCAGAGCTTAAAAAACGCTTGGTCAAGGTAAAATTGGGTGGTGGCAAATCACGGATTGAAAAACACCATTCAAAAGGCAAAATGACGGCACGTGAGCGAATCGCTTATTTGTTGGATTCAGATAAAAATAGTATCGAAATCGGAGCCTTGGTCGGCGAAGGCATGTATGAAGAACATGGAGGTTGTCCGAGTGGTGGGGTTGTAGTGAAAATAGGTCATGTCTCAGGCAAACAATGCATAGTGGTTGCAAATGACGCAACGGTAAAAGCCGGTGCGTGGTTTCCCATTACGGGAAAAAAGAATTTGAGAGCACAAGAACTGGCCATCGAAAATAAATTGCCCATCATTTATTTAGTGGATAGTGCAGGAGTTTATCTGCCCATGCAGGATGAGATTTTTCCTGATAAGGAACATTTTGGTCGCATCTTTAGAAACAATGCTATTATGAGCAGCATGGGAATCACTCAAATTTCGGCCATTATGGGAAGTTGTGTTGCAGGGGGAGCCTACCTACCAATAATGAGCGATGAAGCCCTGATAGTTGATAAAACCGGAAGTATTTTTCTGGCGGGAAGCTATTTGGTAAAAGCGGCTATTGGCGAAACCATAGATAACGAAACCCTTGGTGGTGCCACAACCCACTGCGAAATCAGCGGAGTCACGGATTATAAAGCGAAAGATGATAAAGATGCTTTGGACACCATAAAAAACATAGTCAGTAAAATTGGGGACTTTGATTCAGCGGGGTTCAATCGCGGGCAATCAAAAAAACCAAAGGAGAAACTGGACGAAATTTATGGTATTGTACCTGCCTCTCGTGCTGAACAATACGATATGAAAGAAGTTATTAATCGCTTGGTTGATGATTCTGATTTTGAAGAATACAAAGAAGATTATGGCAAAACCATACTCACAGGTTACGCTAGAATTGATGGTTGGGCGGTTGGTATTGTGGCCAATCAGCGCAAGGTGGTCAAAAATGCCAAGGGCGAAATGCAGTTTGGGGGGGTCATTTATTCCGACTCCGCAGACAAGGCAACCCGATTTATCGCCAATTGCAATCAAAAGAAAATACCCTTGGTTTTTTTACAGGATGTTACCGGTTTTATGGTCGGTAGCAAAAGTGAGCATGGGGGAATAATCAAAGACGGTGCTAAAATGGTCAATGCGGTAAGTAATTCGGTTGTTCCAAAGTTTACGGTGGTTATCGGAAATAGTTACGGTGCAGGTAATTACGCCATGTGTGGTAAGGCCTATGATCCCAGACTGATTGTGGCCTGGCCGAGTGCTGAATTGGCCGTCATGAGTGGAAATTCGGCTGCTAAAGTACTCTTGCAGATCGAAAAAGCATCATTGGAAAAGAAAGGCGAAAAAATCACTGAGACCAAAGAGAAAGAACTCTTCAACAAGATCAAAAGCAGGTATGACAATCAAGTATCGCCCTACTATGCGGCCGCACGATTATGGACGGATGCCATAATTGAACCAACGGAAACCCGTAAATGGATCAGTATGGGTATAGAAGCTGCTAATCATGCGCCAATTGAAAAGACATTTAATTTGGGGGTTTTACAGGTTTAATTCACTCTTGAACTTATATTCAATTCAAAAAGTTCTTGATTCACATTTTTGAGCATCAATTTAAAGAGCTTTATTTCTTTTCGTTGAGCTTTGGATCCGTAGTTATGGTAAACTGTAGCCTTAAGATAAGTTGGTGATAGACTTTTGTTGCCCAAATAGTTTGCATTTATTTTCCATGTACCCGGCAAGGAGCCATCCATCAGATATTCAGTAGTATTATACCCAAATTCTTTTTCACGCTCAATAACCTCAACATTATCGGCCAAACTATGTTTCCACATGTGGTATTGATTTCCTGGGTTCACAAACTGCAGTTCGAATTCGGCTTCACTGTCATTCCATTCAAAAACCAATCGGGTTCCTTCAAATTCCTCCTCTGCCACAAAAAGCTTTTTGGCTTTTCTTCCCTCGACAACAGCTTCTTTGTTCAACATCAAAAGATTATTGAATTCCCTGTAAATAATTGGTCCAAAACCAGCCGTATCCACTTCCATAAAACCCTCGTTCAACAAATACTCGTAACGGGCATAGATTGAGGCCGCTTGTTTGGTCTCTTTCAAATTTCGGTAGCTATTGGC